>DATNAP010000046.1:0-4627 GCA_035572475.1 Conexibacter sp. | reverse complement strand
AGCGCGACGCAGTCCGGCTACAGCCCGCAGCAGGCGCTGCTCGACATGACCGCCGGGACGCGCACCTCGCGCGGGACCTACCACCCGCAGAACCCGCCGGAGATGAGCCTGCTGCCGCTCGGCGACGGCGACCCCGTCCATCCGTCCGGCTCCGGCCTGATCGTCAACTGGCTCGCGGCGCTCGCGCGCGCGCAGACGGCGCCCGCGGACATCCATCCCGGCCTGCTCGCCGGCTCGGTCCCCGGCGGCGCGGGCTACGCCGGCATCCACGGTCAGCCGAACACGGAGGCCGTCGCTGCGGCGACGCAAACCGGCGTCGTGGACGAGGTCTCGCTCGGTGGCGGCGACAGCGTCGCCGCGCGCGCCAGCGCGCTGCTCGCTAGACGCCGCCTCGCCGTCGTG
Source organism: Conexibacter sp. (assembly GCA_035572475.1). Lineage (GTDB taxonomy): Bacteria > Actinomycetota > Thermoleophilia > Solirubrobacterales > Solirubrobacteraceae > Conexibacter. The sequence continues at coordinate 4,225 of DATNAP010000046.1, read as the reverse complement.
CTGCTGCCGCCCGGCTACGCCGGCGACCGTCAGCTCGACCAGCTGATCGCCGCGCGCCGGCCGGGCGAGCTGCTGATCGCGCTCGAGGACCCGCCGCAGGCAAGCGCTCCGCAGCTCCTGATGGCCGGGATCGCCGGGCTCGGCCCGGCAAACGCCGGGCTCACGTCCGAGACGACGCACATCGGTGGCATCGCCGCCGCGATCGACCTGCTCCCGACGATCCTGCGCCACCTCGGCCGGCCGGTGTCCTCGGCCGTGCGCGGCCAGCCGATCGTCACCGCCGGCGCGCGCGATCCGCAGACGCTCCAGCAGCTCGACAGCCGGCTCGGCGTGATCGGGCCGCGCCGCATCCCGGCGCTCGAGACGTTCCTGCTCACGTGGCTCGGCCTCGTGCTGCTCGGCGGCGTCCTGCGCGACCGCGTCGGCGTGCGCTTCGGCATGCGCGTCGGGGGCCTCGCGCTCATCTGGATCCCGTCGGTGCTGCTGCTGAGCGGTGCGCTGATGCCGACCGAGCAGGCCGAGCTGTTCCTGATCGCCGGCGGCTCGTTCCTGCTCGCGCTCGCGACCGACCGGGTGCTGCCATGGCCGCGCAGCCCCGCGCTCCCGGCGCTCGTCGCGCTGTTCGTCTACGCGGCCGATCTCGCGAACCGCTCCTATCTCATCATCCGCTCGCTGCTGGGCCCGAGCCCGCGCTCCGGCTCGCGCTTCTACGGACTCGGCAACGAGCTCGAGATCGCGCTGACGATCGTGCTGCTGGTCGGCCTCGCCGCCCTGCTGCGCGACCGCGGGCGCACGCGCGCCAACGCGCTCGCGTTCGCGCTCGGCGGGATCGTGCTGGCGGGGATCGTCGGCTCGGGCCGGCTCGGCGCCGACGTCGGCGGCATCTTCACGATCGCCGGCGGCGCCGCCGTCGCGACGCTGATGCTGCTGCCCGGCGGCGTCAGCAAGCGCGCGATCGGGATCGCGATCGTGACCCCGCTCGCGGGGCTGGCCGCGCTCGCCGCGCTCGACCTCGCGACCGGCGGCGACGGCCACTTCACGCGCACGGTGCTGCACGGCAGCGCCTCCGACCAGCTCAACACGTTCGAGCGCCGCTACGAACTCGCGTGGTCGATCATGCGCAGCGGCTACGGGCCGCTGCTGACGATCCTGTGCGCGCTCGCGGTCGCCTACGCGATCGTCCACCGCGACCGCGTCTACGACACGATCCGCGGCGACGCCGTCTGGCGCGCGGCGCTCGGCGGCGGGCTCGCCGCCTCGATCGCCGGCTCGCTGTTCAACGACTCGGGCCCGCTGCTGCTGTTCATCGGCGTCGTCTCGCTCACGTTCGTGACGGCCTACCTGCGCTCGCCGCCGCAAAGCATGCAGGCGGCGCTGACCGACGGCATCGAGGGAGAGCGAGCAGCGCCCGCGCCCACGGCACGGGCCGCGAACGCCGATCGGGCGGGTGGCGTGGCGGAGGACGATTCCGCGGCCCCGCCCGCGGAATCGCCTCGCGCCGCGACAGGACCCGCCCGCAGCACGGCCGGGACCCCGTGACGACCGCGCCGGCCCTCGCCTTCCTCGGGATCACGGTCAGCAGCAGCCTCGGCTACCTGCTGCCCGCCCTCGTCGGCCTCGAGTCGATGGGGATCCCGTCCCCCGGCGAGACCGCGCTCGTCCTGGCCTGCGTGCTCGCGAGCCAGGGCAAGCTGCAGATCGAGCTGGTGATCGCGATCGCCGCCGTCTCAGCGATCGTCGGCGACAACATCGGCTACTGGATCGGCCGCAAGGCGGGCCGGCGCGTGCTGACGGCGCCGCGCGGGCCGTTCCACCGCCGCCGCGTCGCGCTGATTGCCTACGGCGACCGCTTCTTCGCGCGCCACGGCACGAAGGCCGTCTTCTTCGGCCGCTGGATGGCGCTCGTGCGCGTGACCGCCGCGTGGATGGCCGGCATGAACCACATGCGCTTCCGCACGTTCTTCCTCTGGAACGCGCTCGGTGGGATCTCGTGGGCGTGCGCGGTCGGCCTCGTCGCCTACTTCGCCGGCGACGCCGCGGTGCACGTGATCGAGCGCGTCGGCGTGGGCGCGGCGATCGCGGTCGGCGTCCTGCTCGTCGGCGCGTTCGCGTGGGTGCAGGTGCGCGAGCGCCGCGAGCTGCGCGAGCAGGAGCGGCGGGCGCCAAGACTGTAGCTTCTCGCTACACTCGTAGGCGATGGCTACGCATGTGCCTCAGCGTGACCTGCGCAACAGTCCCGGCGAGGTCCTCGCGCGCGTTGAGCGCGGAGAGGAGCTGACGATCACCGTGCGCGGGCGTCCCGTCGCCGATCTCATCCCGACGCGGGAGCGGCAGGCCAGACCGGTGACGAGCTGGGAGCGCTTCGCGACCGGCCTTTATGGCCTCCTCGCACACGACGATCGCTTTGAGGCCGACGTCCGCGAGGGCCTCGTGGACGACGCCGGCGATCCGTTCGAGCGATGGCAGTAGGCACCGCGCTGCTCGACACCTCCGTCGTGATCGCGCTCGCCCGCGGCGAGCTAAACGCGTCCGATGTGCAGGAGTCGCCCAAGGCGGTCGTCGTCTCAGCGGTGACGGTGGCAGGGCTGCACCACGGCGTGCTCGTGGCCTCGCCGGCCGTCCTGGCACAGCGGCTCCACACGCTGCGGTTCGTGGAGGAGACCTGCGAGGTGCTGCCGGTGGACACGCCCGTCGCGGTCCACTACGGGCGCATCGCCGCCGACGTCCGCCGCATGCTCGGTCGCCGCATCGGGCTCGGTGACGGCTTGATCGCCGCGACTGCCATGACGCACGGCCTGCCGCTGTACACCCGCGACGGCGACCTTGAGGGCATTCCGGGCGTGCAGTCGGTGCGGATCTAGAGAAACTGCTCGCGACGCTACGCGACCGGGGCAGGATCGGAGATTTCGACCCGCGCGAACGCCGCGCGCGCCCAGGCTGCCGCGCCGAGCGCGACGAGTCCGCCGAGCGCGAGCGCGGCGCGCGGTCCGGCGGCGCCCGCGATCCAGCCCATCAGCGGCCCGCCGATTGGCGTCGAGCCGAGGAACACGACCGAGTAGAGCGCCATCACGCGGCCGCGCATGTGTGGAGCGACTGCGAGCTGCAGGAACGAGTTGACGCTCGCCGCGAACACGACCGAGGCGGCGCCGACCGGGACGAGCGCGAGCGCCGCGACCGCGAGCGTCGGCGCCGCGGCGGCCGCCAGCACGAGCGCTCCGAACGCCGCCGACGCGCCGGCCAGCAGCGCCGGCCGCACGCGCGATCGTGCGCCGTTCGCGACGGCGCCGGCGATCGCGCCGAGGCCCATCGCGGTCGTGAGCGTCGCGTACGCGCCCGCGCCGGCGTGGAAGCCGAACGAGGCGAGCAGCGGCAGCAGCACCTGGAAGTTGAACGTGAAGGTCCCGACGATCGCCATCAGCGCGAGCGGGATCCACAGCGTCGGCGTCGCGCGCACGTAGGCCAGCCCGCTGCGCACCTGCCGCGGCTTGCGCGCTGTCGGCGGGACGCGGCGCAGCGCGGACGTGTCCATCCCGCGCAGCGCGAGGATCATCGCCGCGAACGAGGCGGCGTTGAGCGCGAAGCACGGCTCGACGCCGAGCGCCGCGATCACGATGCCGGCGATCCCGGGGCCGATCGTGCGCGCGCTGTTGACGAGCGCGCTGCCGAGGCTGACCGCGTTGACGAGCCGCTCCGGCCCGACCAGCTCGACGAGGAACGCCTGGCGCGCCGGGTTGTCGACCGCGTTGACGGCGCCGCGCGCGAAGATCAGCAGGTAGAGCATCCAGAGTGCGATCGCGTGCGTGACGGTGAGCGTCAGCAGCGTGAGCGCGGGCAGGGTCATCGCCGTCTGCGTGACGATCAGCAGCTTGCGCTTGTCGAAGCGGTCGGCGATCAGCCCGCCCCATGCGCCGCCGAGCAGCATCGGCGTGAACTGCAGCGCCGCGCCGACGCCGACGGCGACGCCGCTGTGCGTGAGCGACAGTACGAGCCACGTCTCGGCGACGACCTGCATCCAGGTGCCGCTGAGGGACACGAGCTGGCCGAAGAAGTAACGGCGGTAGTTGGGAACCGAGAACGAACGCAGCGCGGGACGCAGCGCGCCGGTCACGGCGCGCGCCCGGCGCGCGCGCGGCCGACTTGTCGCGGCCCGGGCGGATCCTCCAGCAGCCGCTCGAGCAGCGTCGCCGCCTCCGCGAGGGTCCGCTGCTCGTCCGGGGTCAGCTCC
>DATNAP010000045.1:0-89056 GCA_035572475.1 Conexibacter sp. | reverse complement strand
ATGGATCGATGGATGGATGGGGCGCACGGAGGCGTCGGAGCTGAGCAGGAGTCCGGCGCGCGCGCGTGGGAGCTGATCGAGCTGGCGGCGCACTTCTACGACGTTCGCGAGCTGGAGCGTCAGATGGACGAACTGCTCGGCGACGCATCGCCCGAGGAGTGGGAGGAGATCGCCGAACAAGATCCGGCGCTCGTCGGCAAGGTGCGCGCGCTCGCCGACACGCTGCACCCGAGGGCGTGGCTCCGACGCGACGCCGTGCTCAACGAAGCCTCGCTAGGCGTGCCCCTCGTGGAACTGGAGCGGGCGGCTGCTGACGCACTCGCGATCGGGAGCCGCGACGTGGTACTGGTGCAGCTCGCGGCGCGGCTCCTGCGGCGCACCGATGGCTTTCCGGCACTGGCGACCGGCATCAAAGCCGACTCGCGCGCCGTGAGTAGATGGGGCTGGGTGACGATCGCCGACGTACTCACCTGCTTTCGAGACGGCGGCGAGCAGGTGTCGCCGGCGTCGATCTGCGCCTTGGCGCGAGTCGGGCCGGAAGCCTGCTGGTCAAGACTGAGCGCGCGGGACCTGGCGCGTGTCACCTGGGCGCTTCGGTGGATGCGCTGACCGGGCAAACGTCACCGTCCACTCAACCCGATCTGAGCGTATAGGCTCTCGCGTGCAGGGGAGACGTAGACGCGAACGGGAAGGGAGCCGTCATGTTGAAGCGGGCTCGGCATCATGCAGCGTGGGCGGTCGTGGTCGTCGTCGCTGCTCTCACTATTGGCACCGGCGGCGGGGTGGCATCGCCCGGCGCGCACGCAGCCAAGCGGAAGACGGTCAACGTCAGGACGACGGCGAACCTGTCGCTGGTCAAGAAGCGCGGCAACGTCTTGAAGGAGCGGGGCACCGCCACCGGCACGCTCGCCGGTAGCGTCAAGGCGCGGTTCGACATCAGCAACGCGGCCAAGACGACCGGCAGCGTCACGTTCTACCCGAACGGTGGCGGCTCGCTGACCGTGACCGTCGTCGGCTATCCCCAGTCGGTTGGGACGGTTGCCAGATTCAGCGGGAGCTTGGCGGTGCGTAAGGGCACCGGGCGGTTCTCCGACGCGACTGGAAGCGGCACGTTCACCGGCACGGTGAATCGGAGAACGTGGCACATCACCGTCAACGCTTCTTCGCGGCTGACGTACTAGAGGGATCGAGCGCGCGGCCGTGTCGCGAAGTCGCGTCGCGGTCGTCGCGCTGATCGTTGGACTACTGCTGACCAGTGGGTCGGCGAACGCCACAAGGCCCGTCCGCCTGACGGCGGGCTTCGACCCCGGCGCTCGGCTCGGTGGGGCCAGCGCCTTGAACGTCGAGCTGCACGTCGATGCACGGCGGCGGCTGTCGTCGCCCGTGACCCAGGTCGTCGTGTGGTTCCCCAGGGGGCTTGGGCTCGTCTCGAGCGGATTGGGCCTCGCGACGTGCAGACGCCCAGCGTCTGAGTTCGCCGCGGTGCTCGTGGACGGGAACCCCGCCGGCCTCGCGGGATGCTCGCCGAACGCCGTCATGGGCTACGGGAGCGCGATTGCAGACGTGCGGCTGACGGACGGGCAGGTGATCCCCGAGACGGCCACCCTCACGATCTTGGCCGGGCCGGTGGTGGATGGGAGGATCGGCCTCGTCGTCTTCGTGGACGGACAACACCCGTTCGCCGCTCGCTTGGTCTATGCCGGCGAACTGCGCGCCGGTCGCGGCCGGTTCGGCGGCGCGATCGCCTTCGACGTCCCCGCGATCCCTTCAATAGCCGATCTCGCGACCGTGGCGCTGACGGACCTTCGGCTGGAGATCGGCTCGCGAAAGATTCGGTACTACGCGCACCCGGCCTCGCGCATCGGCCCGTATCACCCGGACGGGATCGAGCTTCCCCCGAGCTGCCCGTCGCGCGGGCTGCGGTTCCGCGTGAACCTCGCGTTCCAGAACGGCACGCGGGCGACGGCCGGCGCGGCGGCGCGGTGCCCGCGTTCCCGCCGCCGCTGACCCGCGAGCTCGTCGGAGGGCTGGGTCCCGCGTGCGTCGCGAGCTGCGCGTCGACGAGCTGCACGTCGGCGTCCGAGCTGTGGCCTGGGCTGCGCGTCCGCGAGCTGCGCGTCGAGCGCGGCCGGCGCGCCTCCATCGTCAGTGGGAGATTGCGACCGCTAGCGGGACGTTAGACCGCCTATAGGCGGTCTTTCGCCATCTGTGACTGGAGCAGGGGGACAGATGTCGCGCTCGGTCGGCGGCGCCGGCGGGGCCGGCTCAGCCCGCAGGACACGATGGCGTTTGCCATTTGGCGCCGAACCAGGCATCATTTGTGGTGATTGATACATATGGGCGCGAAGCACGGTTGCTGCGCTCGCCGGGGACGTGGAGCGACGCACGGGAAAGTCCCCAGGAGGTCGTAAGAAGGATCTTCGACACGGCTTCGCCCCCTTGCCAGTGGAGGGTGAGGAGCCGTGCTGTTGCGTCCCATTTCAACCGATGACGCCGAAGCCATTTCCCGGCTTCTGATGGTCGTTGGTCAGCCCGTGCGAATTCGGATGATCGACGTGCTGGAGCGGGGGGCCGGCAAGCTGACCGTGCAGCAGCTCGCCGACGAACTCGGCGTGAGCGTCACCGACGCCTCGCAACACCTTCGATACCTGCGCGACGCGCAGATCGTCCGAGGCAGAAGAAGGGGCCGCGCAACGTGCTATCAGGTCATCGACAGACGCCCGTTGGACATCTACAAGCGAGCCATCGAATGCGTCAAGGAGCCGAATCTCGAACCAGCTCGCGAAGCCGCGTGAGCGTCCGCGGCTGACAGCGCTCGACCATCGGCCAGGTGCCGAGCCTCCGCTCTAGCTCGTCGTGCGACGGGATGACGGCGACGATGGCCACGCCCTCGACGCCGCGCTCGAAGTCTTCGAGATCGAGCGGACCCGACAGTCGCTCCGCCGTCAGCTCGCCGGTCGCCGTGTAGTAGCAGACCCGGAAGCGGCGCTGCTCGTCGTCTTGCCAGTCGTGCCCGATCTCAAGCACGCGCGCTGCTCGACGGCGCGGGTCCTGCTTCAGAAAGCCGCTGTAGGAGCTGTAGTGCGCTGCTGCTTCGCCTTCCACAGTCGTCCTCTTTCACTAACGATTGCGCAAGCGTTCACACGTTAGCGCTGAAATGCGCGATTGCGCAAGTAAGTATGTGTTTGCGCAGTTGTAGACGCGGATACCTTTATTACGGAAGGTTTCTTCCGCAAAGTTGTTTTCAGCGGGAGGCAGAGAATGCACCCACGGCGGGGAGTGTACCCGCGCGACGGAAGCGGGCAACCAAACCTGGCGCAGCACCGAACGTCGCCATGACGACGCCAGCCGAAGCGGCTTCGCGCAATCGTCGCTCGCTGCCGGAGGCGACCGTCGAAGTCGTGACGAACTGGCTGCGGATCGTCGCCGAACCAATGCGGGTCCGAATCATGGTGCTGCTCGATGCTTTCGACAGAGGCGCAACAGTGCAGCAGCTCTGTGACGGCTTGCCGGCGACCACGCATCAGAACGTCTCGAAGCATCTAGCGGTTCTGTACGGCGCCGGGTTCGTGACGCGCTCGAAGGAGGGCAACGCCGTACGCTACGAGCTGGCCGACTGGACGGCGCTCTGGATGGTGGATCAGATCGCCGCTCAAGTCATCAACGACACCTAAGCCGTCCACGGGGACGGCAGGCGCAAGCGGGGACGGCCTTCGGGCTGTCCCCGCTTTTCGTCGTTAACCAGCGGGCACGCAACTATGTAGTTACGTAGTTGTAGACCTTCACACATAGCCCACTTACAACAAAACCTCCCCCAAATCAGCCCCCCCGGCTGGTGTGAACACGGAGGTCGTTGTAAGTGAAGGCATTTGTTAGTCGCGGCGCAGGTTCGGGTTCAACGCCCGACGGCAACGCGCCCCGGCGCGCCGTGCGCCAGCCGTCCGCGCTGCGGACGGCTGGGCGGCTGGCTTTGTGGGCGTGCGTCGCGCTCGTCTTCGTGCGCGGCCTCGGCGCAATCATCAGCAGCACCCCGACGACGAGTAACAGACCGTCGTCAGCCTCGCGTCTGTCCGGCTTCCCGGACGGTGACGCGCGGGCGTTCGCTATCGCGTTCGCTCGCGCGTATCTCACCGTCGCGCCGAGACGCGAGGCGCAGCGCGCGCGAGACGTAAATTCGTTCCTCGCGTCGGGCTTGAGCGACCTGGCGGCCGTACGCGTGTCGCCACGCGGCCCAGGGGCGTTGGTCGCGCAGGCGACGGTGGCGCGGGAAGTCTCCCTGGGCGAATCCCGCGCGCTCCTCACCGTCGCAGCCTTCCTCAGCGACGGCCGAACCGTCTACTTGACGGTCCCGGTCGCGCGCGATGGTGACGGCGGCCTGGTCGTGGACGACCTGCCGTCATTGAGCGCGCCGCCGCCACGCGGCAGCGCTCCGGCGCAGTCGCCGGCGCCGATGACGGACCCGGACGCGGGCGCCATCAGCGATGTAGCGGGCCGCTTCCTCCGGGCCTATTTGAGCGGTGCCGACACGGGCACTCTCGCCTACTTCCTCGCGCCAGGATCGCGAGTGGCGCCGATGCCGGCCGGGCTGGCCGTCGTGTCGGTCGGCGAGATCGTCCGCGAGCCGAGCAGCGGGCGCGCCCGCGTCGTCGGCGTCGCCGTGCAGGTGCGCGATGACACCAGCCGGGCGACTTACCCCCTGCGTTACCGGCTGACGCTCATCGAGCGGGATCGCTGGTACGTCCAGTCGGTCGCGGGAGGGCCGAGCGCATGAGCGCCCGGCGCAGTCTCCACCGCGGGCTTGTGCTCGCCGCGCTGGTCGCCGCCGTGGCCGTCGCGACGCTGCTCGTGATCGTCCCGGACGCGCTCGCGGCCGGCAACGACGTTGGCAGAAACATCGGCACGCTGCTCAAGGGCTACGCCGGCCAAATCTATGGCGGCGTCGTCGCAATCGTCGGCCTCGTCTTCCTCATTAACCGGCGGTACTCGGAACTGGCCGTGTTCCTGCTGGCGGCCGTGGTCGTCGCGTGGCTGGTTTTCAGCCCCGACCAGATCGCGAACACCGCTCGGGCGATTGGCCAGCAGGTGCTCGGATGAGCGCCGACGACCGCGCGCCGATTCGCTCGTACTCGCGGATCTTCAAGCCCGAGCGGCGCATCTATCAAGTCGAGGGTCACCGACTTCCGGTGCCCGGCGGTGTCCCGCTGCGGTGGCTCGGCTACGCGATCGGCGCGCTGCTGACGCTGCTCGCGCTCTCGTCGCGCTCGCTGGTTCTCGCCCTGGTGGCGGCGGCCGTGGCGGCGATCTACGCCGTCACGCTCGGCGGGCGCTCGACCGCGCTCGTCGCGAGCGGCGCCGTGTTCGGCGGCGTGCAGGTGCTCGGCTGGCTCGTCGGGACGGTGGACTGGCCGCTGCGGTTGATCGTCCTCCCGGCGCTGGTCGCCACGCTCGCCACGCAGGCGACGCCGGACGGGCGCGCGGCGCATCGCTACTCCCTGTCGTGGGTCGCGTTGCAGGTGCGGCCGGCGCGGCGCTCGCTCGCGCGCCCGACACCCGCGCTCGGCGAGCGCGTCGAGCTGGGCGCGGCGGTCGCCGTCGCGTTGGACACGCATACGCCCGAGCTGCGGCGCGCCCGCATCGTCGGCCCGGCGCGCGTGCGGCTCGCGCGCCCGGTGACGCTCCGACGCGGGCGGCTTCGGCCTCGGCGCTGGACGGCGAGATCGAAGCCCGCGCCTACCAGCTCGCGCACGTCGCGAGTCGAGCGCGTCGAGCTGCGCGCCGGGCACACGCTGGAGCTGCGGCCGTGACGGTCGCCAAGTTCCCTCTGCGCTACGTCCGCGCGAACGTCCTGCTTGGACCCGGCGGGGAGCGCGCGGCCGTCTACAAGCTCGGCACGGTCGCGTACCCGTTCCTGCCGGCCGCCGAGAAGTGGCGCTGGCTCCGAACGCTGGAGCGCTTCGCCGCGCTCGTCGGCTCCGACTTCTCGATCTACCGCATCCCGCGCGCCTATCCGGCTGATCGCTATGTGCAGGAGACAGCGGTTCTGCTCGATCCACGCGAGCAGGACCCGGCGGCCTTTACGAGCTATCTGGAAGGACACCGCCGCCGCCTCGCGCAGCTCGCCTCGCACGTCCCCGAGGTCTTCGCCGTCGTCGCTCTGCGCGACGCGCCGGCCGGTGGATTCGGCGCAGGCGTCGTGCGCTCCGTCGATCGTGCGCGGCGCCGACTCGAAGACCTGGCCGGGGTCGCCGCTGCGCAACCGATCTCCGGCGCCGAGCTGGAGGCGATCGCGGTCGCCGAGCACCGGTGCTTCGAGCAGGTGCGCGGCGTACTCGCGTGCGAGCGCGCGAGCACGCGCGAGATCGAGTGGCTGCTTCGACGCGTCGAGCTGCGCGGCGTCGGCGAGCCAAGTCTCGAGCGCTATTGGGAGCCGGACGCGCTCGTCATCGAGACGGACGACGAGGAGATTGCCTATCAGCCGCTCGAATTCGACCTTTGGCGCTGCTGCAACGCGCCCGTCAGCGAGGCGCGCGGCGGCGCACCCCGGTTGCTCGTCGAGGCTGAGCGTGGCGACTCGCATCAAGCGCTGCTGTGTCTCGGCTCGCTCGCCGACGCACCCGAATTCCCCGGCCCGGCCTCGGAGCTCCTGTTCGCGCCTTTGGAGGCGCTGCCGTTCCCGGTCGATGCAGTCGGGCACTTCCGCTGGGTCGGAAATCGTCAGGCGCTCGCGCAGGTCCGCCGCCGAATTACCGATGTCGAGCAGGTCCACCGCGACCAGATCGAAGGTGACGTTCGCGGCGTGAGCCTGCTCGCCGAGGAGGATCGCGTACTCGCACGCGAGTACGAGGCGATCCTCCAAGGCTCGGGCCACCCGCCGATGCTGTTCGGCACGCTCGGGTTCGCGGTCGGCGCGCCGGAGGAAATCGAGCTGGAGCGCCGCGTCACGGCGCTGCGCGACCAGTTCGGCGAGCTGACGCTCCATCGTCCGCGAGGGCTCCAAGAGGCGCTGTATCTCGATCATCTGCCGCGTCCGGACGGCGGCACGGTCAGCGACTACACGTCGCAGTTGACCGTCGAGCAGTTCGGCGCGCTTATGCCGCTCGGCACCCAGCGCGTCGGCGCCGAGCGCGGCATCTACATCGGCGTCTCCGGTGGCGCCGGCGGGCGACCGGTCAAGTACGACCCGACCGCCCCGAGCCGGGAGGCGCGCACGTCGGCGGTCCTGTTCGCGGGCACGCTCGGGAGCGGCAAGACGAATGCCGCCGAGTTGGTCGCGTTCGCGTCTGAGCGGCGCGGGTCGCGGGTGATCGACTTCGACCCGAAGCCCGATCACGGATTGGACCGCGTTCCGCAGCTCGCCGGGCGCGTCGACGTACTGGAGCTGTCCGGCGCCGAGCAGCATCGCGGCGCGCTCGATCCGCTCGCAATCGGGCTGGAGGATCTGCGCGAGGAGCTGGCCAGCTCGTACTACCTCGACCTGCTGCGCGAGCCGCCGCCGTCGTGGGAGAACGCGATTCAGCGCGCGGTGCGCGACGCCGTACGCGCGCGCGAGCGGTCGTCGCTCGCCGTGATCGAGCGGCTGCGCACGAGCGATGCCTCGGCCGCGCAGGAGGCGGCCGACGCGCTCGACGTGCTCGCCGACTTCGGGCTCGCGCGGCTCGGCTTCGGCGACGGCAGCTCGCACGCCGCCGCCGGCACGACGGCGCCGGTCACGACGATTCGCACGCCCGGCCTGACGCTGCCCGACCCGCGCGCGAGCCGAGAGACGTACACACGCTCGGAGCGCGTCAGCGTCGCCACGCTCTCGCTCGTCGCCGCCTACGCGCTGCGGCTCGTCTCCGGCGATCGCACCCGCCACAAGGTCGTCCTGCTCGATGAGGCGTGGTTTCTCCTCACGAGCACTCAGGGCCGCTCGCTCGTCAATCGACTTGTTCGGCTGGGTCGCGCGTACAACGCGACGGTCCTGCTGGCGACACAACGCCTGGAGGATCTTGGCGACCTCTCGGACCTCGTCGGCACTTACCTGATCTTCGGGCAGGAGTCCGATGCGGAGGCGCGGCGTGCGCTTGAGCTGATCGGGCTCGACTCGACCGACCGCGGCCTGGTCGCCCGGCTGCGCAGCTACCGCAAGGGCCGCTGTCTCATGCGCGACCTTGACGGCCGCGTCGGCGAGCTGCAAGTCGATCTCGTCTTCGCGGACCTGCTCGACGCGCTCAACACGACCCCGCGTGCGGCATGAGCGTGCGCGGGTTGATCGAGAGGCGTCCGCGGCTGACCCGCCGCCGAGCCGTCGTCGTCGGGCTCGGCGTGTTGTTCGTGCTGCTCGCGTACCCGGTCGCGCTCGCCAGCGACGCACTCTCGAACGTCGCGCCCGCCTCCCAACTCCCCGGCGGCTCTCTGACCAACGCCTACCCGCTCGGCAACTACACGCTGGATCACCACTTCTCGGCGGTCGATGCCGGCGTGCTCTCGGGCGTGGACGTCTCGGGCATCCCGCCGACGATCGCCTGGTTTCTCGCCGAGCTGGTGTGGGAGCTGACGGCGTTCCTCGCCAACGCGCTCATCACCCTCTTTACGTTCGCGTTCTCGCTCGATCTCGTGAACGGGTCGAGCGCGACCGGCGGCGCTGGAGCGCTGGCGCCGGTCGGCGTCGCGGTGCGCTCGATCTACCGCGACACGTTCGGGGAGCCGTGGCTCGTCGTCGCGATTCTGCTCGCCGGGCTGTGGGCGATGTGGAACGCCCTCGTGCGCCGGAGGTATGCGGAGACGGCCGGCGCGCTCGGGCTCTCCGTCCTGTTCGTGGTGATCGCGCTCGCGTTCGTCGCGCGCCCGGAGATCATCGGTCAGGCCAGCCGCCTGACAAACCAGATGTCGGCGGCGTTCCTCGCGCTCTCGAACCACGGAAGCCTCGGAAGCGAGCAGCAGGCCAAGCAGGCCGACGCCGATCAGCTCTTTTCGCTGCTTGTCTACGAGCCGTGGGCCGTCTTGAACTTCGGCGGCCTGGAGCATTGCGTCACCGGCTCGGGTGACGACCAGCGCTCAGTCCCCGTCCGGCCGCTCTCGCGCGACCCCAGCCGCGACGCCGCGCTCGCGCAACGGCTCGCCACCGGAACGCAGGTGCAGGCCGACGGGAAGGTCTGCATCAACAACCGCAACAAGTACGCAAGCCACTTCCTGCGCTTCGCGCCGGAGACGGACGAACGGAACGCCGAGTACGACGCGCTCCACGACGGCGACACGGGGAAGCTTCCCGACGCCGACCCCGCCAAGGCAGACGGCAGCTACCAGCTCGGCGACGCCGACAAGCCAGCCGCCGACGCGATGGGAAAGGGCGGCCAGTACCAACGGCTGCTGCTCGCCGTCGTCGTCTTCGTCGGCGAGCTTGGGGCATTTCTGCTGCTCGGCTCCGTGTCCGTCGCCGTCGTGCTCGCGCAGGTGCTCGTGCTCCTGCTGCTCGCGTTCGCGCCGGTCGCGCTCGTCGTCGGCGTCTTCCCCGGACGCGGCCATGAGTGGTTTCTCGGATGGCTCTCGCGCTTGGGCTCCTTCCTGCTGCGCAAGGCCGTCTACAGCCTTGTTCTCGCGGTGCTGCTCACCGTCTCGGGCGCGCTCGCGGACGCGACCTCCAATCTCGGCTGGCTGCTCGCGTTCGGGCTTCAAGCCGTCTTCTACTGGACGGTTCTCCTCCAGCGCAAGCAGCTCGTCGGCGGGCTCAGCCACGTAGCGACCGGGCACGGGCGCGTCGAGTCGGACGGGCTCGGCCGTGCCGCCGTGATCGCGGCCGTTGCGGCTCGCTTCGCCCAACGGCAGGCCAAGGCCGCGACCGGCGGCAGCAGCGGCGGCGGTCACGACGGCGGCGCTGCCGGTGGGCGCCGACGTGGCGGAGGGGGACCGTCAGACAGCGGCGGCGATGCTGCGCCCGAGCCGCCGCCGCGCTCCGACGACGGAGAGGGACCGGCGCCGTCCGGCCCGACGCCCAGCGGACGCGACGGCTCGCCGCGCCCGCCCGATCCTGCGCGCCCCGATGGCGCCGACGCCGGCCCGCCGCACGACGACGCTCGTCAGCCGAGCGACGCCGCCGGCCAGCCGATCGACGGCGGCGAGCTGCGCTACGGCGACGCGCGCGACGCCGACGCGCCGGCCGACGCGCACAGCGCCCCAAGTCTCGAGCTGCCCGATTCCAGCTCGGCGACGAGCAGAACCAGCGCGACGCGCACGAGCAGCAGACCGGGCACGACGACGGCGACTGCCGGAGCGCGCGCGGCGGTGGCCGACGCGACGCGCGCGGAGCCTGCGCGAAGCGCGCCCGAGCTGCACGACGGCGGCACCAGCTCCAGCGGCCGGGACGTGGCGCAGGAAAGCCCGCTTCGGCAATCGCTGACCGACGACGCGCGCCGGCTGCACGACGGGCCGGAGCGCGCGCCTCGGTCTGTGTCGGCGCGCACGTCCACGACGCCGCCGACACGGACGCCGCCGCCGAGCCGACTGCATGAGGCGCCCGTCGAGCCGGCGAGCGCTCCGACCCTCGACGGCGACCCGGAGGGCGCGTCCTGATGCGCGAGCGTCTGAGTCAGCTTCTCGCGCGGCCGATCTCCGACCGGGAGCGCGGCCGAGCGTTCGCCGCCGCCGCCGTCGTGCTGCTGCTCGCGGCCGTGGCGCTGATGCTCGTCGCTCCGCCTCGCGACGAGCGAGCGGCGGCGCCGTCGTCGCCCGCGAGCACGTCGTCGGCCCCGCTGACGATGCCGCCGCCGCCCACCGCGGCGGCGCCGATCCGACCGCCATCGGTCGTCATTGCTGCCAGTCGGCGATTCCTGCAGGACTACTTGCCCTACCTCTACGGCCATGCGCGCGGGCGGACGTTCCGCGCCGCGAGCTCGGCGCTCGGGCGCAGCCTCGCCAGCCGTCCCCCGCGCGTCTCGCCAGCGATGCGGCGCCGTCATCCGCACGTCGTCACCCTCAGCGGCCACCAGCTCGCGAGCCGGTCCCGGTGGGTGCTCACGGCGACGATCGCGGACGGCGGCGGCGCGCGCTATCCGGTCGAGCTGGTGGTCGAGCAGCGTCCGACCGGCCGCGCCGTCGTCGTGCAGCTCGGGGAGGACTGAGGCGGCGTGCTGCTCGGACTGCTCCAGCACGCGCGCGAGCTGCGCCGCGACGACCGCGCCGGCACCTCGCGTCGGGTCGTGTGGCTCGCGCCGCTCGTGGTTGTCGGCTTGGTCGTCGTCGCGATGTTCGCGTTCGTGCTCGCGCTCGGGGGCGGCAGCTTCGGATGTCTTGGAACCGGAGGGTCGGCCGGGCCGTCGCCGTCGCGCGCGGCCGTCGCGGAGATCCCGCCGGCTCGGCTCCTGATCTATCAGCGCGCCGGCCGGCGCTTCGACATCGATTGGACATTCGTCGCCAGCATCGGCGCGCAGGAGTGCGGGCACGGCTCATGCGCGGGCGACAACGGCTCGGGCTGCGGCGGGCCTATGCAAATCGCGTTCGTGCCCGGCAGCCCGTGCAGTCCAGGGGCGGGTCCTACCGAGTGGGACCGCTTCAAGACGGACGGCGACGGCGACGGCCGCACGGATGTCAACGACCCTGCCGATGCGATCTTCACGGCGGCGCGGCTGCTGCGCTTCGACAAGGGCGCGCCGCCGACCGGCGGCAGCTACGCCGCGTACCACGAGGCCGCGTGTCGCTATTACGGCGCCTGCGCCGACGCCGTAGCGAACTACGCGAACGAGGTCATGCAGCGGGCCGTGCGCTACGGCTTCCACGGTCCCGGCGCGCCGACCCCGAGCGATCCGAGAGCGGCTGAGCCGGCGACCGGCGCCAGCCAGCCGGTCGCATCGAGTGAGTGCAGCGGCGACGGGCTCCTGGTTGGCTCGGGCAAGCTCGGCCCGGTCGTCAAGCTGCGCGCGCCCCGCCGTCTCGCGCCCCTGCCCGCCTCCATCGTCGCGCCCGGCTTCGCGCCCCAGGAGTGCGACGCGCGGATCGTGCCCGACGTGATCGCGCTCGCACGCCGTTACGGCGTGCTGGTGACCGCCTGCTTCGGAATCCACAGCCTGAGCGGCGAGCACCCGCTCGGCGCGGCGACCGATCTCGTGCCAGCGGATGGAGACTGGAACCGAACGCTGAGACTCGCGCACGACCTCGGATGGCAGGAGGGGTGCGCGGCGAGCGGCGTCGCGCCGGCGTGTGCAAGGCCGCCGTTCCGCTTCATCGGTTACAACGGCTTCCCCAACCACGGCGATCCGGTCGGCTGCCTCTGCTCGACGCCGCACCTGCACCTGAGCTGGTTGACGAGCGCGAGCAGCGGCGAGCCGGAGAACCAGCCGCGGACGACCTACTTTCCGCCAACCTGGATCGACGTCTTCCAGACGAGCGGCGCCGGGGGTCAGCATGGCTGATCGACGCGGCGGGATCGTTGACCTGTTCGCTGGCGCCGGCGGCTGGGACGAGGGCCTTCGCCAGCTCGGGCACGAGGCGGTCGGCGTCGAGTTCGACCAGCTCGCGTGCGCGACCGGCGAGGCGGCCGGCCACGCTCGCCGGCTCGCCGACGTGGCGGCGCTCGATCCGATGGAGTTCGCCCCGCTGTGGGGGCTGATCGGCTCGCCGCCGTGTCAGGCGTACTCGACCGCCGGGAAGAACCTTGGCCGCTTCGACAAGCCGCACGTCATCGCGTGCGCGCATGAGCTGGCGGCCGGCGCCGACACCCGCGCCGAACACGCCACCGCCTGCCGCGACCCGCGCTCGCTGCTGACCGTCGAGCCGCTGCGCTGGGCGCTCGCGCTGCGGCCCCGCTGGATCGCGCTCGAACAAGTCCCGCCCGCACTGGAGCTGTGGACGATCTTCGTCGGCCTGCTCGCGACGCACGGCTACCACGCGACCGCCGGAGTGCTGAGCGCCGAGCAGTACGGCGTGGCGCAGACGCGCAAGCGCGCGTTCCTGATCGCGTCGCTTGACGGGCCGGTCGAGCTGCCAGCGCCGACGCATCGCTCGTACAACCCGCGCAACCCGCATGAAGTCCGCGAGGGTGAGCGTCACCTGCGGCCTTGGGTCAGCATGGGGAAGGCGCTTGGCTGGAGACGGCCGGGCGTGGCACGCACCCACGCGAACACGAGCTATGGCAGAAACCCGGGCGGCGCCTCCCGCGAGCTGAATCGACCCGCCTTCACGCTCGACTGCTCGTGCGGGGCGTGGACGTTCGAGCCGATCCCGACCGACAGCACGACGCCGGCCGGTCTGCACCCACGGCAAGGCGCCGCGCGCGTTCGCGGGATCGACCTTCCGTCGTTCACGCTCGTAGCGTCCGGCCTCGCGCACGGTCAGCCGATCTGGGTTCACGAACGGCCGGCGACGACGGTCCTCGGCGATCGTCGCATCCAGCCGCCGGGTCACAAAGCGAACGCCACCGATCCGCCCGGCCGCTATGACTCCCGCTCGGGAACGCGCGCGGCGCGCGTCACAGTGGAGCAGGCGACGGTGCTCCAGGGCTTCCGCCGTAACTACCCCTGGCAGGGGTCGCGTCACCAGCAGTTCCGCCAGATTGGAAACGCCGTCTGCCCGCCCGTCGCGCGGCGCGTGCTGGCAGCCGCGATGCGGGAGGACAGATGACCTCGCGGGTTCCGTCTGCGGTTCCGCCTGTGGTTCCGTCTGTCGTTCCGTCTGCGGTTCCGCCTGTGGTTCCGGCGAGTTGGTCGGCGACCGCGCGCAATCGCCGGTCCAGCAGACGATTTGAGGCGGTCGCGTTTTCCGACAACTACCCGCGCAGCGGGTGGTAACTCAAAATGCGCGGCTCCGAACGCAGAGACGTGCTGCCGCTGCTCCTCGCCGCCGGGGCGCTGCTCGTCATCACCGTGGTAACTCACGCGGGGCGCTGGCTGGGCGCTGCCTTCGAGCTGGCGCGCTCCCCGCTCGTGCCCGTGCTCGCCGGTACTGCCCTGGTCGGGCTCGTCGCGCTGCTCCTCGTCCGTCGCCTCGTCGTCCGTCGTGCCCTACGGCACCGCGTTCGCTACTTGCTCCTTCCGGCGGACACCTTCGCGCCGACGCCCGAGGCGGTCGCTCGCTTCGCGGCCGGGCTCGTGCGCTCGCGACGGCTGCTCGCGGGCTTCTTCGACGCGCCCGCGAGCGCCGTGCGCGTGCAGCTCGACACCGACGCGGACGGCCGGCTGCGCTACGTCGTCGAGCTGCCCGCGCACGCGCGCGCGGCGCTGCGCACGGCGGCGAGCGCGTACGGCGCCGCCGAGCTGCGCGAGATCGCGCCGACCGATCCCGAGGACGTGGCTCGATGACGACCGTGCGCGCCGAGCTGGTGCTCGCGCGCCCGAGCGTCGAGCCGCTTCACCCGGCCGGGCTCGACCCCGACCCGCTCGCCGGCTTTGCGCGCGCCCTCGCGTCGCTTCATCCCGAACACGGCGACGACGGCCGCGTGTGCGTGGACCTCCTGCCGCTCACTCCGGCCGGGCGCCGCCGACTGCGGCGCCGGATGCTGCGCGACGCTCGCCGCGATCAGCACGGCGACCCCGGCCGGCGCGAGCTGGCCGACGTGCTCGACCTCGACGGCGGGGGCCGTGGCCGTGCCGCGCCTGCTGAGCTGGTCGAGCGGCGCTCGGGACAGCGCGCGCTCACGTCGAAGCTCGGCGCGCCCGAGCCGCTGTTCGCGATCCAAGTTCTGCTTCGCGTGCGCTCGACCTCCGCCGGTCGAGCGAAGCTGACGATCGACGGGCTGCTCGCCGCCTTCGACGCCTGGGACGGCGAGAACCACTTTCGAGCGTCCGGGCTGCGGCTGCCCGGCGGGGCCGTGTTCCTGGGCGCCGATATGCCGTGGCGGCGGCGGCGCTTCGACCGGCGGATGCGAACGGGGCTGTTCCGTCCCGCGCGTCGGCGGGTCGTGACCGCGACGGAGATCGCCGGCTTGCTCAAGCCGCCCACCGTCACCTGCGCGGCGCCGAACGTGCTGCGCTCGGGCGGGGTCATCCCGCCGCCGCCGCCCGGCCTGCCGACCTTCCGCGGTCAACGCGAGCTGCTGCCGCTCGGCACGGTCGCGACCGAGGACGGCGAGCGCTTCGTCGGCGTGCCGATCGAAGGGACGTTCTTCGCCTACATGGCCGGGCGCTCGCGCTACGGCAAGACGGAGACGGCGCTGGGGCAGTTCGCACACCTGGCGCGCAACGGACACGGCTGCTTCTTCTTGGACCCGCACGCCGACGCCATCGCCCGAGTCAAGCGCTACCTCGCGCGTGAGGGCCTGCGCGAGCGCGTGGTCGAGATCAACCTCGCCGAGCACGCCGACTGTCAGCCGGGCTGGAACCTCCTTGCGGTCCACGGTCGTCCGGCCTACGCGCAGGTGGACGCCGTAGTCGATGCGTTCGCCTCCGCGCTGCGCTGGGACGAGACGAACACGCGCGCGCTCAACCTCACCACGCAGGCGACGAAGGCCCTCGTAGAGCTGGCCGCCCGGCTGCCGGCCGAGCTGGCGCCGACGATCTTCCAGATACCGACGCTGCTCGCTAACGACGAGTGGCGCGCCGCCGTGCTGCCGCACGTCGCGCCAGCCACGCGCGAGTTCTTTACGCAGCGGTTCCCGCGCCTCAGCTCGGAAGCGATCACGCCCGTCACGAACCTGATCGATCGGCTGCGGCTCGCGCCGGCCGTCGCGGCGCTGCTCGGCTCGCCGACCTCCAGCTACGACGCGCGCGCAGCGATGGATCGCGGGCTGATCGTGCTCGCCTGCCCCGGCTACGGCTCGGCGCGCGACCGGCTGCTCGCCAACTTCATGGTCTATGACCTCCTGCACGCCGCGAAGACGCGCGCCGAGCTGGCGCCCGACCGGCGCCGGCCGTTCTTCGCGTTCTTCGATGAGGTCCAGACCTACGACGGCGCGTCGTCGGGCAACCTCGCCGCGCTGCTGGAGCAGACGGCGAAGTACGGGATGCGCTGCTTCCTGTTCAACCAGAACCCCGAGCGCATCACGTCGGAGACGTGGAACGCCGTCAGCACGAACCGCTCGCACCTGGCGACGGCGGCGCTCAACGCGAAGGGCGCCGCGCTGATCGCCCGTGAGTGGGCGGGCATGATCGATCCCGCCGCGATTACCCGTCTCGAGCGCTACACGTACTTGGACTCGGTGACGCTGGCCGGACAGGCCAGCCCGCCGTTCCTCATCCACGGGGTAGCGCTCGAAGACCTCTACCCCGAGCCGGTCGCCGATGACGAGCTGGCCGCACTCGAAGCCGCCATAGACCGGACCGTCGCCCGCCGGCCGATCGGCGCCACGCTGCGCGTGCTTGACGAGCACGACCAGCGCATCCGCGATCACCTTCGGCGCCGTCCGCGCGAGCGCCGCGCGCCCACCGGCCCGTTCATCCCCGAGGCGGATCGATGACCGGGCGCCGGCGCCTCCCTCCGGTAGCGGTCGCGCGGCTCGGCCTGTCCACCGTGACGATCCTCGAAAGCCTCTACCAACATCGCCTGCTCTCCACGGTGCAGATACACGAGCTGCACACGCCCGGCGCATCGGATCGATGGACGCGGAAGGTGCTCGGGCGACTCCTGCAGGTGGGGTTGGTCGCGGTGACTCGCGCGCCCGGTGGGCTCGGCCTGTGGTACTTGACCGAGCGCGGCGCCGATGCCGTCGAGACGATCCCGAGCCGCGCCGAGCAGCGGCGAAAGGTCATCCTGCCCGAGCAAGCGGCCGGGCCGCTCCAAGCGCACACGCTCGCGGTCAACGACGTGGGCCTCGCGTTCGTTCGGGCGGCACGGGCACTCGGTCACGAGTGCGGGCCGTTCGCGTGGCGCCACGAGATCGCGCACCCGCTCAGCGAGCGGCGCGGCCACCAGCCGGCCGAGCGGCTGATCGCGGACGCGCTGCTGACTTACCAGCTTCACGACGACGACGGGCCGAGCGCCTATCACTACCGGCTGCTTGAGCTGGACCGGGCGACGATCCAAGTCGAGCACCTGTCCGCGAAGCTCGCGCGGTACGCCCGCCTCTACGAGTTCGCCCCGCCCGATCCGGCGCGAGCCGACGACGAGCCGGCGCCGCTGTGGCGACGCTCGTATCCGGTGTTCCCCGGCGTGCTCGTCGTGCTCGACGGACAGCTCGAACGGGCAGCGCTCGAACGACGCCGAGACGACGTGCTGCACCTCGCGCGCGCGGACGACGAGCTGCGCGCCACGCCCGAGGTCGAGATAACGGTCTGCCTGCTCGAAGACCTCGCGGCTCGTGGACCGTTCGCGCCGATCTGCCGCACGCTCGCCGACCCGGATACGCCCGCGGACTGGCTCGGCTCGACCACTGGCGCGCATCGATGACGCTCGCTGCCGACGATCTCGCGCTCGCGGAATTGCTCGCCGACGAACGAGCGCGGCTCGCCGAGCTGGTCGCGCAGCTCGCCGAATTGCTGGCCGACGACGGCGCGCAGCTTGCGGAGCTCGTCGCCGAGCGGGTCGCGCAGCTCCTCCGCTCGGCGCCGGCTGCGCGGTTCGTCGACGCGGCCACGCTCGCGGACCTGCTCGGCGTACGCCGCGACTGGATCTACTCCCACAAGCGCGAGCTTGGCGGCTTCCGACTCAACGGCGAGCACGGCCGGCTGCGCTTCGATCTCGTGCAGCTCGCCGACCGTTTTGCGCCCGCCGCCGCGCCGTCGCCGCCGCCCGCGCCCGCGAGACGACGCGCCCGCGCAGCCGCGCGTCACCGTCCTGGCGTGACCCCTGTGCGACTGATCCCGTACCACGTACAGTCGGCCGCAGAACATAGGCGGCCGGGGGCGGCGCAGCAACGCCGACCACCCGGCCTGACACCGGGAGGTACCCCCGATGCCTGACGATCACGGTAACAACCCTGCTGGGCGGCGGCTGCTCGCAACGCCGGTCGGCCATGAGCCGGAGTGGTCGGCCGGCGCGCAGCGCATCGAGGCGCTGACGACCGCCGAGCTGGACGCCTTCGCGGAGCAGGCGTCCGCGATTCTCGGAAAGCGGCGCACGCTTCCCGCGAGAAGCGTCCGAGACGTTCTGCGGACCGCGCTCGCCGAGGTCCGCACCGCTTGGAGTCGCGCGCAACTGCCGAACGACGAGGACACGCGCGAGCGCCACATCATCGGCGACGCCGACGTGTTGACGGAGCCTCACCCGCCAGGGCGGCGCACGATTCTCTACTGCTCGGTTGAGCTGCTGCACTACGCGGGCGTGCTCGATCTGCTCGGCGTTCGCGGGTACGTCGAGGGTGAGGGGGTGGCGTGAATGCCGCGTCCCATTCGAGGCTCCTTCGACATCGTTGTCCTGGCCGATGACACGAGTGCGTTCCAACTGCGCTTCCCGGTCAACGGCGAGCGCGCCCGCGTCATCCTCCACGAGCGGCCGTTGTGCACCTGCGGCTGTGGTGGTGGCTGGACGGAGCAGACGGCGCGGAACGAGCTGGTCAACGAGATCGCCCGTGTTCGCGCCGGGGTGTGGAAGCCCCGCGTCCCCGTGTTCGCCGTCGAACCGAGTGACGAGCCGAGCGAGATCCCGACGTTCCACGAGTACGCCTCGTGGTGGCTGCAAGCGAAGTGGGACGGGACGCTGAGCGAGAAGGGCGGCATCAGCGACAAGACGCATCGCCAGCTCGAAGGTGTTCTTAGAAACCACATCCTCCCCGTCTTCGGGCCGTACCGACTCGATGAGATCACCAAGAAGATGTGCGAGGACTTCAAGGGGAAGTTGATCCGCGAGGCGCGCGAACTGCGGGAGGCGATCGCGGCCGGCGCGGACATCCGCGACGAGCGCAGACGTAGAAAGAAGCCCCTCGGGCTGGATCAGATTCGCCGCATCATCCGAATCGTTCAGACGATCTTGGATGAGGCGAGAGAGGACGGCCACGTCGTCACGAACAACGCGCGAGGGCGGCGCATGAAGCTCGCCGTCCCGAAGCCGCGCCGTACGTTCTTGGAGAACGACGAGCTGGCGGTCCTGCTGGACGCTGCCGCCGAGCAGGACCGGCCCGAGGGGTTGGCGGCGGTCCGAGCAATGAAGCTCGGCAGAACCGCGCAGCTCGTCGTGCGCGCGGTCGAACACGGGTTGCGCTCGCCGTCGATCATCGGCGCCAAGATCGGTCGCTCGAAGGCGACGGTCAGCTACCACTTGACGAAGCTCGGACTTCGCCTGCGGCCGTACTTCGGCCGTCGCGTGGTGTGCGAGGTCCTGGGACGCAGCGGCGTTCGCATCGGCGAGCTTCAAGAGCTGCGCATCGGTCAGGTGCGCGTCCACGACCCGGACGGCGCTCGCTTCGACATCCCCGACGCCAAGACGGAGGCGGGCGTTCGCAAGGTCGAGATGTCGCCCGAGCTGGTGGAGGCGGTCGTGGAACACATCGACATGCTGCGCCGGCTCGGCTTTCCCACTGGTCCCGACGCCTACCTCGTGCCGAACGAGCGCGGCGGACGGGTCTCGCAACGGAAGCTGCGGCGGATGGTTCGCGAGGCGGCGCTCGCGGCGAGCGAGTACATGGTCGCGCGCGGCTTGCCGCCGCTGCCGCACACGACGCCGCACACGCTCCGGCGTACCTATATCTCGTGCGCGCTCGTCGCCAACAACTACGACATCGAGTTCGTGATGAGCCAGGTTGGCCACGCGGACCATCAGGTGACGATGGAGGTCTATAACCAGCTCAAGCAGCGGATCAAGCGCGATCACGGGCGCAGCCTCGACAAGCTCGTCCGTGCCGGCCGCGAGCTGGTGGCGCAGCTTCCGGTGCGTGAGCAGACCACGGCCGACGACGACGAGCTTGCGGTCATGCCGCAAGCGGCGTAAGGGGGGTGGCTCGAATGGCCGACAACGTTTCTGTAGAGCAACGGATCAGGGCAGCCGTGGCGGACGCCGAGATTGCGTTCTGGCAGCCGATCGCGGCAGCGTTTCCGGAGGCCACGACCGGCGATCTCGATCCGCATGCGACCGTCGCATTCATGGACGCCTGCACCGAGGTAGTGCGCGTGTGGCTGGATTGGAACGCTCCGCAACTGCTCGGCGACGACGCGGACGCGAGCGCATGAGGGCGGCAGCGATGACAGCCGACATCGAGGTCACGCGGCGCCCGTACTCGACCGTGTACTACGCCGCCGAGCTGGGCATCCGCACGGCCGAGGTCGTCCACGAGCCGGAGGGCTGGGACATCCGTTGCTACTACGGGCCGGAGGATTACGACGCGACGGTGCGGTCGCGTCGAAGCCGGGAAGACGCCGAGCGCGTCGCGCTCGCGCACAGCCTCGCCGTCATCCGGTGAGGCGCCCCCCCCGCGCTCGGCTCGGGCGACCCTCCCGCGCCCGAGTCGAGCCGGCGGCCGGCTGCGCGCGCCCGACCCGAGCTGCGCGTCGGCGAGCTGCTGCGCGAGCCGCACGTCGCGGTCGAGCATGTCCGGCGTGCTGTGCGCGCGTCGGCTCGCCTGGAGCGTCGCGCGGTGGCCGGGCGGGCGGGTGCCGCGCGAGCTGGACGGAGGCGCCCACGGGCGCCGCGTCGTGCCCCTGGAGCGGCATCGGTCAGCCGCGCCCGGCCCCGGCGCAGCGCCTCGCGTGCTGCGGGTAGTGGCCACGAAATGGCCACGGAGCGCCGCCGGCCTCGCGCTGACCCGCTCGTCGCGCGCGCCCGGATCGCCGACCGCATCGGCGCTGGCGCGACTCCCTCCACACCAGCGGCCTAGCCCTTAGGAGGGGAACGCTCTATCCGGCTGAGCTACCGGGGCTTTGGGGGATTCGCGATGTTCTGCGCGAGCAGTCGCCAGGCTCGCCGGCGAGTGCCGTGGTCAGGTGATGAATGCGCTCGGATACGCGCGGTTTCGTGGGGGTTTTGGCCACAAGGGGGGAGGCCGTGACCATAACCCTAGCCGACAGATGACCGGTAGGCGCGGCGCGCCGAGCCACCTGGCGTCTGCGTTGCGGGTGGAGCCGGCTCCCGGCTCCGCGGACGAGGCGTCCTGCTCGGCGCGCTCGCACGGGCCGTTCCGCCCGCGTTGGGACCTGCCGTGGGCGGTGTGGCCGCACCCGCAGGTAGCAGGAGCGCGCGTGTGGCGCCGCCCCTGTTGGGAATTAATGACGCGGACGTGTCGTCTGTATTAGCACTACTTCTCTTCTTCTTCTGCGGCTCGCTTCCGCGTAGTTCGTTGCCCCGGTCTCGTTGGAGACCACCGACAGCTTCAGATCAATCAAGGACCCTGACGGCGTCCGTGCTGGTCGCTGCGCGATGCGCGGCGCCTCGCAGGTCCAACGAACTTCACGGAGCCCTATCGAGCAGAGCAGTAGCAAGCGGTGCGGGCCCGTGGTCGGGCACGCCGCACCTGTCGCGCTTGACGGCCCTCTGGGCTTGAGCCGGCCGCTGATGGCTGGCGGTCCGGACGGGTGTCCAGCTCGTTTTTTGTTTGCTGACGTGGCAAGTCGCCGCGTTGGATGCGCTGGGCGTTCCTGCCCTGTCGCAAGAAAGGACTTCAACACATGATTCAGCGTTCTTTGTTCTGGCTGCCGTGCCACGGCGCGGGTGTCGCCACGACTCGTGAGGCGGCCCACTCGCCTGGCCAGTCGGAGTTCATCAGCTTCCCAATCGATCCCGGAGATACCGCGGCCTGGCGCCGGTTGTCCGCGCCGCGGAGCGCGGGTGAATACCAGGATTCTGCGAGAGGATTCCTGCTTCCAGTGCCTGTACGACGTGGCTTGTTTGCGCCGCGCCGCATTGAGCGCATCCACGATGGGCTCCGAGCAAGTGTCACTGGATGGCATGTCCAGGTCGAGCAGGCCCGGTTTGCGACGGGACAAGCTGTCGAGTTGAGCGTCGCGACTGCGTTTTCCTATCAGGGTGTGCGGGTCCGCGGTCCCGTGTACTTCTCGCTCCTAGGCGCTCCGCTGGCGGGATCGGGGCTCCTCACCGACGGGCTGCGCGAGGTGCTGATCACAGACTGCATGAGGAGATCTCTCCAAGCAGCGGATCTGGCGGACGTGACCGTCGTTCGATTTCCCTACCACCCGGAACAGGTTTCCGGTGCCACGTATCGGGCGTTGTCCGCACTGGCGGTGGATCAGGGACCCTACGGATACCTCGTTGCCGACGACTCGGTGTGGTTCTACCTCCCGCATGGCAGTGGGGCAGCGCTGCGCGCCAACAGGGTGGCCGCGCGCCGTCTCATGACCGACCAGGGCTACGCCTTGCAGCAAGCGCGCGTGGTCTCGCTGTTTCACGCTGGCGGCGGCCCATTGTCGACCCAGACGCGCAACCCCATGATCGTGCGCGACACCCGGCACGCGCTCGAGCTCCTCATTGGGGGGATCGTCGGCCTTGAGCATGTGACCCTGCCGGGATCGCCATCGGATCAGCCGATCCGCTTCCCTGGCCACCAGACGAGCCCGGTCAACGGAGCGCGATCCGATTGCGAAGAGACGTGCAGCAACGCGTGGTCGTATGACGAGGACGAGTGCATGAGAGCCTGGGACGTGTGCACGGAGTTCGCCGCTGACGACGACGACCGGAAAGCGTGCGATGAGGAGCACAAGGACTGCACCAACACGGCCCACCGGTATTACCTCGACTGCGTCAAGGGATGCAGCGAACTTGACGACGATTAGTCCCTGCCAGAGCGAGCGGTCCCGGGCCTGATGGCGCGGAGACGTGTGCTTGTGTCTAAGAACCTCTAAGGGCGAGGCTCGGACCCCGGCGACGGGATCCGAGCCTTTTTTGGTTCTTCCCGAACTTAGTGAGCACTCGCGACAGCGGACCGGGGTACATTGCCGCTCGCTTCCGCGCGCTGTGCCGCCCCATCGTCCGAGACCTGCTCGCCGCACCGTGGATGACAGGGCCGCACCTCTGTCACGAATCCCACCTTTTTTTGCCTCCGTTCCTGGCTGGCTGGCCAACTAGGTCTCAGGTGTCTGCGTACACCTGCGTTTCTGTTACGCATTCACTGTCAAGACAGGAGTTGCGGTGGCGCGCACGAACTCGTCTCGGCAGGCGAAACGAGCATGACGAGATGACGCGGGAACGAACCACGCTGCGCCTGGAGGGCCGATGAGCGTCGGAGCGCCGGGCCTGCTCGCGCAGGAGGACCGGGTCGAGCGCGCCTTCGAGACCGCGCTTCCGCGCTCGCCGTGGCAGCTCTTCCGGGCTCGCCTGCGCGCGGACAAGGTCGCGCTCGCGGCGCTCGGGACGATCGTCGCGCTCGTGCTGATCGCGATCTTCGCGCCGCTCGTCGTCAAGCTCGCCGGCGCGCCCGGCCCGAACGTGCAGGACCGCAGCGCGGTCGATGCGTTCGGCACGCCGCTCGGGCCCAGCTCGGGTCACATCTTCGGCGTCGACCCGCTCGGGCGCGACGTCTTCTCGCGCACCGTCTACGGCGCGCGCGTGTCGCTGCTCGTCGGGATCGTCGGCACCGGGGTCGCCGTGCTGCTCGGCGTGACGGTCGGCCTGCTCGCCGGCTACTACCGCGGCTGGGTCGACACGCTGCTCTCGCGCCTCGTCGACGTCGTCCTGTCGTTTCCGGTGCTGCTGCTCGGCATCGGCATCGCGTCCGCCTGCTCGCTCGGCAACGGGTGCGTCGCGGGCGCGGTCACGCCCGGCGTCCGGACCGTGATCCTGGTCGTCGCGCTCGTCAGCTGGACCTCGATCGCACGGATCGTGCGCGGGCAGGTGCTGTCGCTGCGCGAGCGCGAGTTCGTCGTCGCGGCGCGCTCGCTGGGCGCCTCGAATCGCCGCATCGTGCTGCGCGAGATCCTCCCAAACCTCACCGCACCGATCATTGTCTACTCAAGTCTGCTGCTCCCGCAGACGATCTTGCTCGAGGCGGCCCTCTCGTTCCTCGGCGTCGGCGTCGCTCCGCCGACCGCGAGCTGGGGCTGGATGCTCGCCGATGCAGCCGACAACTTCGACACGCAGTGGTGGTACATGGTCTTTCCCGGCGCAGCGCTCCTGCTTACCGTGCTTGCCTTCAACTTGCTGGGTGACGGCTTGCGTGACGCACTCGACCCGAGAACTGAACGGTGAACCCCGAAGTGACTCCCCCGTCTCACCTCCCGAAAGGACCCCTTATGCGCCGATCCGCCAACCGCGCGCTTTCCCTTGTCTCGCTCTGCATTGCCGCCGCGATCGCGCTGAGCGCGTGCGGTTCGAGCACCACCACGGGGGGAACGGGCGCGTCGGCGGACAATGGGGCCGGCGGCCATCGTGGAGGCTCGCTCACCGTCCTCACCAGTCAGGACATGGCGAGCCTCGACCCGGGGATCACCTATGCGAGCCTCGACCTGAACGTACTCGCCGCGACCGAGCGCACGCTCTACACCTACGCGCCGAACGACCCGTCGAACATCGCGCCCGACCTCGCCGCCGGGCCTCCGCAGATATCGCCTGACGGCAGGACGCTCACGGTGAAGATCCGCAGCGGCGTGCGGTTCGGTCCGCCGGTGAACCGCGAGGTGACGTCGAGAGACGTTGCGTACGCGATCGAGCGCGGCTTCAACCCGCACGTCGCCAACCCGTACGCGAGCACCTACTACGGAGATATCGTCGGGGCGGACAGAGCCACAGGTGGCCCGATCCCCGGCATCCAGACGCCCGACGACCACACGATCGTCTTCAAGCTCACGCGCCCGACCGCCTCCCTGCTGGCGCAGGCAACCGTGCTGCCGCTCGATGCGCCGGTCCCGCCGGAGTACGCGAAGCCGTTCGATGCGAAGGCGCCGTCGACCTACGCCAACAACGTCGTCTCGACCGGTCCGTACATGTACGCGGCGGACAGAGGCGGCAGAGTGCTCGGCACGGGCTACGTCCCCGGCCGCAGCGTCAGACTCGTGCGCAACCCGAGCTGGAGCGCGGGCGGCGACAAGCGCCCGGCCTACCTCAACGCGATCACGATCGAGATCGGCGGCTCGCCGACCGTCTCCGGTCGGCAGGTGCTCGCCGGCAGAGGCCTCGTGCTGGCCGACTCGCCGACGCCCGAGCTCGTCAAGCGCGCCTACCTGCACAACCGCAGCCAGATCTACTTCTCACCCGGCGCAGGGACGAACTACGCGGCGCTGAACACCGCGATCGCGCCGTTCGACGACGCCGATCTGCGCAAGGCCGTCGCCGCGGAGCTCGATCGCCAGCAGATGCGGACGGTGCGCGGCGGCGCGGTCGTCGGCGACAGCGGCTCGCACTTCCTCTACCCGGGCGTGCTCGGCTTCGAGCAGGCCGGCGGGCAGCAGGGGACGGGCGTCGACTTCCTCGCCAACCCGCAGGGCGACAGAGCGCTCGCGGCCAGATACATGAAGGCCGCCGGCTACCCGAGCGGCAAGTACACAGGCGGGCAGACCGTCCAGATCGTCGGCCTCGCGGGCGCTCCCGACAGCGACGACGCGCAGATCTTCCAGCAGGCGCTGCAGGACCTCGGCTTCAAGACGACGCTCAAGCTCGTCGACAGCACGGTCATGTACGCGCGCTTCTGCGGGCTGCCGAAGGCGAGAGTGCAGGCGTGCCCGAACGTCGGCTGGATCCGCGACTTCGCCGACCCGCAGACGGTCCTCGACGTCGCCTTCAACGGAAACGACATCTTCCCCGAGAACAACCCGAACTGGCCGCAGCTCAACGATCCCGCGATCAACAGAGCGATGGCGAGAGCCGAGCTGACGGTCGGCACCCAGCAGCGCGCGAACGCTTGGGGGACGATCGACAGAATGATCACCGCGACGGCGGCCGCGATCCCGTGGCTGTGGGACAGACAGCCGAACATCTTCGCGGCGAACGTGCGCTGCGTCCCGGAGCTGTGGAACCAGGGCCACTGCGACTTCGCGTACACGTCGCTGAAGTGATGGCGGTCCGGTAGGGAAGCAGGCGGCCGGGGGCGAATCAGAGGAGACCTTGGCCGCCTACATCCTCCGCCGCGTGCTGTGGGGCGTCGTGCTGCTCGTGCTCGTGAGCCTGCTCACGTTCGCGATCTTCTACGTGCTGCCGTCGGCCGACCCGGCGCAGCTGCGGGCCGGGCGCGACGCGTCGCCGGCGACGCTGCACCAGATCCGCGTCTCGCTCGGACTCGACAAGCCGCTGACGGTGCAGTACTGGACCTTTCTCAAGCACCTCGTCCTGCACGCCGACCTCGGCTACAGCTACTTCAGCGGCGCGTCGGTCGGCTCGCTGCTGCTCGATCGCCTGCCGGCGACGATCTCGCTCACGCTCGGTGCGGTCGTCATCTGGCTGCTCGCGGCGGTCCCGCTCGGCGTCGTCTCCGCGGTGCGGCGCGGCACGTGGGTCGACAAGCTGACGACCGGCGGCGCGCTGCTGGGCGTCTCGATGCCCGTCTACTGGCTCGGGCTCGTGGCGCTCTACCTGTTCGCGAACGACATCGGCAAGCTCCCGCTGCTGCCGGGCGCCGGCAGCTACGTGCCGTTCACGCACGACCCGTGGAAGTGGCTCACCTCGCTGATCCTGCCGTGGCTCGTGCTCGCCTCCACGTTCGCGGCCGTCTACGCGCGGCTGCTGCGCGGCAACATGATCGAGGTGCTGTCCGAGGACTACGTGCGCACGGCTCGGGCCAACGGGTTGAGCGAGCGGCGCGTCGTCTGGCGTCACGGCCTGCGCGCGGCGGTGACGCCGTTGGTGACGCTCGCCGGGCTCGACGTCGGCCTGCTGCTCGGCGGCGCGGTCCTGACCGAGACGGTGTTCGGGATCCCCGGCATCGGCCGCCTCAACTACGACGCGATCACGCACGCCGACTATCCGCTGATCCAGGGGACGGTGCTGCTGGCGGCGATCTTCGTGATCGTGGCGAACATCCTGGTGGACGTCGCCTACGCGTACCTCGACCCACGGGTGCGCGAGACGTGAGCGCGCTCCTGCGCGTCGAGGACCTGCATGTCGCGTTCGACACGCGCGACGGGACCGTGCAGGCGGTCGACGGCGTCTCGTTCGCGGTCGCGCCGGGCCGCACGCTCGGGATCGTCGGCGAGTCCGGCTCCGGCAAGACGGTCGCCGCGACGAGCGCGATGGGGCTGGTGCGCGGCCCGCGCGTGCGGACGTCGGGGCGCGTGCTGCTCGACGGCGAGGACGTGCTGGAGGCGTCCGCGGAGCGCCTGCGTGGCCTGCGCGGCGCGACGATCGCGATGGTCTTCCAGGACCCGCTGTCGGCGCTGCACCCGCTGATCCGCGTCGGCGACCAGATCTCCGAGGCGCTGCGGGCGCACGCGGGCGCACGGGGCCTCTCGCGCGCGGCGGCCCGCGCCCGCGCGATCGAGCTGCTCGACCAGGTCGCGATCCAGGACCCCCGGAGGCGCGTCGACGCCTACCCGCATGAACTGTCGGGCGGGATGCGCCAGCGCGCGCTGATCGCGATGGCGATCGCGAACGAGCCGCGCGTGCTGATCGCCGACGAGCCGACGACCGCGCTCGACGTGACCGTCCAGCGGCAGATCCTCGCGCTGCTGCGCCGTCTGCGCGACGAGCTGGGAATGGCGATGGTCCTGATCACGCACGACCTCGGCGTCGTCGCCGAGACCGCCGACGAGGTCGCCGTGATGTACGCCGGCCGGATCGTCGAGCAGGCGCCCGCGGCCGAGCTGTTCGCCACGCCGCAGCATCCGTACACGTGGGGACTGCTGCGCGCGATGCCGCGGCTCGACGCGCCCGCCGGATCCGCGCTCGTGCCGATCCCCGGCAAGCCGCCGTCGCTGATCGGTCCGCCGTCCGGCTGCCGCTTCCACCCGCGCTGCGCGTACGTGCGCGAGCGGCATCGACAGGTCGACCCGGAGTTGCAGCCCGTGAACGGCGCGCCGGAGCATCGCGTCGCATGCCTGCTGCCGGAGGCCGAGCGGCGGGCGCTGTGGGCTGGGCTGGCCGCGGAGTCGGTGCGATGAGCGCGCCGCTCGCGGAGGTCGAGCAGCTCGTCAAGCGCTTTCCCTTGACGCGCGGGGTCGTCTTGCGCCGGCGCGTCGGCGAGGTGGCGGCGGTCGACGACGTGACGCTCGCGGTGCACGAGGGCGAGTCGCTCGGGATCGTCGGCGAGACCGGCTCCGGCAAGTCGACGCTGGCGCGCATCCTGTTGAACCTGCTCGACCCGACGGGGGGCGTCGTGCGCTGGCGGGGCGAGGACGTCACCCGCGTCCGCGGTGCGCGGCTGCACGCGCTGCGGCGAGCGCGGCAGCTGGTCTTCCAGGACCCGGCCGGCTCCCTGAATCCGCGCAAGACGGTCGGCGCGGCCGTGGCGGATCCGTTCGCGATTCACGGGCTGCTGCCCGAGCGCGCGGAGCGCGCGCGTCGCGTCGCCGAGCTGCTCGAACAGGTCGGCTTGGGCGCGGCGGCGGCGAACCGGTATCCGCACGAGCTGTCGGGCGGCATGCGCCAGCGCGTCGGGATCGCGCGCGCGATCGCGCTCGGGCCGGAGCTGCTGGTCGCGGACGAGCCCGTCTCCGCGCTCGACGTCTCGATCCAGGCGCAGATCCTCACGCTGCTGCGCGACCTCCGCCGCGACCTCGGGCTGACGCTCGTGTTGATCGCCCACGACCTCGCCGTCGTGCGCCATATGTGCGACCGCGTCGCGGTGATGCGCGAGGGCCGGCTCGTCGAGGTCGCGCCGGTGGAGGAGCTGTACGCGGCGCCGAGAGCCGACTACACGCGCGAGCTGCTGGCGGCCGTGCCGCGCATCCCCGGTCCGGCTCCGAGCGGGCCGGCCCCGGAGCCGCCTCAGTCCTCGTCGTCGTCTTCGACGTAGAGCGACTCGCGCGCGAGCTCCTGCCCGCGCGCCGAGAACAGCTTCACGTCGAGGTAGTCGCCGCGATAGGCGTCCGGCGCCACGAGCGTGAAGCGCTCGTCCACCAGCGCGCACTGGTCGACCGCGAGGTCCGCCAGCTCCGCCGTCACGAGCGCGCCGTGCTCGACCATCGGCGTCCCCCAGATGAGCGTGACGTCGGCGCTTCTGCCCTGCTCCCCGCGCCAGCGGCCGATCACCTCCTCGTTGAGGTCGATCGTCCAGTCGGGGTTGTCGTCCGCAGTCTCGCTCGTGAAGTCGGCGCGCGCGACGAAGTGGTCGGGGGCGCCGTCCTCGCCCTCGGCGAACGAGACGAAGCCGAACAGCTCGAAGCCGGTCGTCGTGCGCGCGGTCGCCGGAACGTACGTGCGCCCGGCGTAGGTGCGATCGGGGAACCAGGCGATCTCGCCGGCCTCGCCCAGGTCCTCGCCGTCCGCGTCGATCTCGCCGGCGGCGGCGAGGAAGTGCCCGCGCAGCGTGCCCGCCCAGCGCCCATACGGCAGCGCATCCTGCGGCGGCTCCGCGGCGAAGCGGATCACGAAGCGGTCGGTCGGCGGCATCGCGGGCGGGAGACTATCGCCCACCCCGCGGCTGCCGTCTCCGCAGGCAGTGCCGTCAGGCTGCCGTCTGGCTCGGCTCGGGCACCGGGTGGCCTGTCTCCCGCAGCAACGCGATGTGCGCCGCGATCGCCTCGCGCGCGTTGCGCTCGGCCGCGTCGCGCGTCTCGCCGAAGGCGGTGCAGCCCGGAAGGTCGGGCACATACGCCCACCAGCCGTCGCGGCCCTGCTCGTAGATCGTGCGGTACTCGGTCATCGCAATGTTCTGATCCCGCTTGCTCGCCTGATCGAAGACAGCGTACCCACTGGAACCTGTTTCCCAGGCGGCATTTCGAGCGCTCGCCGTCACACTTCGACGAGCAACGTCACCGGCCCGTCGTTCACCAGCTCGACCTGCATGTGCGCGCCGAAGACGCCGCGTTGGGCGTCGAGCGCGTCGCAGACGCGTTCGTAGAGCGGCTCGGCCAAGCCGGGCGGGGCTGCCGCGACATAGCTGGGGCGGTTGCCCTTGCGGGCGTCGCCGTAGAGCGTGAACTGGCTGATGCAGAGGACCGCGCGGTCGGGGCCGAGCGGCTCGTTCATGCGGCCGTCCGCGTCGGGGAAGATCCGCAGCGCGCGCAGCTTCGCGGCGAGCTTGTCGGCGGCGGCCGGCGTGTCGTCGTGCGTGACGCCGAGCAGGACGAGCAGGCCGGGGCCGATCTCCCCGACGACCTCGCCGTCGACGCGCACGCTCGCGCGCGCGACGCGCTGGACGAGCGCCCGCACGGCGGCTACGCCTCGCGCAGCTCCGCCGCCGCGCGCTCGGGCGCGACGATGTTGAGGTGCAGGCCGGTTCCCAGCTCCAGCCCGGCCAGATGCGTCAGGCGCGGCAGCACGTCGATCCGCCAGCAGAACGCGTCGGCGCCGCGCGGCGCGGTGCGCACCCACAGGTTCAGCGGCGGGTTGGCGCCCAGACGCCGCGCCAGCCGCCCGAGCACGTCGTGCAGCAGCGCGGCGCCCGTCGGGCCGTCGTCCTCGAAGCGCGCGCGCGGCCGCCGCGGCGCGACCATCAGCTGGTAGGGCAGCCGCGACCCGTACGGCGCCAGCGCCACGGCCTCGTCGTCGATCGCGACGATCCGCTCTCGCCGGCGCACCTCCTCCTGCACGAGGTCGGCGAGCAGGTTCCCGCCCATCGTTCGCGTCGCGTAGGCGGAGAAGCGCTCCCGCTCGCGCGCGACCGCCGCCGGCACGAAGTCGAGCGCGTAGAGCTGCGCGTGCGTGTGCGGCAGCGACGCCCCCGCCTCCCGCCGCTCGTTGACGAGCACGTGCACGTACGCGGCGTCGGCATGCGCGCGCATCCGCTCGCGCCACACGTCCATCGCGACCCCCACCTGCGGCGCCGGCAGCTCGGCCAGCGCGCTCACCGACTGCGGCGCGTTCACGATCACCTCGTGCGCCCCGTGCGCGGGCAGCGCGGTGAAGAGGTCGGGCGCCGCGTCCGGCTCGGGCGGCTCGCCGCCCGAGCCCAGCGCGGGGTACAGGTTCGGCACGACGCGCACCTTCCAGCCCGGCGTGTCCGGACGGGCGGGTCCGTCTCCGTTCTCGCGCAGCGCGTAGACCTCCGGCGGCGTCATCTGCTCGTGCCCCTCCGCGAACGGATCCCCGGCGGGGTCGAGCGGCGGGCTTGGATCCGCCGACAGCCCCGCGTTCGGCCGGTTGGCCCGCTCGCCCGCGACGATCGCCCGCAGCCCGGTCAGCGGGTCGACCCGCACCTCGCTCACAGGCGCTTCTCCATCGCGACGTGCTCGATGCCCGCCTCGACGAACGTGCGGCCGCGCTCCTCGTAGCCGTCGGCGGCGTACAGCTCGCGCGCGTACGTCTGCGCGTGCAGCACGATCCGCTTCGCGCGGGCGGCCTTGGCCTCGTGGTCGGCCTCGCGCAGCAGCGCGCTCGCGATCCCCTGGCGACGGACGTCGGCCGCGACCGCGAGCCGGCTCAGCTGCACGGTGCGGTCGACGAACAGCAGCCGGCAGGTGCCGACCACGCGCCCGTCCCGCACCGCGACGAGATGGACCGCGTCCCCGTCGCGCCCGTCGATCTCCTCGTGCTTCGGCACGCCCTGCTCGACGCAGAAGACGCGGTGGCGCAGGTCCAGCAGCGCGTCGAGCTCGGCCGGCCCGCCGGCGCGGCGGATCTCGACGCTCACGCGGCCCTCGCGTAGCGCCTGATGTCCGCGGCGAGCGCGGCCTCGCTCGCGTACTGGCCCTGATGGACGAACGCCACGCTGCCGTCGGGCTTGTAGAAGACCGTCGTCGGCAGGCCGACGCGCACGCCGATCGCGTCCGCGATCGCGTAGTGCTGGTCCACGTAGCTGGGGTAGGGGACGTAGTGACCGCGCAGGAACGCACGCGCTCTGTCCGTCGGGTCCTCGACATTGACGCCGAGGAACGCGACCTGTCTGCCGAGCCTCACCGACAGGCGCGCGAAGTACGGCATCTCCAGCCGGCACGGCGGGCACCACGATCCCCACGCGTTCACGACGACCGCCCGTCCTGTGAGCGTCGCCAGGCGTGCACGGTAGGCGGACAGCCCGCCGCCGAGCAGCTCCGACGCCTGGCGATGCAGCGCCGCGAGCGTGGCCGGCGATCCGGCCAGCTCGGTGCGCGCCTGCGCCGGTGTGGGGGAGCTGACGTGCGGCTCCTGCGATCCGCACCCGCTCGTCGCCACGGCAGCAGTCGCGAGAACGGCGCATGCGCGGGCTGCGGCGAAGGTGGCGCGCATGAGCCGAAGCTTGGCAGATCGCGCGATTCCCCCGTTCTATCTGATTCAATGTGGCTATCCTCCTGTGTTGGACGGGGAAACGCTGGTGAGAGTTCTCCCCATGCCCGGCGAGCGCCGGACCTCCTGAGCCGCTCAACTGCTGCACCGCGGCTCCTCATCGCAGAGGCCACGTCCACGCACAGGGAACCCCTGCTAGCCGTCTATGGCTGATCCAACGCCCCTTCCAGATGCTGGCGCGCTCAGACGCGCGGAGCGCTTCACACGCGAGCGCTTCGTCCACGAGGGCGAGCTGCCGGAGGACGCGCTCGCGTCCGGCAGCGCTCGCCGGCGCGCGCTCGACGCCGCGCTCGCCGAGCTCGACGCCGGCCTGAGCGTCCCGTCGGTCGCATGGCGGCGGGAGTACTCGCTGCTGCTCGGGCTCGAGCGGCTGCTCAGCGAGGACGAGCCGCGGCTCGCCGACGACACGCTGCTCAACCCGCATCAGGTCGACGCGTTGTCGGGCACGCTGACCGCGCTGATGGCGGAGGTGCAGAGCCGGTCTGCGAACGGCACCGGCTCCAACGGGAACGGGCGCGTGCCCACGGAGGAGCCGGCCGAGCTCGCCTCGTCCGCGATCCCCGGCGAGGAGGCGTTCGACGAGGAAGAGGGCGAACCGGACGAGGAGCCGCAGGACTGGCAGGACGAGCCGAGCGATGACGACGACGACGTCCAGCTCGCCGAGCAGCCCGAGGACCCGAACGCCGCCAAGCGCTTCTGGTTCGAGCACGCGACCGGCGCCGGCAAGACCGTCGCCGCGCTCGGCTTCGTCGAGGCTTCGCGGACCGGCGGGATCCTGATCCTCACCCACCGCCGCAACCTCGTCGACCAGTTCCACGGTGAGCTGCGGGAGCGCGGCTACGGCAGACGCATCGCCGCTCCGCTGCTCGCCGGGCAGGACAGCGCCAATGGGCCGGTCACGGTCGAGACCTACCAGTGGTTCGTCCGCAACGCCGGCCAGGTCTCCGACGCGTACTCGATCGTCATCTGCGACGAGGCGCACACCGCGCTCGGCGAGAAGACGTCCGCCTCGATCCGCCGATGGGACGGGCCCGTCTTCATCGGCATGACCGCGACGGGCGCGCTGATCGCCCGCCACGTCACCGACCTGTTCCCGACGCAGACATCGCGCTTCGATCTCGCGCAGGCGGCGCGGCGCGGCGTGATCTCGCCGTTGCGGTGCATCCGGATACCGCCGGGGCCGGGGGTGCGGACGATCGCGAAGGTTCCTCTGCGGCGGGGCGAGGTGGACACCGAGTTCGACCAGGACCTGCTGGCCGAGCTGCTGGATCAGCTTCCGTTCAACCTCGCGATCGCCGACCTCTACAAGACGCGCTTCAACGGCGTGCCCGGCGTCGTCTACACCGCCGGCGTCCGGCACGCGTACAACGTCGCGCAGGCGTTCCGCGACGTGGGCCTGAGAGCCCAGGCGGTCTCCGGCGAGACGCCCAAGCGCGAGCTGGCACGCATCCTCGCCGAGTACGAGCGAAGCAGCATCGACGTCCTGATCAACGCCCAGCTCCTGGCCGAGGGCTGGAACAGCCCGCGCGCGACCGTCTGCATGCACCTCGCGCCGACCGCCTCGAAGCGCATCTACCAGCAGCGCGTCGGGCGCGTGACGCGCCGCCATCCGGGCAAGGAGGCGGGCATCGTCGTGGACTTCGTCCACCCCGCGACGACGCACGACGACCCGGTCGTGACGCTGCACTCGCTGCTCGACCGCGACGTCTACCGCGGCGGCGCGATCGTCGTCGGCCCGGTGCGCCGCGGTCGTGGCCGGCGCGTGCGGGTCGAGCGGCGCGTGCTGCCGGTGACGCCCGATCCGGATCGCCGCGCGGAGGTCTTCGAGCGCGAGCTGTGGCGGATCGCCGTCGAGCATCTCGACTACGGCGAGCAGCACGTGTGGGCGGCGCTGGCCGGCGCCCGCGTGGCGCCAAACGGCTGGCGGCGCGCGAAGGCGATGCTGCACTTCGACCGTCAGGGCGAGCTCAAGCGCCGCTTCCTGGTCACCGCCGTGCAGCGCAACCGCAACGCGCAGCTGCGCCTGCGGGCGTTGCAGGAAATCGCCGCCGCGCGGGACGCCGAGGCGTTCGACACGGCGGTCGACATCATGGCCGTATGGCCGCGCGACGAGCGGCGTGAGGGCGTGAAGATCATGCTGCAGGCGCTCGCCGAGAAGCGCATAGGCCGTAGGGATCAGGCCAATGCCTGGATATGGCGGATGGCCGAGTACACGCGTGAGGTGCACGAGGAGTACGCGGTGCAGCGCTGGCCGGAGACCAAGCGGCTGCTCGGCCTGCTCGTCAACTCCTCCGGCGGCGCGCATGCGCGCAACGCGCGGCGGCTCGTGCACGCGGCGCGCAGACAGGACAGGCGGCTCAGCGCCGCGCTGCTGGCGGCCGCGCTGGCGCATACGCCGGAGGCCGAGGAGGCGCTGCGCGGGGCGCGTACGCGGATGGCGCGCAAGCCGAGCGCGCTCGCGCGCGAGCTGTTGCGCAACTTCCCGAGAGGGCGTCGCGGGCGTGGCGCGCGCCGCCGCCGCAAGGGCGCGAAGGAGGGCGTCACCGAGGGCCTGGCCGTCGCGGGGGGCGCGCTGTCGGAGGACGAGCTGGAGCTGGACGACGAGCTGGACGACGACGACGGCCCCACGCCCGAGGTCGCCGAGGAGGCGTACGACGAGGCGCTCGACGACCATGATCTGGTCGAGGCGCCGCCGCTGCCGGCCGCGGAACGCGAAGACGTCGAAGAGGCCGTCGCCGAGGCGCTTGCGCACGACGCCGAGACGCCGCCGGAGCAGCCGGCACGCAGACGCGGCACGGCACGCAGACGCGCCCCCGCCGGCAACGGCGCCGGCGACGCCGCCGGCGCGCAGCAGGCACTCGAGCTGATGGCTGCCGACGACGCGCCGGTGACCAGAAGACGCGCGCCGCGCAGACGCAGACCCGCCGCCAGAGTCGAGTAGCTCAGCTCTGGGTCCCCAGGTGGACCTCGCCGGCGTCGAGCAGCAGTTCCTCGTCCGGGCCGCCGCCCGCCGGCCGCACGCGCAGCCGGCCGTCGTCGGCGACGCCGAGCGCGGTGCCGTGGCCGCCGCTCCATGCGATCTCCCGGCCGGCGAGCGCGTCGCGGGCGCGGTAGGCGTCCATCGCGGCGTCGGCGGGCGCCGAGAGCCACGCGTCGAGCCGTTCCAGCAGCGCGTCGAGGACGGGCTCGACATCGCCGGATGCGCGGCCGAGCGAGGTCGCGACGGCGCGCAGCTCGGGCGGGAGGTCCTCCTCTGCGACAGCGACGTTGATGCCGATCCCGAGCACGACCCAGCCCTCCTGCGGGCGGCCCTCGGCGAGGATCCCCGCGACCTTGCGACCGTCGAGCAGCACGTCGTTCGGCCACTTGATCGCGGTGGCGCGGCCTGCCCCGTCGAAGCGGTCCGCGACGTCCGCGACCGCCAGCGCCGCGAGCATCGGCAGCAGCCGCGGCGGCTCGCGCAGCACGAGCGAGCACGCGAGCGCGCGCCCCGCCGGCGTGACCCACGCGCGCCCCTGCCGTCCGTGCCCGGCGCTCTGCCCCGCCGCCGTCACGAGCGTCCCGTGCGGCGCCCCGCTCGCGGCGAGCCGCTGCGCCCGCACGTTCGTCGAGTCGACCTCGCGGAGGTGCAGGCGGGGGGTGCCGAGCTTCATCGATAGCCCTCCAGGGCGTAGGGGTTCATGAACTGGCGTCTCCAGAAGTAGGCGCGATCGACCGCAGAGAGCGCGGCGGCCTCGCACACCTCATTCCACTGCGTCTCGATCACTTGGAGCTGATGGTCGACGATCTCGCGCGCATCGCGCTCCGACAGCAGGTAGGCCGCGGCGCGCTCCACGCAGCCGGCCACCTGGCCCATGCGCCAGCCGTCGCGGCCGATCGCCATGATCTGCGCGGACTCGCCCCCGGTGCGCGGCTGCGGGCAGACGTCATACGCCGGCGTGAGCGCCAGCGCTCTGCCGTCCCAGAACGCGGCGTGGTTGCGCGGGTGGTCGTCCGTGTTCCCGGTGAGGACGTTGAAGACGATGCGCGCGAACAGCTCGCGCAGCGTGCGCGACGGATCCGTGAAGCGCTCGCGGATGGCGTCCGCGAGGTTCGCGTAGCTCGCGTAGCGGGCGGCGATCTCCGGCAGCCCCAGGATCGTGAGCGCTGAGACCATCTGCCGTCGCCGGCCGTCGCCTGGTCGGTCGAAGCGCTCGACCAGCAGCACGTCGCGACCGAGTGCCTGCGTCAGCTCGACTGCGGGCACGTTGAGGCCGGCGCGTCGCGCCAGCACCATCGCGAGAAACTCCCCCTTGACGACCGGATAGCTGTCGGTCGAGGAGCTGAACTTGGCGATCAGGCGGCGGTCCCCGCCGTCGTCTTGCAGCAGCGCCTTCGGGCGGGCACCGCCGATCGAGCTGCCGTGCAGCAGCGCCCGGTCGAGCGGGGGCGAGAGGGGAACCCCCTGCTCGACCTGCTCGGCGGCGCGCGCCAGCTCGTCGAGCGACGCGTGGTCGCCGGTGCGGGGCATGTACTCGGTCGACGAGGCTTGGAAGTCGAGTGCACCGATCCGGTCCGATCCCGATTCGAGCAGGTAGGTGAGCCGGTCCAGCGGCGCGGTGTCGAGCGCGCCGGCGCCGACCAGGCGGTTGAGGATCACACGCTGGCCCCACGCGTCGGGCCCGGCGTCGGCGATGCAGCCCGCGATGTCGCCCGCGAGCGGCGCGATTCGTCCGCGCTGGAGGGGAAGCTCCGGCAGGTAGAGCGGGATCGCGTCCGCGCGCGACAGGTAGCTGCGCCCGTAGGTGAAGGTGACGACATCGCCGCGCTGGTCGAGGCGCCCGGCGACGACCGGCGCGGTTGCATCCGGAAGCCAGACCCAGGCGAACGCGTGTCGCGGCTCAGAAGTCATCGTCGGGCTCGGCAGGCTTGCGCACGAGCTGCGGGAGCAGCGCAAGGCGGCCTTCGACCTGTGCGGCCTCCAGCCGCACCCGCGACCGGTCCTCGTCGAACAGGGGTACCCCCGCGAGCGCGGCCGCCTCGAGCGCGACGCCGAGCCCGACGCTCGGATCGCCGCGCTCGATCTTGCTCATCGTCGGCTGCGTGACCCCGACGCGCTCGGCCAGCTCTCGCAGCGTCCAACCGCGCTCGCGGCGTGCCAGCCGGACGCGTGCGCCGAGCAGGCTGGCAGCCTCCAAGGCGATAGGGGAGTACGTGCGTCCACGAGGCATGAGGAAAAGAATACTTTTCCTGAGCCCGCTTCAGTGAAAGTATTTTTTCATTTTCTGCTGGCGATGTCCGCTGTCAAGGCCGCGAGCAGGCCGTCGATGTCGTGGCGCTCGGCTTCGAGCGACGGCGCGAGCCCGTGGGCGCGCAGGGCATCGGACGTGACCGGGCCGATCGAGGCGAGGCGGGCGCGCGTGTCGAGCGTGCCGCCGGCGGCGCTCAGCAGGTTCGCGACGGTCGACGCAGATGTGAAGGTGACGTAGTCGGCTGCGCGGATCGCGTCGAGCTGCGCGGGCGCGAGCGGCTCCGCGACCGTCTCGTACAGCTCCAGCACGTCGACCTCGGCGCCGCGCGCGCGCAGCGCGTCGGGCAGCACGTCGCGCGCGACCTTCGCGCGGGCGATCAGCGCGCGCTCGACCGCCGCCTCGCCGAGCGCCTCCACGAGCGACTCGGCGACCGCGCGCTCCGGCATCACGTCCGCGATCACGCCGTGCGCGCGCAGCGCCCGCGCCGTCGCCGGGCCGATCGCCGCGACGCGCACGCCGTGCAGCGCGCGGGCGTCGCAGCCATTGTCGCCGAGACGCTCGAAGAAGAGGCGGACGCCGTTGGGCGAGGTGAAGCAGATCAGGTCGTAGCCGGAAGGGTTGCCGAGCGCACCGGCTCGCAGCGGTTCGCTCGCGGCGCCGGCGGTGAGCGTCGGCGGGTCGAGCGGGACGACTCTGATGACGGGCGTCTCGA
This sequence comes from Conexibacter sp., assembly GCA_035572475.1. Taxonomy (GTDB): domain Bacteria; phylum Actinomycetota; class Thermoleophilia; order Solirubrobacterales; family Solirubrobacteraceae; genus Conexibacter. Next base: position 51,043 of record DATNAP010000045.1, on the reverse strand, counting down.
CCACCTCGGCCCCCAGCTCGCGCAGCCGCACCGCGAGGCCGCTCGCCTGCTCGCGCGCCCGCGTTACCGCGACCGTCTTGCCGTACAGCGGCCGCTCCTCGAACCAGCGCACGCCATCCTCGCGCAGCGCCGCCACGTCGCCGACCAGCGTGATCGACGGCGGGCGGATCTGCGCCTCGGCGGCCCGCTCGGCGATCGTCTCCAGCGTGGCGACGACGGTCCGCTGCCCCGGCAGCGTGCCGCGCTCGATCACCGCCGCCGGCTGGTCCGCCGGCCGGCCGCCGGCGATCAGCCGCTCGGCGATGCGCGGGAGCTGGCCGACGCCCATGTAGAAGACGAGCGTCCCCGGAAACGCCGCCAGCGCGGGCCAGTCGATCGCCGACTCCGGTTTGGCGGGATCTTCGTGGCCGGTCACGAGTGCGACGCCGCTCGCGCGGTCGCGGTGCGTGACCGGGATGCCGGCGTAGGCGGGGGCGGCGATGCCGGCGGTGATCCCGGGCACGACGGCGAACGGGATCCCCGCCGCGCGCAGCACGAGCGCCTCCTCGCCGCCGCGTCCGAACACGAACGGGTCGCCGCCCTTGAGCCGCACGACGCGCTTGCCGGCGCGAGCGTGCGCGACGAGCAGCGCGTCGATCTCGTCCTGCGGCATCTGCGGCCCGCGCCCCTCCTTGCCGACGTAGATCAACTCGGCGTCCGCGTGCGCGACCTGCTCCAGCAGGCCCGGCGGGATCAGCCGGTCGTAGAGGATCGTGTCCGCCTGCTCGATCGCGCGATACGCGCGGCGGGTCAGCAGGTCGAGGTCGCCGGGTCCGGCGCCGACGAGATGGACGAAGCCGGTCATGCGCGCGGGCTCCGGTAACGACGCGTGACGGCGGGCGGCGTGCGCGCGCTCACAGCCGCGTCCCCTCGGGCGTCGAGGCCGGCGGCGGCGCGCCGTCCGCAAGCGCCTCGCACGCCGCCAGCAGCTCATCGGCGCCCGCCGCGCGCATCCGCTCCGCCATCTCCACCCCGAGCGCCGCGGGCGAGGCGCCGAGCGGGTCCGTCAGCTCGTCGCGCAGCCACGCCGACCCGTCCGGCAGGCCCAGGAACGCGCGCAGCGTCATCGCGCCGTCGTTGGCGAGCGCGGCATGCGCGCCGAGCGGCGTGTTGCAGGACGCGCCGAGCGCGCGCGAGACGGCGCGCTCCGCCTCCAGGCACGCGCCGACGTGCGGGTCGTCGATCGCGCCGAGCGCCGCGCGCGTCGCCGTGTCCTCGGCGCGCGCCTCGACGACGAGCGTCCCTTGACCGGGCGCGGGCACGAGCTCGTCCAGCACCCAGCCGGCCTCGCCGCCGCGGCCGAGCCGTTCGAGGCCGGCCATCGCCAGCACGATCGCGTCCCACTCCCCGCCGGCCAGCTTGTGCAGCCGCGTGTCGACGTTGCCGTGCAGCGCGACCACGTTCAGGTCCGGCCGCAGCGCACGCAGCCCGGCCGCACGGCGCAGGCTGCTCGTGCCGACCCGCGCGCCGTCCGGCAGCTCCTCCAGCGACGACGCGCCGCACAGCGCGTCGCGCGGATCCACCCGTTCGGGGACGGCGGCGATCGCGAGCCCGTCCGGCAGCTCGACCGGCACGTCCTTCGCCGAATGCACGGCCGCGTCGATCTCGCCCGCCAGCAGCGCGGCCTCCAGCTCCTTCACCCAGCGCGACTTGTCGCCCAGCAGCACGCCCCGGTCGCCGCTCGTCGTCACCGTCACGACCTCGACGCCCGCATCCGCGCCGCCCAGCAGCTCGGCCACGAACCCCGCCTGCGCCAGCGCGAGGGCGCTCCCGCGCGAGCCGATCCGCATCAGGAAGCGTTGCCCGGCCGCCGCAGCGGCCGCACGTCCGCCAGCGGCTGCTCCGCGTCCACGCCGGAGACGCTCTCCTCCAGCCCGAACAGCTCGCGCACGACCTGCATCCGCAGGTGGACGCGCTCGTCGGTCATCTGCTTCATCCGCAGCGTCGGCTCGTGCAGCAGCCGGTTGACGATCGCCTGCGCGATCGCCTCGACGCGGTTGCGGTCGCGCTCGGACAGCGACTCCCAGCGACCGGCGTTCTCGCGCACGACCTGCTCGGCGATCGCGCGCCCGCGCTCGCGCAGCGCGCTCAGCGTCGGCAGCACCTCCAGCGAGCCCAGCCACTCGGCGAAGCGCTGGATCTCCTCCTCGACGATTCCCTCGGCGTGCGACGCCTCCGCCTGGCGCACCGCTCTGTTGCGCCGCACGACGGCCTGGAGGTCGTCGACGTCGTAGAGCGAGACGCTCGGCACGTCGCGCACGTCCGGCGCGACGTCGCGCGGGACCGCGAGGTCGAGGATCAGCAGCGGCCGGCCGCCGCGCGCCTCAATCACGGCGGCGAGCTCCTCGGCGCCGAGCAGCGCGTGCGGCGAGGACGTCGCGCACACGAGCGCGTCGGCGCGTGCGAGCTCCGCCGGCAGCTCGTCGAACGACATCGCCTGGCCGCCGTAGCGCTGCGCGAGCGAGACTGCGCGCTCGTGCCGGCGGTTCGCGACGAAGATCGCCTCGACGCCGTGCGCCGCCAGCGCCTTCGCGGCCAGCTCGCTCGTCTCGCCGGCGCCCAGGATCAGCACCTCGCGCCGTTCGAGCCCGGCGAGCTGCTCGGCCGCCAGTGCCGCCGCCACGGACGACACCGACATCCGCCGCTCGCCGATCCTCGTCTCGCTGCGCACGCGCTTGCCGGTCGCGAGCGCGGCGCGGAACAGGTGGTTCGTGAGCGGGCCGGTCGTCTGCGCCGCCAGCGCGTCCTCGTAGGCGTGCTTGACCTGCCCCTGCACCTCCGCCTCGCCGACGATCATCGACTCCAGCCCGGCCGTGACGCGGTAGAGGTGGCGCGCCGCGTCGCAGTTGCGCAGTGCGTAGATCGACGACGCCAGCTCGGTCGGGCGGATCCCCGCCTTGCGCGCGAGCATCCCCAGCACGGCCGTCTCGGCCTCGACCGGGTCGCTCGCGACGAGGTAGGTCTCGGTGCGGTTGCACGTCGAGATCGCGACCGCCTCCTGCACGCCCGCGACGCCCCGCACCTCGTGCAGGTAGCCGGCGACCTTGCCGGGCGTAAGCGCGAGCCGCTCGCGCACGGCGATCGGGGCGGTCTTGTGCGAGACGCCGACCGCGAGCACCTCGCTCATCGCGACGCGGCCTCCGCCTGCTTCGCCGCTTCGGCGCGCTCACGCGCCTCGACGGCGGTGTTCAGCTCGTTCAGCTCCCTGCTCATGCGCTGGAGGCGCACGGCCATGATCGCGACGTAGATCAGGACGATCGCGACGAAGACGACGAACGCGCCGGCGACGTACTTGCCTGCCTCGTGCAGCGGCAGCGCGGGCGCGGCGGCGAGCAGCGCGTTCATGAGGCGGCCTCCGCGGGATGGGAGCCCCGCCCGCCCCCGCGCGCCGGGCCCGCCGCGGGGCCGGAGGGCCGCTCCGGCGCGCCGAGCGCCGGCGCCGCGCTGCGCCCGAGCGGCGCGACCGCATCGCCGCCCAGCAGCCGCCGTCTGAGCGCGCGCAGCTGCCAGCGCGTCTGCTTGGCGGCGATCTCGTAGGAGACGAGCAGCGCGAACAGCAGGCCGATCGCCGTCAGCGCGCACACGAACACGAAGGCCATCGAGCCGGGCAGGCCGCCGTTGGCGGTGCCGAGCACGCGGGGGTGCACGAACGGCGAGGCCGCGCGCACCGCCGCGAAGTTCAGCGGCACGAACGCGCCGGCCATGATCGCGAAGACGGAGGCGTAGCGCGCCTGGCGCTCCGGGTCCTCGATCGAGAAACGCAGGGGCTGATACGTCGCAAACAGCAGAAACACGATCAGGAACGACACGAGGGTAGGCTCGTCCCACACCCACCAGTGGCCCCACGACGCCTTCGCCCAGATCGCGCCGGTCAGCAGGCCGACGATGTTGAAGATCAGCGCGATGTGGATCACGACGTACGAACGCAGGTCCCAGCGCCGGTCGCGCGTCTTCAGGTGCAGCGCGGCAAAGATCGCGCCGACGATGTAGGCGCACAAGGTCACGATCGCGACCGGCACGTGCACGTAGAAGATCTTCTGGATGAAGCCCTGGTCGGCGTCGAGCGGGGCGTAGAAGAAGACGAGCGCGAACGTGGCGGTCACGGCGGCGAAGGTGGCGAGCGACAGCGCTCGGAGCCCCTTCCCGTACATGCTGGTCAGTCCTCCAACAGGAAGTCGAACACGGCGTAGGCGAGCAGGCCGAAGACGAGATCATAGAGCGCGAGGATCGCCAGCCACTTGGTTGGGATCGAGCCGGCGCCGGACGCCGCCAGCAGCGGCGCCGCGCCGCGCGCCGCGGCGATCAGCGCCGGCACGAGCAGCGGCAGCGCGACGATCGGCACGATCAGGTCGCGCGCGCGCGTGCGGATCGCGAGCGCGGAGACGAGCGTGCCGACGAGCGCGAGCGCGCCGTCGAGCAGCGCGAGGATCAAGATGAGGCCCGGCAGCGCCGGCCACGGACTGGGCCCGAGCAGCAGCAGCGCGAACGCGGCGACCGTCACGACCTCGACGAGCGCGAGGAACAGGAACAGCGCCGCGGCCTTCGCGAGGAACAGCGCGGTGCGGTCGATCGGCGCGAGCATGACGCCGTCGAAGCCGCCCTCCTCCTGCTCGGAGACGAACAGGCGGTTGATGCCGAGGATCGCCGCGAACAGCAGCGTGACGGTGAGGACGCCGGCCGCGAGCTGGCCCGAGAGCGTGTCCCGCCCGAGCCCGAAGTGGAAGAGGACGAACGTCGTGACGCTGAACAGCAGCATCGCCGGAATCGCCTCGGGCGCGCGGCGCTCGAGCAGCAGGTCCTTGCGCAGGAGGGCCATCGAAGGGCGCATGTGTGGCGGCTCCCGGTCGCTCACCGGTACAGCTCCTCGATCGCGGCGTGTTCGATCCGCTCCGCCGGAGCGCTGAGCGCCACGCGCCCGTCGCGCAGCCCGAGCGCGTAGTCCGCCTCCGCCAGCCCGCCCGCGGGGTCGTGGCTCGTCACGACGCGCGTGCGGCCACTCGCGCGCCCGATCAGCGGCTCGATCAGCGCCGCCGCGGCCGGGTCGAGGTTCGCGCGCGGCTCGTCGAGCAGCAGCAGCGGCGGGTCGTGCAGCACCGCGCGGCAGACGGCGACGCGCTGGAGCAGGCCCTTCGACAGCGTCCGCACCGGGTCGTCGGCGCGGCCGCCGAGCCGCAGCCGCTCCAGCAGCTCCTCCACTCGCGCTTGCGCGACGCGGTGCAGCCGTGCGTGGAAGCGCAGGTTCTCGCGCGCCGACAGGTCGCGGTAGAGCAGTGCCTCATGCGCGAGCAGTCCGACGCGCCCGCGCACGTCCCACGCGCGGTCGGGCAGCGGGGAGCCGAGCACGCGCGCCTCGCCGGCGTGCGGGCGCAGCAATGTCGCGAGCACGCGCAGCAGCGTCGACTTGCCGGCGCCGTTGGGGCCGAAGACGACGAGCGTCGCGCCGGCCGGCACGTCGACCGTGACGTCGTCGAGCGCCCAGCGCTCGCCGTAGCGGCGTGCGAGGCCGCGCAGCTCAATGGCCGGCGTCGCGTCCACCTGCGCGCTGGAGCGTCGCGACGACGTGAGGAAGCGTCGGTGCGAGCACCGGGAAGAGCTGGGCGATCGCCTTCGGGCTGCCCGGCAGGTTGACGATCAGCGTGCGCCCGCAGGTCCCCGCAACGCCGCGCGAGAGGATCCCCATCGGCGTGTGCTTGAGCGACTCGGCACGCAGCGCCTCCGCGAAGCCCGGCGCGTCGCGCTCGATCACCGCGCGGGTGGCCTCGGGCGTGACGTCGTCGGGCGTGAGGCCGGTGCCGCCGGTCGTGAAGACGAGCGGGATCCCCCTGCGCACGTAGCCGCGCAGCGCCGGCTCGATCGTGCCCTTGTCGTCGCCGACGAGGTCGCGCGCGACGACCTCGCAGCCGGCCGCCGCCGCAAGCCGCGCGAGCAGCTCGCCCGACGCGTCCTCGCCCTCCCCGCGCGCGAGCGTCGTGGAGATCGTCAGCACCGCCGTCTGCACGGGGGCGAGCTTAGAGCCTGGGATGCCGGTGCACTCCGGCGAGATCCAATGCGAAGGCTGTAGACGGCGCCTACGTCGCGACAGCGGCCTCGCTTCGCGCGCTGCCGCGCGTTCCGATGTCGGAGGAGGTCGTCGAGCGGGCGCTCGAGGTGCAGTGGGTCGTGCCGCGCGGCGTCGACTGAGCGCGTCTACTCGGCGACGGTCGTCGTGACCGTCGCCGACAGCGCGGGCGGCTGCGCGAGCGTCTGGAAGACGACGCAGTAGCGCTCGGTCAGGCGCAGCAGCGTCGCGAGCTGCTCCTCGTCGGCGTCGGCATCGAGCGCGAAGGAGAGGCGGATCGCGGAGAAGCCGACGGGCGCGTCCTTCGCGACGCCGAGCGTGCCGCGGAAGTCGAGCTCGCCCTCGGCGCGGACCGTGCCGCCGCGCACCGGGATCTCCAGCGAGGTCGCGACAGCGCGCAGGGTGACGCCCGCGCACGCGACGAGCGCCTCCAGCAGCATGTCGCCCGAGCACAGCAGCGAGCCGTCGCCGCCCGATGCCGGGTGCAGCCCGGCCTCGGCAAGCGCCCGACCGGTCTGCACCGAGCACGAGACGCCCTCGCCGAGCGTACCGCTCGCGCTCAGCGTGACCCGCGCGGCGGCCGGCTGCTCGCGGTAGCGCTCCTTCAACGGCGCCTGCACGGCGCGCAGCCCGTCGCGATCCATGCGGCGAAGCGTACGGCGTGGACGCGAGGCGTGGGCGCGGGGCGAGCGGGCTACGGCTCGCGGCGCCAGTCACCCGAGCGCCCGCCGGACTTCTCCAGCAGCGCGACCTGCTCGATCGTCACGCCCCGCTCCAGCCCCTTGACCATGTCGTAGACCGTCAGCGCGGCGACGGATGCTGCCGTCAGCGCCTCCATCTCGACGCCCGTCTGGGCGCTCGTGCGCGCCTCGGCGAGCAACGTCACCGCGCCCGCCTCGGCGTCGACCTCGGCGCTCACGTCGACGGACGACAGCGGCAGCTGGTGGCACAGCGGGATCAGCTCCCATGTGCGCTTGGCAGCCAGGATCCCCGCGGTGCGCGCGGGCCCGAGCACGTCGCCCTTCGGCACGTCGCCGTCGCGCACGGCGGCGGCGGTTGCGGCGGACATCCGCACGACCGCGCGTGCGAGCGCGCGGCGGGCGGTGACGTCCTTGCCGCCGACGTCGACCATCCGCGCGTGCCCGGCCTCGTCGAGATGCGTCAGCTCGCCCATCGCGAGGAGTCTCGCACGCGGTGCAGGCGATCCCCCTGCTCAGGCGCCGCCGATCAGGATCGAGTGCAGCACGCCGAACACGTCTGTCCGGCCAGCGGCGACGACCCCACCACCTCCCGTCACCGCGGTCCACGTCATCGTGAATTCGAGCCGCTCCCGCGGCCTCGCCGGCGGATTGAGCCGGCCTGCCAGCATCAGGACGCGCGGCGTGAGCCGGCCGCCTTCTTCTTGCCTCCCGGCCACGGTCCGCAGCAGGTCGAACTGGAACTGCCTCGTCGCCACGGGGATGCCGGGTGCGCTCGCGCGGAAGATCGCCAGCTCGACGTCTCCCTCGCTGGAGGCGTAGCAGGGCGTGAACGGGACCGCGGACACGAGCGTGTTCACGAGCACGGACATGTTGAAGACGGCAATCACCATCCTGCAGGTGTCGGGAACGAGGAATCCCGCCGCGAGCGTCGCGCTCGCATGCACGTCGATGCCGCCGAACGCGAAGCTCACAAGCGCGCCGAAGCTGCCGTCTGGTTGTGCGAACGCTTCCGGGCTGGGCGCCGCCCGCGCGGCGAACGGCGGAGCAAGGGTCGTCGGGCCGAACATCGCTCATCCTCTCCCCGGCGAGTCCGCGTTCCGCGGCTGCTCCGCGTGCCCCGCCAGCGCGGCATCCACCGCGGCGGGATCGACTCCCGAGACCGCGAGCGCCCGCAGCATCGCCGGCAGGTACTGCGCCCATGCGCCGTGGCCGAGCGGTCCTGCCGCGGCGAGGTGTCGCTCGCGCAGCGCCTGCTCGTCCGCCGGCAGTCCCAGCTCTTCGAGGATGCCCGGCAGGACGTCGTGGAACGGCCGCAGCAGCTCGGCCAGCTCCGCATGCGCCGCACGGCGGCGCTCCGCGATGCGCTTCGCGTGCTCCTCGGCACGCTGCTGCGCAGCGTCCAGCGTCTCTGCGCTCACCAGCTCGGCGCCGGCAGCGAGCACCGGTCCGTTCATTCCCCCACCCCCGCGGTCGCCCTTCGGACCACTTTACGGTCTCAAGGTGCGCCGGACAAGCGTCTGCCCGGAAAGTCGCTCAGGCTGGCGCCTGCGACCGCTGCGCGGCGGCGATCAGGTCGAGCACGGCTTGGTCGTCGCCGGCGCGCAGCAGCTCGATCGGGTCCGGCGAGCCGTTGACGATCGACTCGAAGAACTCCTTGCGGTCCTGGTAGGTGGGGAGCGTCGCCTTCGCCCACCCGCGCGCGTCGTTGAGCATCACCGCGAGGCGCGCGTAGTCCTCGCCGAACAGCTCGCCGACCTCGCGCTTCATGCGCTTGGCGAGCGCGGGCGAGGCGCCGGCGGTCGAGATCGCGATCGCGAGCGGACCGGTGCGCACGATCGCCGGCAGGATGAAGTTGCACAGCGGTGGCACGTCGACGACGTTGACCAGCATCGCGCGCCGCTCGGAGTCCTCGTAGACCGCGATGTTGACCTCGGAGTCGCTCGTCGCCGCGATGGCGAGAAAGGCGCCTTCGAGGTCGGCCGGCTCGTAGGCGCGCGCACGCCAGGCGATCGAGCCCTCGTCGGCGAGCCGCCGCAGCTCCGGGGCCAGCTCCGGTGCGACCACCGTCACGTCGCCGTCGCAAGCGAGCAGCCCCTCGACCTTCTCCAAGCCGACGTCGCCGCCGCCGACGACGAGGCAGCGCCGACCCTTCAGCTTCAGGCAGGCGATGTAGAAGGGCGTGTCGAGCATGTCGCGCACGCACGACTGGTCGCAGATCCCCTTGCGGAGCTGGCAGACGCACTCCTTGCCGCTATAGGCCTGGGCGGGCATCGCTCGACAGGGTATACGCCGACTGCCGTCGCTGACTGGCTGCACAGCCAGCTACCCTGGGTCGTATGGCGAGCATCGCGGGGATCTACTCGGACGACGCGATCATCCGCCGCGTCTACCGCGAGCAGGTGATGGCGCTCGCGGGACCGCGCGCGCTGCTGATGCAGGCGGCGCACCCCGTCGCCTGGGCCGGCTTCTTCGCGCAGACCGCCGCGAAGGACGAGCCGTACGAGCGGCTCCACCGCACGGCGCAGATCGTCGACCTCGTGGTCTTCGGCCCGCGCGCCGAGGCCGAGCGCGCGACGCGGCGCGTGCGCGCGATGCACCGGCGCGTGCGCGGCCAGCTGCTCGAGCCGGCCGGCCGCTTCCCCGCCGGCACGCCCTACGCGGCCGACGACCCCGAGCTGCTGCTGTGGATCCTCGCGACGCTCGTCGACTCCGGCCTGATCGTCTACCAGCGCTACGTGCGCCGGCTGTCGCTCGACGAGCGCGAGGCGCTGTGGCAGGACTACCGCACCTTCGGGCTCCTCTTCGGCGTGCCCGACGCGACGCTGCCCGAGTCGTACACGGCGTTCCGCCGCTACATGCGTCGCATGCTCGACGGCGAGGACCTGCACGTCACCGACGAGGCGCGGCGGACGGCGCGTCGGATCGTGATGCGACCGCCGGTGCCGGTCGCGGCGCGCCCGCTCGTCGAGCTGGCGAACTTCGTCACGGTCGGGCTGCTGCCGTCGCGCATCCGTGCGCAGTACGGCTTCTCGTGGGATCCGGCGCGCGGGCTGGCGCTGTTCGGGTACACCGAGTACGCGCGCCGGCTGCTCGTCCCCTTCCTGCCCGGCCGCCTGCGCTACAACGACCGCCGGCACCTGCGTCAGGGCTCGCGCCCGCGCGCGCGGCGGATCTCGGCGAGCCGCGCGGCGAGCGCCGCCTCCGCCTCGTCGGGCGTGTAGAAGCGCACGCCGGTTGCGCCGGGTGGCGCAACCTCTTGCTCGTTGACGTGACCGGGGTGCCCGTGCGGACTGTCGTAGCCGTGGCCGCGGCCGCCCGAGCGCAACTCCACAGGCGGCGGCTCGGCGCCGTGCTCGCGCACGAACGCGCGCGCTGCGCCGATCGCGCGCTTGGCGCCGTCGGACTTCGGCGCCAGCGACAGGTAGACGGCGGCCTGCGCGAGCGGGAACTGCGCCTCCGGCAACCCGACGCGGTCGACGGCGGCGGCCGCGGCGGTCGCGACCACGAGCGCCTGCGGGTCGGCGTTGCCGACGTCCTCGCTCGCGAGGATCACCATCCGCCGGGCGATGAAGCGCGGGTCCTCGCCGCCCTCCAGCATCACCGCGAGGTAGTAGAGCGAGGCGTCGGGATCCGAGGCGCGCGTCGCCTTGATCCAGGCCGAGATCGTGTCGTAGTGGCGGTCGTCAGCGCGGTCGTAGTGGAGGATCCGCCGCTGCAGGGCGTCCTCCGCGTGCGCCTGCGTCACGACGCCGTCGGGCGCCGTTCTGCACGCCAGCTCCAGTGCTGCCAGCGCGGTGCGCGCGTCGCCGCCGGCGCGCGCTGCCAGCAGCTCGACCGCGTCGTCGTCCACGCGCACGTCATCGCACTCGCCGCGCTCCAGCGCGCGCCGCAGCAACGTCGTCACGTGCGCGTCGGTCAGCTCCGCCAGCTCGTACTGGCGCGTGCGCGACAACAGAGCGCCGTTCACCTCGAACGACGGGTTCTCCGTCGTCGCGCCGATCAGCGTCACGAGCCCCTCCTCGACGGCGGGCAGCAGCGCGTCCTGCTGCGCCTTGTTGAAGCGGTGGATCTCGTCGAGGAAGAAGATCGTCGCGCGGCCACCGCGCCGGCGCTCCTCGGCCCGTCTCATAACCTCGCGGACCTCGGCTCTCCCCGCCTGCACCGCGCTCAGCTCCTCGAACGCGGCGTCGGCGCTCGCCGCGACGATCCGCGCGAGCGTCGTCTTCCCCGACCCCGGCGGGCCGTGCAGGATCATCGAATGCGGCCGCCCCTGCTCGATCGCGGTGCGCAACGCCGAGCCGGGCGCGAGCAGATGCTCCTGCCCGACGAACTCGGCGAGGTCGCGCGGCCGCATGCGCGCGGCCAAAGGCGCGTCCGCAGGTACGGCCGCGGTCGGGGGAGGGTCCGCATCGAACAGCGAGTCCACACGCTGAGTCTGCCGCAGCCGGCGGCCGGCGCGCGTGCGCTGGCGTAGCATCACCACGCCGATGAGCCACGATCTCCAACAGGCGACGACAGCGCTGCTCCAGCAGCTGATCCGCTTCGACACCGTCAACCCGCCGGGCAACGAGCGGCTGCTGCAGGAGCTGCTGCTCGGCGAGCTGACGGGCGCGGGCTTCGACTGCGAGCTGCTCGGCGCGACCCCCGAGCGGCCGAACCTGGTCGCGCGCCTCCGAGGTGCCGCCGACGGCCCGACGCTGTGCCTGCTCGGCCACGTCGACACGGTGCTCGCCAACCCCGACGAGTGGACGCACGGGCCGTGGTCCGGGGACGTGGCGGACGGCTTCGTGTGGGGGCGCGGCGCGCTCGACATGAAGTCTCAGGTCGCGGCGGAGGTGGCGGCCGCGATCGCGCTCGCGCGCGAGGGCTGGCGCCCGGCCCGCGGGGAGCTGCTGATCTGCACGGTCGTCGACGAGGAGACCGGCGGCGAGCTGGGCGCGCAGTGGATCACCGAGACCCATCCGGAAAAGGTCCGCTGCGACTACCTGATCAACGAGGGCGGGGGCGGCGTGTTCGAGTACGGCGGCGGACGTCGCTACGGCGTCTGCTGCGCGGAGAAGGGCGTCTTCCGCTTCAAGCTGGTGACCGACGGCGTCGCCGGCCACGCGTCGATGCCGCGCATGGGGGACAACGCGCTGCTGAAGCTCGGCCCGCTGCTCGCGCGGCTGGGCGCGCGTCAGCCGGCGTATGCGGTCACCGACGTGCCGGCCGCGTTCCTGCGCGGGCTCGGCGAGGACCCGGCAGACCCCGCTGGCGCGGTCGCGCGAATCGCCACCGCCGAGCCCCGCCTCGCGACGATGTTCGAGCCGATGCTCGGCGTCACGTTCACGCCGACGTGCGCGGCCGCCTCGCAGAAGGTCAACGTGATCCCGAGCCGCGCCGAGATCCACGTCGACTGCCGCGTTCCGCCCGGCCTCGGCGAGGAGGAGGTGCGCCGCGCGATCGGCGAGGTCCTCGGCGGCGACGGGTTCGGAGTCGAGTTCACCGAGCGCGTCGTCGGCAACGGCTCGCCGTCCGACTCGCCGCTGCGCGAGGCGCTCGACGCCTGGATCGCCGCGAACGACCCGGGCGCGAGCACGGTGCCGGTGATCCTCCCGGGCTTCACCGACTCGCGCTGGTTCCGCACGGCGTTCCCGGACTGCGTCGCGTACGGCTTCTTCCCGCACAAGCACCAGCCGCTGCTGGAGGCCGCGCCGCTCGTGCACGGCGCCGACGAGCGCATCGACGTGCGCGACCTCGGCTTCGCCGCGCGTTTCTACGCGAACATGGCGCGCACGCTCCTGGGGTGACCGCCCCCGGTCCAGGCGGGTCGAGTGATGGAGCGCGCCTGCCGATGAGGAGCGTGTGACCGTCCTCGCGTCGTTCCTCGGCTCCTACGACTTCTCGTCCTGGGCGCAGACGTGGCTGCCGATCGTCTTCATGGGGCTGCTGGTCGTCGGCCTGTTCGCGGCTCTGCGCCACATGCCGCGCACGAAGCCCCAGCAGATCAAGCCGGAGCGGTCGCCCCAGATCGGGTGGGACGAGATCGCGGGCGTCGACGAGGCGAAGGAGGAGCTGCGCGAGGTCGTCGAGTTCCTGCGCGACCCGAAGCGCTTCAAGCGGCTCGGGGCGAGCGTGCCGCGCGGCATCCTGCTGCACGGCCCGCCCGGCACCGGCAAGACGCTGCTTGCGAAGGCCGTCGCGCATGAGTCGGGCGCGAACTTCTTCGCGCAGTCGGCGGCGTCGTTCGTCGAGATGTTCGCCGGCCTCGGCGCGGCGCGCATCCGGCGGCTGTTCAGGATCGCCCGGAAGAAGGCGCCCGCGATCGTCTTCATCGACGAGCTGGACGCGGTCGGCGGCCGTCGCGGGTTCGACATCTCCTCCGAGAAGGACCAGACGCTCAACCAGCTGCTGGTCGAGCTGGACGGCTTCGACGCACGCCGCGAGGTCGTCGTGATCGCCGCCTCCAACCTGCTGGAGAAGCTCGACCCGGCGCTGCTGCGGCCGGGCCGCTTCGACCGCCAGATCTTCGTCGCGCCGCCCGACCGCCGCGGGCGTGAGCGGATCCTCGACGTCCACACGCGCGGCAAGCCGCTCGCGCCGAGCGTCGACCTCGACGTGATCGCGCGTCAGACCAGCGGTCTCGCCGGCGCCGACCTCGCCAACATCTGCAACGAGGCGGCGATCTTCGCCGCCCGCCGCGACGTCGAGCAGATCGGCGCACAGGATTTCGACGCCGCGCTCGAGCGGGTCGTCGCGGGCATGCAGGCGCGTCGCGGTCTCGGCGAGCGCGAGAAGCGGATCGTCGCCTACCACGAGGCCGGCCACGCGCTGTGCGCCGAGCTGCTGCCGGCCGTGGATCGCGTCCATCGCATCTCGATCGTCCCGCGCGGGCGCGCGCTCGGGTACACGCTCAACCTGCCGGAGGAGGACCGCTACCTCAAGACGCGCGACGAGCTGGTCGACCAGATGACGATGCTGCTCGGCGGCCGCGCCGCGGAGCAGCTCGTGTTCGGCTCGGTCACGACCGGCGCCGCCGGCGACTACGAGGCCGTCACGTCGCTCGCCGCCGCGATGGTGGACGAGTACGCGATGGGCACGCGCGTGAAGCTGCGGCGGGCGGACAACGGCATCCCGGCCGCCGAGGCGACCCTGCGCCTGCGCGACGAGGAGCAGCACGACCTCGCCGACCGCGCCTACCGCCGGGCGCTCGGCCTGCTGAAGGAGCACCGCCGCTGGCTCGACGCGCTCGCCGACGCGCTGCTGGAGTCCGAGGTGCTCGAGCGCGCGGACATCGACCGCGTGTTGGCTATGCTGCCGGCCGCATGCTCGGACGGATCGACCACATCGGCGTCGCGGTCGACGACCTCGACATCGCGCTGACGCTCTACGCGGACACGCTGAAGATGGAGGTCGTGCACCGCGAGACGGTGACCGAGCAGGGCGTCGAGGCGATCCTGCTCGACGTCGGCGAGAACCACGTCGAGCTGCTCGCGCCGCTCGGCCCCGACACGCCCGTCGGCAAGTTCCTCGCGAAGAAGGGCCCCGGCCTGCATCACGTCGCCTACCACGTGTCCGACGTCGAGGCGACGCTTGCCGCGCTGAAGGCGGCCGGCGTACGCCTGATCGACGAGACACCGCGCGTCGGGATCCGCAACTCGCGCGTCGCGTTCGTCCACCCCGCCTCGACCGGCGGCGTCCTGACCGAGATCGTCCAACCCGCGGAGGACCAGCACTGATGGCCGACGTCAAGCAGCGCATCAGCATCGGCTTCCACGGCCAGACGCTCGCCGCGCGCGTCGCGCCCGATCAGCTCGGGTCGTTGCGCAAGGCGCTCGAGAAGAGCCGCGAGGGGTGGCACGAGCTGGAAGCCGAGGACGGCACGGTCCTGCTCGACCTCGCGAAGGTCGTGTTCGTCCAGGTCGACGCCGGCGAGCAGCGCGTCGGCTTCGGCGCCTGACGCCGAGGCGCGCGCCGCGATGGCGAGGACGCGCGCGCGACCGCGCGAGGCGGTCGCCTCATCCCTGCTCGCGCTCGACGTCGCCGGGCTGCGCCTCGCGCGCACGCTCGGCCACGCTCCGCCCGTCGAGCGGGCCGTGCGCACGTACTCGGCGCTCGGCCAGCACGGAGTCGGGTGGCTCGCGCTCGGCGTGGGGGGCGCGGCGCTGGACGCTTCGCACCGCTCGCGTTGGCGCCGCGCCACGCTCACGGTCGCGGCGGCCTACGGCGCGAATCAGGCGATCAAGCTCGCGGTGCGCCGGCGCCGGCCGAAGCTGCCCGACCTGCCGCCGCTGATCGACACGCCGACGCAGCTCTCGTTCCCCAGCGCGCACGCGGCGACCTCGTTCGCGGCGGCGCACGCGTTCGCGAGCCTGCTGCCGGGTGCGCCGCTGCGCGCGGCAGCGGTCGCGATGGCCGGCTCGCGGCTCTATCTCGGCGTCCACTACCCGTCGGATATCGTCGCCGGCGTGCTGCTGGGCGCGACCATCGGGCGAATCATGAGAAAACCCACCGTCCACCCCCCTACCTGCCCATGAAGGTCGGCATCGTCGGGATGCCGAACGCCGGCAAGTCGTCGCTGTTCAACGCGCTCACGCGCGCCGGCGCCGAGGCGGCGAACTACCCGTTCACGACGATCGAGCCGAACGTCGCGATCGTGCCGGTCGCCGACGAGCGGCTTGAGCGGCTGGCGGAGGTCCTGAGGGCCAGCGAGGTCGTGCACGACACGATCGCCTTCCACGACATCGCCGGGCTTGTGAGAGGGGCGTCGGAGGGCGAGGGGCTCGGCAACAAGTTCCTCGCGAACATCCGCGAGACGGACGCGATCGTGCACGTCGTGCGCGCACACGGCGACGAGAACGTCGTGCACCCGGAGGGCCGCGTCGACCCGCGCGCGGACATCGACACGATCGAGACGGAGCTGACGTACGCCGACCTGGAGCAGGCCGAGCGGCGCCTGGAGCGCGTGACGAAGGCGGCCCGCGGCGGCGACAAGGCGGCAAGAGCCGAGCAGGCGTGGCTGGAGGAGCTGATCGCCGCGCTGCAGCAGGGTCGGCCGGCGCGCACGGTGCCCCCGCCGGAGGACGCGCCGAACGCGCTGCGCGACCTCCAGCCGCTGACGGCCAAGCCGGTGCTGTTCGTCGCGAACGTGGACGAGGGGGCCGACGCGGTCCCCGAGGAGGTCGTCGCGCACGCGGAGGCGCACGGCGCGCGCGCCGTCGCGGTCTCCTCGCGCATCGAGGCCGAGCTGAGCGAGCTGGACGACGACGAGGCGGCGGCGATGCGCGCCGAGCTGGGGATCGCGGAGAGCGGCCTCCAGCGCGTGGTCCGGGGCGCGTTCGCGCTGCTCGACCTGATCGCCTTCTTCACCGCCGGGGAGGCCAAGCCGGCGCAGTCGTGGCACCTGCGCAGAGGGCTGACCGCGTGGCATGCCGCAGGCCAGATCCACTCCGACATCCAGAGAGGCTTCGTGCGCGCCGAGGTGGTCGGCTGGCAGGAGCTGGTCGACGCCGGCGGCTACGGCGGCGCGCGCGACCGCGGCACGCTGAGAGTCGAGGGCCGCGACTACGCGATGCGCGACGGCGACGTGATCACGGTGAAGTTCACGCCGTAGCGTCGCGCTCGCTGAGCGAGCCGGTCTGCCATGTCGGCCGGTCGATCTCCAGGATCTCTCCCAGCACCGACCACTGCCGCCCGCCGAGGCGCGCGAGCGGGCGCAGGAGGTCGGCCGCGGGGCGGCCGTCTCGCATCGCGTCCTCCGCGATCGCGACGTGCACGACGCGGCCGAGCACGACGGCGCAGTAACCGATCGGGAGCGTGTCGTGCAGGACGCACTCGATCGCGACCGGCGCGTCCGCGACGCGCGGCGGCGCGACGCGCAGGCTCGGCTCGCGCACGACGCCCGCCCAGTCGAACTCGCTCACGTCGGGCGGGGCGTTGACGCTCGTCGCGTTGACCGCCTCGAACAGCGGCTCGGGCGTGAAGTTGACGACGAACTCGCCTGTCGCCTCGACGTTGCGCAGCGAGTCCTTGTGCCCGACCGAGGTGAACTGCACGATCGGCGGGTCGGTGCAGGCAACCGTGAAGAACGAGTGCGGCGCGAGGTTGTCGACGCCGTCAGCCGAGCGTGAGGAGACCCACGCGATCGGCCGCGGGATCACGATCGAGTTCAGCAGCCGGTAGAACGCGAGCGCGTCCAGCTCTCCGGGATCGAAGTCGACGCGCACGCCGACGATCATCGCAGGGGCGGCTGCTCCACCCGCAGGCTGAGGACGACGCGCGTGTCCGGCGCTAGGCTCGGTCGAACCGATGCCGCCCGTTCCGTCCCCCGCCGCGCCGCTCGACGACTTCGCGCCATGCACGCGCGAGTGGTTCGTGCGCGCGTTCGAGGCGCCGACCGCGGCGCAGGCGCAGGCGTGGCCGGCGATCGCGACCGGCGAGCACGTGCTGATCTCGGCGCCGACCGGGTCGGGCAAGACGCTGGCGGCGTTCCTGTGGGCGTTGGATCGTCTCGCCGCCGACAAGGCGGCTGGTGAAGGGGAGCGGCGCACGCGCCTGGTGTACGTATCGCCACTCAAGGCGCTCTCGTATGACATCGAGCGCAACCTCCAAGCCCCGTTGAAGGGGATCGGCGCGGACCTGCGCGTTGCGATCCGCACCGGCGACACGCCGCAGAGAGAGCGCCAGCAGATGCTGCGCGAGCCGCCGGACGTGCTGATCACGACGCCGGAGTCGCTGTACCTGATGCTGACGAGCCGCGCGCGCGAGATCCTGCGCGGCGCCGAGTGGTGCATCGTGGACGAGATCCACGCCGTCGCCGGCACGAAGCGGGGCGCGCATCTCGCGCTGACGCTGGAGCGATTGGACGCGTTGGCGGAGCGCGAAGTCCAACGCATCGGTCTGTCGGCGACGCAGAACCCGCTCGAGGAGGTCGGCCGCTTCATGGTCGGCCCGCGGCGCAGATGCCGGATCGTCGACACGGGCGTGCGCAAGCCGCTGGACCTCAAGATCCACGTGCCGGTCGAGTCGATGGTCGAGCCGGACGCGACGCCGGCGCCCGAGCTGGATCCGCTCAACGGCGGCACCGAGGCGACCCGCCGCTCGATCTGGCCTGCCATCTATCCGGAGCTCCTGAAGCTGATCCAGCAGCACCGCTCCACGATCCTGTTCGTCAACAACCGCCGCTCCGCGGAGCGGATTGCGCTGCGGCTGAACGAGCTGGCGACGCCGGAGGGCGAGCCGACGGTGGAGGTCGCCCGCGCCCACCACGGCTCGCTCGCACGCGAGGAGCGGCTCGTCGTCGAGGAGCTGCTGAAGGGGGGCGAGATCCCCTGCATCGTCGCGACCTCCTCGCTGGAGCTGGGGATCGACATGGGTGCGGTGGACCTCGTGCTGCAGGTCGAGTCGCCGAAGTCGGTCGCCGCCGGGCTGCAGCGGATCGGGCGCGCCGGGCACAACGTCGGCGACGTCTCGAAGGGCCGCATCTTCCCCAAGTTCCGCGCCGACCTGTTGGAGTGCGCCGTCGTCGCGAGACGCATGCGCGACGGCGCGATCGAGCCGACCGTGGTGCCGCGCAACCCGCTCGACGTGCTCGCCCAGCAGATCGTCGCCATCGCGGCGGCCATGGACGACGACGAGCCGATCGCCGTCGACGAGCTGCACGCGCTCGTCACGCGCACCTACACGTACGCCGACCTCTCGCGCGGCCAGCTCGAGAACGTGCTCGACATGCTCGACGGCCGCTACCCGTCCTCCGAGTTCGCGGAGCTGCGCCCGCGGATCGTGTGGGACCGGGTCGCCGGCACGATCCGCCCGCGCAGAGGCGCTCGGGCGCTCGCCGTCACGAACGCCGGCACGATCCCCGACCGCGGCCTGTACATGGTCACGCTTCCGGACGGCCGCCGCGTCGGCGAGCTGGACGAGGAGATGGTCTACGAGGCGCGTCCCGGCCAGACGTTCCTGCTCGGCGCGTCGTCCTGGCGGATCGAGGAGATCGGCCGCGACCGCGTGGTCGTCACGCCCGCGCCGGGCGCGCCGGGCGCGATCCCGTTCTGGAAGGGCGACGGCGTCGGCCGGCCGAAGGAGCTGGGCGAGGCGATCGGCAGATTCGCCCGCACCGCCGTCGACAGATCGGCCGAGCAGCTCGCGCGCGACTACGACCTCGACGAGCTGGCCGCGCGCAACCTGCTCGACTACCTGGCAGAGCAGCAGCAGGCGACGCGCGTGATCCCGTCCGACCGCACCATCGTGATCGAGCGCTTCCGCGACGAGATCGGCGACTGGCGGCTGTGCGTGCTGTCCCCGTACGGCGGCCGCATCCACGCGGCGTGGGGGCTCGCGCTGTCCGCCCGCATCCGCGACCAGCTCGGGCTGGAGGCCGACGCGATCTGGTCCGACGACGGGATCATCGTCCACCTGCCCGACGCGGACGAGCCGCCCGGGGCGGACGTGGCGCTGATCGAGCCGGACGAGCTGGAGGACGCGGTCGTCGCGGAGCTGAGCGGCAGCGCCCTGTTCGGCGCGCGCTTCCGCGAGAACGCCGGTCGTTCGCTGCTGATCCCGCGCGCGTACCCGGGCAAGCGCACGCCGCTGTGGCAGCAGCGGCTGAAGTCGCAGACGCTGCTGGAGGTCGCCAAGCGCTACGGCGAGTTTCCGATCATCTTGGAGACGTATCGAGAGTGTCTCCGAGACGTTCTTGATCTTCCCGGCCTCCGGGACCTCCTGACCGCGCTTCACCGCCGCGAGATCTCTGTGGTCGAGGTGGAGACCGCGACTGCGTCTCCGTTTGCCTCGTCCTTGTTGTTCGACTACGTCGCGACGTACATGTACGAGGGCGACACGCCGAACGCCGAGCGGCGCGCGGCCGCCCTCTCGCTCGACCGCGACCTGCTGCGCGAGCTGCTCGGCCAGGAGGAGCTGCGCGAGCTGATCGACGCGGACGCGTTGGAGCAGGTGGAGGACGACCTCCAGCACCGCTCCGAGCGCACCCGCGCCGCCACGCGCGACGAGCTGCACGACGTGCTGCGCCGTGGCGGCGACCTGACCGCCGCCGAGGCGGCGCAGCGCGTGCACCAAGGGATCGACGCCGACGCCCTCCTGGCCGAGCTGGAGCGCGAGCGGCGCGCCGTGCTCGTGCGAATCGGCGGCGAGCGGCGCTGGATCGACGCGGCCGACGCGGGCCTGTACCGCGACGCGCTCGGGATCGTCCCGCCCGGCGGGCTTCCCGGCGCGTTCCTCGACGACGTCCCCGACGCGCTCGTGCGCCTCATGCGCCGCTACGCGCAGACGCACGGCCCGTTCCCGACCGCCGACCCGCGCGCCCGGTACGGGCTCGACGTCACGCCCGCGCTCGCCGAGCTGGAGCGCGCCGGCGAGCTCGTGCGCGGCGAGCTGGGGGTGGGTGGGACGGGTTGCGAGCGCGAGTGGTGCGACGCGGACGTGCTCCGCCGCCTGCGCCGCGCCTCGCTCGCCGTTCTGCGCAAGGAGATCGAGCCGGCCGATCAGCGCGCCTTCGCGGCCTTCCTGCCGTCGTGGCAGGGGGTCGACAAGCATCCGGCGGGCGGTGCGGGCGTGGATCGTCTGCGCGAGCAGCTCGTGCCGCTCCAGGGCCTCGCGCTGACGCCCGAGACGTGGGAGCACGAGGTGCTGCCGCGCCGCGTCGGCGCCTACTCGGCGACGTGGATCGACGCGCTGTGCGCGAGCGGCGAGCTGGTGTGGGTCGGTGCGGGCGCGCTGGGACGCAACAGCGGGCGGGTCGCCCTGTACTTCCGCGAGGACGCGCCGCTGATCGGCCCGCCGCCGCAGAGAGCCGAGCCGCCGGACACGCCCGCGCACGCCGCGGTGCGCGAACGGCTGGAACGAGGGTCGCGCTTCTTCACCGACCTGCTGATCGACGTCGACCTCGCGCCGGAGGAGTTGCAGGAGGCGCTGTGGGACCTCGCGTGGGCCGGCGTCGTCACGAACGACGCCTTCGCGCCGCTGCGCGCGCCGCGCCTCACGCTCGCGCGGGCGCAGCGGGCGGCGTCGCGTTCACCGCGCGCCGGCCGGCGCTTCAGCAGTCGCCGTGGGGGCGCCCATGCGCAGGTGCAGGGACGCTGGTCGCTCACGGAGCGCTTGTTCGACGTCCCTGCCCAGCCGGTCGATCCGAGCGCTCGCCGCCGCGCGCTCGCCGAGTTGCTGCTCGAGCGCTACGGCATCCTGACCCGCGAGCTGGTCCTCGCCGAGGGCGTCCCCGGCGGCTTCTCCGCGATCTACCCGGAGCTGTCGCAGCTGGAGACGCTCGGGATCGCACGCCGCGGCTACTTCGTCGAGGGGCTCGGCGGCGCGCAGTTCGCGCTGCCGGGCGCGGTCGAGCGGCTGCGCGCGCAGAAGGCGCCGGAGGAGGCCGAGCCGCTCGTGCTCGCCGCGACCGATCCGGCGCAGCCGTATGGCGCGGCGCTGCCGTGGCCGAAGCGCGCGGGCGCCGACCGCGCCGGCCGCCGTCCGTCGCGCACGCCGGGCGCGCTCGTCGTGCTCGCCGGCGCGGAGCCGGTCCTCTATCTGGAGCGCGGCGGGAAGGCGCTGCAGACGCTCGTCGAGCCCGGCGACGCGCGCATCCCGCCGGCGCTGCAGGCGCTCGTCGACCACGCGACCGCCGGCCGCATCAGACGCATCGCGCTCGAGAAGGTCGACGGCGAGCCGGTGATGGGCACGCCGTGGGAGGCCGCCCTCGCCGAGGTCGGCTTCCGCGCCGGTCCCCGACGGCTCACCCTGAGCGCGTGAGTAGGATGGGCGCCATGGAACCGGGAACCGGCTTTTCGCAGCTCGACCCCGACTCCGGCGAGCGCTTCCAGCGACTGCGGGCGGAGCTCGGCGTCTCGACGTTCGGGATGAACCTCGTGGTCATGCAGCCCGGCCAGGTCGGGCGCATCCACCGCCACGAGCACCAGGAGGAGGTCTACGTCGTGCTCGAGGGCGAGCTGGCGCTGATGCTCGAAGGCGAGGAGCGCCGCGTGCCGACCGGTGGCGTCGTGCGCGTCGCGCCGGACATCCGCCGCCAGCTCGTCAACCGCCGCCCGCAGCGGCTGGTGCTGCTCGCGCTCGGCGGCTCGGCGCCGCACGAGGGCCGCGACGGCCGGGCCTACGTCTCCTGGGAGGCGACCGAGGGCGCGCCCCCGCAGGAGGTCCCGCCGCCGTCCGACGTGCCCGTCGAACCGGCCGCCTGAGCGGCCGGTCGCACGCCACCGTCACAGCGATCCAACTTCCGGGGTAAAGTCGGCGCGTGGACGCGGTCGACCTCCTGACCGAGCAGTACCGCACCGTGCGCCAGGAGAGCCTGGACGCCCTCACGCAGATGCAGACGATCATGCAGTGGGGCCTCGGCTCGGTCGGCGTGAGCATCGGCCTGGGGCTGGTCGCCGCTCAGCGCAGCGCCACCGGGGGCGCGGTCATCCTGATGCTCGTCGTCCCCGTGCTGATCGTGCTCGGGAGCGTCGTGATCGCCGTGCCGGCCCGCCGCGTGATCGACACGCGGCTGTACCTGCAGCAGCTCGAGGGCGAGCTCGCCGCCAGGTTCGGGGACTCGCTGCCCGGCTTCGTCGGGTGGGAGAGCACGCGCGGCAGCCGCTTCCGGCTCGGAGACAGCGGCTATCCGTTTGCGTTCGCCGCGACGCTGCTGATCGCCTTTGCGGTCGGACCGATCCTCGGCGGGTCCCTGCTGATCGCCAAGCGGCAGTGGATCGCCCTCGCCTACGGCGAGACGATCGACTTCGTCGGCCTCGGGTACTACGCGCATCGCGGCATGCATGCGATCAGGGAGCTGACGAGACGCTATCGCGAGCACAGCCCGGCGATGGCCGGCGGCGGCGAAGGCGACTCCGATCTGCCTTCAGCCGACGCGACGCTCGTGTGACGGCGTGCGACCCCGCACGCCGGTTGCCGGCGCGCCCTACTCTGGACGCATGCCCGAGGGCGACACGATCCTGCGAGCGGCCAGGCGCATCCGGCCGGTGCTGGAGGGCGCCGTGCCCGACGAGATCCTCACGCCGCAGGCGCGGCACGCGCGCGACCGGTGGCCCGAGCGGCTGCGCGGCCGCGCGGTGACGCACGTCGACACGCACGGGAAGCATCTGTTCGTGCGCTTCGAAGGCGACCTCGTGCTGCATTCGCATCTGCGCATGACCGGCGCGTGGGCCGTGCACGCGCAGGGCCTGCGATGGCGGCGTGCGCCCCACCGCGCGTGGCTCGTCGTGCGCGCTCGCGGACACGAGGTCGTCGAGTTCGACGGGCCCGTGCTGGAGTTGATGACCGCGGGCCGTACGCGCTTCGACCAGCGGCTCGCCGCGCTCGGCCCCGACGTGCTCGCCGACGCATTCGACGAGGCCGCGTTCCTCAAGCGGCTGCGTGCCGACGACCCGACGCGCCCGCTCGGCGACGCCTTGCTCGACCAGCGGATCGTCGCCGGCCTCGGCAACATCTGGAAGACCGAGGGCTGCTGGGGGGCGCAGCTCGATCCGTGGCGCAAGCTCCGCGACGTCACCGACGCGGAGACGCTCGCGGTGATCGCCGACGTCCGGCCGCGCATGCTTGCGGCCGCCGCGCTCGCGGGACCGCGCGCTGAGGCCCGCCGTGTCCACGACCGCGCCGGCCGTCCGTGCCCACGCTGCGGCACGCGCATCGAGGCGCGCGGGCAGGGCGACGACAACCGCACGACCTTCTGGTGCCCGGGATGCCAGCGTTGAGACCGCGCACCACGCCGGCCGGCCTGCGCCGCGTCGGGCACAAGGGAGCGGACCTGATCGAGCCCGGCAACACGCGTGAGAGCTTCGACGCCGCGCTCGCGCACGGCGTCGACATGATCGAGTTCGACGTGCTGCCCGCGCTCGGTCCCGAGCGCCGTCCCGATCCCGAGCACGGCGAGCTGCTGCTCGCGCACGACTATCGCGACGCGTGCTCGCGCCAGCCGCTGACGCTCGATGAGGGGCTCGCGCACCTCGCCTCGCCGGCGTTCGCGTCGCTCGAGTTCGACGTCGACCTGAAGCTCCCCGGCTACGAGGCGCGCGTGGTGACGGCGCTGCGCGAGCACGGGCTGGTCGAGCGCTCGCTCGTCTCCTCCACCTACCTCGAGAGCCTCGTGCGCATCCGACGGCTGGAGCCGGCGCTGCGGCTCGGCTGGTCGGTCCCGCGCGCGCGGCGCGACTACACGCAGTCGATGCTGTACGTCGCGCCGGCGCTGGCGGCGATCCTCGTCGCGCGGCGGATACTGCCCGGCCGGGCCGCGAGCGCGCTGCGCGCCGGACGCTGCGACGCATTGATGGTGCACTGGCGGCTCGTCACGCGGCGCCTGGTCGAATCGATCCGCGAGGCGCGCGGCGAGCTGTACGTGTGGACGGTCGACGAGGAGCCGCGCATCCGTGCGCTCGAAGCGCTGGGCGTGACGGGCGTGATCACGAACGATCCGCGGTTGTTCGGCGTGCACGCCCGCGTATAGCCTCGCCACCTGATACATACGAGGTGTGGCGGCGACGAGCATGGAGGACACGATCGCGCTGCTCGCGCGCGTCCCGACGTTCGAGGCGCTCGGTCCCGAGGAGCTCTCGCACGTCGCGGAGGTGGCGGTGCCGCGCGCCTGGGAGCCGGGCCAGGTCGTCTTCCGCGAGGGCGACCAGAGCGACACCTGCTACGTCGTCAAACATGGTCACGCGCGCGCGATCCGCGATCACGTGGACGGCCGCGCGATCACGCTCGCGAACTTCGGCCCGGGCGACATCTTCGGCGAGCTGGCGATGTTCGAGGACGAGAAGCGCTCGGCGACGGTCGAGACGCTCGACGCGGTCGAGGCGGTCGCGCTGCTCGGCGCCGACATGCACCGCCTGATGCGCGAGCACCCCGGCATCGCGGTCGGGATCGTCGTCTCGCTCGGCCGGCGCCTGCGGGCGATGAACGCGCGCGTCGCGAGCCAGTCGTTCCAGACGGTCCAGAGCCGCGTCGCGACGGTGCTGACGCAGCTCGTCGCCGAGGCGCAGGAGGAGGGGGCCGGCGAACGCGAGGTGCTCGTGGTCGCGACGCAGGCGGACGTCGCCAAGCTGGCCGGCTCCTCGCGCGAGTCGGCGAGCCGCTTCCTCGCCGTGCTCGAGCGCGCGGGCGTGATCGAGCAGGGGCGCGGCAAGCTGATCGTCCACGATCCGTCCGCGCTCGACCGCTATGTGTTCTAGCGGCGGCGCGAAGCAACGCGGACGCCTGCGCGGCGGCAGACGCGGGGACGAGCAGGAGCGCTCGGCCGGCGGGGTCGTCGTCAGAGGCGACGAGACGATCGTGATCGTGCCGACGCGCCGGGGGGCGCAGGGGCAGAAGGTGCTGGCGCTGCCGAAGGGCCATGTCGACCCGGGCGAGACGCCCGACCGCACGGCGCGGCGCGAGGTGCGCGAGGAGACGGGCGTCGACGCCGACCTCGTGGAGAAGCTCGGCGACGTGCGCTACTTCTACCAGCGCGACGGCAAGCGCATCTTCAAGCGCGTCACCTTCTACCTGTTCGCCTACCGCGACGGCTCGCTCGACGACCATGACGACGAGGTCGAGGAGGCGCGCTGGATGCCGCTGTCGGAGGCGGTCGAGGCGCTCAGCTACGACGGCGAGCGCGAGATGGCGGAGCGCGCATTGTCGGCGATCGCGCGCGACCGGTAGGCTGAGCGCCGCATGCGGGTCCTCAACTTCTACTCGGCCGTGTTCGCCGATCAGCTCAGGCGCGGCCGCAAGACGGCGACGATCCGGCTCGGCGACAAGTCGCACAAGTATCGCAAGAACGACTGCGTGCTCGTGACGATCGGCTACCAGTACTCGCCGCGCGAGAAGATCTTCCACGCGGTCATCGACTCGGTCGAAGTCAAGCGCATGCGGGACCTCTCCCCGCGCGACGTCGAGCACGACAACCCCGAGTTCCGGCGCGTCGAAGACCTGATGAGCTTCCTGCAGCAGATCTACGACCGCCCGGTCGACCTCGACGACGTCGTGACGGTCGTGCGCTTCTCGCAGATCGTCGAGCCCAGCTCGCCGATCCGCGACCGCATCCACGGCGTCGGCGGCGCGCAGAACTGAGCTCTGTTGGCACTCGCGTGGCGCGAGTGCCAGGCTTGAGCTATAGTCGCGGTCTGTTGGCACTCGCGTGGGGCGAGTGCCAAAAACGGTGACCTGACTGCCTTCACGGAGGTTGCATCACATGAAGCTCAAGCCCCTGGGCGATCGCCTGATCGTGCGGGCGATCGAGGAGGAGGAGACGACCGCCTCCGGCCTCGTGCTCCCCGACACCGCCAAGGAGAAGCCCCAGAAGGGGAAGGTCATCGCCGTCGGCGATGGCAAGTGGGACGAGGACGGCGACAAGCGCGTCCCGCTCGACGTCGCCGAGGGCGACGAGGTCCTCTACAGCAAGTACGGCGGCACCGAGATCAAGGTCGACGGCGAGGACCTGCTGGTCCTGCGCGAGTCCGACGTGCTCGCCAAGGTCACGTCCTAGGCGCCACAGGAGAACGACACAGACATGGCACACAAGGAGCTCAAGTACGACGCGGAGGCGCGCAAGGCCCTCGAGGCCGGCGTCGACGCCGTCGCCAACGCCGTCAAGGTGACGCTCGGCCCGAAGGGCCGCTACGTCGTCCTCGACAAGAAGTTCGGCGCCCCGACGATCACGAACGACGGCGTCACGATCGCTCGCGAGATCGAGGTCGAGGACGTCTTCCAGAATCAGGGCGCGCAGCTCGTGCGCGAGGTCGCGACGGCGACCAACGACGTCGCCGGCGACGGCACGACGACCGCCACGGTGCTCGCGCAGGCGATCGTCCGCACCGGCCTCAAGAACGTCGCAGCGGGCGCGAACCCGCTCGCGCTCAAGCGCGGCATCGAGAAGGCCGTCGAGCAGGTTGTCGAGTCGATCGGCAAGCAGAGCAAGGAGATCTCCGGCAAGGAGCAGATCTCGCGCGTCGCGACGATCTCGGCCGGCGACGAGGAGATCGGCGACGTGATCGCCGACGCGATCGAGAAGGTCGGCAAGGACGGCGTCGTGAACGTGGAGGAGGGCCAGACGTTCGGCATGGATCTCGAGTTCACCGAGGGCATGCAGTTCGACAAGGGCTACATCTCGCCCTACATGGTCACCGACCAGGACCGCATGGAGGCCGTGCTCGAGGATCCCTACATCCTCATCGCGAACCAGAAGATCGGCTCGGTGCGCGACATCCTGCCGGTGCTCGAGGCCGTCATCCAGTCGGGCAAGCCGCTGCTGATCATCGCCGAGGACGTCGAGGGCGAGTCGCTCGCGACGCTCGTCGTGAACAAGCTGCGCGGCACGTTCACCGGCGTCGCCGTCAAGGCGCCCGGCTTCGGCGACCGCCGCAAGCGCATGCTCGAGGACATCGCGATCCTCTCCGGCGGCGAGGTCATCACCGAGGAGATGGGCCTCAAGCTGGAGAACACGCAGCTCTCGCAGCTCGGCCGCGCGCGCCGCGTCGTCGTCGCGAAGGACACGACGACGATCATCGACGGCGCGGGCGATCCCGAGGGGATCAAGGGCCGCATCAAGCAGATCAAGTCGGAGATCGAGACGACCGACTCGGACTTCGACCGCGAGAAGCTCCAGGAGCGCCTCGCCAAGCTCTCCGGCGGCGTCGCGGTCGTGAAGGTCGGCGCGGCGACCGAGACGGAGATGAAGGAGAAGAAGCACCGCGTCGAGGACGCGCTCCAGGCCACGCGCGCCGCCCTCGAGGAGGGCATCGTGCCGGGCGGCGGCGTCGCGCTGCTGCAGGCGGCCGACGCGATCAAGCTCGACGGCCTCGAGGACGACGAGGCGACGGGCGCGAAGATCATCCTGCGCTCGCTCGAGGAGCCGCTGCGCCAGATCTCGCACAACGCGGGGCTGGAGGGCTCGGTCGTCGTCAACGACGTGCGCAAGGCGAGAAAGGGCCAGGGCCTCAACGCCGCGACGGGCGAGATCGTCGACCTCGTCGCCGCGGGCGTGATCGACCCGGCGATGGTGACGCGCTCCGCGCTGCAGAACGCCGCCTCGATCGCCAAGAACATCCTCACGACCGAGGCGATCGTCGCCGAGGTGCCGGAGAAGGAGAACGGCGCCGGCGGCGGCATGCCCGACATGGGGGGCATGGGCGGCATGATGTGACGATGCGCCGGACTTCCGTCCGACGCGTCGGAGATCCTTCGATCTCCCCCTGACGTACCCCCCCCGCGAAGGGCCGGTTCCCCCACCGGCCCTTCGCCCTTTAATAGGGCTTGGCGAAACCCCCGCGGCGTCTGGCGGCGCCGGACACTTCGCGGATGCGTCGTCCTCAGTCGGCGCAATAGCGCTGCTATTGCCGCCTCCCTGCGTCCTCGCTCCGCTCGGTCCGGCATCCGCCAGCCGCTCACGCGGGTTCCGCCAAGCCCTATTGAGCGGTGCGCTCAGCGGATGATGCTCAGCTCGGGGTGGGTCGCCAGCAGCGTCTGCGTGAAGATGAAGTTGAAGGCGCCGACGGCCAGCAGGACGATCACGATTGCCTGGTTGACGGCGCGCCCGACGCCCTCGGCGCCGCCGGAGGCAGTCATGCCCTTGTAGCAGCAGACGATCGCGACGATCCCGCCGAACAGCACGCACTTCAGCAGCGAGGCCCACAGCTCGGTCGGGGAGGCGTTCGTCAGGAAGGTGGCGAAGAACGGCCCGACGCCCGCGCCGCTCACGATCGTCGCGGCGATCCCGCCGACGATGCCGGCCAGCAGCGCGTAGACGTCGAGCAGGCCGGTCACGAGCATCAGCGCGAGGAAGCGCGGCACGACGAGGTTCTTGACGGGGTCGACGCCGAGCACCTGGAGCGCGTCGAGCTCCTCGCGGATCTTGCGCGCGCCGAGGTCCGCCGTGATCCCGGTCCCGGCGGCCCCGGCGACGACGAGCGCCGTCAGCGTCGGGCCCAGCTCGCGGATGGAGGCGAGCACGAACAGGCCGCCGAGGCGGTCGAGCGCGCCGAACAGCACGAGGAAGTCGGCCGCCTGCATGCCGGGCACCGCGTAGCCGACGCACACCATCGTGACGAGCAGCGGGAACCAGCAGAGCTTCAGCGCGAACAGGAACTGCGCGATCAGCTCCCCGCCGTACGGATACGGCGGTCGCACGGTGGCGATCGCCGTCTTGCCTGTGAGGATCAGCATGTCGCCGAGCTCCTCGAACGCCGTGCGCATCCGGGCAACAGTAATAGTCTGATAGCAGAGTGTCAAAACGGTGCTGTCGCGCGCTACCGTTCAGGCGTGGCGGCGACCCTCGACATCGCGCTCGACCGCGACGCAGACGTGCCCGTCGGCACGCAGCTCGCGTGGGCGCTGCGCAGCTCCATCCTCAGCGGCGAGCTGGCTCCCGGCGCGCGGCTTCCCGCGCTGCACCGGCTCGCGCAGCAGGCGGGTGTCAACGCCAACACGATCCGCGCCGTCTACCGGCGGCTCGAGCAGGACAGGCTCGTCGTCACGCGGCACGGCAGCGGCACGTTCGTCACCGGCGCGCCAGCCGACCCCGGCGCGCTGGCGCAGCTCGTGGCGAGCGCCCGCGACGCCGCGCATGCGGCCGGGCTCGACCTGCGCGACGTCGCGGCCGCGCTCTACGTCGACGCCGAGGAGTCGCCGGCGCGCGACGAGCAGGCTGCTGCGCGGCGGCGCCTGCGGGCGCAGATCGCGGCGCTCGAGCAGACGCTCTCGGACCTCGTCGCGCGGCGCCCCGGCCTCATACCGCCGACCGACGAGCGGCCGCGCCGACCGCCGCAGCCGCGGCTGCTCGACGTCGCCGGGCTCACCGAGCAGCGCGACGCGCTCGTCCAGCGGCTCGCCGACGTGCAGGCGGCGCTCGAAGCGGCGCGGTAGTCGTCACGGCCGTCCGCGACGTGCTCGCAGCGCCAGCGCGCGTGGCAGGATCCGCATCGCGGCGGCTCCGGGGAGCGTAGGATTGGCCGCGCAGCCAGGCCGCATCCCGGCGCCCACGCGACAAGGAGACCGACCGTGCACGACCTGCTCTACCGTCCTGCGAGCGAGCTTGCCGCCCTCGTTCGCGCCGGCGACATCAGCGCCCGCGAGCTGGTCTCCGCGTCGCTTGAGCGGATCGAGGCGCTCGACGGCCAGATCAACGCGTTCACGCACGTCGACGGCGAGCGCGCGCTCGCGACAGCGGACGCGATCAAGCCCGGCGACGAGCGGCCGTTCGCCGGCGTGCCGATCGCGATCAAGGACAACCAGCCGGTCGAGGGCATGCCGTTGACGTTCTGCGCGGAGCTGTTCGGCGACTTCGCGGCGCCGTTCGACGCCGCCTTCGTCGGCCGCCTGCGCGCCGCGGGCTTCGTGATCGTCGGCAAGACGGCGCTGCCCGAGTACGGGATCCTGCCGTCGACCGAGTCGCGCCGCAACGGCCCCACGCGCAATCCGTGGGACCTCTCGCGCACGCCCGGCGGATCGTCCGGCGGCGCGGCCGCGGCGGTCGCGGCCGGCATGCTCCCGCTCGCGCACGGCAACGACGGCGGCGGCTCGATCCGCATCCCCGCCGCCTGCTGCGGGCTGGTCGGGCTCAAGCCCGCGCGCGGGCGCGTCTCGCTCGCGCCGGCGCTCGGCGACTCCTTCCTCGTGGCCGACGGCGTGCTGACCCGCACGGTCGCGGAGTCGGCGGCGCTGCTCGACCTGCTCGCCGGGCCGGAGCTGGGCGACGCGACGTGGGCTGCGCCGCCGTCAGAGCTGTTCGCCGCGGCCGCGGCGCGCGAGCCGCGCCGGCTGCGCGTCGGCCTGACGCTCGCGCCTCCGGTCGCCGAGACCGAGATCGACCCGATCGCCGAGCGCGCGGTGCGCGACGCGGCCGCGCTGCTGCAGGAGCTGGGCCACGAGGTCGAGGAGATCGCCGCGCCGCCGTGGCAGGTCCCCGGCATGCTCGAGCTGTTCTCGGCGGCGTTCGGCCCGGCGGTCGCCTCGACGATCGTCTTCGCCGCGACAGTGTCGGGGCGGGAGCCCGCCGCCGGCGACATGGAGAAGCTGTCGTGGTACCTGTGGGAGCGCGCGAGCCAGCTCGGCGCGGCGCACTTCCTCGCGGCGCAGGCGCAGCTGCAGGCGCTCGCGCGCATGTTCGTGACCGCGATGGCCGAGTACGACGTCGTGCTGACGCCGTCGCTCGCGCTGCGGCCGCGGCCGATCGGCGAGCTGTACGGCGACAACGACGACCCGGCCGAGACGTTCCGCCGCTCGGGCGAGTTCACGCCCTTCACGGCGATTGCGAACGTCACCGGCCAGCCGGCGATCTCGCTGCCGCTCGCGCACGGCGACGACGGGCTGCCCGTCGGCGTCCACTTCTTCGGCCGCCCGGCCGACGAGGCGACGCTGCTCGCGCTCGGCGCCCAGCTCGAGGCGGCGCGGCCGTGGGAGGGGCGGCGCCCGGAGCTGGCGGCGGTCTAACGCGCGGCCCGCCGAGCGATTCGTAAAATGGCCCGGCCGTCCCCGCCACCGCTTCACAGAGGAAACGACTGACATATGGCTTACGTCATCGCCGAGCCCTGCATCGGCACCAAGGACAACTCGTGCGTCGAGGTTTGCCCCGTCGACTGCATCCACCCGACGCCGGACGAGCCCGACTACGACGCGGTCGAGATGCTCTACATCGATCCGGACGAGTGCATCGACTGCGACGCGTGCGTCGAGGCGTGCCCGGTCGACGCCTGCTTCGCCGAGGACCAGCTCCCGGAGGAGTGGGCGAAGTACGCGGACATCAACCTCAAATACTACGCCGGCAAGTCCTAGGCCATCGGCAGCGACATGCCGACCGGCTGCGGCGCGGCGGCCGGAGCCGGGGTGGGCGGGGCTGACATCACCGGCAGCTCGATCGGGGAGAGCGCGACGAGGCCGCGGGCGGTCTGGCGGATCGCCTGCGCGGCCGGGTCGTCCGGGTCGGCGAAGACGAGCGGCGTGCCGGCGTCGGCCTGCTCGCGCAGCGCCATCGTCAACGGCACCTTGCCGAGCAGCGGCACGTCGAGCTCGTCGGCGAGCAGCTGGCCGCCGCCCTCGCCGAAGATCGCGTAGCGCTCGCCGTCAGGCGTCACGAAGCCGGACATGTTCTCGACGATGCCGGCGATCTCCAGTCTCACCTTGCCCGCCATCTCGGCCGAGCGGCGCGCGACCTTCTGCGCGACCGCCTGCGGCGTCGTGACGATCAGGAACTTCGCCTGCGGCAGGAGCTGCGCGAGCGTCATCGAGACGTCGCCGGTGCCGGGCGGCAGGTCGACGAGCAGGTAGTTGAGCTCGCCCCAGTCGACGTCCTCGAGGAACTGCGTGAGCGCCTTGTGCAGCATCGGCCCGCGCCACACGACCGCGGCGTCCTCCTCCATGAAGAAGCCGATGGACATCACCTTGATGCCGTCATGCGCCTCGAGCGGGACGATCTTGCGCTCGGCGCTGACCTTCGGGCGCTGGCCGCCGAGGCCGAACATGCGCGGCTGCGAGTAGCCCCACACGTCCGCGTCCAGCACGCCGACGCGCTTGCCCTCCGCGGTCAGCGCGGCCGCCAGGTTCGCCGTCACCGACGACTTGCCGACGCCGCCCTTGCCGGAGCCGACGCACACGACGTTGGCGACCTGCGCGAGCGCACCGGTCGGCAGGCCGCCGCCGCGGCCGAGCCTTCTCTGCAGGCCGGCCTTCTCGGCATCGCTCAGCACGTCGAAGTCGACGTTGACGCCCACGACCCCGTCGAGCGCGCGCACGGCGTTCACGACGGCCGTCTGGAAGTGGCTGCGGATCGGGCAGCCGGGCGTCGTGAGCGAGACGGTGACGTCGACGACGCCGTTGGCGTGCGCGTCGATCGAGCGGACCATCTCGAGCTCGACGATGTCGCGGCGCAACTCGGGGTCGATGACGGCGCGCAGCGCCTCGCGGATCTGGTCTTGGGTCGGCATGCGTTCCATTGTGGCAGGCGCTGCGCGACTATCCCGCGCCGTGCGTGTTCCCTTAAAGACCGACGGGACGTCCATCCTGGACGCCCCGGCGGTTGAGGGAGGAGAGGGTGCTGCATTCGCCGGCGAGGTATATGGGCCGGCGAACCCATCCCGATCGGCGCCCTCCACGTCGCGCCGGCGGGGGAAGCGTGTGCTCAGAACACCTTGGGCAGGCGGTCCTGCGCCCCATTGACGAGCTTCATGCCCGCGTCGAGTCCGTTTTGAACCACTTTCTCGACGCGCGTGACGAATCCTTCGGCGTTCATATCCAAGTTCTTACGCGCCTGCGTGCGCTGGGGCTCGAATCCGCGGCGCGCGGTGCGCGTGCGGCGCTCGAGCTGCGAGCGGGTGCGGCGCACCTCGCGCTCGAGCTGCGTGCGAGCAGCGTCTCCGCGCCGTTCGAAGCGCGTGAGCTGTCGCTGCAGCTCACCGCGCGAGCGCGTCGTGGTGACGATGTCGCCGAGGGTCCCGGCGACGCGATCGCGCGCCTCGAGCGCTGCGCCGACCGGGATCAGCACGGCGCGCTCGGCCAGCTGCTGCGCGCGCGCGGCGCGCGTCTGCGGCCGCGTCGAGCTGCTGGCTGCACGGGCCGCCGTCTTCGGTGCGGTCGAGCGCGTCTTGGCAGCGCCGGATCTCGGAGCGCGCTTCGCCGCGGTTCTTCTCGGCTTGGGGGATGTCGTCGTCTGGGCCATGCTGGTTCTTCTCAGCTCCTTCGGCGTAGATCTTAGTACTCAGCGTGTCATGAACCGGACACGCTCGAACACGTGTTTGTACGCCGAAGCGGGGCGATCGTTACACGGCGCCGTACGGACGACGTGAAACTTCCGTGAACGCGGCGCTCAGGCGCTGAGGCGCCGGGGAACGTGCGTTCGTTCGAGCCATAGCGACGGCGCGTCCAGCTCGGCGCTGGACGGCAGTGCGTCGGGGCTGCTCCAGACGCGGTTGAGCGCCTCCACGCCAGCCTCGCGCACGACCGCATCGCAGAAGCGCTTGCCCTGCTCGTACTGCTTGAGCTTCATCTCCAGGCCGAGCAGCCTCTGCAGGAGCCGCGCCGGCGCCGACTGCGATCTGCGGCGCGCGTCGAGCGCGGCGCGCAATCTCGGCAGCGATGGCAGCAGCGGCGCGCCGACCGCGTCCATGACGTGCTCGGCGTGGCCCTCCAGCACCGCCATCGTGCACTGCATGCGCTCGAGCGTCGCGCGCTCCTGCGGGCTCGCGACGAGCGAGACGAGGTCGCCGGTGCGGACCGCGGCGGCAAGTCGCTTGACGTCGTCGGTGCTCGGGAGCCGCAGCGCACTTCTCGTGTCGATCTTCAGCTCGGCGTGCGAGAGCAGCTCGCGCACCATCGCGGCCATGTGCGGCTGCAGCCACGGAACGCCGGCGAACTGCACCGCGTGCGTGACCTCGTGCAGCGCGACCCACGTCAGGAACTCGCGCTCGTCTGCCCCGAACGCGCGCCGCGCGTTGCCGAGGTTCGGCAGCACGAACAGCAGCCGCGGCGGGCGATCGTCCGGCGTCGTGTCGAGCAGCACCAGCTCGTACTGGCCGAGCACGCGCTGTGCGAGGAAGCCGAGCACGACGCCGACCTCCGCCGTCAGCACGATCCCGGCGCCGAGCCGCATCGCATGGCGCGCCGGCCCGAGACCCTCGCCGACCTTCGCGAGCGGCGGGTCGAGCAGCGCGCGCATCGAGCCGACGTTCGCGGCGATCCACTCCGCGCGGCCGACGCCTTCCGCCGCCGGCAGCTCGCGCGCGGGCGCAAGGCCGGTGTAGGCGATCACGCGCTCGGCGCTGTCGCGCGCGAGCGCGCCGAGGTCGAGTCTCGGCGGTCGCATCTCCGGCTCGCCGGCGACGGAGCGCGCCAGCCGCTGTGCGAGGAACCAGTCGATCATCGTCCTCTCACTATGGCAGCGGCCGACAGGCGGGCTGTCGGGTCCAGGTCCTTCAGACGATCGGGACGCGTGCGAGCGCGGCGAGCGTCTCCGCGCTGCGGGCGGCGACGACGGGCGAGCGGGCGGCGACGTCGAGCGGGGCGGCGAGCGGCTCGTCGCACCGTGGGAACGCCACACAGCCGCCCGCCTCGCGCACGATCAGCTGCGCGGCGGCCGCGTCGACCGCGCGGCAGTTGAGCAGCGACGCCATCCCGTCGAGCCGTGCGGCCGCGACCTGGCAGAGCGTCACGGCGATCGCGCCGATCACGCGCACGCGCCGCGCGATCGCCTGCAGCTCCTCGCCGGCGGCGGCGATGTGCCGCGGGTCGGCCTGCTCGATCCCCAGCAGCTCGAGCCGGTCGTCGCGGGCGCGCCGCTCGGGCAGCGAGGGGTCGAGCGGGATGCCGTCGAGCTGGGCGCCCTGCCCGCGGGTCGCCGTCCACTCCTCCCGGGCGCCGAAGTCGTAGACGTAGGCGAACGCGACGTCGGCCATCGTCGGGCCGTCGGCGACGGCGATCGAGAGCGCGTAGTGCGGCAGCAGGCGCTTCGCGTTGAGCGAGCCGTCGATCGGGTCGATCACGACGCGGATGCCACTGTCGCCGTAGACCACCTCCCCGCGCTCCTCGCTCACCGCGGTGAAGCGGTGGCCGGCCGCGTGGAGCGCGTCGAGCTGCGCGAAGACCGCGTGCTCGGCGCCGTCGTCGATCACGAGCGTGCGATCCCCGCCCTCCCCGCGATCGCCCGTCTCGACCGCACGCTGGCGCGTGCGCGGATGCGCCCGCAGCACGTCGCGCAGTCCCGCCACGGCGCCGCGGCAGGCGCCGAGCCAGTCCGCATCGAGCGCCGTACCGGTGGGCTGCATCCGCCGCATATCCTTGCAGGGTGCCCGCCGCCCTCGACGGCCTCTCCCCCGTGCAGCGCCGCGCGACCGCGCACGCCGGCGGGCCGCTGCTGATCGTCGGCGGAGCGGGCAGCGGCAAGACGCGCACCCTGCTGGCGCGCTTCGCCTGGCTCGTCGAGCAGGGGGAGGCGCCGGAGGCGATCCTCGCGCTCGCCCGCTCCGAGCGCGCCGCCGACGCGCTGCGCCGCCAGGTCGAGGACGCGATCGCGCGCCCGTACGAGGCGCTCGCCGTCATGACCGTCCACGACATGTGCGCGCGGCTGCTGCGCGAGCACGCGCTCGCCGCCGGCGTCGACCCGTTCGCGGTCACGGTGGGGCGGGCCGACCGGCTCGCGATGCTGTTGGAGCGGATCGACGAGTTGACGATCCGCTCGCACGACTTCCGCGGGAACCCGGCGGCGCTGGTCGCCAGCTTCGTGCGGCGCGTCGACCGTCTGAAGGACGAGCTGATCTCGGCGGACGACTACGCCGCGTGGGCGGAGCAGCTCGCCGGCGACGGCGGCGACGACGCCGCCCGCGCCCGCGCCGCCCGCGAGCGCGAGTTCGCCGAGATCTATCGCGCGCACGATCGCATGCTCGCCCAGGCCGGCGCGCTCGACGGCGGCGACCTCGTGATCCGCGCCCTGAACCTTCTGCGCGACCACCCGCATGTGCGCGTGCAGGTCGCCGAGCGCTGGCGTCACGTGCTCGTCGACGACGTGCAGGAGCCGAACTTCGCGCACGGGCTGCTGCTGCGCCTGCTCGCCGCCGAGCATGGCAACCTCGCCGCCGCCGGCGACGACGACCAGGCGATCCACCGCTTCCGCTCGGCGGCCGCCAAGAACCTGCGCGACTTCCAGGCCGAGCTTGCCGACGCGACCGTCGTGAACCTGGAGGAGAGCTTCCGCTGCCCGGCGCCGGTGCTGCGGGCGGCGGCCGCGGTCGTGGCGCCGCTCGAGGACCGCATCGAGAAGCGGCTCGAGCCGGCAGTGCAGGTCGGTGGCCCCGGCGAGGTCGCCTTCTGGCGCGCGGCGAACGAGCGCGCGCAGGCGCAGGGCGTCGCCGCCGACGTCGAGCGTCTGATCGGGCGCGAGGGCGTCGCGCCGGAGCGGATCGCGGTGCTCGTGCGCTCGATCGGACGCGAGGGCCAGGCCGTCGCGGTCGCGCTGGAGGAGCGCGCCGTGCGCCACCGGCTCGTCGGCGACGCCGCCTTCTTCCAGCGCACCGAGGTGCGCGATCTGCTCGCGTGGCTGCGGCTGCTGATCGACCCGGGCGATGCGCCCGCGGTCGTACGCGCGCTGGCGCGCCCGCCGATCGAGCTGCAGGCGATCGACCTGGCGCGCTGCACGCAGATCGCGCGGCGGCGCAAGCTCGACATGGTCGCGGCGCTCGCCGCGGCACTGGAGTCGCCGCAGATCCCGCCGGAGACGCGCGACCGCATCCGCGAGTTCCTCTCGCTGCACACGTCCGCCACGCGCGCGCTCGACACCCTGCGGCCCGACCTGTTCGTCCACCGCCTGATCGAGCGGCTCGGGCTGCGCCGCCAGCAGCTCTTCACCGCGCAGGCGGAGGTTGTCGAGCGGCTGCAGGGGCTCGCGCGCTTCGGCGAGCTGGCGAGCGCGTTCGTCGCGCGCCAGCCGCAGGCGACCCCGCGCGAGCTGGCGCGCTCAATCGCGGCCGCCGCCGAGGCCGGCCTGCGCGAGGAGGACGAGCCGCTGCCCGGGACCGTGCGCGGCGTGCAGGTGCTCGCGATGCACGCGGCGCAGGGGCTCGAGTTCGACCACGTCTACGTGCTCGGGCTGCACGCCGCGCGCATGCCGGGCGCGCACACGCGCACACTAGAGCCGATCGCGCCGGACCTGATGAGAGAGGCGCTGCCGCAGGACGACCACGCCGCCCATGTCGCCGAGATGCGCCGGCTGCTGCATGTCGCGATGACGCGCGCGCGGCGGCGGCTCGTGCTCGTCCATCCGCAGGCGAGCGACCGCGGCGCCGCGCAGCCGCCGTCGCCGTTCGCGGAGGAGGCGCGGGTCGCGCTGGGCGCTGTCTGGGAGGAGCGCGCGGAGGAGCTGTTCGGCCCCGACGAGTCGCTGCACTCGACCTACCGGATTCTGCGCGACGAGCTGCTGGAGACGATCAAGCGGACGGGGTCGTCGTTGGGGGAGCTGCGCTTCGACACCGACCTCGACGTCTCCCACGCGGTCGTCCGCTACCTGGAGGTCGTGAAGCTGGCGGCGCTGATCGAGCGTGCGAGAGACCGTGCGCTGGCCGATGCGCTCGACGAGGTGAACGCGCGCGTCGCGCAGGCGATCACGCCGGAGCAGCGCGAGATCTTCCAGTCCTCCTCGCTGGACGACTACCTGCTCGGCGCCGAGCGCGACACGCGCCGCCGTGCGGCTGCGATCGCCGCGCGCGAGGAGCCATCGCTGGAGCCGTTCCTGCCGCGCCGCGGCGACGGGCTCGTGCTGAGCGCGTCCGACATCGACACGTACCGGACGTGCCCGTTGAAGTACAAGTTCGCCCGCGTGTTCCGGATCCCGCAGGAGCCGACGCTGAACCAGCGCTTCGGGATCCTCGTCCACCAGGTGCTCGAACGCTTCCACGCCGGCGACGAGCCGCGCACGGTCGAGGCGATGATGGGCCTGCTCGACGCGGGCTGGCGGCGCGGCGGCTTCGGTGGGAGCGAGCAGGAGATCCAGCTGCGCGGCAAGGCGACCGATTCGCTGACGCGCTACTGCGAGCGGTTCGCGGCCGAAGAGGCGCAGCCGACGTACTTCGAGCGCTCGTTCTCGTTCCAGATGGGGCGGCACGTGCTGCGCGGCCGGGTCGACCGCGTCGACCGCCTGCCGGAGGGCGGCTGGGAGCTGATCGACTACAAGACCGGCCCGCCGAAGTCGCCGGCGCAGCTCGAGCAGGACGTCCAGCTCTCGCTCTACGCAGTCGCCGCGTGCGAGGCGTGGGAGCTGGAAGGCGCGCGCGGCGCCTACTACTACGTGCTCGACGACGCGAAGGTTCCGGTGCCGGCGGCGGCCGGCCGCGACTGGATCGAGGAGGTCGCCACCGAGGTCGCCGACGGGATCCTCTCCCAGGGCTTCGAGCCGACCCCCTCGTACACCGCCTGCGCGATGTGCGACTACCGGCTGGTGTGTCCTGCGGCGGAGCGATGATGTCGCGCGTGGAAACGCTGCGTGACTGGATCGCCGAGCACCCTCCGCCGGACGAGCGCTTCACTCAGACGATCGCCGGCGTGGCGGAGCGGGTGCGTGGTGGCGAGGACCTGCGCTTCGCCGTGCGCGAGCTGCTGGACGAGTTCGCCCTGCGCGGCCGCGACGCCCTGCGCGTCGCGGCTATCGCCGACGAGCCCGTCAACGTCGAGCCGCACGTCGACGCCTACCTTGGCGCGCTCGCTGAGCACCTCGCGCGGACGTGCAACTTGCCGGTGCCGCGCTGGGCGTTCTCCGAGCAGCGAACTCTCGATCACATGTGGTTTCCCGGGGTTGCGCGCGGCTTCCGGCCGACGGCGCTCCGCGAGTCCCCGGCGGCCTTTCGCCGCCGCGGCATCTTCATTGCGCGCAGCGCACTGACGCGGGTGTGAATCGCGTGCAGCGTGAGGAGATCGTCGCCGCGCTCACGGCCCTTGGCGCGCGGCTCAGCGAGCGAGGCATCGAGGGTGAGCTCTACGTCGTCGGCGGCGCGGCGATCGCGATCGCGTTCGATGCGCGACGCGCCACTCGCGACATCGACGCGGTCTTCGAGCCGAAGCAGGAGGTCTATGCCGCGGCCGACGACGTCGGGACGGAGCTGGGGTTGCCGCCCGGCTGGCTGAACGACGGCGTGAAGGGCTTCGTCGCCGGTCCGGACGACGGCGCCGCGACCGCGCTCGAGGTGCCGGGGCTGCGTGTGCTTGTCGCCTCGCCGCGCATCTTGCTCGCGATGAAGGTGCTCGCCCACCGCATCGGCGAGGACGACGACGACGTGCGGCTGCTCGCGCAGGAGCTGGGACTTGTCGATGCGGATGGGGTGCTCGCCGTCGCCGAAGCGGTCTATGGCGATCGGCTCGATGCGGCTGCGCGCTTCTTCGTCGCAGAGCTGTTCGCTTAACCCTCGCCGCGCTGCTTGAGGAAGCGCTGGAACTCGCTGGCGATGCGGTCGCCGGAGGGGAGGTCGCGGGGGTCGAGCTGGTCCTCCTCCTCGTCGGCGGCGCGCTCCAGGCGCTCGACGAACGCCTGGACGTCGGGGTCGCTCTGCACGGCGAGGTTGACCTGGCGCTCGTAGTCGAGCGCCGCGCGCTCGAGCTCGGAGGCGTCGACCGTCACGCCGACGAGGCCTTCGAGCTTGCGCACGAGCGCGAGCGCCGCCTTCGGGTTCGGCGCGCTCGCGATGTAGTGCGGCACCGCCGCCCACAGGCTCGCCGCCGGCAGCCCGGCTCTCGTGCACGCGGCCTGCAGCGCGCCGACGATCCCGGTCGGGCCCTCGTAGGACGACGACATCACGTCGAGCCGGTCGACGAGCGAGCGGTCGGACGCGATCCCCGTGACCGAGATCGGCCGTGTGTGCGCGACGTCGGCGAGCAGCGCGCCGAGCGAGACGAGCAGCTGCGCGCCGAGCGCCTCGGCGAGGTCGACCACGAGCTGGCAGAACGTCCGCCAGCGCAGCGACGGCTCATGCCCGACGACCAGCACGAGGTCGCGCGGCGCGCGCGGGACGCGCGCCTCGTAGATCTCGATCGCCGGCCAGGTGATCTCGCGCACGCCCTGCTCGTCCACGCGCACCTGCGGGCGGGTCGTCTGGAAGTCGTAGAACTCCTCCGGGTCGATCGA
Source organism: Conexibacter sp. (assembly GCA_035572475.1). Lineage (GTDB taxonomy): Bacteria > Actinomycetota > Thermoleophilia > Solirubrobacterales > Solirubrobacteraceae > Conexibacter. Next base: position 10,680 of record DATNAP010000045.1, on the reverse strand, counting down.
CGCGAAGCGCGTCGCTCCGAGCGAGGTGCCGACGAACTGGGCGGCCGTCGAGGCGGCGTCGCCGGCGTCGTTCCAGCCCTTGAACGCGCAGACGATCGCCGGGGCGCGAAGCCCGTCGGGGCGGCGTTCCCACTCCAGTGGCTGCATCCGCCTCACCGTACATCATGGGCCTGTGAATCCACTCCCCACGGTCAGCGCGCTGCGGCCCGCCGAGGACGTCGACGGCGTCTTCGCGTGCGTCCGCAAGGACCGCCTCATGAGCAGAGCCGGCACCCCCTACCTGGCGCTCGAGCTGCGCGATCGGACCGGCTCCGTGCAGGCGCGCGCGTTCCGCGACGCGGACGTGCTCGCGGGCCGCTTCGAGCGGGGGGACCTCGTGCGCGTGGCCGGGCGCGTCGAGCGCTTCCGCGACGAGCTGCAGATCGATGTGCGCGCGATCGCGCGGGCGGACGCGGCGCAGGTCGACCCCGCAGCGTTCCTGCCGCACGCCTACCGCGACCTCGACGAGCTGGACGGCTTCCTGGAGCACCTCGCGCGGGAGGTCTACGACCCCGGGTTGCGCGCGCTGCTGGGTGCGCTGCTGGCCGACGGCGAGCTGCGCGCGGCGTGGCGGCGTGCGCCGTGCACGCGCGCCGGCCACCACGCGTACATGGGTGGGCTGCTGGAGCACACGGTCGCGGTCGCGACGCTCGCGCAGGAGTCGTGTCAGCTCCACGTCAAGCTCGACTCCGACCTGCTGATCGCGGCCGCGCTGGTGCACGACGTCGGCAAGACGCGCGAGTTCACCTACGGCGCCGACTTCTGCGTCAGCGAGGAGGGGCGGCTGCTCGGCCACGTGCTGATCGGGCAGCGGATGCTGGAGGAGCGGATGACCGCGATCGGGTCCGACCTGCTCCCGGAGGGACGCCGGCTGGCGCTGCTGCACTGCGTGCTCTGCCACCACGGTCCGGATGCGGCGCCCGGGCGGCGCTTCGGCTCGGCGGAGGCGCTGGCGCTCGCGCGGATCAACGCGCTCGACGCGAGCGTCAAGGGGGCGCTGGAGCACGGGCTGTCGTGAGCGCGGACGCCGCCACGGCGAAAGGCGATTCTGCGGGTACGCTCGTCAGCGACGATGCGTGATGACGAACCGCCCACGCCGCGGGCTGACGCGGCGCACGACCGCCGGGCGGTCGAGCTGGAGGAGACCGACCACGAGCGGCTCGACCGCAACCTGATGGAGCTGCTCGGCGAGCTGCGCGTCGCGCTGCCGGGCGTGCAGGTGCTGTTCGCGTTCCTGCTGGCGGTGCCCTTCCAGGCCGGCTGGGTGCGCGTCACGCCGTTCCAGCGCGACGTCTACTACGCGACGCTCTGCTGCGCGCTGCTCGCGAGCGCATGCCTGATCGCGCCGACGCCGTTTCACCGCCTCACGTTCCGCCTGCATCAGAAGCGCGCGCTCGTGCGGGTCGCGAATCGCCTCACGATCGCCGGCCTCGCGCTGCTCGCGGTCGCGATGACCGGCGTGATCCTGCTGATCAGCGACGTGCTGTTCGGGACCGTCGCGGCCGTCGTCGCGACCCCGCTCGCCGCCGCGACGTTCGCGCTGCTGTGGGGCGTGCTGCCGCTGCTCTACCGCCGCCACGGCGCATGAGCGCGAGCCGCGCGGAGCTCGACGCCGGGCCGCCGAGCCGCACGACCGCGTGGGCGCAGCGGCTCGGCACGCCGCTGCGCGACTACCTGCGCACCGAGACGGGCGGCGCGGCGGTGCTGCTCGGCGCGGCGCTCGCCGCGCTCGTATGGGCGAACGCCGACGCGCATTCGTACGCGAGCGTGTGGGGCACGGAGCTGTCGATCCGGCTCGGTCCCTGGACGCTCGCGGCGACGCTGCGGCACTGGGTGAACGACGGGCTGATGGCGCTGTTCTTCCTCGTCGTCGGACTTGAGGCGCGGCGCGAGCTCGACCTCGGCGAGCTGCGCGAGCGGCGCCGGCTGCTGCTGCCGGCGGCCGCGTCGCTCGGCGGGATGGCGCTCGCGCTGGGGACCTTCCTCGCGCTCAACGTGGGCACGGGCGCGGCCGGCGGGTGGGGCGTGGCGCTCTCGACCGACACCGCGTTCGCGATCGGGATCCTCGCGCTCGCCGGGCCGCGGATCTCGGCCCGCATGCGGGCGCTGCTCGTGACGGTGCTCGTCGTCGACGACCTCGTCGCGCTCGGCGTGATCGCGCTCGCGTACTCGACGAAACTCTCGTGGGTCGCGCTCGTCGTCGCGGCCGCCCTGCTCGCGGCGGTGCTGGTCGTGCGTGCGGCCGGCGTGCGGCGCAGCTGGGTCTACGCGCTGCTCGGGATCGCGCTGTGGGTCGCGGTCTGGAGATCCGGGATCGACCCGGTGATCGTCGGCCTGCTGATGGGTCTGCTGACGGTTGCGCGCCCCGCCGCGCGCGCCGACCTGGAGGCGGCGACCGATCGCTTCCGCGACTTCCGCGAGCAGCCGACCGCCGAGCTGGCGCGGGCCGCGCGCGCGAGCGTCGAGTCGGCGCTGTCGCCGAACGAGCGGCTCCAGCATCGCGTGCATCCGTGGTCGAGCTATGTGGTGGTGCCGCTGTTCGCGCTCGCGAACGCGGGCATCTCGCTCGGCGGCGGCTTCCTCGGCGAGGCGCTGCGCTCGCCGGTGACGATCGGGATCGTCGTCGGCTATGTCGTCGGCAAGCCGCTCGGCGTGCTCACGGGCGCGTGGCTCGCGCGACGGCTGGGCCGCGGCAGGCTGGCGCTGCCGATCGGCTGGGGCGCGCTCGCGGGGACCGGCGCGTCGGCGGGCGTCGGGTTCACGGTCGCGCTGCTGATCGCCGGCCGCGCGTTCGGCGGCCTGCGGCTGCGCGAGGCGACGTTCGGGGTGCTGCTGACGGTGCTGCTCGCGCCGCTGCTCTCCCGGCTCGTCTTCCGCGCGATCGAGCGGCTGCCGCGCAACCGCCGGCTGCGGATGCTGATCGGCGACGCGGAGACGCTGGAGGACCTCGCGCCGGCGGTCGACCCCGAGGTGGACCACGTGCGCGGGCCGGAGGACGCGTCGGTGACGCTCGTCGAGTACGGCGACTTCGAATGCCCCTTCTGCGGTCAGGCCGAGCCGATCGTGCGCGAGCTGCTCGCCGGCGACGGCGACCTGCGCTACGTCTGGCGCCACCTGCCGCTCACCGACGTGCATCCGCGCGCCGAGCTGGCGGCCGAGGCGTCGGAGGCGGCGGCCGACCAGGACGCCTTCTGGAACTACCACGCGGAGCTGTTCGCGCATCAGGACGCGCTCGCGCCCAAGCAGCTCGTGGAGCATGCGGAGCGGCTTGGGCTCGACGTCGAGCGCTCCCGCGACGAGCTGCGCGAGGGCGTCCACGCCGACCGCGTCGCGCGCGACGTCGAGAGCGCGGACCTGTCCGGCGTCGCCGGCACGCCGACGTTCTTCATCAACGGCGCCCGCCACCACGGCGCCTACGACATCGCCGCGCTGAAGGCGGCGGTGAAGGCGGCGCGGGCGAAGGTGCTGGTGACGGCGGGGCGGTAGGCGCGCGCGACCGTCAGGGGGATCGCTGGTAGGCGCCGACGTCGAGCGGGCCGCTGGTCGGCAACGGCGCGCCGGCGTAGTCCTCGAGCAGGCCGAGATCGTCGCCGCGGCTCGCGCCGAGGTTCGCGGAGATGACGCGCAGCGCCGCGTCGAAGCTCGGCGGCGGCGACGCGAGGCTGCGCCCGTCCTGGCCGGAGGCGGCCTGCCAACCGGCCAGCGTCGTGCGCGTGCCGTTCCACGCGAACGGGCGGGCGCGCGCGTCGGTCCCGCAGACCCAGTTCGTGTCCGACGCGAAGCCGGCGAGACGCGCCGCGGCGTTGACCCACAGCGCGACGCCGAGCGAGTCCGGGTTCGTGTAGCAGAGCAGGTTGTCGCGGACGTCGAGCGAGGCGGCCGCGTTGACGAACACGGCCGACGCGTCGCCGGACGCCGTCGAACGGCCGGTCTGCACGACCGTGTTCGCCCACAGCCGGGCGCGCGCGGCGGTCGTGCCCGACGTGAGGAAGACGAGGTGCTGCGCCTGGCCCTCGATCAGGTTGTGCTCCACCGTGACGGGCGCTGGGTTGTCGCTCAGGACGATGCCGTAGCGGCCGTCGACGAGCAGGTTGCGTCGCACGACGCCCGGCCCGCCTGCGGCCTTGACGTTCGCGCCGCCGTTGTCGTGCAGCTCGTTGAGCTGAATCGTCCAGCCGCTTGACGCCGCGCCCGTGTAGATCCCGTGCTCGTACGGTCCCGGGTCGCCGTTGCCGTCGATCGTGTCGCCCTGCACGAGCGCGCCGGCGCCGCCGAGCTGGATCCCGTCGCCGTCGTAGACGCCGCCGCCGATCCCGTTGCGCGAGATGTCGTCGTTCGTGTAGCGCGCGCCGGTGGTCCCCGCCAGCTCGAGGATGCCCGCGCTGCCGTTGCCGTCGATCGTGGAATGGTCGACGACGAGCCCGCCGGTCGCCTTCGCCTCGATCCCCGCGCCCGGGTTGGTCGTGACGTCGACGTTCGTGAGCGCGGCGTTCGGGGCGTTCTCGATCCACACGCCCTGCGCGGCGCCGCCGCGGATCGTCATGCCGTCGAGCGCGATGTTCGCGACGCCGATCAGCTTGACCGCGTTGGCTGCGCCGGCAGCGTCGAGCACGACGCCGGGCTCGGCCGCGACGAAGCGGATCGGCGCGCTCGGCGTGCCGCTGCTGAGCGGGCGCAGCGTCCCGGCGTAGGTGCCGGCGAGGATGTGGACGGCGTCGCCGGCGCGTGCCTGCGCGGCGGCGGGTGTGAGCGTGCACCACGGCGTGGCGGAGGTGGTGACCTGCGCGGCGGTGCGGGCGTCGGAACAAGTGGCATTGCCGACGTCGACCCACAGGTCGGCGGCTCGCGCGGCGGGCGCGGCGGCGAGCAGCAGAACGGCGACGAGGAGCAGGACGCGAAGGGTCATGGCCCGGTTGATCGGCCGCCGCGTCGGCATCCTTATGTCAACGGTCAGCCCTTGAAGGTCGAGGCGCCCGCGTCGCCGAACGGCTCGTCGCGCTCGCGCACCGCCGTGCGGAACCCGGCCTCGGCGGCGCGCTGCTGGAACGCGTAGCCCTCGCGCGTGTGGCGCGCGATCCCGTCGAACAGCGTGCCGAGGAGCTGCGTCTGGTGCAGCCCCTGCGCGTAGGCCGACTGGTTGACGAGCAGCTTCATCATCTGGAGCTGGTTGAGCGGCATGCGGGCGATCCGCTCGACCAGGATCTCGGTGCGCTCGTCCAGCAGCGCCGGCTCTGGCGCCTCGATCGCGAGCCCCCATTCGAGCGCCTCCGTGCCCGAGAGGCAGTCGCCCGTGAACAGGAGCCGCTTCGCGCGCTGCGGCCCGAGCCGGTGCGCCCACAGCGCCGTCGTCGGCGAGCCCCACACGCGTGCGGGCGGGTAGCCGATCTTCGCGTCGGCGGCGATCACGAGCAGGTCGGAGCAGAGCGCGAGGTCGGTGCCGCCGGCGACGCAGAAGCCGTGCACCTTGCAGACGACCGGCGTCGCGCTGTGGAACAACGTCATGAATGCGCGCACGTTGCGGCTCATCATCGCGTGGTCGACGAGCGGGTCCCACGTCCCCGACGGGTCGTGGTTACGGGCGAGCGTCATGGGGTCGAGCGGCGAGCCGGGCGGGGCGTCGCCCGCGCCGAAGTCGCCGTCGCCCATCCCCTCGGCGCTCGCGACGAGGTCGTAGCCGCCGCAGAAGCCCTTGCCGTTCCCGCTCAGCAGGATCACGTGGACCGCCGGGTCGAGGTCCGCGCGCTCGACGCACGCCGCCAGCTCGCCGATCAGCGTCGGCGTCAGCCCGTTCCCGCGCTCGGGACGGTTCAGCGTGATGCGGGCGACGCGGTCCGTCACCTCGTAGGTCATCGTCGTCGGCTCGAAAGTCACGCCGGCGACGCTACCGGTGGCCCGCCCGGTCGCGCGGCGCTTCGGTCAGCCCTCGTCTCGGCCGTAAGGATGCTCGCGACGCAGGAAGTCTCCGAACAGCGGCGCGGTGTAGCCGTATCTGCCGTGTTTGATGCGGTACACGATGCTTGCGTCTGCCAGGCGCTTGAGGCTCTGCGCGATCGCGTTGGGCTTGTGCGTCGGCAGCGCGGCGTTGAGGTCGGCGACAATGAAGGTCTCGTCGCCGAGCGATGCGGCGGCGCGCAGCGTCAACTGGTCGGCTGCCCGTGCCTCTTCGTAGCGTCCTTCGTAGAACTCGTGGTCGAGTCCGCGCCGAATCAGGCGTCTGCTGGTCGCATACATGCGCTCGTCGATGACCTGACTGCCCGCGTCTGCGGCTGCATCCCAGAGCGCCTCCCCGAACCACTGGATGAAGTAGGGATAGCCGGCGACGTCCTGCACCACTCGTTTGACGGTTCTCTGCGTGAAGCGGATCGGACCGCCTTCGATCGGGCGCGTCAAGGCCAGCTCGGCCTCGCTGACAGTTCCCTCGTCGGCACCGAGAGCGAGGTTGGCCAGCTCGTCGGCGCGGAACAAGCGCTCGGCATGGCTGCGGGCAGCACGCAGGTGCCCGGGCAGCGACGGCAACCCACAGAGGACGAGCATCAGTGGAAGCGGCGGGTCGTCGTGATCCTGCGCTGCGACGACGGCTGACAGCAGGGCGCTGAGCGGGTACTCGCCTCTGCGCGGTTGGTCGAACACCTCATGCGCCTCGTCGAACATGAACACGACGCCCCGTCTGGTTGCGGCGGCAAGCCGGCCGAGCTCCGCGAACGCGCTCCGCAGGCGATCCTCGACGATGCGATTGCGAGCGACCTTGCCGCTGGCGCCGACCGTCAGGGACAGACCCTCGGCCAGCTCGACCTGAATTTCGCGGATGGCCTTCGTCGTCTCCGCCAGGCGGTTCCTGAGTCTTGAACGCACCGACAGCTGGTCTGTGGCCTCGCGCAGATATTCGGCGATCGCCGTGACGAACTCGGCCTCCTGGGTCATGCGTGGAACGAAGTCCCGTCGGATGACAACCCATCTGCGAGATCTGTCGGCTCTCGCGATGCGCTCGAACTCCTTGAGCAGCACGGTCTTGCCGACGCCGCGCAGGCCGGTGATACGGACGTTGCGGCGCTTCTCCGGATAGTCGTCGAGGATCCGCTGAAAGCGCCGGAGCTGTGCCTCTCGGCCGGCGAGATACGGCGGCGTCGTACCGACGCCTGGCTGATACGGGTTCTTGGCCACTGCCGAAGATTACCGTTTCTGAGGCAAATTTACTGATCCAATAAAGATATGTCACAAGTAGTCACGCGGAGCTCTGTCTGGATGTCGCGCGTGCGCTGCGTCAGCCGACCACGCCGGTCCGCGAGAAGCGCGGGAGCGGGCCGCCGGCGTCGTGGATCAGCGCGCCGAGCAGGCGGCGCACGACCGCCGGGTTGCGGCCGGCGACATCGTGCAGCTCGCGCGGGTCGTGGCGCGTGTCGAAGAGCTGCTTGTCGGATCCGTCGGTGCGCATCGTCAGCAGCCAGCGGCCATCGTGCGCCATGACGTAGTCGTCGTACGAGCTCGTCATGTAGGAGCGCCGCGCGAGCCGGTGCGCTCGTCTGCGGTCGAAGATCGCGGTGAGGTCCTCGCCGTCCATCCGGCTGCCCTGCTTTACGCCGAGGAACGACATCAGCGTCGGCGCGACGTCGTTGGTCGAGGCGAAGTAGGCGTTGCGCTTGCCCGCCAGCTTGCGCTGCGGGTGCCGGACGACGAGCGGCGTGTGGTGCAGCTCTCTGTGGAGGTGGCGCCCGCTCTTGCCGATCAGGCCGTGCTCGCCGAGGAAGACGCCGTGATCGCTCGTGTACATGACCGCGGTCGTGTCGGTCAGGCCCGCGCTCGCGACCTTGCCCAGCAGGTTGCCGATCCAGTGGTCGGTGAACGCCAGCTCCGCTGCGTACAGCCCCTGCACGCGCGCGGCGGCCGCGGGGGGCAGCCCGAGGTCTCCCATCGCGCCGATCGGTGCGTCGAAGGGGTGCAGCGGCTCGTAGTCGAGCGGGTTGGGGCCGGCGAAGCGCGCGGCCCAGGCGCGCGGCGGATCCCACGGCTCGTGCGGGTCGAAGCCGTCGACGACGAGCACGAACGGCTGATGCTCGCGCAGCGTGTCGATCAGGTCGATCGCCGCCTTGAAGACTCTCGCGGTGAAGTAGTCGTCCTCCGCCATCCCGCGCGGCGCATAGGCGAGGTAGAGCGCGAGCGCCGCCTCGGCGCCGCTGCCGCCGCGCAGCGACGGCGGTAGGAACTGCTGCACCTGCGCGGCGGGCACGGGTGCGCGGTGGCTCGCCGCGTACTGCGCGGTCTGGCCGACGAAGCCGACGAAGTGATCCGTGCGCGCACGGACGCGCGCGTAGCGAGGCCCGACGAGGAACGGGTTGTCCGTCACGTAGGCGCTCGTCACGCCGTGGCGGTCGAGCAGCTCGAGGAACGTCGGCTCGCGCGCCGGGATCGAGTTCCAGCCGGGGTTGCGCGGGAGGTGCGGCTCGGGATGCCAGTGGCGGAAGGGGAACTGGCGATCGCCCGTCAGGAGCGTGTCGCGCGCCGGTCCGGTCGGCATCGACTCGGGGTGCGCGCGCGTGAACGTGACGCCGTCGCGCGCGAGCGCGTCGAGGTTCGGCGTGAGGCCGCGCTTGGAGCCGTAGGCGCCGAGGTGGTCGGCGCGCGTCGAGTCGGTGACGATCAGGATCGCGTTCTGCGCGAGCCCGCCCGCCGCCGCCTTGCCCAGCCGTCCGAGCCGGTCGAGGGCCGCCCGTCCGGATCCGTCGCCGAGCAGGCCGAGCATCGCCGCCCCGCCCGCGCACGCGCCGCCGGCGCGCAGCGCCTCGCGGCGTGTGACGCGTCGTCCTCGCTCGCCGTCGTCTGCGACCACTGGGGGATCCAAACACGTCGGCCGGCGAGAGTTGCGCGACGATGTCAGCGCTCAAGGATCACCCCGTCGCGCCGACCACCTCGGGGGAACGATGGGCTACGTCGACGCGCTTGCGCGCATCCAGCAGATCCAGGCGGAGCTCGCGCCGCTGCAAGGCGGTGCGCCGGTCGCGCCGAGCGGCGCGGTCGCGGGCGCGCTGCCGGTCGCGGCGGCGGCCTCGACCGGCGCGTCGTTCGCGAACGTGCTCGCGCAGGCGCAGGCGCCGAGCGCGGCTCCCGGCGCGACGGCGCTCTCGCCGCGCGCCGCGCAGCTGCTGACGCCCGGTCAGCAGCAGTTCGCGACCGAGTTGGCCGCGCAGACCGGGCTCGACCCGCAGGTCGTCGCGTCCTGGATGCTGGCGGAGGAGTCCGGCGGCGCGGCCGCCTCGCGCGAGGCACAGGGGAACAACGACTGGCTCAACATCGGCTGGACCGACTCCGGCCGCTACGGCACGACCGACGGCATCTGGTCGAACCCGGTCACCGCTGCCGACGCGACCGCCGGCTGGCTCAAGGGGCAGGACACGATCCCCGGCTACGGGCGGGCGAGCGCCGGCGTGCAGTCGATCCTCTCCGCGGCCGGGCAGCCGCCGGCGCAGCAGATCGCGGCGCTCCAGGGCTCCGGTTGGGCGTCGAGCGGCTATCCGGATCTTCCGCGCGTCTACCAGAGCGTCGCCGGGTAGCGCGGCCGTCGGGCGCGGGACCCGGGCCCGGCAGGGCCGCCGGCTAGCATTCCGCGCATGCGCTCTCGCGGCGTAGCCGCGCTGGCGGCTCTCCTCATGCTCGGCCTGACGGGGTGCGGTGGAAGCGTCCTACGCGCCTCCGACGTCGCGGCCCCGCCGAGCGCCGACGCCGCCCGCGTGAAGCCGGTCCGGCCGACGTTCGCGCTGGCGAGAGCGCCGATGGCGGCGATGGCCGCGGCACACCTCCCGACCCCGCCGCGCGTGGCGGGCGCGGGGCAGCTCGGCTCCTACGCCGCGCCTGCCGTCCTGTACGGCGTGTGGGATCCGAGACGCGGCGTGGCGCTGCGCGCGTTCGGGGTCACAGACCGCGTGACCGGCGCGCCCGCGAACCCGAGCATGACGTTCCGCATCGCCAGCATCACCAAGACGTTCACCGCGACAGCGGTGCTGCTGCTCGTCGACGACGGCCTGGTCAAGCTCGACGCGCCCGTCTCGCGCTACGTCGGCAAGCTCGCCGACGCGCTCCCGAACGGCCGCACGGCGACCGTCCGCAGCCTGCTGAACATGACGAGCGGGTTCCCCGACTACGGCGGACGCGGCGACGGACCGTTCGCGACCTCCGTGCTCACGCCGCAGCGCGTCTGGACGCCGGCGCAGATCGTGCGCGCCGCAGCCGGCTTCGCCGGGAACGCACCCGGCACGTTCGCCTACTCGAACACGAACTACGTGATCCTCGGTCAGCTCGTCGAGCACCAGTCGGGGATGTCGTACGCGGCCTTCGTGAAGCGCCGGATCCTGCAGCCGCTCGGCCTGCGCCACACGCGCATCCCGTCGCCGGCGCAGACGCTGCCGGTGCAGCTGCGCGGCTACCTCAATGCGACGTGGCCGGCCTTCACCCCGCCGCCCTCCGCGCAGGTCCTCGCCGCCGGCCGCGCCGGCGAGGATGTGACCGCCTTCTCGACCTCCTCGGCCGGCGCGGCGGCTGGCGGCGTCTCGACGCTCGGCGACCTTGCCCGCTGGGCGGCGGCCGACTTCGGCGACGCGCTGCTCAGCCCGCGTACGCGCGCGCAGCGGCTGCGCACCGTGCCCGCCAACT
>DATNAP010000044.1:0-36193 GCA_035572475.1 Conexibacter sp. | reverse complement strand
TGCTCGGCGACGAGCGCGTGATCGTCTCCGACGTCGCCGGCACCACGCGCGACGCGATCGACCTGCCGTTCGAATACGAAGACCGCAGACTGGTGCTGGTCGACACGGCGGGCCTGCGGCGTCAGGCGAAGGTCGGCGACTCGATCGAGTACTACACAGCGCTGCGCTCGCGCCGCGCCGCCGAGCGCGCCGACGTCGCGCTCGTCGTCTGCGACGCGGTCGACGGCGTGACCTCGCAGGACCTGCGCGTCGCCGAGCTGGCGATGCAGTCGGGCTGCGCGACCGCGCTCGTCCTCAACAAGTGGGACCTCACCGGCGGCGACGAGTTCGACCTCGACCACGAGCGCGCGCGCGTCGCGCAGAAGCTGCGGCTGCGGCCGCGCGTGCTGACCGCGAGCGCCCTCACCGGCCGCCACGTTCAGCGCCTGCTGCAGGAGGCGCTGGCGCTCGCCGACCGCACCGCCGGGCGCATCCCGACGCCGCAGCTCAACAAGTTCCTCGCCGAGATCCAGGAGATCCGCCAGCCGCCGGCAAAGCAGAACCACCGCCTCAAGCTCATCTACATGACGCAGACCGACGAGCGGCCGCCGCGCTTCTCGATCCAGGTCAACTCGCGCCAGCGCGTCACGCGCGACTATGCCTACTTCATCGAGAACCGCCTGCGCGAGCGCTACCGGCTGGAGGGGATCCCGGTGATCATCGACTTCGTCGAGCGCAAGGAACGGCGCGGCGAGCGGCGCGGGAATCGGTACTCTAGCCCGGTCCGAACGACCGCAAATTCGACCCGCGGAGCCGACTCCAGCCCATGACCACGCTTTCCGACAACGAGTTCCTGTTCACGTCCGAGTCGGTGACGGAGGGTCACCCGGACAAGATCGCCGACCAGATCTCGGACGGCGTGCTCGACGCGGTCATGGCCGCCGACCCGGGCGGCCGCGTGGCGTGCGAGACGCTCGTCAACACGGGCCTGATCGTCGTCTCCGGCGAGATCACGACCTCTACGTACGTCGACATCCCCGAGATCGCGCGCGAGACGGTGCGCAAGATCGGCTACGACAACGCGACGTACGGGTTCGACTGCAACACCTGCGCGGTCATCAACGCGATCGACAAGCAGTCGCCCGACATCGCCCAGGGCGTGAACGCGGCGTACGAGTCGCGCACGCAGCCGGGCGACGAAGACCGCCTCGACATCGCCGGCGCCGGCGACCAGGGGATGATGTTCGGCTACGCCACGCGCGAGACGGACGAGCTGATGCCGCTGCCGATCGCGCTCGCGCACAAGCTCGCGAAGCGGCTCTCCGAGGTGCGCAAGGCGGACGTGCTCGACTACCTGCGCCCGGACGGCAAGACCCAAGTCACCGTCCGCTACGCCGACGGCAAGCCGGTCGAGATCGTCAAGCTGCTGATCTCCTCCCAGCACCGCGAGGGCGCCGAGAACGTGATCAAGGACGACCTGTGGGAGCACGTCGTCGAGCCGGTCCTCCCGCGCGACCTCTACGACGCGCACGCGCTGCGCCGCGAGTTCCTCGTCAACCCGACCGGCCGCTTCGTGATCGGCGGGCCGATGGGCGACTGCGGCCTGACCGGGCGCAAGATCATCGTCGACACCTACGGTGGCATGGCGCGCCACGGCGGCGGCGCGTTCTCCGGCAAGGACCCGTCGAAGGTCGACCGCTCGGCCGCATACGCCGCGCGCTACGTGGCGAAGAACGTCGTCGCCGCGGGCCTCGCCGACCGCGCCGAGGTGCAGGTCGCCTACGCGATCGGCGTCGCCTCGCCGGTCTCGATCATGGTCGAGACGTTCGGCACGGAGAAGATCGGCCGCGGCCAGATCGAAGCGCTCGTGCGCGAGCACTTCGACCTGCGCCCGGGGGCCTTCCGCGAGTACCTCGACCTGCACCGGCCGATCTACCAGAAGACCGCCGCCTACGGCCACTTCGGCCGCGAGGACCACGACTTCACGTGGGAGAAGACCGACAAGGCGGACGCCCTGCGCGCCGCCGCCGGTCTCGGCGCCGCGGCCGTCTAGCGCAGGCTCACACGCCGCCGGGGAACTCCCCGGCGGCGCCGGCTTGACGCGCCGCGGCCTCGCGCTCGCGGTGCGCCTCGTCGACCGCGCGTACGACGGCGCCGGGGTTTGCGACCCCGCGGAAGGTGAAGTCGGCGTCGTCGGTGCCGGCGGTGTCGAAGTCGACCTTGCCGACGCGCAGCAGGCGGTCGAGCAGCGTCTGGTTGGTGTTGACGTTCTGCACGCGCTCGACGCGCGTCTGCTGGACGTGGCGCGAGAGCAGCCCGCTGCGGATCGTCAGCCGCTGGTTCGTGATCGTGTAGGTCGTCGTCATGCGGTAGACGAAGCCGGCGAGGATCACGAGCGCGGCCAGCACGACGAAGACGACGATCGTCGTCGCGAGCGAGAAGCTGCTGCCGATCGCCGTCACGAGCGCCGCGATCCCGGCGCCGGCGAGCGCGCCGAGCAAGCCGCGCACGTAGAAGCTGAGCGTGCCACGCCACGACGGATGGCCGTCGAAGATGACGTGCTCGCCGGGGTGCAGCTCGAGCGCCACGGGCCCAGCCTACGTCACGACACGGTCGCCATCTACTGTCTTGCGCGATGCCGCCGATCGCCCGCGTCGAGCCGCTCACGACGACCCGCGCGCTGCGCGGGCCGTTCGACTACCGCGTGCCGCCGTCGCTCGGCGAGGTGCCGGTCGGGACGCTGCTGGCCGTGCCGTTCGCGGGGCGGGAACTGCTGGGCGTCGTCGTCGAGCGGGCGTCGTCGTCCGAGGTCCCCGACGAGCGGCTCGCCGAGCCGCGGGCGCGGGTCGAGCCGGCGATCCCTGCCGAGTTGGTGGAGCTGGCGCGCTGGATCGCGGCCGAGTACTGCTCGACCTTCTCACGCGCGCTCCAGCTCGTGCTGCCGCCCGGGGCGGGGCGCGGTACGGCCCCGCGCGTACGGGCCCGCACCGCGCTCGTCGCCGAGATCGGCGATGCTGGGCGCGCCGCGCTGACCGACGGCGCACGGCTCACGGCGGGGCAGCGATCCGTGCTGACGCGGCTGGCGCACGAGGGACCGCTGACGGCGGCCGCGAGCGGGGCGGACCACGCGTCGCTGCGGCGCCTCGCCCACCGCGGCCTGCTCGTGCTGGAGCCGCGCGTGCAGCGCCGACGCCCGCTCGTCGCCGCCGTCGGCGCGCGCAGTCCCCACGCGCCCGCACTCACCGCGGAGCAGCGCGCGGCGCTGGAGCCGATCCTCGCGGCGCTTGCGGTCCCCGGTTCAAATCCGGGCGCCCCGACCGGGGAAGCCCCCGCGCGCCTCCTGCTCCATGGCGTCACCGGCTCCGGCAAGACGGAGGTCTACCTGCAGGCGGCCGAGGCCGCCTTGAACGCCGGCAGATCGGTCCTCGTGCTCGTGCCGGAGATCGCGCTCGCGCCGCAGACGGTCGCGCGCTTCCAGGCGCGCTTCGGCGACACCGTCGCCGTCCTTCACTCGCAGCTCGGGCAGGGCGAGCGCTACGACGAGTGGCTGCGGCTCGCGAGCGGCGAGGCGCGCATCGCCGTGGGACCCCGCTCGGCGGTGTTCGCGCCGCTCGCGCAGCTCGGGCTCGTGATCGTCGACGAGGAGCACGAGCCGGCCTACAAGCACGAAGGCGACCCGCGCTACGACGCGCGCCGCGTCGCTGCGTGGCGCGCGCAGCGAACCGGTGCGGTGCTGCTGAACGGCAGCGCCACCCCGCGCCCCGAGTCCGTCCACGCGCTCACGCGCATCCGCCTCCGCAGCCGCGTCGACGGCCGCCCGCTGCCGCCCGTCGAGGTGCTCGACATGCGCGACGCGCGCCATCCGCTGCACCCGACGACGCGCGAGGCACTTGGGGACGTCAGGCGCGCCGAGCGCAAGGCGATCGTGCTCGTCAACCGCCGCGGCTGGTCGAACTTCCTCTCGTGCCGCTCGTGCGGCCACGTCTGGAGCTGCCCGCAGTGCGACGTCGCGCTCGTGCTCCACCAGCGCGAGGGCGCGATCGCCTGCCACCACTGCGGCCATCGCGAGCGGATCCCCACCAGCTGCGTGGCGTGCCACTCGTCGTCGGTCGCGCGGCACGGCGCCGGCACCGAGCGGATCGAGACGGAGCTGCTGGACGCGCTCGGGGATCCAGGCTTCCCGATCCTGCGGCTCGACGCCGACACCGCGCGCGGGGGGAAGGGCGCCGTCGCGCGCGTGCTGGAGCGCTTCGACCGCGCGCGCGCCGGCGTGCTCGTCGGCACGCAGATGGTCGCCAAGGGCCACGACTTCCCCGACGTGACGCTCGGCGTCGTGCTCGACGCCGACCAGACGCTGCGCTTCCCCGACTTCCGCGCCGAGGAGCGCACGTTCGCGCTCGTCGCGCAGCTCGCGGGGCGTGCCGGACGCGGGGGAGAGGGCAGCGGCCGCGTGCTCGTGCAGACGCTCTCGCCGGACGCGCCGTCGATCGCGGCGGCGGCCAAGCACGACGCCGACGGCTTCCTCGCCGGCGAGCTGGAGCGCCGCCGCGCGCTCGCCTACCCGCCGTTCGCGTCGCTGATCCGCGTCACCTGCTCGGCCGAGGAAGCCGGCGACGCCGCGGCCGCGGCGCAGGCGGTGCGCGAGCGGATCGATACCGGTCCCCACCCCCCCGCGGTCGTGCTGGGACCGGCGCCGCTGTTCCGCCTGCGCGGGCGCGAGCGCAGCCAGCTCGTGGTCAAGGCGCAGCGCCGGCGCGCGGCGATCGCGTCGGTGTCGGCCGCGGTCGACGCGGTCGCGAGAACGGCGCTCGGGCGCCGCGTGCAGCTGAGCGCGGACGTCGATCCGCAGTAGCGCTCGACTAACCTTCCCCGCATGGCCGACGAGCAGACGATCGCCGACGAGCAGGTCGACGAGGACGAGGACGAGCGCCTCGACCCCGAGGTCGCCGCGCGCCGCCAGGCCGCGCTGCGCTTCGTGCGCCAGTGGGGCGATCCGGTGCTCAAGAGCAGAGCGCGCGCGGTCGACCGCTTCGACGACGAGCTGCGCGCGCAGATCCGGCAGATGGGCCAAATCATGGAAGACGCGCTCGGGATCGGGCTGGCCGCGACGCAGGTCGGCAAGCTCCAGCGCGTGCTCGTCTACCGCGTCGAGCCGGACTCGCCCGTCAACGCGATCGTCAACCCGGCGATCGAGTGGTCCGGGAGCGAGCTGGAGACCGCCGAGGAGGGCTGTCTGTCGCTGCAGGGCGTGATGGTCGACGTCGAGCGGCCGGTGTTCGTGCGCGTCAGCGCGCAGGACGAGCACGGCGAGCCGATCACGATCGAGGCGTCCGGGTTGGAGGCGCGCGTGCTCCAGCACGAGATCGACCACCTCGACGGCGTGCTGATCCTCGATCGCACCTCGCGCGAGGAGCGCAAGGCGGCGCTGCGGATCCTGCGCGAAGCCGCCGAGCAGGCCGCGTGAGGACGGTTTACCTCGGGACGTCGGCGTTCGCCGCCGACGTGCTCGAGCGGCTCGCTCGGTCGCCGCATCGGCCGGCGCTCGTGGTGACGCGGCCGGACCGGCCGGCGGGGCGGGGGCGGCGGCTCGTCGCGCCGCCGGTTTTGAGCGCCGCCCAGGCGCTCGGGCTGGACGTGGCGCAGCCCGACGACGTCAACGAGGAAGCGGCTCGCGCGCAGATCGCGTCGGTCTCGCCCGACGTCGTCGTCGTCTGCGCGTTCGGCGCGCTGATCCGCGCCGAGCTGCTCGCCGAGCACGACATGCTCAACGTGCACCCGTCGCTGCTGCCGCGCTGGCGCGGCGCGGCGCCGATCGAGCGGGCGATCATGGCCGGCGACGCGGAGACGGGCGTCGCGATCATGCAGGTGACCGCGGGGCTGGACAGCGGTCCGGTGTGTCTGGTGGAGCGTGAGCGCATCCGCGATGACGACACGTTCGGGACGCTGTCCGCGCGGTTGGCGGCGCTCGGGGGCGAGCTGTTGGTGCGGGCGTTGGACGAGCGGCCGGCGTGCGTGGAGCAGCCCGACGACGGTGTGACGTATGCGGAGAAGATCTCCGCCGAGGATCGGCTGCTCGACCCGCGCTCGTCGTCCGCGGCCGAGCTTGCGCGCACCGTCCGCGCGCTCAGCCCGCACGTCGGGGCGCGGCTGGCGCTGCCGGACGGCTCGTATCTCGGCGTCTGGGGCGCCCAGCCCGCGGCGGACGCCGGGCGCGAGCCGGGCACGTTGGTCAACGAGGGCGAACGCCTGCTGCTCACCACCGTCGACGGCGCGCTCGAGCTGACGCTCGTCCAACCGCCCGGCAAGAAGCAGATGCCCGCCGCCGACTACCTCCGCGGGCACGCCCTCTGACGAGCCCCGGCAATCTGTACATCTCCACGACGTACAGATTGCCGGGGCTCAGTCGGCAGGCTCGATCGGCGCCGCCGCGCGGAAGCCGGTGACGACGGCGCCGACGAGCGTGAGGACGCCGATCGCGTGGGCCCAGCCGGCGTCGGCCAGCGTGAGGAAGCCGAGCGTCAGCAGCAGGCAGGCGATCGAGATGCGCGCCAGCAGGCCGGGGCGCGAGGCGGCCAGGGCGCGGGCGGGGCCGGCAGGTGCCGGCGCGGCCGCAGACCCTTCCCCCTCGTAGCCCAACCGTCCGCGCAACGTGAGCGTGAACAGGAACGCCAGCGACGGCGCGAGCACCAGCGCACCCGCGGCTACCGACACGATCAGAGCGACGAGCGTGTCGTGCCCCGCCGCCGCCTGCGACACCGTCAAGCCCGGCAGCAGCACGGGCTCCTGCGCGAGCGCCCAGCCGGCGACGATCGCCGCGACCGCCAACGCCGCCGAGTACCGCGCGGCCTCGTAGCGCCGCAGCCACACGAGCCCGAGCGTCGCAACGCCCGCAGAAGCCGACACGATCAGCGCCGGCAGCCCGTCGTGCACGAGCCCCTCGTAGAGCCCGTGCGCGTCGGCATGCGCGACGACCAGGCCGGCGACCGCGAGCCCGCCGGCCACCACGCCCGCCGCCAATGCCCGCCCGCGGAACGCGCGCTCCAGCTCCGCCGAACCGCGCCGCACGGCGTCGGCCGCCAGGTAGACCGCCGCCAGGTACGCGCCGAGCGCGACCGCGAGCACGCCGATCGTCAGCGGCAACGCTCCGGTCCAGCTCGACCACAGCCCGCCGGCGGCGTTGCCGACCGGCACGCGCCCGGCCGCGATCGCACCGACGACCGTCCCGAGCGCGAACGGCGTCAGCATCGAGGAGACGCCGAAGACCGCGTCGACCGCGCGCTGCTCGCGCAGCCGCGCGGTGCCGGCGCGCAGCGCGTACGTCGTTCCGCGGAAGACGATCCCGACCGCGGCGATGAACAGCGGCACTGCCAGCGTCGAGGCGATCGAGCCGAACGCGACCGGATAGGCGGTCCACATCACGACGAGCACGAACACGAGCCACACGTGGTTCGCCTCCCACACCGGCGCCATCGCGTCGTGCGCGTGCTCGCGCACGGCCTCGCTGCGCGCACCGCGTCCGGCGAAGAGCTGCCACAGGCCCGCGCCGAAGTCGGCGCCGCCGAGCACGACGTAGAGCGCCAGACCGATCAGCGCGAGCAGCAGCGGAACGGCGTCGAGCGACATCGCGCTACGCGCCTCCCGCCGCCGGCTCCTCTACGCCGGTCGGCTGCGGATCCTCGCGGCCGCCGAGCGGCGCGCGCGCCAGCCGCCGCAGGACCCACCACACCGCAAAGGCCAGCCCCGCGTAGACGGCCGCGAGCGTCGCGTAGCCGACCGGGATCCCACTCGCGCCGGTGACGGCGTCGGACGTGCGCATCACGAAGTAGACGACGAACGGCTGGCGGCCGACCTCCGTCACGATCCACCCGCAGAGCAGCGCCACGACGGCCAGCGGACCGCACGCCACCAGCGCGCGATAGAGCCACACCGACTGCGGCAGCCGCCGTCGCCGCCAGCGCACCCACAGCACGATCGCGCCGACGAGCGCCAGCAGCGTGCCGATCCCGACCATCCCCTGGAAGGCGAAGCGGATCACGTTGATCGCGGGCGGGCGGTCGTCGGGCGGGACGGAGTCGAGCCCCTGCACCGTCGCGCGCGGTTCGTGGAAGGCGAGCAGCGAGAGCAGGTCGGGGATCGCGATCCCGCCCTTGACCTGACCGCTGGGCTGCTCGTACCAGCCGCCGATGTGCTCCGACGCGCCAGCGGTCGTCCGCTGCAAGCCCTCGATCGCCGCGAGCTTGACCGGCTGATACGTCGCCACCTGGCGCGCCGCCCAGTCGCCGACCAGAAGCTGTGCGGGGGCCGCGAGCGCCGCGATCGTCAGCGGGATGGCCAGCGCCGTGCGCTCGTAACGGCCCCAGCGGCCGTGGCGCAGCCTGCCCCACGCGTACACGCCCGCCAGCACGAAGCCGACGACGATGTACGCCGCGAAGTACATGTGCACGAGCTCGTGCCAGAAGAACGCGTTGCCGAACAGCGCGCTCCACGGATGCACGTCGGTCGCCTGGCCGCCGGCGGTGAGCCTGAAGCCGCCCGGATGGTTCATCCAGCCGTTGACCGCGATCACCATCGCCGAGCCGGTGAGGCCGGTCGCGACGATCGGCAGGCCGCAGAGGAAGTGCGTGCGCGGCGACAGGCGCGACCAGCCGTAGACGTAGATCGCGATGAAGATCGCCTCCAGGAAGAACGAGAAGCCCTCGAGCGCGAACGCGAGCCCGAACACGGAGCCGAACGTCGCCATGAAGTTCGGCCACAGCAGCCCCAGCTCGAACGACAGGATCGTCCCCGTTACGACGCCGACGGCGAACAGCGCGACCATTACGCGCGTCCAGCGGCGCGCGAGCGTGCGGTAGAGCGGATCGCCGCTGCGCAGCCACAGCCACTCGACGAACACGACGAGCGCCGGGAACGCGACGCCGAAGCAGACGAGCGGGATGTGCACCGCGAACGACATCGCTTGCATCTGCCGTGCCTCCAGCAGGTACTGCTGCTGGGCGGGCGCCAACGCGGCTGCCAGCACGGCGTGCACGAACCGGATCGTAGTCCCGCATTCGGGTGGCGCGGCGTGACGGCGGACACACTGGGAGCGAGCGGTGCGACGATGCCCCCATGCCGGCCCGGACCGCGACCAGCGTCTCGCCCGCGCGCCGCGTCGCGGCGGCGGTGCTGCGCCGCGTCGAGCGCGACGGCGCCTACGCCGACCGCGCGCTCGCGGCGGAGGCGACGCGCGCCGGCCTCGACGCGCGCGAGCGCGCGTTCGCGACGCAGCTCGCCTACGGTGCGACCCAGCGCCGCCGCACGCTCGACCACGCGATCGAGCGCTGCGCCGGCCGTCCGATCGCGCAGCTCGACCCGGCGATCCTCGACGCCCTGCGCCTGGGCGCTTTTCAGCTCCTGTTCCTCGACGGCGTCGCCCCACACGCCGCGGTCGACCAGAGCGTCGAGCTGGCGAAGGCGGCGGGCGGGCCGGGCTTCAAGCTCGTCAACGCGGTCCTGCGGCGCGCCGGGCGCGAAGGCGCGGCGCTGCTGACGGCGCTCGGCGACGCCACCGCGCCTGAGGCCGCCCTGCGCCACTCGGTCCCCGACTGGATAGCGGAGCTGTGGTGGGAGGCGCTCGGCGCCGAGGAGGCCCGCGCGCTGCTCGCGCACGTCAACGAGCCGGCCGAGAGCGCGCTGCGCGTCAACACGCTGGTCGCCGATCCCGTCGCGGTCGCGGCCGAGCTGGCCGAGCGCGGGATCGCCGCCCGCCCGGCGCCCGACCCGCTGGCCGCGCCCGCGCCCGCCACGATCCCCGAGGGCCTGCTCCTCGGCGCCGCGTTCGATCCCGCCGGCGACCCGCTGTGGGAGCGGGGCGCACTCGTCGCGCAGTCGCGCGCGGCGATGAGCGCGGCGCTGCTGCTCGACCCGCAGCCGGGCACGCGCGTGCTCGACCTGTGCGCCGCACCCGGCGGCAAGGCGACGCACCTCGCGGCGCTCATGGAAGGCAGGGGGGAGGTCGTCGCCGTGGAGCGCAACCCGAGACGCGCCGCCGCCCTGCGCGCCACGTGCGAGCGTCTGCGCGCCGAGATCGTGCGCGTCGAGACGGCCGACGCGGCGCACCCGCGCGCCGACGGCCCGTTCGACGCCGTGCTCGTCGACCCGCCCTGCAGCGGTTTGGGCACGCTCCAGGGACGCCCCGACCTGCGCTGGCGCGCGCGGCCGCAGACGGTCGGCGAGCTGGCCGAGTTGCAGCTCCGCATCCTCGAAGCGGGCGCGCAGGCGCTCAAGCCCGGCGGCGCGCTCGTGTACGCGACCTGCACGATCTCGCCGCAGGAGAACGAGCAGGTCGTCCAGCGCTTCCTCGCTGCGCACCGCGACTTCGCGCTCGAGTGCCAGCCGCTGCTGCTGCCCCACCGCGACCGCACCGACGGCTTCTTCTTGGCCCGCCTGACCCGCGCCGTCTGATATCACGCTCGGATGCAGAGAGAGGCTGGGTGATGAGCGACCACGCGGTCGACCTGGGCCCGGAGTGCCCCGGCTGCCACGAGCCGTGGCTGCGCCCGACGACGATGCCGGGCCGCTACCGCTGCGTCTACTGCCTGCGCCGCTACGAGCTCTCGTCGGTGTGCCCCGACTGCGGCGAGCACTCCACGATCGTGCGCATGTCGAGCACCGCGATCCTCACCTGCAACCACTGCAGAGCGTCGATGCTCACGCAGGTCTGACTTGATCTCCTGAGAAACTGCGCGGTGCGCGCGCCCGCACCGGGTGCGAATCGACAAGGAGCGGCACATGCCAAGACGCAATCTGCGGTGGATCCTCGCGGCGCTCGTCACCCTCGGCGTCGCGTTCGTCGGGCTCGGCGGGCCCGCGGCGGCGAAGCACTTCATCGACGGCCGCAGCATCAAGCCCGGCACCGTCGGCAACAGACAGCTCGCAGGCGGCGCAGTCTCCTCCAGCAAGCTCTCGAGGAGCCTGCGCAGGGCGATCGGCAAGGCCGGGCCGAGAGGCGCGACGGGCGCGACCGGCGGCACGGGCCCGCGCGGTCCCGCGGGCGGGTACCGCTTCATCGACCAGAACGGCACGGTGATCGGCGACGCGGTCGGCTACTACAGCGGCGTCTACCCGGAGGTGCTCATCAACGGGGTGGCGCTCCTCTACGACAACGACGCGTCGACCCCGAACGCGCTCTCGCTCAACACGACGCTCTACTACATGCAGGCGGCGTGCGCCGGGACCGCGTACGCCTCGACCAGTGGCATCCTCCCGTTCGATGCGGCGATCGTCCTCCAGACGCCCGCGAGCCCGGGCTCGCCGATGTTCGGGATGATCCCGGGCACGCCGCAGTCGTTCACCGCGGCGTCGGCGAGAACGTCGACCGGCTGCGCGCCGTCGTCGACGAGAATCACGAACGCGTTCGCGGTGCAGGCCGCCGGAACGGTGCCCAGCGCCGCCAAGCCGCTGCGGCTCCAGGCGATCGGCTAGCGGGCGGATGCGCCACGGTGGGCGGGCCGGCCAGGCCCGCCCACCGTCCCGCCGCCGCATCGGCGACACTTCGCGGCGCGATGAGCGCCCGTGACCGAGCCGTCGAGCTGCTGCGCGCACCTCGCGTCGCGCCGTCGATCCTGTCGGCCGACTTCGCGCGCCTCGGCGCGCAGGTCGAGTCGGTGATGGCGGCCGGCGCGCGCGCGATCCACGTCGACGTGATGGACGGCCACTTCGTCCCGCGGATCACGATCGGCCCGCTGATCGTCTCCGCGCTCGCGGACCAGGTCCACCAGGCCGGCGGGATGCTCGACGTCCACCTGATGATCGCGCGCCCGGAGCGCCACGTCGCCGACTTCGCACGGGCCGGCGCCGACGCGATCACCGTCCACGCCGAGGCGACGCCGCACCTGCACTACGCGCTCCACGCCGTCAAGGAGGCCGGCTGCGCCGCCGGCGCCGCGGTCAACCCGGCGACACTGCCGGAGGCGCTGCGCGAGGTCGGCGAGCTGCTCGACCTCGCGCTCTGCATGTCGGTCAATCCCGGCTGGGGCGGCCAGCCGTTCATCGCCGCCTCGCTCGGGAAGCTCGCCGCGCTGCGGGCGCTGCTGCCGGACCACGTCGCGATCGAGGTCGACGGCGGCGTCGATTCCGCAACTGCTGGACCATGTGCCGAGCAGGGCGCTACGCTGCTCGTCGCCGGGTCCGCCATCTTCGGCGCCACGGATCCGGCCGCGGCCTACACGGCGATCGCCGCCGCCGCCGGCGCAACGTAGACGTCGCCCGGAGCGAGGGCGGCGGCAGAGAGCGAAAGGACTCCCCGTGACCGCCAGCCCGATCGTCACTGCAGCCGACGTGCGCCGCCGCTTCGGCGAGGGCGAAGCGGCCGTCGACGCGCTCGACGGCGTCACGCTCGAGCTGCCCGCCGGCGCCTTCACGGCGATCATGGGCCCGTCGGGGTCGGGCAAGTCGACGCTGATGCACGTGCTCGCCGGCCTCGACACGCCGACCTCGGGCACCGTCGCGATCGACGGTGTCGAGCTCGGCACGCTCGACGACAAGAAGCTCACCGAGCTGCGCCGCGACAAGGTCGGCTTCATCTTCCAGTCGTTCAACCTGCTGCCGGTCCTGACCGCCCAGGAGAACATCGAGCTGCCGCTGAAGATCGCCGGCCGCCAGGTCGACGAGGAGTGGCGGCGGCAGCTCATCGCCACGGTCGGATTGGGCGACCGCCTGACGCACCACCCGTCCGAGCTGTCCGGGGGTCAGCAGCAGCGCGTCGCGGTCGCGCGGGCGCTCATCTCGAAGCCGTCCGTCGTGTTCGCCGACGAGCCGACCGGCAACCTCGACTCGCAGTCGAGCGCGGAGGTGCTGAAGCTCTTGCGGACCTCCGTCGACGAGCTGGGCCAGACCGTCGTGATGGTCACGCACGACGCGAACGCGGCCGCGAACGCCGACCGCATCCTCGTGCTCGCCGACGGCAAGATCGTCCACGACGGCAGCGCCGGCACCGCGGACGAGGTCCACGACCTCATGCGGACCGTCGCCTGATGCTCGCG
This sequence comes from Conexibacter sp., assembly GCA_035572475.1. Classification (GTDB taxonomy): domain Bacteria; phylum Actinomycetota; class Thermoleophilia; order Solirubrobacterales; family Solirubrobacteraceae; genus Conexibacter. Next base: position 23,192 of record DATNAP010000044.1, on the reverse strand, counting down.
CTCACGCTCCGCGGCATCGCCACGCGCAAGCTGCGCACGGGCCTGACGGCGTTCGCCGTGGTGCTCGGCATCGCGCTCGTGTCCGGCACCTACCTGCTGACGGACACGATCAACCACACCTTCGACACGGTCTTCAAGACGGCGAACCAGGGGGTCGACGTCGTCGTCACGCCGCGGAGACTGTTCGGCAACAGCGAAACCGGGAGACCCGCGCCGCTGCAGCAGTCGGTCGTCGCGCAGGTCCAGCGCACTCCCGGCGTCGCGCTCGCGTCCGGCTCGGTGTTCGACCAGGGGCTGATCTACGACAAGAAGGACAACCCGCTGATCACGACCGGCGCGCCGATGTTCATCTCCGGCCTGCAGCCGGCGCGCTTCGACCCGTTCAGCTACGTCCAGGGCCGCGCGCCGCAGGCGCTCGACGAGGTCGCGCTCGACAAGACGCACGCCGGCAACGCCGGCTTCAAGCTCGGCGACACCGTTCGGCTGTCGGGCAAGGGGCCGCAGCGCTCGTTCCGGCTCGTCGGCATCACGCAGTTCGGCGATCAGAACTCGCTCGCGGGCGCGGCCGTCGCGATCGTCGCGACGCCCGTCGCACAGCAGCTGCTCGACCTGCGCGGGCAGTTCAACACGATCCAGGCCGCCGCGCAGAGCGGCGTGACGCCGAGCGCGCTCGCGGCGAACGTGCGCCAGGCGCTGGGGGACCGCTACACGGTGCGCACCGGCGCGGCGCAGGCCAGATCGGATGCGAGAAACGTCCAGGACCAGCTCGGCTTCCTGCGCACGTTCCTGTTCGTGTTCGCCGGCATCTCGCTGTTCGTCGGCGCCTTCCTGATCGTCAACACGTTCTCGATCACGGTCGCCCAGCGCATGCGCGAGTTCGCGCTGCTGCGGCTGATCGGCGCCAACCGCCGCCAGGTGCTGCGCGCAGTGATCGGCGAGGCGTTCCTGCTCGGACTGGCCGCCTCGGCGGTCGGGTTCCTGCTCGGCTTCGGGCTCGCACCGGCGCTGAAGGGGCTGTTCAAGGCGTTCGGCGCGGACCTGCCGGCCGAAGGGATCGTGTTCGAGCCGCGCACGCTGATCGTCTCGCTGATCGTCGGCACGCTGATCACGCTCGTCGCCGCCGTCGGCCCGGCCGTGCGCGCCACGCGCTTCCCGCCGATCGCCGCGCTCCAGGACGCCTCGACGCTCCCGCAGGGGCGCACGGCCCGCTGGCGCACGCCGCTGGCGGCCGCGGTCGCAGCGGTGGGTGTGCTGCTGCTGTGCCTCGGCCTGTTCGGCAGCGCGAGCGGCGGCAGCGCCGCCGGGCTCGTCGGCGCAGGCGCGGGCGTCGTCTTCATCGGCGTCGGGCTGCTCGCGTTCCACATCGTCAGACCGCTCGCGCTGGCGGTCGGCCTGCCGCTCGAGCGCCTGCGGGGCGTGAGCGGGCGGCTGGCCCGCGAGAACGCGACGCGCAACCCGCGCCGCACCGCCTCGACCTCCGCCGCGCTGATGATCGGCGTCGCGCTCGTCGCGTGGGTGACGATCTTCGCCGCCGGCCTGAAGGCCTCGATCGACGACCACGTCAACGTCGGGCTGAAGGGTCAGATGATCGCCGAGAGCAAGATCTTCGGGCTCGCGCTGCCGCTGTCGGCGACGAGCGCGCTGCAGGCGCAGCCGCACGTGCAGACCGTCTCCGGCATCCGCTTCGGCGAGGCGCGCGTGCCGCGCGCGGGCAAGACCGCCGTGACCGGGATCGACCCGGCGACGCTCGACCGCGTCTACAACCTCAACTGGACGCAGGGCTCGTCGGCGACGCTGCGCAGCTTCGGCCCGCGCGACGTGCTGCTGTCGAAGAGCTGGGCCAAGGACCACCACGTCGCCGTCGGCGACACGGTCGCGCTCTCGACGCCGACCGGCGCCCACCTGCGGCTGATCGCGCGCGGCATCTACGACGACAAGGCGAAGCTGTTCGCGAACCTGACCGTCGACAACGCGCTGATGGCGCCGGCCTTCAACGTCACCGGCAACGCGTTCCTGATGGTCGGCCTGACGCCGGGCGCCGACGCGGACGCGGTCAAGACCGCATCCGCGAGAGCGATCAGAGCGCAGTATCCGAGCCTCAAGGTGCTCACGAAGCAGGGTTTCATCGACGAGCAGAACGGCCAGGTCAACCAGCTGCTGGCGTTCTTCTACGTGCTGCTCGTGCTGACGATCGTGATCTCGCTGTTCGGGATCGTCAACACGCTCGTGCTGGCGATCCACGAGCGCACGCGCGAGCTGGGGATGCTGCGGGCGATCGGCACCTCGCGCCGCCAGGTGCGCCAGATCGTGCGCTACGAGTCGGTCATCACGGCGATGATCGGTGCGGTGCTCGGCGTCGCGCTCGGCGCGATCTTCGCCGTGCTCGTGACGATCCCGCTCAAGGACCAGGGGTTCACGATCTCCATCCCCGTGGGACAGCTCGTCGTCCTGCTGATCGTCGGCGCGATCTTCGGCGTGCTCGCGGCGATCTGGCCGGCGCGCCGCGCCGCCAAGCTCGACGTGCTCCAGGCCCTCGCCTACGAGTAGGCCGGAGCGCTACGTCCGCCGATACAAACCCAGCAGCAGCACGCTCAGGATGAACGTCGCGCCGAAGTAGCCGGTCTCGACGCGCAGGACCTCGCTGGACACGATCGAGGTCAGCATCCAGCCGACGAACAGCACGCCGGAGATCGCCCATGCGGAGGCGGCGAGCGCGGCCCGGTTGCGCGCGAGCGCGGCCTGATTGAGCGTTCCCGCGATCAGGTGGAAGCCCATCCCGATCGCGACGAGCGCGAGCCCGCCGCGCTGGTAGTGGAAGCCGTGGTCGGTCAGCACGGCGGTCATCACCGCCGGCCCGATCGCCAGCAGCCCGAGCGCGCAGACGCCCGCGAAGCCGGCGATCACGAGCACGGTCTTGCGCACGGCGTCGTCGAACTCGTGCCTGCTGCCGCGCGCGGCCATCGCGGTCAGGTTCGGAAGGATCGAGGTCTGGACCGCCTGGAAGAGCTGCAACGGCGCGCGCACGATCATCAGGACGTTGAAGACGAAGCCGGCCAGGGCGGCGCCCGAGCGGCCGTTGACTATCAGCACCGCCGCGTTCAGCAGCGTCTGCTCGGCCGCCATGATCACGAAGACGGCGATCGCGAAGCGCGAGCCGCGGCTGACGGAGAGGTCGGCCGCCGCTTCCTCGATCTCGGCGTGCGCCGGGCCCTCGCCGGCCGCGTCGATCACCGGCACCTCGCGTTCGGCGGCGGTCGGCGGGCGCACCTGCTGCGCCACTCGCCCGAACGCGAACGGCACGACGACGAGCGAGACGAACGGCGCGACCGCCATCCCGACAGCGATCGCGCTCGAGCCGGAGGTGATCCCGACCGCGGCGACGGCGGCGAACAGGAAGCGCGACGTCGACTCGAGGAAGACGAGGCCGCCGTAGAGCGCGAACAGCTGGTGTCCGGCGAGCCAGCCGCGCGCGAAGTAGCTGCCCGCGTAGGCGAGCACGCCGACGATCAGGATCCAGTAGAGCGTGCTGTTCCCGCCGAACAGATGCTGTTCGATGCGCGGGCGCAGCGGCAGAGCGATCGCCAGGAACAGCAGTGCGAACGCGAGCTGGATCGTCGCCGGCACGCGCAGGGGATGGCCGTGCAGGCCGCGCGCGCGGCGGTCGGCGATCGTGCGTGACAGCAACTGCTCGATCGGCCGGTAGATCACGCACAGGATCACGTACATGACCGACCACAGCAGGCTCACGTGGCCGTAGGCGACTCTGCCGAGATGGCGGCTCGCGAGCGCGAGGTAGAGGAACGTGAAGACGCCGGTGGAGGCGATCCCGATCGTCAGGATGCGTGCGCCGGCGCCGTACGATCGCCCGCCATCGCCGCGCTCGCGCGGCGGGGACTGCGTGCGCTCCGGCGCGTCCGAACTAGCGGCCGAGCCGGACAAGCAGCATCGTCCACGGGAAGGGCGACCGCTTCTCGACGACCTCGCCGTGCTGCGAGAGCAGCCGCACGAACGAGCGCTTCGACCAGTGGTTGACGTGCCCGGGGGTGTTGCCGAGGTCCGTCAGGTACGCGCCGCGGGCCATGTTCAGCATCCGCCACAGCGGCTCGCGCGGGACCGAGACGAGCAGATGGCGTCTGGCGACGCGCGCCATCTCGGCGACCGTGTGCGCGGGATCGGGCACGTGCTCGAGCACCTCGATCGCGCAGGCGACGTCGAACTCGTCGTCCGCGAACGGCATGTGCTCCGCGAGCATCGCGCGGTATTCGAGGTTCGGCCGCCGGCGGGTTGCCCACTCGGCCTTCAGCTTCTCGTCGTCGAGGTCGATCCCGACGATGCGCCGCTCGCCGAGCGCTTCAGCCCATTGATGGGTCAGCACCCCCTCGCCGCAGCCGACGTCAAGCACCGACTCCGGCGCCGCCTGCGCGAACAGCTCCGCAAGCGTGCCCTCGAAGCCGGCCATCAGCCGCCGCACGACGGGGTTCGTCGAGCCGTACTTGTCGAACGTGTTGCCGGTCGGGACGGCCTCGGCCGTGCTGGTCGAGGTCATACCTCGATCGTCTCCCGCGGGCGCTCGGCGCCGGGCTCGTAATGGGACGGCGGGATCCCGAGCGCCAGCTCTATCCGCCGCACGCGCTCGAACGTGCGCTGCGAGAGCGTGCGCTGGGCGGCGAGCAGGTCGCCGATCACGCCGAGCGCGAACAGCAGCATCGCGCCGATGAAGAGGACCGCGCCGAGGATCAGCGACTGCACGTGGCCGGCGCCCTGGCCGCCGGCCCAGGCGACGATGAAGCGCGCCCACACGGCGAGCGCGAGCACGCCCGTGACGACCGCGCCGCCCCAGAAGACCTTCAGCGGCTCGTACTGCGCGTAGATGCGGAAGATCGAGATCGCGTTGCGGCGCACGTAGGCGCCCATCGACGGGAACAGGCGCGACTCGCGCGTCTTCGGGTGCGTGCGGATCGGGACGTGGTCGACGGCGACGAGCAGCTTGCCCGCCTGGATGATCGTCTCCAGCGTGTAGGTGAATCTGGAGACGACCTGCATCTGCAAGGCGGCCTCGCGGTTGTAGGCGCGGAAGCCGGAGGTCGTGTCGGGGACCGTCGTGGAGGACGCCTGGCGCACGACCCACGAGCCGAGCTTCTGCAGCGTCTTCTTCAGCGGCGAGAAGTGCGCGATCGTCGCGACCTGGCGGTCGCCGACGACCATGTCGGCGTCGCCCGCGACGATCGGCGCGACGAGCTTGGGGATGTCGCGGCCGTCGTACTGGTTGTCGGCGTCGGTGTTGACGATCACGTCGGCGCCGAGCTTGAGCGCGGCGTCGAGCCCCGCCTGGAAGCCGGCCGCCAGACCCTTGTTGTTGGTCAGCTTGACGACATGGTCGACCCCGTGCGCGCGGGCGACCTCGATCGTGCGATCGCTCGAGCCGTCGTCGATCACGAGCCACTCGACCACGTCGAAGCCCGGGACCGTGCGCGGCAGGTCCGCGAGCGTCAGCGGCAGCGTCTGCTCCTCGTTGAAGCAGGGGATCTGGATGATGAGCTTCATGGTGTAGATAGGGTCGCCGGGACCGCTGAGGCGATCACGTAGACTCGCGCCGCAGTATTCCATGCGCCGCCCCGACCGCACGACCCCCGCGCTCGCCGGCGTGCTGCTCGGAGCGCTCGCGCTCCGCCTGTGGGGGATCCGCTCCGGGCTGCCCTTCTCGTACAACAGCGACGAGGAGCGACATTTCGTCCCGATCGCCGTCGGCTTCTTCGGCCACGGCCTGAATCCGCACTACTTCCTCAACCCGCCGGGCTACAGCGAGCTGCTGTACGTCCTCGACGCGATCCGGTTCCGCGGGCGCGCCGCCGTCGAGCGCGCCTACGCGACCGATCCGGGCGAGCTGTTCCTGCTCGCGCGCGTGGGGGCCGCGCTGCTCGGAACGGGCGCCGTCTGGCTGCTGCACGCGGTCGGCACGCGGCTGTTCGACCGCCGTGTCGGCCTGCTGGCGGCCGCGCTCGGCGCGGTCGCGTTCCTGCCGGTCTTCTACGCCCACCTCGCGCTCAACGACGTGCCGGCGATGGCGGCCGCGACGCTCGCGCTGCTCGGCGCCGCGACCGTGCTGCGCGGCCGTCCGCTGCGCGGGGCGCTGCTCGGCGGGCTCGCCGCCGGGCTCGCCGCCGGCACGAAGTACACCGCCGGGATCGCGCTGCTGCCGCTCCTCACGGCAATCGCCGTGCAGGCGCGCGCGCAGCGGGAACCGAGCTGGCGCGCCGCCGCGCCGCCGCTCGCCGCCGCGTGCGCGGCGGCGCTCGCCGGCTTCCTGATCGCCAACCCCTACGCGCTGCTCGACCTCCACGCCTTTCGCACCGGCGTCGCGCAGCAGCGCACGCTCACGAGCGCCGACAACCTCGCGAAGCTCGGCCTGACGCAGCGCAGCGGGATCCTCTACTACCTGTGGTCGCTGACGTGGGGGCTCGGCTGGATCCCCGCGCTGGCGGCGGCCGCCGGGGCGCTGCGGCTGTGGGTGCGCGACCGCGCGCTCGCGCTCGTGCTGCTGCCGGCGCCGGTGCTCTACGTGCTCTACATGGGCCTGCAGGAGCGCTACTTCGGCCGCTGGCTGCTGCCGGTCCTGCCGATCGTCGTCCTGCTCGCCGCCTTCGCGGGGATCGAGCTGGCGCGGGCGGTCGCGGCGCGTGCGCCGGGGCTGGCCACGCCGGCGGTCGCGCTCGTCGCCGTCGCGCTGCTCGCGCAGGGGCTCGTCTTCTCGCTGCACGACGATCGCGTGCTCGCGCGGCCCGACACGCGCGGCAGCGCGCGCGCCTGGCTGCTCGCGCACGTGCCGGCGGGCGCGGGCGTCGTGATCGAGCCGTTCGTCCCGCAGGCATGGCTGGAGGACCCGAGCCGCGGCGCCGTGCGCGGCGCGCCCTGGCGCCTGTGGAACGTGCAGCGCGCGGACGTCGACGACTTCGGCCGCCGGTTGCCGGCCGGCCGCACCCGCTACGTGAGAGTCGACAAGTACGAGCGCACGCTGCGTCCCGCGCTGCTCGACCGCTACGCCGCGCGCGGCTACTGCTGGGTCGTCACCGCGTCGGACCAGTCGGCGCGTGCGTTCGCGCAGCCGCGCGTCGTCCCGCAGGCGCTCGCCTACTACGGCGCGCTGGCGCAGCGGGGGGCGCTCGCCGCCCGCTTCAGCCCCTACCGCGCGGGCGCGCGCCCGCCCGCGTTCAACTTCGACTGGTCGTTCGACTACTACCCACTCGCGTACGCGCAGCCCGGCCCCACGATCGCGGTGTATCGGCTGCACGGCGGCCGCTGCGGCTGATCCGCCCCGTATCCTGAGTGGCGATGCCCCTCCGCACCGAGACCGACCGCGCCCACCTCGCGCGCGCGCTCGAGCTGGCCGAGCAGGGGCGGGGACGCGTCTCCCCGAACCCGCTCGTCGGCGCCGTGATCGCGCGCGACGGCGACGTGCTCGGCGAGGGCTGGCACACCGCCTACGGCGAGCCGCACGCCGAGGTCGAGGCGCTGCGGGCGGCCGCCGGCGCCGACGTGAGCGAGGCGACGCTCTACGTCACGCTCGAACCGTGCTGCCACACCGGCAAGCAGCCGCCGTGCACGGACGCGATCGTCGCCGCCGGCATCCGGCGCGTCGTCGTCGCCTCCGACGATCCGACCGAGAAGGCCTCCGGTCGCGGGCTCGGCATCCTGCGCGACGAGGGAATCGCGATCGAGCTGGCCGAAGGCGAGCTGGCGACGCGCGCGCGGCTGCTCAACCAGCCGTTCCGCAAGCTGGCGCGCGTGGGGCGGCCGTGGGTGCTGTTCAAGTCGGCGATGACGCTCGACGGCAAGGTCGCCACGCGCGCGGGCGACTCGAAGTGGATCTCCGGGGAGGAGAGCCGCCGGCTCGCACACCGCTGGCGCGCCGACTGCGACGCGGTCGCGGTCGGGATCGGCACCGCGCTCGCCGACGACCCGCAGCTCACCGCGCGCATCGAGGCCGTCGCCCGCCAGCCGCGGCGCGTCGTGTTCGACGCGACCGCGCGCCTGCCGCTCGAGTCGCGGCTGCTCGCGGACGCGCCCGAGGTCCCGCTCACGGTCGTCGTCTCGCGCGCCGCGCCGCGCGCCGCGACCGACGCGCTCGAGACGCACGGGGCGGAGGTGATCGTCGCGACCGGCGAGCACGAGCAGGCGCGCGTCTGCTCGGCGCTGGACCAGCTCGGCGCGGCCGGGATCGCCTCGATCCTGCTCGAGGGCGGCCCGAGACTGGCCGGCGCCTTCTTCGACGCCGGCGAGATCGACGAGCTGCGCCTATTCCTCGCGCCGCTCGTGCTCGGCGGGCGCACCGCGCGCGACCCGCTCGAGGGCGAGGGGGTCGAGGCGATCTCCGAAGTGCTGCGCGCGCTGACGCTCGACTGCGAGCGCGTCGGGGAGGATCTGCTCGTCTCCGCGCGGCTGCGGGAGTGGTGAGGTGTTCACGGGGCTCGTGCAGGGGATGGGGCAGGTCGTCGCGATCGACCGGTCTGGCGACGGCGCCCGCCTGACGATCGCCGCGGACTTCCCGCTCGGCGCCGCCGAGGGCGACTCGATCGCGGTCAACGGCGTGTGCCTCACCGCGATCGAGACGCGCGACCGCGTCTTCGGCGCCGACGTCATGAACGAGACGCTGGCGCGCTCGTCGCTCGGCGCCCTGGCGCAGGGCGACCGCGTGAACCTGGAGCTGCCGCTGCGCCCGCACGACCGCCTGGGCGGGCACTTCGTGCAGGGCCACGTGGACGGGCTCGGCACGATCGCGGACGTGCGCGAGGACGGCTTCGCGCGCGTGGTGCGGATCGCGGCGGCGCCGGATCTGCTGCGATATGTGGTCGAGAAGGGGTCGATCGCGGTCGACGGCGTGAGTCTCACCGTCAGCGCGGTCGATGCGGAGTCGCTGAGCGTCTCCCTGATCCCGGAGACCCTGGACCGCACGAGCCTCGGCTCGGCGGTACCCGGACGGACCGTCAACCTGGAGGTGGACGTGCTCGCGAAATACGTCGAGAAGCTGGTGGCGCGATGAGCAGTCAGGAGACGCCGACGCGCTTCGCCACCGTCGAGGAGGCGATCGAGGACATCCGCCAGGGCAAGATGGTCGTCGTCTGCGACGACGAGGACCGCGAGAACGAGGGCGACCTCACGCTCGCCGCGCAGTTCGCGACGCCCGAGGCGATCAACTTCATGGCGAAGGAGGGGCGCGGGCTGATCTGCCTCGCGCTGACGCCGGAGCGCTGCGACGAGCTCGGCCTCGACCTGATGGCAGCGAAGAACGAGTCGCCGTTCGAGACCGCGTTCACCGTCTCGATCGAGGCGCGCGAGGGCGTCACGACCGGCATCTCGGCGCACGACCGCGCGCATACGATCCAGGTCGCGATCGACCCGGGCGCCCGCCCGCGCGACGTCGTGCAACCGGGCCACGTGTTCCCGCTGAAGGCCAAGCGCGGCGGCGTGCTCGAGCGCGTCGGGCAGACGGAGGCGGCGATCGATCTCGCACGGCTGGCGGGCCTCAACCCGGCCGGCGTGATCTGCGAGATCATGAACGACGACGGCACGATGGCGCGCGTCGACGACCTCGTGCCGTACTGCCGGCGGCACGGGCTGAAGATGATCACCGTCGCCGACCTCGTCGCCTACCGGCGCCGCCACGACAAGCTCGTCGAGCGCGTCGTCTCGACCGGGCTGCCGACCGCCTTCGGCGACTTCGAGGTCGTCGGCTACCGCTCGCTGGTCGACGACAAGCACCACGTCGCGATGGTCAAGGGCGACGTCGCCGGGGCGGACGACGTGCTCGTGCGCGTGCACTCGGAGTGCCTCACCGGCGACGTCTTCCACTCGCTGCGCTGCGACTGCGGCGAGCAGCTCGAGTCGGCGCTCGCGATGATCGAGGAGGCCGGCCGCGGCGTCCTGCTCTACCTCGCGCAGGAGGGGCGCGGAATCGGCCTTCTGAACAAGCTGCGCGCGTACAAGCTGCAGGAGGAGGGCTTCGACACGGTCGAGGCGAACCTCAAGCTCGGCCTGCCGGCCGACCTGCGCGACTACGGCATCGGCGCGCAGATCCTCACCGACCTCGGCCTCACCTCGATCCGCATCCTCACGAACAACCCGAAGAAGATCATCGGGCTGGAGGGCTACGGGCTGTCGGTCACGGGCCAGGTGCCGATCCAGCCGACGCCGAACCCGCACAACGAGGCGTACCTGCGCGCGAAGCGCGACCGCATGGGCCACACGCTCCACCACCAGGGGCTGCCGCTCGACGAGGAGATGCTGCTCGACGAGCAGCGCGAGGACCGCGAGGACCGAGATGCCTGAGCAGCGCTTCGCGCTCGTCGTCGGGCGCTTCTACGAGGAGCTCGCCGAGCGCCTCGTCGCCGGCGCGCGCGAGGTGCTGGAGCCGCACGGCGAGGTCGACGTGTTCGACGTGCCCGGCGCGTTCGAGCTGCCGCTGGCGGCGAAGTACGCGGCCGAGTCGGGCCGCTACGCCGGCGTCGTCGCGCTCGGCGCCGTGATCCGTGGCGAGACCGACCACTACGACTACGTCTGCGGCGAGGCCGCGCGCGGGATCCAGCAGGTCCAGCTCGCGACCGGCGTGCCGGTCGGCTTCGGCGTGCTGACGGTCGACTCGATGGAGCAGGCGCTCGCGCGCGTCCAAGGGGGCGGGAAGCGCGATTCCGGCGCCCACGCAGCCGAGGCCGTGCTCGCCGCGCTCGCGGTCAAGGAGCAGCTCGCGGAGCGCAAGGCGCGCGCCGGCTTCACCATCTGATCCCTATACTGGCCCAGCCATGCCAAAGGTCTGCCACGTCTGCAACAAGGGTCCTGCCTTCGGGCAGAGCCGCAGCCACTCGATGGTCGCCACGAAGCGGCGCTTCGACCCGAACCTGCAGCGGGTCCGCGTCGACGTCGGCGGCGCGCCGAAGCGCGTGTACGTCTGCACGCGCTGCCTGAAGGCCGGCAAGGTCACCAAGGCATAGGAGGGACCCGGCGCCGGGCGTGCGTCGCCCGCAGCCGGTACGGTCCGCCGCGTCCGTGTCCGATCCGAGCCTTCTCCGCTTCCGCGCCGCCGTCGAAGGAGCCCTCGCCCAGCTCGAGGCGCGCCGCGACGAGGTCAACGAGCTGAACGTCTTCCCGGTCGCCGACGGCGACACCGGGGACAACATGGCGCTCACGATGCGCGCGGTCCTGCAGGAGCTCGACCGTCTCGCGGCCGCCGAGCAGGAGCGCACGGTCGACGACATCGGCCGCGACGAGATCGTCAGATCGGTCGCGCGCGCGGCGCTGCTCGGCGCGCGCGGCAATTCCGGCGTGATCCTGTCGCAGCTGATCCGCGGCGCGGCGGAGGAGCTGGCGAGCCGTCCCGGGGAGCTGGTCGACCCCGTGCTGGTCGGCGCTGCGATGGCGCGCGCCGCCGAGCAGGCGTACGGCTCCGTGCGCGATCCGGCGGAGGGCACGATCCTCACCGTCGTGCGCGAGATGGCCAGCCGCATCGCGAGCGAGCTGGCGCACATGCCGCAGGCACGGCTCGACATGGACGCCTCCGACGACCATCAGGACACGCTGATCGCCGACGTGCTCGAACGCGCGCTGGAGACGGGCCAGCAGTCGGTCGAGCGCGGCCCGGACCTGCTGCCGGTGCTGCGCGAGGCGGGCGTCGTCGACGCCGGCGGCTACGGGCTCACGGTCCTGTTCGCCGGCGTCATCGCGGCCCTGCGCGGCGGCCCCGCGCCCGAGCTCGCACACCACCGCGCGGCGCGCGTCTCGCACCCGCAGCACGAGTCCTCGACCTACCGCTACTGCACGAACTTCGCGGTCACCGGCAGCGGGCTGAGACCGCGCAGGTTCGTCGAGGCGCTCGAACGCAGCGGCGACTCGGTGCTCGTCGTGGGCGACGAGACGACGCTCAAGGTCCACGTCCACACCGACGATCCGGACGCGGCGACGGCCGTCTTCGCCGACGCGGGCACGATCTCCCACCTCGACGTCGCGGACATGCACGCGCAGGTCGAGGAGCGCGACCGGCGCCTGAGCGGCGAGGACCAGGCGACGCCGGTCGCCGCCTGCGGCGTGCTCGCCGTCGTCTCCGGGGACGGCATCCGCGCGCTCTACGAGCAGCTCGGCGTTCACGCGCTCGACGGTGGCGCGACGCTCAACCCGTCCACCTACGACCTGCTCGCCGGGATCCATGCGGTTCCGGCTGAGGAGGTCGTCGTGCTGCCGAACAGCACGAACGTCTTCATGGCCGCCGAGCGCGCCGCGGAGCTGTCGGAGAAGCGCGTCCACGTCGTCGGGTCACGCTCGCAGCAGGCCGGCCTCGCCGCCGCGATCGCGTTCGATCGCGCGCGCGACGGCGACGCCAACGCCGCGGCGCTGACCGCGGCGCTCGAGCGGGTCCGCACCGGCGCCGTCGCTCCGGCCGCGCGCGACGACGCCGGCGGCCGCTTCCGCGTCGGCGAGGCGGTCGGCTTCGTCGAGGACGAGCTGGTCGCATGGGGGGCGCCGGAGGACACGTTGCGCTCCGTGCTGAGCTCCCTCGCGACCGAAGCGGAGCTGGTCACATGCCTCAGCGGCGACGGCGCCCCGCTCGACGCCGATGCCGTCGCCGCGCTCTACGACGGCAGCCCCGCCGAGCTGGAGCTGACCGCCGGCGGGCAGCCGGCCTACTGGTACCTGCTCAGCGCCGAGTAGCCGGATCACTGCGCATCTGACCACCGTATGCGCGGTCAGATGTGCACTGATCGAGCTGCGACCGCCTCGCCGGGCATAGTGGGACGCCGATGGCGACCCCCTCGATGCCCGTGCAGTTCGCGAGCGCTGAGCTCCTCGAGGCCGGCGCGCTGCGCGAGGCGCCCGTCCACCTCCCACGCCCATCCCGCCTCGCCGAGCCGCTGCCCGGCGCTGCCGATCTGGGCCCGAGAGCGGCCAGAGCGCTCGACACGCTCGGGCTCCACACCGTCGGCGACCTCTTGGAGCATCTGCCGCGCGCACGCGGCGAGGCGCGGACGATCGCGACGCTGCGGCGCGGCGAGACGGCCACGCTGATCGTCGAGGTCACGGCGATCGCGACGAAGCCGGTCCGCCGCCGCGGCATGAAGCCGCGCGTCGAGGCGACGATCGCCGACCTCAGCGGCTCGACGCGCGTCTCCTTCTTCAACCAGCCGTGGCTGACGCAGCGCTACCCGGCGGGCACCCGCCTCCTGCTGACCGTCCGCACCGACGACCGCGGCCGCATCTCGGTCGCGGCGCACGCGCAGACGGAGCTGCTGGCCGCCACGGACGCACAGGTCGCGCAGTACCCGGCGAGCGAGGGGATCGACTCGACGCGCATCCTCGCGCTGATCCAGGAGCACCGCGAGGCGATCGCCGACACGCCGGAGCCGCTGCCGGCGCACCTCCGCGCCCGGGAGCGCCTTCCCGACCGTCCAGCCGCCCTGACCGCTCTGCACTTCCCGGCCAGCGACGGGGACGCCGAGGGCGGCCGCCGCCGGCTCGCCTTCGACGAGCTGCTGCTGACGCAGCTCGCGCTGCTGCGCCGTCGCGCGCGGCGAGAGCAAGCCGCCGTCGCTCCCTCTCTCGATGCAGAACGGACCCTCACGAGACGCTGGCTGGAAAGCGGTCTTCCGTTCCCGCTCACCGACGACCAATCCAACGCGCTCGACGACATCGACCGCGACCTCGCGCAACGCCATCCGATGCAGCGCCTGCTGATGGGCGAGGTCGGCTCCGGTAAGACCGTCGTCGCCCTGTTCGCGCTCCTGCGCGCCGTCGAGCAAGGCTGGCAGGGCGCGCTGATGGCCCCGACCGAGACGCTCGCCGAGCAGCACTTCCAGACGATCCAGGCGCTGATGCCAGGCGAGGCGGTCCCGGCCGCGCTGCTGACCGGCTCGACCACCGCCACCCGCCGCGCCGACGTGCTCGGGAAGCTCAGAAGCGGCGAGCTGAGCCTCGTCGTCGGTACGCACGCGCTGATCGAGCCGGACGTCGAATTCGCCCGCCTCGCAATCGCAGTGGTGGACGAGCAGCACCGCTTCGGCGTGCGCCAGCGCGCTGCCCTCGATGCCAAGGGACCCGCCGACGCCGATGGCGCCCATCGGCTTGCGCCCCACGTCCTCCACATGACCGCCACGCCGATCCCGCGCACGCTCGCGCTCGTGCAGTACGGCGACCTCGACGAGACGACGCTCAAGCAGCTCCCGCGCGGCCGTCAGCCGATCGAGACCTACCTCGCCAGCGGCGAGCGCGAGCGCGCGCGGGCGTACGAGCGCATCCGCGAGGAACTGCGCGCCGGCCGGCAGGCGTTCGTCGTCTGCCCGCTCGTGGAGGAGTCCGAGGCGCTGCAGGCGAAGGCCGCGCGCGCCGAGTTCGAGCGCCTGCGCGACTCCGAGTTCAGGGACTTCCGCGTCGTCCTGATGCACGGCCAGCTCCGTCCGCGCGAGAAGCAGGAGGCGATGGCAGCGTTCGCCGCCGGCGGCGCCGACGTGCTCGTTGCGACCTCCGTGATCGAGGTCGGGATCGACGTGCCGAACGCGTCCGTGATGCTCGTCGAGGACGCCGAGCGCTACGGCATCTCCCAGCTCCACCAGCTGCGCGGGCGGATCGGCCGCGGCCCGCACCGCTCGCTCTGCCTGCTGTTCGGGCCGAAGGGCTCGGCGCGGCTGAAGGCGCTCGCCGCCCACCCCGACGGCTTCGAGCTGGCGCGGATCGATCTCGCGCTGCGCAAGGAGGGGGAGTTGATCGGGACGCGCCAGCACGGCCTCGCACAGTTCAAGATCGCCCAGCTCCCCGACGACGAGGCGCTGCTCGAGCGCGCCCGCGTGCGCGCCGCCGCGCTCCTGCGCGAGGACCCGGAGCTGGAGGAGCCCGAGCACGCGCTGCTCGCCGACGCGCTCGCCGGGGCATACGGCCCCGAGGCCACGGCGAAGATCGCCGCATGAGGATCGTCGGCCGAGGCCCCGGTGGGGGTCGATCGTGGAGCGCCGCATGAGGATCGTCGCCGGACGCTACGGCGGGCGCCGCCTGACCGCCCCGCCCGGAAGCGCGACGCGGCCGACGAGCGACCGCGTGCGCGAGGCGCTCTTCCAGCGGCTCGGTGCGCTCGACGAGGCGCGCGTGCTCGACCTGTTCGCGGGCTCCGGCGCGCTCGGCCTGGAGGCGCTCTCGCGGGGCGCAAGCCACGCCACGCTGGTGGACAGCGCGCCGGCCGCGATCAAGGTGATGAAGGCCAACGTCGGCGCGCTCGCGCTGAGCCCGCACGAGGTCGAGGTGCGCAAGCAGGACGCGCGTGCGTTCCTCCGCGGCGCACGGGCGGCCGGCCGCGAATACGATCTCGTGCTGCTCGACCCTCCATATCGACTCGCGGCCGAGCTGGGACGCGAGCTCTCGCCCCTGATCGCCGCGGTCCTCGCGCCCGGCGGCCGCGTCGTGAGCGAGAGCGACCGCCGCGCTCCGCTCGACCTCGACTCGGACCTCCCGCTGACCGACGAACGCCGCTATGGCGACACCCTGATCCGAACCCATGAGCGAACTGAGTAACCGCATCGCCGTCTGCCCGGGCAGCTACGACCCGATCACGAACGGCCATCTCGATGTGATTGGCCGCGCCTCGAAGCTGTTCGAGGAGGTCGTCGTCGCCGTCGTCAACGTGCCGATCCGCAAGAGCAGAACGCTGTTCTCGACCGAGGAGCGCATCAGCTTCGTCGAGCGTGCGACCGCGCACATGGGCAACGTGCGCGCGGAGCCGTTCAGCAACCTCGTCGTCGAGTTCGCCCAGAGCGTCGGCGCGCGCGCGATCGTCAAGGGCCTGCGCGCGATCTCCGACTTCGAGTACGAGCTGGAGATGCACCAGCTCAACCGCCGCGAGGCGCCGGAGATCGAGTCCGTCTACCTGATGGCCTCCTCGCAGTACAGCTTCCTGCGCTCCAGCGGGGTCAAGGAGCTTGCGACATTCGGCGGGAACATCGACGATCTCGTGCCAGACTACGTAGCTTCCCGGTTGAAGGAAGAGCTCGGCCGCTGACGAAACAGAGGTTCCGATGGACGTCCTGGTGCTCATCGACAAGCTGGACGACCTCGTCCACAACGCCAAGCCGGTCCCGCTGACGGACCAGGTGCGCGTGGACAAGGAGGAGATCTACGACATCCTCGACCAGATGCGCGCCACGATCCCCGAGGAGATCAAGCAGGCGCGCTGGATCGTCAAGGAGCGTCAGGAAATGCTCGCCGAGGCCAAGCGCGAGGCGGAGCGGATCGTCAGAGAGGCGCGCGAGCGCCAGGACCGCCTGATCTCCGAGGAGGAGGTCACCAAGCAGGCCGAACGCGGCGCCGAGGACATCATCGAGGACGCCCGCGCCCGCGAGCGCGAGATCCGGCTCGGCGCCGAGGACTACGCCGACGAGATCCTCAACACGCTTGAGGTCAACCTCTCGAAGTTCATCGCCGCCGTGCAGCGCGGCCGCGAACGGCTGCAGGGCAAAGAGGAGACCGCCGACGTGAGCTAGCAGCGGGCGCCTCGGCGCCGCTGGCTGCGTCATCGGGGTTCGCCGTACGTCTGTACGGCTTCACCCCTGCTTCCTTGCCAGCGACGCCGATGCATCCCGCTGCAAGCTCACGTTCACGCTGTCCGAGCCTCGCGCAACCCTGATCGGGTGACTGTCGCGGCCCTTTTCGTCGGCGTCGCTCTCGGCGCCCTTGTCGCGCTCCTCGTCGCGCGTCGCCACCCGCCCGCGCCCGACCCGGTCCACGACGCGCTCGCGCAAATGGACGCGAAGCTGGGGGACATGGAGCGCGAGCGCGCCCACGCGCGCGGGGCGCTCGACGAGCAGCTCCGCTCGCTGGGCGCGCAGACGCGCGCGCTGTCCGCGGCGCTGCGCCAGCCGCACACGCGCGGGCGCTGGGGCGAGCTGCAGCTCAGACGGGTCGTCGAGCTGGCGGGGATGACCGCGCACTGCGACTTCGTCGAGCAGCGGTCCGTCGCAGCCGAGGACGGCCTGCTGCGGCCCGACCTGATCGTCCAGCTGCCCGGTAGGACGCAGGTGATCGTCGATGCGAAGGCGCCGCTGCACGCGTTCCTCGACGCCGGCGAGGCGCAGGACGAGACCGGCCGCACGGCCGCCCTCGCCGCGCACGCGAAGCTGCTGCGCGAGCACCTGCGGCGCCTGTCCGCGAAGGCGTATTGGGACCAGTTCGAGACCGCGCCCGACTTCGTCGTCCTGTTCTTGCCGGGCGAGCACTTCTGGAACGCGGCGCTCGAAGCCGATCCGGCGCTGCTGGAGGAGGGCGCCCGCCAGAGCGTGCTCGTCGCGACGCCGACGACGCTGATCGCGCTGCTGCGGGCGGTCGCGTACGGCTGGCAGCAGGAGCGCGTCGCCGCGGACGCGCGCGCGGTCGCGGAGCTGGGACGCGACGTGCACCGGCGGCTGGAGGTCTTCGGCGAGCACCTCGAGCGTCTCGGCAGAGGCCTGCGGGCGGCGGTTGGCGCGTACAACGGCGCGGTCGGCTCGTTCGAGCACCGCGTGCTGCCGGGCGCGCGCAGGCTCGCCGACCACGGCGTCGTCTCGCCCGAGCGCGCGCTGGCGGCGCCCGAACCGATCGACGTCATCACCCGCCGGCTCGCGGCCGCAGCGCCGGAGCCTGACCACGAGGGCGCGCCGATCTCATAGGGTTCGCCGCTCCCGCGCCGGCTCTGGGGATAGCCATCCACGCCTCGAACGACCTCCCGACGTCCCGCCTCGGCAGCGTGCTGGCCGACGCCGGCGGCATGCGCGCCCCGCGCGAGCGCGCGGCGCAGATCCGCGCCGAGCTGCTGGAGGCGCTCGCGGCCGGCGCGCACGAGCTGACGCGGCCGCGCTCCGGCTACGAGACGCCGGTGGCGGTCGCGCTCGTCGCCTTCGAGGAGGCGCTGCTCACGATCCTGCCGGTCGACCCGGCCCTGCGCGCTGACCCCAACGCCGCCAACGACCGCGCGTGGACGCTCGTCGCGGTGACCGTCGGGGCGCTCGTCGAAGGCGCCGCCGCGATGGCGGCCGGCGCAGCCCAGGATCTCGCGCTGCGGGCCGGTGCGTGGGAGGGCTGGCTGACGCTCGCGATACCGGTCGCGGCCGACGACGTGCTCGTCGCCGTCGAGCTTGCGACCGACGCGTTCGAGGAGTCCGCGGCCGACATCGACCGCCTGCGCACGCGCGCCTACGCGATCCCCACGATCGCGCTCGGCGACGTCGGCGAGCTGCGCCTGCCGATCGGCGAGCTGCATCCGCTGCTGATCGCCGAGGCGGTCGCGCGCTTCGGCGGCCGGCCGGCCGACGCCCGCTCGATCGAGGAGCACGAGGAGGCGGTCCTCGCCGTGCTCGACCCGACCCCGGAGGTCGCGCGCCCGCACGAGGAGGCGGACCCGTCGCTGCGCGTCGCCCGGCGCATGCTCCAGCGCCTGATGGGGATGGGGAAGTGGGGCGGCTACCACACCGAGATCGTGCATCTCGCGCGCGGGTTCGCCGGGCACGATCGCGCGCTCGCACTCGCGATCGGCGAGCGGCTCGTGAACGCGGGCCTGCTGGTGGAGAAGACGAGCGTCCACCAGCGCCACGTGCGCCTGAACCCGCGTCGCGTCGCCGAGATCCATGCGCTCGTCGACCGCGGCGAGCTGCCGCCGGGCCTCGATCTGCCATAGCGCGCCCGCATGTCACAGTGACCGGCACGTCCCGATCCAGGTCATGCTTGGATACCGCCCTCATGGACGCAACAACCGCTCGCATCCTTCACGGCGCCCGCGTCGCCAAGACGCTGCTCGACGCCGGCCTGATCGCGCCGACCCGCCCCGACCGGCTCGTGCTCGCCGGCCGCGCGCTGGCGCGCTGGGGGACGACCTCCGGCGGCGCGATCGCCGTCGCGGCCGCGCGGGCGCCGCACCAGCCGGCGCTTGTCGACGAGCTCGGCACGCTCAGCTACAGCGAGCTGCACCGCCGCGCGAACGCGCTCGCCAGCTCGCTCGCCGCCCACGGGGTCCGCCCCGGCGACGGCGTGGCGATCATGTGCCGCAACCATCGCGGCTTCATGGACGCCTCGGTCGCCGTCTCGCGGCTCGGCGCCCACGTGCTCTACCTCAACACGATGTTCGCCGCGCCGCAGCTCGCCGACGTCGTCGCGCGCGAGGACGCCAAGGCGATCGTCTACGACGAGGAGTTCGCCGCGCTGCTCGGCGAGGTGCGCGGGATCGACAAGCGCTTCGTCGCCTGGCACGACGGCGAAGGCGCCGCGAGCGATCCGCTGCTGGAGGACCTGATCGCCACGGGCGACTCGAACGGCGTACGCGCGCCGGAGGAGCCGGGGCGCGTCGTGATCCTCACGTCCGGCACGACCGGCACGCCGAAGGGCGCGCGGCGCAGCAGCGCCGGCCTCTCGTCGGCGGCCGCGCTGCTGTCGAAGATTCCGTACCACGCGCGCGAGACGACGATGATCGCCGCGCCGCTGTTCCATTCGTGGGGGCTGGCGAACTACACGCTCGGCGTTCCGCTCGCCTCGACGTTCGTGCTGCGGCGCCGCTTCGATCCGGAGGGCACGCTGCGGGCGCTCGCGCGCCACAGAGCGACCGCGCTCGTCGTCGTGCCCGTGATGCTCCAGCGGATCCTCGAGCTGCCGCAGGAGACGCTCGACCGCCACGACACCTCGTCGCTGCGGATCATCGCGGTCAGCGGCTCGGCGCTGCCCGGCCCGCTCGCCACGCGCGTGATGGACCAGTTCGGCGACGTGCTCTTCAACCTCTACGGCTCGACCGAGGTCGCGTGGGCGACGATCGCCACGCCGGAGGATTTGCGCGCCGCGCCGGGCTGCGCCGGCCGGCCGCCGCTCGGCACCGTCGTGAAGCTGTTCGACGAGCACGACCGCGAGGTCGCGCGCGGGCAGACCGGCCGCATCTTCGTCGCGAGCGGCTTCCCGTTTGAGGGCTACACCGGCGGCGAGACGAAGGCGACGATCGGCGAGCTGATGTCCTCCGGCGACGTCGGCCACTTCGACCCGGCCGGCCGGCTCTTCATCGACGGCCGCGACGACGACATGATCGTCTCCGGCGGGGAGAACGTCTTCCCGGCCGAGATCGAAGACCTGCTGGCGGCGCATCCGGCGATCCGCGAGGTCGCCGTCGTCGGCGTCGAGGACGACGACTGGGGCCAGCGCCTGAAGGCCGTCGTCGTCCTGCAGGACGACGCGAGCACGACGGAGGACGAGTTGAAGACCTACGTCAAGCAGAACCTCGCCGCCTTCAAGGTCCCGCGCGAGATCGCCTTCGTCGACGCGCTCCCGCGCAACGCGACTGGCAAGGTCCTCAAGCGAGATCTGGCGTAGCGTCGCGCCTCGCTACATTGCGAGGCATGCCCCCCCGCGCCGACACGTTCGACCTCGCCGCGCTGAGGCTGACCGCCGGCGAGGGCCGCTCGCTCGAGCTCGCGCAGCCGATCGCGCCGTTCGAGCTGGGCGGGCAGCGCTATGCGGTCGCACCGCAGCCGGTCCCGCTGCGACTCGACATCTCGCGCGCGGCGCACGCCGGCTGGGCGCTGCGGCTGCGCTTCGAGGTCGCGCTGGAGGGACCGTGCATGCGCTGCCTGGAGCCCGGGGCGCCGCGCTTTCGGGTCGACGCGCGCGAGTTCGATCAGCCGGGGGGCGGGGAGGAGCTGGAGAGCCCGTACGTCGAGGAGCAGGTGGTCGACCTCGCCGCCTGGACGCGCGACGCGCTCGCGCTCGCGCTGCCGGCGCAGCTCCTCTGCCGCGAGGACTGCGCCGGCCTGTGCGCGGTCTGCGGCGAGAACCTCAACGAGGCCGGTCCGGAGCATCACCACGAGGCGGAGCCCGATCCGCGCTGGGCGAAGCTGCGCGAGCTGGAGCTGTAGCCCGGGGCGTCGGCCGCTGTAGTACCCTCTCCGCCCCATGGCCGTCCCCAAGCAGAAGCAGTCCCACGCGCGCACGAACAAGCGCCGCTCGCAGCACAAGATCTCGGCGCCGTCGATCCACGCGTGCCCGCAGTGCCACAGCCCGCGCATGCCGCATCGCGTCTGCCCGACGTGCGGCACGTACGCCGGGCGCGACGTGGTCGCCGCGTCCGGCGGCGACGACGCCTAGTCCCCGAACGCGCCGCCTCGTGCCGCCGATCACGGTCGCCGTCGACGCGAACGGCGCGGACCTCGGTCCCGCTGAGGTCGCGGCGGGCGCCGCGCTCGCCGCCGAGCAGGGCGTTCGCGTCCTGCTGTTCGGCCCCAAGGGCGCGATCGGCCCGACGCCGGGCGGCGTCGAGGTCGTCGACGCGCCCGTCTCGATCGCGAAGGCGCCCGACCCCGCGCTCGCGGTCCGCTCGACGCCGGACGCCTCGATCGTGCTCGCCTCCAAGGCCGTGGCCGAGGGGCGCGCCGACGCGCTCGTCTCCGGCGGCTCCACCGGCGCGGCGCTCGCGGCGGGGCTGTTCCACGTCAAGCGCGCTCGCGGAATCCATCGTCCTGCGCTCGCCATCGCCATGCCCGTCCCCGGTGCGCCGGTGCTGCTGCTCGACGTCGGCGCGAGCGTCGAGGTGCGGCCGGAGCACCTCGTGCAGTTCGCATACATGGGGGCGGCGTTCGCCCAGGCCGTGCTCGGCGTCGAGCGCCCGCGCGTCGCGCTCCTGTCCAACGGCGAGGAGCCGGGCCGCGGCACGCCCGACGTGATCGCCGCGCACGAGCGGCTCGTCGCGGCCGCCGGCGGCAGGCTCGAGTTCGTCGGCAACGTCGAGGGCACGCACGTGACCGAGGGCGTCGCGGACGTCGTCGTGATGGACGGCTTCACCGGCAACGTCGCGCTCAAGCTGATGGAGGGCGTCTCCGGCAAGCTCATGCGCACGATCCGCGACGTGGCGATGGCGAGCCCGCGCGGCCGTCTCGGCGGGCTGCTGCTGCGCGGCCCGCTGCGCGCGCTGCGCGACGAGATCGACCCCGAGCTGGCCGGCGGCGCCTACATGCTGGGGCTGCGCCGCACGGGCGTGGTCGCGCACGGCCGTTTCACGCGCACCGGCTTCGCGCGCGCGATCGACGTCGCCGCGCGCGGCGTGCGCGAGGACGTCGTCGGCCGCACGCTTGCGGCGCTCGAGGAGGCGGGCGCGCTGCGGCAGGTCCCGTCGTCCGAGGCGACGGCTAGCGTCCCGCCGCGATGACCCGCGAGCAGGTTCTCGAACGCGTGCGCGCGCACCTCGCCGACGAGCTGGCGATCGACCCGGCGGGCATCGACGACGCGACGCGCTTCCGCGAGGATCTCGAAGCCGACTCGCTCGACCTCTACACGCTCGTGCAGGAGCTGGAGGACCAATACGGGGTCCACGTCTCCGACGAGCAGGCGGCGAAGATCCTCACGGTCGGCCAGGCGGTCGACTTCGTGCTCGCCACCGCAGACGACGACCGCGAGCCGGGGCCCTGACCGCTGAGCGCGCTCGCCGACCTGCTCGACCGGCTGCCGGACGATCTCGCCCGGCAGGTGGTCACGCACTCGTCGTGGACGGAGCGGCGCTCGGACTCCTACGAGCGGCTCGCGTTCCTCGGCGACAGCGTGCTCTCGCTCGCCATCACGACGCATCTGTACCCGCGCCTGGAGGCGGACCGCTTCGGCGCCGGGCGGCTGACGAAGATTCGCGCGCAGGCGGTCTCCGGCCGCTCGTGCATGGAGGTCGCGGAGCGGATCGGGATGCCGGAGCGGCTGCGCGCCGCGGCGCCCGACGGCACTGGGCAGAACGCGGACGCGCTCGTGCGCACGGAGCGCGTGCTGGCGTCGGTGATCGAGGCGGCGATCGGGGCGTGCTATCTCGCGTTCGGCTACGAGGAGACGGCGACGGCGGTCGTCGAGGCGTTCACGCCGGAGATCGCGCAGGCGCTCGAGCATCCGGTCGACTTCAAGTCCGCATTGCAGGAGCGGCTCGCACGCCGCGGGGAGCTCGTCGCGTACACCGTGACGGAGGAAGAGGGGCCGCCGCACGACCGCGTCTTCACCGTCGAGGCGAGCGTCTCCGGGGTCGAGGTCGGGCGCGGCCAGGGGCGTTCGAAGAAGGACGCCGAGCAGGAGGCCGCTCGCGTGGCCCTCGAAGCTATGGGAGAGTGAGCGGCCAGTGCATCTGAAGTCCCTCACCCTCAAGGGCTTCAAGTCGTTCCCCGACCGCACGAAGCTCGCCTTCGGGCCGGGCGTGAGCGTGA
>DATNAP010000043.1:0-79404 GCA_035572475.1 Conexibacter sp. | reverse complement strand
GTCGTCCTGCTCAAGCAGGCGCACGTCAACGGCGAGAAGTACGAGGGCCGCACGATCGAGGAGATCCGCGCCGCGCTCGCCGCCAGAACGGGCGAGAACATCGTGATCCGCCGCTTCACGCGGTTCGCCGTTGGCGACTGACCCTGAACCGGCCTCCGCGCCGCCGCCCGCCGCGCCCGCGGAGGGCGGGGCGCCCGTGTTCCAGCGGGTCATGCTCAAGCTGTCCGGCGAGGCGCTGCTCGGCAACCAGGAGTACGGCGCCGACCCGGAGCGCATCCAGGCGGTCGCGCGGCAGATCGCGCGGGTGCGCGAGCGCGGCGTCGAGGTCAGCGTCGTCGTCGGCGCCGGCAACATCTTCCGCGGCGTCTCCGGCTCCGCCGCCGGGATGGACCGCGCGACCGGCGACTACATGGGCATGCTGGCGACGCTGCTGAACGCGCTGCCGCTCCAGGACGCGCTCGAGAAGGCCGGCTGCCCGACGCGCGTGCTCTCGGCGCTCGCGGTCTCCGAGGTCGCCGAGCCCTACATCCGCCGCCGCGCGATGCGCCACCTGGAGAAGGGGCGCGTGGTGATCTTCGCGGCCGGCACCGGCAATCCGTTCTTCACGACCGACACGGCGGCGGCGCTGCGCGCGACCGAGATGCACGCGGAGGTGATCCTGATGGCGAAGAACGGGGTGGAGGGCGTCTACAGCGCCGATCCGGCACTCGACCCGAGCGCCGAGTTCATTCCCGAGATCAGCCACATGGAGGCGGTCGAGCGCCGCCTGCGCGTGATGGACACGACCGCACTGACCCTGTGCATGGAGAACGAGCTTCCCATCGTCGTGTTCGACATGAACGACGAGCGCAACATCGACCGGATAGTGTGCGGTGACCGCGTCGGAACCCTGGTGAGGTCATGATCGAAGAGCTGCTGGCAGACGCGCGCGAGCGCATGACGAAGTCGGTCGAGTCCACCCGCCACGAGTTCGGCTCCGTGCGCACCGGGCGCGCCACGCCGGCGCTGCTCGACCGCATCGTGGTCGACTACTACGGCGCGCAGACGCCGCTCAGACAGCTCGCGACGATCGCCGCGCCGGAAGCGCGCCTGCTGTCGATTCAGCCCTACGACAAGAGCTCGATCAGGGCGATCGAAAGATCGATCCTCGAGTCCGACGTCGGTCTGACGCCGAACAACGACGGCAACATGATCCGCCTCTCGATCCCCGAGCTGACCGAGGAGCGGCGCAAGCAACTCGTCAAGGTCGTGCGCGGGATCGCCGAGGAGGGGCGCGTCGCGATCCGCAACGTCCGCCGCGACGTGATGCACGACCTGCGCGAGCTGCGCGACGCCGGCGAGGCCGGCGCCGACGACGAGCACCGCGCCGAGGGGGAGCTTCAGAGACTGACCGACGAGAAGGTCGCCGAGCTCGACGGGCTGCTGAAGCACAAAGAGGAAGAGATCCTCGAGGTCTGAGGATCCGGTGGCATCCTCCGACGACGACGCTGCAGACGACGAGGGCGAGCGGGACCGCGTCCGCTACGTCGCGATCATCACCGACGGAAACGGTCGCTGGGCCGAGCAGCGCGGGCTGAGCGTGACCGACGGCCATCGGGCCGGCGCCGAGAACGTGAAGGCGCGTCTGCGCGATGCCGTGGACCTCGGGGTCGAGGAGCTGACGATCTACGCTTTCTCGACCGAGAACTGGTCGCGTTCGATCGAGGAGGTGAAGGCGCTCGTGCGGATGTTCGCCGAGTACATCGACCGCGAGACGCCCGAGCTGCACGAGGAGGGCGTGCGGCTGCGCTTCGTCGGCCGCCGCGACGCGCCGGTGCCGGCGGAGATCCTCAGCCGCATGGAGTGGGCGGAGGAGCTGACCGCCGAGAACGACCGCATCACGTTCTTCATCCCGTTCAACTACGGCGGGCGCGCCGAGATCGTCGACGCGGCGCGCACGTTCAGCGGGACGACCGAGGAGGAGTTCCGCCGCCACCTGTACGCCCCCGAGATGCACGATCCCGACGTCGTGATCCGCACCAGCGGCGAGCAGCGGCTGTCGAACTACCTGCTGTGGCAGACCGCGTACTCGGAGTTCGTCTCGCGGCCGGAGCTGTGGCCCGACTTCGACCGCGCCGCGTTTGAGGCAGCGCTGGCGGAGTACACGACGCGCCGCCGGCGCTTCGGGAGACGGATCGCGTGAGCGCGCACGGGGGTGGGCCGCGTGCGCGCCATCGTCCGCCGCCGAGCGAGCGGCGGGCGAGGCGGCTCGCGCGCCGCAACGGCACGTCGGACCTCGGCGCGCGCGTCGTCGTCGCGGTTCCGGCCGCCGTCGCGGTGATCGCGGTCAACGCGGTCGGCGGGCTCGCGTGGGCGCTCGCGCTGTTCGGGATCGGCTGCCTCTGCCTGCACGAGCTGTACGAGCTGCTGGGCCCGGTCAGACCGGTGCGGCTCGCCGGCTTCCTCGCGCTCGCCGGGCTGCTCGCGGCGGCGCTGTACGGGACGCAGTTCCAGATCCTGCTGGCGGCGGTCGCGGTCGTGCCCGTGCTGTTCGCGCTGACGGCGTGGGGGCCGAGCCGCGACCAGGCGTCGCTGGCGATGGCGAGCACGCTGCTCGGCGTCTACTGGATCGGCTTCGCGCTCGCGCACGCGGTGCTGCTGCGCGGGCTCCCGCACGGCAACGCGATCGTGATCGACGTGCTCGTCGGCACGTTCGTCGGCGACACCGGCGCCTACTTCGGCGGGCGCGCCTTCGGGCGCCGCCCGCTCGCGCCGCGGATCTCCCCGAACAAGACGGTCGAGGGGCTTGCGATCGGCATGCTCACCGCGATCGCCGGCGTCTTCGTGGCGGGCCTCTACCAGGACTGGCTCTCGACCGCCGACGCGCTGCTGCTCGGCCTCGGCATCGCGATCGCCGCCCCGATCGGCGACCTGTTCGAGTCGTTCGTCAAGCGCGACGTCGGCATCAAGGACACCGGCAGAGCGTTCGGCGCCCACGGCGGCGCGCTCGACCGCGTGGACGCTGCGCTCTTCGCCGCCGTCGTCGGCTACTACATCTGGCACGCGCTGGCTTGAGCCATGCACATCATGACAGCATCAGGCTTGATGCTATGATGCTGTCATGCGCACGACGGTCACGCTCGACGAGGACGTTGCGGCGAAGCTGCATGCCGCCGCGCGGGAGCGGGGCGTCTCCTTCAAGGTCGCACTGAACGAAGCGGTGCGATCAGGGCTTCGGACGGCCGGGGACGCGAGGCCGTACCGCGTTCCGGTCCGCCGGATGGGCGCGCGGCCAGGGGTCGACCTCGACAAGGCGCTCGCGCTCGCTGCTCAGCTCGAGGACGCCGAGATGCTGCGCAAGCTCGATCTCGGCAAGTGAAGCTGCCTGACGTCAACGTCCTGCTGTACGCGGTCGACGCAGACTCGCGGCACCATGAGACAGCGCGCCCTTGGTTGGAGGAGGCGCTGTCAGGCAGCGAGACGGTGGCGTTCTGCTGGAATGTCTTGCTCGGGTTCGTGCGCCTGAGCACGCGGCCGGTCGTCTTCGAGCGGCCGCTGGACGCCGGCGAGACGCTCGACCTCGTGGAACGCTGGCTGGGCCAGCCGTGCGCGACGGTGGTGGAGCCAACCGCGCGTCATCTGGCGGTCCTGCGCGACGTGCTGGGCGCCGTCGGCACGGCCGGCAACCTCACGAGCGACGCGCATCTCGCTGCGCTCGCGATCGAGCACGGCGCCGAGCTGTGCTCTTACGACGCCGACTTCGGCCGCTTCCCCGGGCTGCGCTGGCGCGACATGCTGCGCGCTTGAGGCTGCGCAAAGCCGCCCGCCTAGAATCAGGGGCCCATGTCCCGCCGCATCCTCATCCTCGGCTCGACGGGCTCGATCGGCACGCAGGCGCTCGACGTGGTCGCGCGCGCGGGCGGCGAGCTGGAGGTCGTCGGGCTCTCGGCCGAGTCGTCGTCTGAGGCGCTGCTCGCGCAGGCGCGCGAGCTGGGCGTGCCGCGGATCGCGCTCGCGAACGAGCACGCCGCCGCGCGCGCCGCCGAGGCGTGGACCGACGGCGAGGTGCTCGCCGGCGCGGAGGGGCTCGTGCGGCTCGTCGTCGAGAGCGAGGCGGACCTCGTCCTCAACGCGCTCGTCGGCTCCGCGGGCCTGGGGCCGACCGTGGCCGCGCTCGGCGAGGGGATCGACCTCGCCCTCGCGAACAAGGAGTCGCTCGTCGTCGGCGGCGAGCTGGTCACGCAGCTCGCGGAGGCGACCGGCGCGCAGATCGTCCCGGTCGACTCCGAGCACTCCGCGATCTACCAGCTGCTGGCCGGGGAGCGGGTCGGCTGGGGGGCGGGCGGCGGGGCTGGATCGGTGGACCGCCTGATCCTCACCGCCTCGGGCGGCCCGTTCCGCGGCCGCGGCGCCGCCGAGCTGCGCGAGGTGACCGTCGAGCAGGCGCTCGCGCATCCGACCTGGGCGATGGGCGGCAAGATCACGATCGACTGCGCCACGCTCATGAACAAGGGCCTGGAGCTGATCGAGGCGCACCACCTGTTCGGCACGCCGTACGAGCGGATCGACGTCGTCGTCCATCCGCAGTCGATCGTCCACAGCCTGATCCAGCTCTGCGACGGCGCGACCCTCGCGCACCTCGGCTATCCCGACATGCGCGTGCCGATCGCCTACGCGCTCCACCACCCCGAGCGGGTCGAGCTGCCGGTCGCGCCGCTCGACCTCGCCGCGCTCGGCCAGCTCACGTTCGAGCAGCCGGACACCGACACGTTCGCGTGCCTCCGGCTCGCGCGCGAGGCGGGGGAGGCCGGCGGCACCGCGCCGTGCATCCTCAATGCCGCCAACGAGGTCGCCGTGCATGCGTTCCTCAACGGGCGCCTGCGCTTCCACGAGATCGCAGAGGCGATCGACCACACCCTCCAGACGGTGCCCGCCGGGCGGATCCACGCCTTCCAGACGCTCTACGCCGCCGACCGCGACGCGCGCGCCGCGGCGGAGGAGCTGGTCGAGCAGGCTCACGAGCGGCGTGATGCTGCTCGTCGCGGTCAGGACGCGGGGCTGGATGCCCCGCGGAGGTGATCTCTCGATGAGCTGGATCCTCGCGTTCCTCGGCTTCGTCGTGCTGATCGTGCTGCACGAGGCGGGCCACTTCGCCGCGGCGAAGGCGGTCGGGATGCGCGTCGAGCGCTTCAGCCTGTTCTTCGGCAGACCGCTCGTGTCGTTCAGACGCGGCGAGACGGAGTACGCGATCGGCCCGATCCCCGCGGGCGGCTACGTGAGAATCACCGGCATGAACCCGCGGGAGGAGTTCAGCGACGACGTCGCCGTGCGGGCGTACTACAGACAGCCGGTGTGGAAGCGGATCGTCGTGATCGCCGCCGGACCGGCCGTGAACCTGCTGCTGGCGTTCGCGATCCTGTGGGCGCTGTTCCTCGCCAACGGGCAGTACGTCACCACCCACACGGTCTCCTCGCACCAGCTCCAGCCGCCTGCCGCACGGTATATCCAGCCGGGCGACCGGATCGTCTCGGTCGACGGCGTCGGCGGCGACCTGTCGAGGATCTCGGCGCAGGTGAGACGGCACGCGTGCGCCGGCAGACGCGTGAACGGCTGCGTCGCGACGACGCCGGCACACGTCGTCGTGGTGCGCGACGGCAAGCGGCTCGCGTTCGACATCCGCCCGCGGTACGACGGCAGCAGCGGAATTCGCTTCATGCGTCTCGGCTTCACCTACGCCGACCAGCACGAGACCTACAACGCCGGCTCGGCGGCGGGCGCCGGCGTCAGCGCGATGTGGAACGTCACGACCCGCACGGTGTCGGTCTTCGCGCATCTGTTCGAGTCGAGAGACCGCAAGCAGGTCCGCAGCATCGTGGGCGCCTACCACGTCACGCAGCAGGCGGTCGCGTCCGACGCGACCGAGGCGCTCGGGATCCTCGCGCTGATCTCGCTCTCGCTCGCGATCGTCAACCTGTTCCCGTTCCTGCCGCTCGACGGCGGTCACATCTTCTGGGCGCTCGCCGAGAAGCTGCGCGGCCGGCCGATCCCGTTCTCGGTGATGGAGCGCGCGAGCGCCGTCGGCTTCGCGCTCGTGCTCATGCTGTTCCTCGTCGGCTTCTCGAACGACCTGAGCCGCCTCCAGCACGGCGGCTGAGCGCCCCACTGCTGCTGCGATATCGTCGAGCTGGCCAGCCAGCCGAGTCGACGAGTCCAGGAGAGCGCAGATGGAGGACAGCACGGTCTCACGCGACGCGACCACCCCGGCCGCGGTCGACGCCGCCACGCTCGGCGAGGCGCTGCGGCGCACGGCCGCCGCGCATCCGCACGTCGTCGCCGTGCGCACGCTCGACGACGATGTCTCGCTGACATGGGGAGAGCTGCGCACGCGGGTCAACGCGCTCGCCCGCGGGCTCGCCGGCCTTGGTGTCGGACGCGGCGAGACGGTCGCGCTGATGATGGGCAATCGACCCGAGTTCCACCTCTGCGACCTCGCCGCCGCCACGCTCGGCGCGGCGCCGTTCTCGATCTACCAGACGTTCACCGTCGAGCAGATCGCCTATGTCGTCGGCGACGCGGGCGCGCGCGTGGCGATCGTCGAGCAGGCGCACCTGCCCGTGCTGCTGGAGGCGAAGCGGCAGCTGCCGGCGCTCGCGCACGTGATCGTCGTCGACGGGGAGGCGCCCGCCGACGGCGGCAGGACGCTTGACGAGCTGGAGCGGGCGGGCCGCGCGTCGGGCTTCGACCTCGACAAGGCGCTCGCCGCCGTCTCCGCCGGCGACGTCGCGACGCTGATCTACACCTCCGGCACGACCGGGCCGCCGAAGGGCGTCGAGCTGAGCCACGCGAACATCTTCGGGGCGGTGCGCGCCGTGCAGGCGATGATCGAGCTGCCGCTCGGCGCGAAGGTGATCTCGTGGCTGCCCGCCGCCCACATCGCCGAGCGGATGGCGCACCACTACATCCCGCTCACGTACGCCGGAACCGTCACGATCTGCCCGGACCCGCGCCGGATCGTCGAGGTGCTCCCGCGGGTCCACCCGACATGGTTCTTCGCCGTGCCGCGCATCTGGGAGAAGCTCAAGGCGGGCCTGGAGACGATGCTCGGCGCCCAGCCCGAGGCGGCACGTGCGCGGGCCGAGACGGCGCTCGCGGCGGCGGTCGATGCCGTGCGGTTGCGTCAGCGCGGCGAGCCCGTGCCGGACGAGCTGGCGGCGGCGGTGCGGCAGGCCGACGAGCAGATGTTCAGCGGCCTGCGCGCCATGCTCGGGTTGGACGAGGTCATCACCGTGAACGTCGGCGCGGCGCCGACGCCGCCCGAGGTGATCGAGTTCTTCCACGCGATCGGGATCGAGCTGGCCGAGCTGTGGGGGATGTCGGAGACGTGCGGCGCCGGCGCGTGCAACCGCCCCGGCGCGGTGCGGATCGGCAGCGTCGGGCAGGCGACGCCCGGCGTCGAGCTGAGACTCGCCGACGACGGCGAGCTGCTCGTGCGCGGCGACTGCGTGATGCGCGGCTACCGCAACCGCCCCGAGCAGACGGCGGAGGCGCTCGGCGAGGACGGCTGGCTGCGCACGGGCGACGTCGCGGCGATCGACGCCGACGGCTTCGTCACGTTGATCGACCGCAAGAAGGAGCTGATCATCAACGCGGCCGGCAAGAACATGTCGCCGGCGAACATCGAGGCGACGCTGAAGGCCGCCTCGCCGCTGATCGGGCAGGCGTGCGCGATCGGCGACCGCCGCTCTTACAACGTCGCGCTGATCGTGCTCGACGCCGACTTCGCGCCGATGTGGGCCCAGCGGGAGGGGATCGCGGAGCCGCACGACCTCGCTTCATTGGCGGTCGACGAGCGCATGCGCGCCGCAGTGCAGGCGGGTGTTGACGTGGCGAACGCGAAGCTGGCGCGGGTGGAGCAGATCAAGCGCTTCGCTTTGGTCGAGGGCGATTGGATGCCGGGGGGCGACGAGCTGACGCCGACGATGAAGCTCAAGCGGCGGCCGATCGGGGAGAAGTACGCGGCGCAGATCGAGGCGCTGTACGCCGCCTGACGGGCCCGCCTCGTACACTCAGAGCAGATGGCCTCGCAGCGGCAGATCCACGTCGGCTCGGTGCCGATCGGCGGCGGCGCGCCGGTCGCCGTGCAGACGATGACGAAGACGGAGACGGCGGATCTGGCGGCGACGCTGGCGCAGATCCGGCGCGTCGCGGAGGCGGGGGCGGACATCGTGCGCTGCGCGGTGCCGCGCGAGCAGGACGTCGAGGCGTTGAAGACGATCGTGCGGGAGTCGCCGATCCCGGTGATCGCCGACATCCACTTCAACCACACGCTTGCGCTGAAGGCGCTCGACGCCGGCGCTCACTGCGTGCGGCTGAACCCCGGCAACATCGGCGGGCCGGACAAGGTCGCGGAGGTGGCGGCGAAGGCCAGAGCGCTGGGCACGCCGCTGCGGATCGGCGTGAACTCCGGCTCGCTGCCGAAGCACCTGCACGCGCTGGAGCGCGAGAGCAGCGTCGAGGCTTTGGTCACTGCGGCCGTCGAGTTCGTGGAGTTGATGGAGCGCCTGGAGTTCGAGAACTTCAAGGTCTCGATCAAGTCGACGAACGTGCCGAACACGATCGCGTCGAACCGCCTGCTGAGCGAGCGGATCCCGTATCCGCTGCATCTCGGCATCACCGAGGCGGGCACGAAGTGGTCGGGGTCCTTGAAGAGCGCCGTCGGGCTCGGCACGCTGCTCGCGGACGGGATCGGCGACACGATCCGGATTTCGCTCTCCACCTTCCACGCGGAGGAGGAGGTCAAGGTCGCCTGGGAGATCCTCAAGGCGCTGCAGCTTCGCGAGCGCGGGCCGGTGCTGATCGCCTGTCCGACGTGCGGCCGGCTGCAGTTCGACATGGACACCGTCGTGGCCGACATCGAGCAGCGCCTGGAGGCGTACGCCGAGCCGATCGAGGTCGCCGTGCTCGGCTGCGCGGTCAACGGCATCGGCGAGGCCTCGCACGCCGACTTCGGCATCACCGGGGCGAAGAACGAGGGTCTGATCTTCAGCCGCGGCAGAGCGCTGCGAAAGGTCCCGACCGAGCAGCTCGTCGACACGCTGTTCGAGGAGATCGACAAGTACGTCGGCTCCGGCGCGAAGCGTGTGGAGGTCGATGCGCACGAGGCGGCCGAGGGCGCGGCCTGGTTGCAGGCGATCGAGGACGAGAACGCGGGCGAGATGACGCCGGAGCGGCTCGCCGCGCTTGAGAAGGCCAAGCAGGCCGAGGAAGCCGACGAGATGTCCGGCGAGCTGCTGAAGGCCGTCGCCGCGCGCACGCGCCTCGACGAGGCCGCCTCGCCGACCGCCGGCCGGCGCTTCACGCGCACCTGAGCCGGCGCGGGCGCGGCCGCGCGCCGCTACGCTCGCGCCGTGAGTCTGGCCTTCGATCGCACCGGCTCCGGGTCGCCGCTCGTCCTGGTCCACGGGATCGGGTCGCGGCGCGGCGTGTGGAAGCCGGTCGTGCCGCTGCTCACGGGGGAGCGGGACGTGCTCGCGGTCGACTTGCCGGGCTTCGGCGACTCGCCGGTCCTTGACGAGCCGCCGACGGTGCTCGCGCTGGCTCGGGCGGTGACGACCTGGTGGCGTGAGCTGGGCGTCGAGCGGCCGCACGTTGCCGGCAACTCGCTCGGCGGCGGGATCGTGCTCGAGCTGGCGCGCATGGGCGTGGTGTCGTCGGCCACGGCGCTGTCGCCGATCGGCTTCTGGAGCCCCGGCGAGGCGCTCTACGGGCGCACGATGCTTCGCGTCAGCCACTTCTCGGCGACGCGCCTGCGCGGCCCGATGACCGCGCTGCTGCGTTCGCCCGCCGGCCGTCAGGCGACGATCGGCCTCATGTACGGCCGCCCGGCCCGGCGCGACCCGGACGAGGCGATCGCCGACCTCGCGAACCTCGCGCGCGCGCCGGGGTGGGAGCCGACGCTGCCGCTCACGCGCGCCTACGAGTTCGAGCGCGGCCACGAGCTGGAGGTCCCCGTCACGATCGGCTGGGGGACGCGCGATCGGCTGCTGATCCCGCGGCAGGCCGAGCGCGCCCGCGCCGGGCTGCCGCAGGCTCGCCATGTGCCGCTGCCCGGCTGCGGTCACATCCCGATGAGCGACGACCCCGACGGCGTCGCCGCGCTGCTGCTGGCGGCGAGCGCCTGACACCGCGCGCGGCCGTCGCGCAACTCGCGCCGTCGCGCCGGGTTCACCGCAGGGAATCGCCGCCTCGCCGAGAAAGGAACCGACGACGTGATGTCCCGCCGTGCCAAGCTCCCGATGCTCGCCGCGCTCGCCTGCGCGGCGGTCGCGCTGGTCGCGCCCGCCACCGGCGGCGCCTATGTCGTCGGGGTCGCCGACCAGAGCGCCGACCTCTTCGCGAACCCGTACTTCCAGCAGCTCGCGCCGAAGCGCACGCGCTACATCACGCCGATCGACTCCGTCTTCAAGCAGCGCGCGATGGTCGATCAGTGGATGTCGGCCGCGCACGCCGCCGGCATCGAGGTCGTCGTCGCGTTCAACCCGCCGCTCGGCATGAAGTGCCCGAACATCAACGGCGCACGCGGCTGCAAGCTCGTCAGCTCCGCGAGCTACAAGCGTGACTTCGTCGCGTTCCGCAAGCGCTACCCGTGGGTGCGGATCTATCAGCCGTGGAACGAGGTCAACAACCTCACGCAGCCGACATACGGCAGCCCCGCGGCGGTCGTCACGTATTACCAGCTCGCGAAGGCGAACTGCCACGGCTGCACGGTGCTCGGCGCCGACCTCCAGGACCTGCCGAACATGGTCAGCTACATCAGATCGCTGCTGGCCACATTCAAGGCGCACCACGTCGCGACGCCCCGCGTGTGGGGATTGCACAACTACACCGACACGAACCGCTTCGTGAAGGACCTGAACAGCTCGATGCGCAAGGCCGCGAGAGCGCTGCCGGGCAAGATATGGCTGACCGAGACGGCCGGGCTGTTCCGCTTCCAGCCGCAGAACGCGCGCCAGTCCTTCCGGCCCTCGCTCTCGCGCCAGAAGCGAGCGATGCAGGCGATCTTCGTGCAGGCGAAGCGCTATCGCAGCAAGATCGAGCGCGTCTACCTCTACCAGTGGTTCGCGCCGCCGCCGACGAACCGCTGGGACTCGGCGATCCTCGACGCGCACGGCCTGCCGCGCCCGGTCTTCGACGTGCTGGTGGCGAACAGAAGCTTGTTCCGCTGAGTAGGCTTCGCGCGCGATGACGCGCCTCTCCACCTACCTGCTGCCGACCGAGAAGCAGGCCCCCGCGGACGCGGAGGCGATCTCGCACAAGCTGATGGTCCGCGCCGGGCTGCTGCGCCAGCTCGGCGCCGGCCTGTGGACGTGGATGCCGGCCGGCTGGCGGATCCAGCGCAAGGTCGAGGCGATCCTGCGCGAGGAGATGGACGCGATCGGCGCGCAGGAGATGCTGATGCCGGTGCTCAACCCGGCCGAGCCGTGGAAGCGCACCGGCCGCTACGCGATCCAGGAGCTGCTCAAGCTCCAGGACCGCAAGGGCGCCGACATGGTGCTCGCGATGACGCACGAGGAGGTCGTCACAACGCACGTGGCGCAGGTCGTGCGCTCCTATCGCGACCTGCCGCTGATCCTCTACCACCTCCAGACGAAGGAGCGCGACGAGCCGCGCCCGCGCGCCGGCGTGCTGCGCACGCGCGAGTTCGTCATGAAGGACTCCTACAGCTTCGACCGCGACGCGGAGGGGCTGGACGCCTCCTACGCGAAGCACGTCGTCGCCTACGACCGCATCTTCGACCGCTGCGGGCTCGAGTGGTACCGCGTCGAGTCCGACGTCGGGATGATGGGCGGCTCCGGCGCGCACGAGTACATGGCGCCGTGCGCGGCCGGGGAGGACGAGGTCGCGCTCGCGCCCGGCTACGCCGCCAACGTCGAGGTCGCGAGCGCCGATCCGCAGCCGGTCGAGCTGCCGGCGCCGCTCGAGCGCGCCGAGGAGGTCCACACGCCCGGCCTCACGACCGTCGAGGAGGTCGCCGCCAACCTGGGCGTCCCGGCCGGCGCGCTGCTGAAGGCCTACCCGGTGATCGTCGAGGGCCGCGGGCTCGTGCTGGTCGTCGTGCGCGGCGATCACCGCGTCAACGAGATCAAGCTGCGCAACGCGCTCGGCGCCGACTGCCGTGCGGCGCAGCCGGACGAGTTCGCGCAGAAGATCGGTCCCGCCGGCTACATCGGCCCGGTCGGCGCGAACGCCCCGGTGCTGCTCGACGCGGCCGTCGGCGACGGCGGCTACGTGACCGGCGCCAACCGCGCCGACTTCCACCTGCGCGGCGTCGAGCCGGGTCGCGACTTCGCGTTCGAGCGCGCCGACGTGCGCACGGTCGAGGCTGGTGACACCGTGAACGGACATGCGATCCGGATCGCGAGCGCGATCGAGCTGGCGAACATCTTCAAGCTCGGCACGCGCTACTCCGAGCCGCTCGGCGCGACCTTCCTCGACGAGTCGGGCGTGGCGAGACCGATCGTGATGGGCTCCTATGGGATCGGTCCGGCGCGCATCGCCGCGGCGACGGCCGAGCAGCAGGCCGACGAGGCGGGGATCGCGTGGCCGCGCGCACTCGCGCCGTTCGACCTCGGGCTGGTCTCGCTCGGCAGAGACGGCAGCGAGGAGCAGGCGTACGCCGACCGCCTCTACGAGGGGCTGCGCGCGCTCGGCGCCGACGTGCTCTACGACGACCGCGAGCTCGCGCCGGGGCAGAAGTTCGCCGACGCCGAGCTGCTCGGCTGCCCGCTGCGGATCACCGTCGGCAAGCGCACGCTGAGCGGGGGCGAGCTGGAGCTGCAGGTGCGCCGCGGGCGCGAGACGCGCGGCGTGCCGCTCGAGGGGGCCGCGGAGGCGGTGCTCGAGCTGTGGCGGACGCTCCCGTAGAGAGACGCCCGCTGACGTTCCGCCGGCTCGTCGGCCTCGACCGCTCCGGGCCGCCGCCGGCCGCGACGACCGCGGGCGCGCCGCTGAACCCGTGGACGCTCCCGAACGCGATCGGCTTCGTCCGGCTCGCGCTGATCCCGGTCTTCCTCGTCGTCGCGCTCAAGAGCGATGACGGCGTCGACGCGCTCTCCGCCGTCCTGTTCGCCGTGATCGGCTGGGGCGACTACGCCGACGGGATGGCGGCGCGCATCACGCGCCAGTACAGCCGGCTCGGCGCGCTGATGGACCCGGTCACCGATCGGCTGCTCGTGATCTGCGGTGTGATCGTCAACTGGCACTTCTCGCTGCTGCCGCGCTGGGCGCTCGCCGTGCTCGTCGTGCGCGAGGTCGCGATGATCGTCCTTGCGCGCTACGGCTTGAAGCGCGGGGTGGACGTGCGGATCAACTGGCCCGGCCGGCTCGCGGTCGCGCCCGTGATGGGCGGCCTCTTCTTCCCGATGACCGGGCTGCAGACGCTCGGCGAGATCCTGCTGTACGCCGGGCTTGCGCTCGCGCTGACCGCGACGGCGCTGTACGTGCGCGACGGCCGGCGCGCGCTGCGCGGATCCACACCCTCAAGCTGACGTTGAGGTTGCGGACGCGCGCGGCTATACTCGCGCGTCCCGCCAGTGAGGAACGGAGACTCAGCGTGACGATGGACACCTTCCCGGACCTTGGCTCCCTGAGCGATCAGGAGCTGAAGGACCTCATCCAGCAGCTGACCGAGGACGAGCTCGAGATCAGCTACAAGCGCCGCATCCTCCACGGCAAGATCGACATCCTGCGCGCCGAGCTGGTCAACCGCCTGCGCAAGAAGCACGAGGGCGGCGAGGACGTCTTCTCCGGCGCGGACGTCGAGAAGCTCACGAACATCCTCGCGGGCCGCGTCCCGAGCCCCGACGACGAGGAGTAGGCCCGCCCACGCGGCGCGTCGCCCACCGGAGGACCCGTGGCGCTCCATTGCCCCGAATGCGGCTTCGCCAACGCGGTCGGAGCCAACTACTGCCAGAAGTGCGGCGCCTACCTCGCGATCGAAGGCGCGGGCGCCGGGCATGAGACGACCGCCACGTACCGGATCGGCGAGACCGGCGAGATCGAGCCCGTCCAGCTCGAACAGGTCGTCGCGCGCGGCGCGGCGCTCGTGATCCGCTCCGGCGGCGGCCGTGCGGGGGAGAGCTTCGCGATCGACGGCGAGCGCATGACGATCGGGCGCCGGCCCGACAGCGCCGTGTTCCTCGACGACGTGACCGTCTCGCGCGACCACGCGCTGCTCGTCCGTCGCGGCGACGACTGGTATCTGGACGACTGCGGCTCGCTCAACGGCACCTACGTGAACCGCACGCGGATCGAGTCGCACCGGCTGGCGGACGGCGACGAGCTGCAGATCGGCAAGTACAAGCTCGCCTACCTCGCGCGCTGATGAGCTCCGTCCCTGACACGAGCGTCGAGCAGCCGGTCGCCGAGGAGGCGTCGCGGCCGCGCCAGAAGTCGCTGACGATCGGAGCCGTCTGCAAGGCGCTCAGACAGGAGTTCCCCGACATCTCGATCTCGAAGATCCGCTACCTGGAGGATCAGAAGCTGCTCGCGCCGCGCCGCACGCAGGGCGGGTACCGCCTCTACACGCAGAACGACGTCCAGCGGCTGCGCACGATCCTGCGCCTGCAGCGCGACGAGTTCCTGCCGCTGCGGGTGATCCGCCAGGAGCTTGCGGGCGGGCGCGCGGACGGCGACGTCGCCGGACGCGGCGAGGTCGGCGCGCAGAGACCCGACCTGCGCCATCTGCGCCGCACCGCGGTTGCAGTCAAGGGGCCGGGGCCGGTGTACTCGCTCGAAGACGTGGTCGAGGAGACGGGCGCCGAGCCGAGACTCGTGCACGAGCTGGAGGAGTTCGGCGTCATCAGAGGCGAGCAGCGCGCGGGCGTGCGCTACTACGACGAGACCGAACGCGAGATCGTGCGCGCGGTCGCCGAGCTGGCGAGATACGGCGTCGCCGGGCGCAACCTGCGCGTCTTCCGCACCTCCGCCGACCGCGAGGCCGCGCTGCTGCAGCAGATCCTCGCCCCGGCGCTGCGCTCGCGCAATCCCGAGCGGCGCAGAGAGGCGGTCGAGACGCTGGAGAACCTCGCGGCCGTCGCGACGTACCTCAAGCACCTGCTGCTGATCCGCGACCTGCGCAACATCGCCGGCTGAGCGCGGGCGGTCGCTGCGGTGCCGACGACGCGCGTCACCCGCACGCTCGCCGCGTCGCCCGGCGACGCGTGGGAGCTGCTCGCCAACCCGTGGCAGCAGGTGCGCTGGTGGCCGCGCGTCGTGCGGATCGAGGACGTCGCCGAGGACCGCTTCACGCAGGTGCTCGGGACGGCGAGAGGGAAGGGCATCCGCGCCGACTTCCGCGTGCTCGACCGCGCGCAGCCGCGCCTGCTGCGCTGGGAGCAGGAGCTTCCGGGCACGCCGTTTCAGCGGATCCTCGCCGAGGCGGTGACGACCGTCGAGCTGGCGCCCGCCGACGGCGACGGGACCGTCGTCGCGATCGAGCTGCGTCAGCGGCTGCAGGGCTGGTCGCGGCTCGTGCCGTTCCTGTTCCGCCGGGCGGCGCGCAGACAGCTCCGCGACGCGCTCGCGGCGCTCGACGAGGTGCTCAGCCCGCCGATCTGAGCGGACCGCTGAGGACGACGGTGCCGGGCGTGGCCGGCACGGCGGTCGTGCCCTCTCTCGTGACGAGCAGCGTGCCGTAGCCGGCGAGGTCGAGGCCTCTGTCGAGCGAGGCGCTGACGGTGAACGTGCCGTCGGAGCCGACGCGGTTCGGCACGAAGCCCATGAATCTGTTGCCGGCCGTGCCCTGCAGCCAGATCGCGTAGATGTCGCTCGTCCCGTTCGCGGCGAGTCTCGCCGCCTCGACCGCGAGCAGGCGTCTGCCGTCGGAAGACGTCACGATGCCGGCGCCGATCGCGCTGCCGCCGCTCGGCGATCTGAGCACGGCGGCGGCGATCGGTCTGGCGGCGGGGGCTCTGCTCGCGCCGGTCGTCGTCGCTCTCGGCGTGGTCGAGGTCTGCGCGCTCGTCTGCGGCGTGGTGGCGCCGGTGGACGTGTGCTTCCCGCCGCCGCCGCCGTCGAGCAGGACGATCGCCAGCACGATCGCGAGCGCGGCGGCTCCGCCGATCAGGATCGCGCCGCCGAGGCGCGACGGGCGCGGACCGGTCGGGCCGCCGGCGCCGCGCTCGGGCGGCGCGGCAGCGGCCGGCGCGGCGATGGCCGCGCCTGCGTGCGCGGCGCTGCCATTGGCGGATGCGGCGGTGGGCGCCGCGGACGTCGGCACCTCCGGCAGCTCCGCCGGCGCGACGCCCGCGAGCTGCGCGCGCAGCGCCTGCGCCCAGGCGCAGGCGGCCGGCGAGTCGCCCAGCTCGGCGAACGTCACGATCCGCTCGCCGTCGTCCTGCTGGCCGAGCAGGTAGTCGACGACGCGGCCGCGCGTCGCGGTGTCGACCGTGTCGTCGCGCCCGTCCACGAGCGCGGCGGCGCCGGCGTGCGCGCGCTCGCGAACCGCAGTCGGATCCAGCTTCAGCGTCGCTGCGAGGTCCTCGTAGCCACGACCCTGCACGAGGATCAGCTGCAGGACGGCGCGCTGGTCGGGGGAAAGCGTCTCCAGGCCGCTCACTGCGGAAAGCCTAGAGGACGGCAGCGTTCGGCCAAGCCGCTTGATCGTGGCGCGCCCGCCGGGCGCTCGCACTATCGTTCCGCGCCGTGGACGCCCCGCCGACGCCGGAGCAGCAGCACGCGACCTTCGACGCGCTGATCGGGATGCACGACGTGCGCGTCGAGGACGACGGCTCGATCACCGCGACGGTCGCGGTCAGACCGGACCTGAAGCAGCCGTTCGGGCTGGTGCACGGCGGCGTCTACGCCGCGATGGCCGAGTCGCTGGCGTCGATGGGCACGTTCCTGGGCGTCCACGAGCAGGGCATGCACGCGATGGGGCTCTCGAACAGCACGAGCTTCCTGCGGCCGATCTTCGAGGGCACGATCCACGCGACCGCGCGTCCGTTCCACAGAGGCAGAACCACATGGCTGTGGGACGTCGAGATCCGCGACGACGACGGCCGCCTGTGCGCGACGACGCGCATGACGATCGCGGTGCGCGAGCCGCGCTAGGGGTCCCGGAAGCGGCCAGCGGGTGCCGGAAGCGGCAATGTGGCCGCTGGAGGCGGGTCCCGCCTCCCGATTCCCGCCGGAGGCGGGCCCCCGTGGGCAATGCTTGACGTTCTCTACCTGCTCAGCAGGCAGAGAACGTCGCTCATCCGCCGTAGCGGTTCGTGATCGGCACGCGGCGGTCGCGGCCGAACGCGCGGCTGGTGACCTTGATGCCGGGCGGGGCCTGACGGCGCTTGTACTCGGCGCGGTCGACGAGCGCGATCACGCGGTCGACTG
This sequence comes from Conexibacter sp., assembly GCA_035572475.1. Classification (GTDB taxonomy): domain Bacteria; phylum Actinomycetota; class Thermoleophilia; order Solirubrobacterales; family Solirubrobacteraceae; genus Conexibacter. The sequence goes on along the minus strand of DATNAP010000043.1, from coordinate 62,037 downwards.
AGGCCGGGTCGAAGCCGCGCAGGACGAGCTGCTCGCGGCCGAGGTCCTCCTCGACGTAGGCGTCGAGGATCGGGTCGAGCACGGCGTAGGGGGGGAGCGAGTCCTCGTCGCGCTGATCGGGCCGCAGCTCGGCGCTCGGCGCGCGCTCGATGATCGAGCGCGGGATCAGATCCGTGCCCGCGGATTCGTTCACGTGGCGCGCCAGCTCGTAGACGACGGTCTTCGGGCAGTCCTTGATGACCGCGAGGCCGCCGGCGAGGTCGCCGTAGAGGGTCGAGTAGCCGACCGACATCTCCGACTTGTTGCCGGTCGCGAGCACGAGCCAGCCGAACGTGTTCGAGAGGGCCATCAGGAGGTTGCCGCGGATGCGCGCCTGGATGTTCTCCTCCGCGAGTCCTGGCGCGGTCTCGGCGAACGCGTCGGCGAGGGTCGCCTCGTAGGCGCGCATCGCGGGCTCGATCGGCAGCTCGAACAGCGCGACGCCGAGTCTGCCGGCGAGCGTGCGTGCGTCGTCCTGCGTCGCCGTCGAGGAGTAGGGCGAGGGCATCACGACCGCGGTGACGCCCTGCGGGCCGAGCGCATCGCTCGCGACGCACGCGACGAGCGCGGAATCGATCCCGCCGGAGAGCCCGAGCACGACTTCTCTGAAGCCGTTCTTGCGGACGTAGTCGCGCAGGCCGGTGACGAGCGCGGCGTAGACCTCGGCCTCGCGCGAGAGCAGCGGCGCGACGCGCCCGCCGAGCTGCTCGGAGGCGGTCGCGGCGGGCAGCTCCAGCGTCGCGAGCGTCGGCACGCGCCGCCGGGCGCGCCGTGCCGGCGCGCGCTGGCGGGCGTCGCGCAGGCGCTGCGTCTGCGCCGCCTCCAGGTCGATCGTCGCGAACAGCAGCTCCTCCTCGAACTGCGCCGCGCGCGCGATCACCTCGCCGCGGTGGTCGAGCACGAGCGAGTGGCCGTCGAAGACGAGCTCGTCCTGGCCGCCGACGAGCCCGCAGAAGGCGATCGCCGCGAAGTTGTCGCGCGCGCGCTGGGCGAGCATCCGCTCGCGCTCGAGCCCCTTTCCCGCGTGGTAGGGGGAGGCCGAGATGTTGACGATCAGCGTCGCGCCGGCGCGCGCCGCGGTCGACGCCGGCGGGCCGGGCTCCCAGATGTCCTCGCAGATCGTGAGGCCGATCTTCGCGTCGCCGAGCTCGATCAGCGCCGGGCCCGCGCCGCTCTGGAAGTAGCGCTGCTCGTCGAAGACGCCGTAGTTCGGCAGGTGGACCTTGCGGTAGATCGCCTGCACGGCGCCGTCCGCGAGCACCGCGAGCGCGTTGTAGACGTCGTCCTCGCGCTCGGGGAAGCCGACGAGCGCCACGATCCCGGCGGTCGCGGCGGCGACGCGGTGCAGCGCCGCGCGCGCGTCGCGCAGGAAGTGTTCCTTGAGCAGCAGGTCCTCGGGCGGGTAGCCCGTCAGCGCCAGCTCGGGGAACAGCACGAGCTGCGCGCCGCCTTCGCGGGCGCGCCCGATCGCCTCGACGATCGCGCGCTCGTTGCCGGCGATGTCGCCGACGACGGCGTTCATCTGGCAGAGCGCGATGTGCAGCGGGCTCGTGGCGGGCGCCATGCCCGGGATCATCGCAACCGGGCCTGCGCGATGGCGGGCGGCGGCGTGCAGCGCCCCGGGCGCGGTCAGCCGGCGGTGCCGCCGGCGCCGCGTCCCAGCCAGTAGTTCGCGAACTGCTCGAGCGCCGGGTCCGACGCGCTCCGGGCATGGAGGACGCGCCGCCACGCCAGCGCCGTCACGCCCCTCGCGCCCGGCTGGCGGCCGAGGATCACGGCGGCGCCGTTGGCGACGAGCACCGGGTCGAACGGCCCGCTGACGCGCTGCTGGAGCGCCCGCAGCGCCGGCGGCGGGGCGGCGCTGCCGCCGTAGAGCATCACCACGTCGCCGAGCTGGAGCGCGTGCAGCACCTGGTCGTCGGTCAGGCGCACCGCGTCGCGCGCGATCCGCGCGGGCGTCCGCGCGCGGCGCTGGACGGCGATCGGCTGGCCGGGCGCCTGCGCGGCGCTGGGCGCGTTGTCGACCTGCGAGCTGTCGCGGCTCTCGAAGAACAGCAGGATCGCGACGAAGCCCGCGAGCGCGACGATCAGCGTCAGCAGCGCGACGCCCGCGCGGCGCAGGCGGCGATGCGGCGGGCTCGGGGGAGGGCTGGAGGATGCCATTGGGTCACCGCGGACGATGGCACGCGCAGCCGACGGAGCGTCAGCGCGCGGTCTGCGGCTGGGCTGCGACACGGCCGTTCGCCATGCGGTCGGCGGCGCGTCTGCGCCGTGCGCGCGCGACCGGTCTCGCCGGCAGCCCGGCCGCCACCGCCAGCTCGTCGAGCGCTTCGTCGAGCTGGACGGCGAGCAGCTCGAGGTCCGGCAGCGCGTCGAAGTCGGCGTTGAGCCCGAACGCGAGCTGCCCGTTGTAGCTCATGATCGCGATCCCCAGCGCGAGGTTCTGCGCGATCGGCACCATCGGGTAGATCGCGCGCATCTCGCGGCCGAGCACGTAGAGCGGGAACTGCGGCCCGGGGACGTTCGTGACGACGAGGTTGAAGTAGCGCTGGCGGGCCTGCAGCCGCGCCGCCTGCGCCATCACGGTCGGCGGCGCGAAGCCGGTCAGCTCGGTCAGCAGCTGCGCGCCGACCGCCTGGTGGGACTCCTTCAGCCCCTCCATCTCGCCGCGGACGAGCGCGAGTCGCTCGATCGGGTCGGTCTCGCCGACCGGCAGGCTCGCCCACACGGCCGCGACCTGGTTGCCGAGCGCGCCGCGCGCCTCGTCGCTGCGGACCGACACCGGGATCATCGCGCGCAGGACGAGATCGATCGTCGGATGGCCGTGCGCGCGCAGGTAGCGGCCGAGTCCGCCCGCGACGGTTGCGAGCACGACGTCGTTGACGGTCCCACCGAGCGCGTTCTTGACCGCCTTGATGCGCTCCAGATCCTCGTCGACCCAGGTGAAGCGGCGGTGCGGCCCGATCTGCACGTTGAGCGGGCTTCTCGGCGCGCTGCGCGCGCCGGGGACGGCGAACGAGCCGACGGCCGTGAGGTCGCCGAACAGTTCCTGGAGGACCCGGCGCGGGCGCGTGACGAGCGCGCGCATGCCGCGCGCGATCTCGGCGGGCACGGTCGCGCGCTCGAGCAGCGCGTCCGCCAGCAGCTGGGCGCTGCTCGGCAGCGGGCGCGGCACCCACGGCTGTTCGGGGGCGGGGGTCGGCGCCGGCTCGGGCGTGACGTCGAACAGGACGGTCGTGATGTCGACGCCGGAGATCCCGTCCACGAGCGCGTGATGCGTCTTGCCGAGGATCGCGAAGCGGCCGCCTTCCAGGCCCTCGACGAGCCACAGCTCCCACAGCGGCTTGTTGCGGTCGAGCTGCTGCGAGAACGCGCGGCCGGCGAGGTGCTTGAGCTGCTCGTCGCTGCCGGGCGGCGGCAGCGCGTGGTGCTGGACGTGGTAGCGGACGTTGAAGTGCGGGTCGTCGACCCACACCGGGCGCCCCTGCCCGAACGGGACGTGCGCGAGCCGCTGGCGGTAGCGCGGCACGAGGTGGAGGCGGCCCTCGACGTGCGCGACGAGCTCGTCGTGCGTCGGCGGCGGCCCGTCGAACACCATGCACGAGGCGACGTGCATGTGCGTCGAGGCGTCGTGCTCGAGGTGCAGGAAGGAGCTGTCGAGCCCCGTCAGGCGGTCGCGATTGGCCACGCAGCCATTGTGGCAGTCCGGCCAAGGCGGGTTCCACCAAGCCCGCCAAGTGTGAGATCGAACACACAGGCAACCGGTCCGATTCCTGTAAGGTCCCCCGGACATCGACTTGCCGAGTCGTCGCTGCCCGGTGCGGCGACGAGCGGGGGAACCAGTTTGCCGAGCGCGTGCAATGCGCCCGGCTGGGGCGAATCGGCGGCTGCTGCCGTCGTAGCGCCACCGTCACAGGTGCGTGCGTTCACTTCATTGAACGGTGAATGAAGGCGCAATCGAGGCGGTGCCGCGAGTCCGACAGCTAACCCCGTAGGCGCGGTCGAACCGAAGGAGGACCTGTTGCGCTTGCAACCAACGGGTCGCATCGCGCCGCGGCGAGTCGTGGCCGGTGCGCTCGTACTTGGAACGGCCCTGTCCGGCTCGGCACTCGCGTTCGCGAGGCCCTCGCCGGCACCTCGATCGCACGCGGCCCCTCCGGCCGTCATCTTGCGCGACGCCACGCTGCGGCTCGGGCAGCGCGCCGACGTGCGCGGGCGCGTCCCGACGGCGGACGCCGGCCGGCGGGTGACGCTGCAGTATGCGCCGCGCGGCGCCGGATGGCGACTACTTCGCACGGCGACCGTCACCGCCGGCGGCCGCTACCGCTTTCGCGTGAGGATCGAGCGCTCCGGCGCGCTGCGCGTCGTGCTGCTGCCGGAAGGCGGCGCGGCCGGCACCGCGATCGGCGCGCCGGGGATCGAGTCCGCGAGCCGCCCGCTGCGCGTAGCGGTCGCCGGCCGCCTCGTCGTGAGCGGTCGCGGCATCGAGCTGCACGTCGGCTCGGCGGGGCGCGTGCGCGGCACGCTGCTGCCGCGCGCCCGCGGGCGCCTCGTGCTCGTGGAGGCCGCCGCGGGCGGGCGCTGGCACGCGCTCGCACGGGCGCGCACGCGCGCCAACGGGCACTTCGACGTGCGGCTCCTCACGCACGCCGCCGGCTCCCAGCGACTGCGCGTGCGCTTCGCGGGGGACGTCCGCAACGCGGCGATACGTGCGAACGCCGGGACGCTGCGCGCGTTCCGCCCGACGCTCGCGTCGTGGTACGACCTCTACGGCGGTGGGCTCGCGTGCGGCGGGACGCTCGGCTACGGCACGCTCGGCGTCGCGAACAAGACGCTGCCGTGCGGCACGCGCGTGACGCTGCGCTACGGCAGGCGCGAGGTCACGGTCCCCGTGATCGACCGCGGTCCGTATGTCAGCGGGCGCGAATGGGACCTGACCGGCGCGACGGCGCGCGCGCTCGGGTTCGAAGGCGTCGGCGTCGTGTGGAGCACGCGCTGAGCGAACACCTGTTCGTGCTTCCGGCCGCTTGACGGCGTACCCTGCGGACAGGGATGTCCGAGGGTCAGCCGCCGCCCGCGCCGCCGAAGCGCGTGATCGCGCACCTCGACTGCGACGCCTTCTACGCGTCCGTCGAGCTGCTGCGGCATCCCGAGTTGCACGGGAAGGCGGTGATCGTCGCCGGCTCGGGTCCGCGGGCGGTCGTCACGACGGCCTCCTACGAGGCGCGCAGATACGGCGTGGGATCGGCGATGCCGGCCTCGATGGCACGTCGCTTGTGTCCGCACGCGATCGTGCTGCCGCCCGACTTCGACGCCTACCGGGCGACGTCGCGCGAGGTGTGGGAGATCGTGACGACCCGGCTCGGGCGTCTCCAGCACCTGGGCCTGGACGAGGCGTACGCCGACCTGACGGGAGTGGAGAAGCCGCTGCGCGTGCTGCGCGAGCTGGTCGCGGACGTGGTCGAGCAGACCGGCATCTCGCTGTCGGTCGGCGTCGCGCCGAACCGCCTGATCGCGAAGATCTGCAGCGATCTCGGCAAGCCGAGAGGATTCGTCGCGATGGGGCGCGAGGAGGCGGCCAGCCGCTTCGCCGGCGACCCCCCGAGCCGGCTGCCGGGGATCGGGCCGAAGACGGCCGAGCGGCTGCGGTCGCTCGGGATCGAGACGATCGGCGCGCTGCAGCAGGTGCCGGAGGCGGAGCTGGCGGCGCGCCTCGGCGCGCGCCACGGGCGCGAGCTGCACCGCAGGGCGTGGTTCCACGACGACTCGCCGGTCGCGACCGACCGCGTGCTCAAGTCGCGCTCGAACGAGCGCACCTTCGACACCGACATCGCCTCGCTGGCCGAGCTGGAGGACGTGCTGCGGCGGCTCGCGCGCGAGCTGTGCGAGGGGCTCGCCGCGCGGGGCAAGCGGGGGCGGACGATCGGCATCAAGGTGCGGCTCGACGACTGGACCAACGTGACGCGCGCGCGCACGATCGAGGTGCCGACGAACGACGCGGAGGTCGTGACGGGGATCGCGCTGGAGCTGCTGCGCGCCTACGCGCCGCCGCGGCCGGTGCGCCTGCTCGGCGTGCGGATGGCGTCGTTCGCCGACGAGGAGCCGGCGGCGGCAGGCCTCGCCACGGCGCCGCCGGCTGCGGACCAGCTCGCGCTGCCGGTCGACGGAGTCGCTCAGTAGAGCGCGGCGGCGAGCCGCCGGCGGGCCTCGCGCGCGAGCGGGTGCTCGACGCCGAGCTCGTCGAGCACGCCGACGACGATCTTGCGGATCTCGTCGGTCGCCCCGTCGGCGCTCGGGAGCGCGCCGATCAGCAGGTCCAGCGCGCGCTCCCGATCGCCCGCGTCGAGGGCGGCGAAGGCGTCCGTGAGGTCGGGCGCGCCCGCCTGCTGGAGGCGGATGCGGGCCGCGAGGCCGGCCGCGGCGAAGTCCCCGGGCGCGCGGTCGAGCAGCGCGAGCGCCTCGTCGTGCTCGCCGCGCGCGTGCAGCAGACGGGCGAGCGCGACGAGCGCATCGGCGCGGTTCGGCTCCGACTCCAGCGCCGCGCGCAGCGACGTCTCGTCGCCGGCTTGGACCAGCGCGTCGGCCTCGGAGGGCAGCAGCGCGTCGAGGAAGCGCTCGACCTGCGCTCTCGGCTGCGCGCCGACGAACTCGGCGGCGACGCGGCCGTCCTTGAACGCCTTCACCGCCGGGATCCCCTGGATCCCGAAGGCGCGCGAGATCGTCGGGTTGGCGTCGGTGTCGAGCTTGGCGAGCGCGACCTTGCCCTCGCGCGCACTCACGGCCTGCTCGAGGATCGGGCCGAGCTGGCGGCACGGGCCGCACCACTCCGCCCAGAAGTCGACGACGACGGGCAGCGTGGCCGAGCGCTCGATCACCTGCGCCTCGAAGTCCTGCTCGGTGACGTCGAAGATCATCCCCACTGAGGGTAGTGATACGACTCCGGCGATGAGCGAGCGGATCGTGGAGCGCGACGGCGTGCGCCTGGCCGTCGAGGAGGCGGGGCCGGCGGACGGCGTGCCGGTCGTGCTGCTGCACGGGCTGACGGCGACGCGCCGGTATGTGGTCATGGGCTCGAAGGCGCTCGAGCGCGGGGGGCATCGCGTCGTCTCCTACGACGCGCGCGGGCACGGCGGATCCTCGCCCGCGCGCTCATATCGCTACGAGGACCTCGCGGATGACCTGCTCGCGGTGATGGACGCGAGCGGTCTGGAGCGGGCCGTGCTGGCGGGCGCCTCGATGGGCGCCCACACGCTGCTGCGTGTGGCGCTCGTCGCGCCCGAGCGGGTCGCGGGCGTGGTCGCGATCACGCCCGCGTTCGACCCCGGCGAGCCCGCGGACCTCGCGCGCTGGGACGAGCTCGCGCGGGGCCTGCGCGACGGCGGGATCGAGGGCTTCGTCGCGGCCTACCGCGTCGAGGAGGAGGTGCCGGAGGCATGGGCCGAGACGGTGCGGACGGTGCTGCGCCAGCGGCTGGCCCAGCACGAGCACCTCGACGCGGTCGCGGACGCGCTGGAGCAGGTCCCGCGCTCGCGGCCGTTCGACGCGATCGCCGAGCTGGGCGCGATCGCGGCGCCGGCGGTCGTCGTCGCGAGCCGCGACGAGGCCGATCCGGGCCATCCGTTCGCGGTCGGCGAGCGCTACGCCGCCACGATCCCCGGCGCCCGCCTCGTGACCGAGGAGCCCGGCAGATCCCCGCTCGCCTGGCAGGGCGGCCAGCTCTCGCGCGCGATCGCCGAGCTGGCGGCGCGTGCGCGGTGACGTGCTCTCCGCAGTCTTGATACATCTCGTGACGGTTTTGTGACGAAAAATTGACGGAGAGCGTGGTACGCTCTGATCCATGAGCGTGCTGACCCTCGAGGCCCAGCGGATGCGCGACGTCGCGCACCTCTCAGATGCGCTGATCGCAAAGGCGACCGGCGCTCGGCCGAGCACCGTGCGCGACTGGTTCGCCGGTCGTACGAGCCCGACCGGCACCCGCGCCGAGCGGCTCATCGAGCTGAGCGAGATGACCGACCGCCTCGCGCGCGTGATGAAGGCCGAGTACATCCCGATCTGGCTCCAGCGTCCGGTGCCCGTGCTCCACGACGAGAAGCCGATCGAGCTGCTCGCGCGCGGCGACTACCGGCCGGTCGCCGAGGTCATCGCAGAGCTCGAGTACCCCGGCGCGACGTGAGCTGTGTCAACCCGTGTGGAACCGATCGCCGTCGTCGGCGAATGGATTCGGCACGCTCCGCACGAGTCTGCTCCACTTGGACGCGGAGCGCTGCCCACGAGCGGCCGGGCGCCTCGCGGAGGTGGGGCTCGGCGTTCCCCAGCCGTCGAGAGCGACGTGGCCGCCGTTCCAAGCCGTCGGCGAGCGGCTGTGGCAGGAGGGGTGGGCCGGTGTGCTGGCGCCGTGTGCGGCTCGCCCTCAAGCGCGGATCCTCTGCGTGTTCGCTCGAACGTGGCCACCGGCAGGCTGCCGCCCCGTGCGCGTCGAGGAGATCGTCGACGTTCCCGTTCCGCCAGTCGGGATGACGACATGAGCGACTACCGCGCGCTGCCGCCCGACCTTCCGGTCCCGCGGGACGACGGCGCGGCGGACCATCTGCCCGGGTTGCGGGTGCCGGCCGTGGCGTTCGCCTCGACGCGGGGCGGGGAGGTGGAGCTGGCGGCGGCCGCGGCGCGGTCCGGGACGCTCGTGCTCTACGTCTATCCCCGCACCGGCACGCCGGGCGAGCCGTCGCCCGACGGGTGGGACGCGATCCCGGGCGCGCGCGGCTGCACGCCGCAGAGCTGCGCGTTTCGCGACCATCACGCCGAGCTGCGCGCAGCCGGGGCGGAGGTGCTGGGCCTCAGCGCGCAGTCGCCAGTCGAGCAGGCGGAGTTCGCCGCGCGCGAGCACATCCCGTTCGCGCTCCTGTCCGATCCGCACCTGCGGCTTGCGGCCGCGCTCAAGCTGCCGACCTTCGCGGCCGGCGGGATGACGTTCTACAAGCGCATCACGCTCGCGATCGTGGACGGCGCAATCGCGAAGGCGTTTTATCCCGTCTTCCCGCCGGACCGCAACGCCGCCGAGGTGCTGGCGTGGCTGCGCGCGCGGGACCGGCGCTGAGCGCCGCCTCCCGCTGCCATCATCGGTCGCATGTCCGACGATCCGTTCGCCGGAGCGATCCGCGACGAGGCGCAGCTGCGGGAGCACTACGAGCAGCCGCTCGAGCGCGCGGTCCGCAAGGAGCTGACGCATCTGGACGAGATGGCGCGGCGGCTGATCGCGGTCGCGCCGATCGTGCTTGTGGCGAGCCACGACGCGCAGGGCCGCTGCGACGTCACGCCCCGCGGCGGACAGCGGGGCTTCGTGACCGTCCTCGACGACGACCATCTCGCGATTCCCGACGCGACGGGCAACAACCGCCTCGACACGCTGCGCAACGTCGTCGCGACCGGCTGCGCCGGCCTGATCTTCCTGATCCCCGGCCGCGACCAGACGCTGCGCGTCAACGGCGCCGCGTGCATCACGGCGCAGCCCGTCGTGCTCGCGCGCCTCGCGCCGGTCGGGAAGCCGCCGAAGACGGCGATCGTCGTGCGCGCGCAGGAGGTCTTCACCCACTGCCCGAAGGCGTTCGTGCGATCGAGACTGTGGGATCCGGCCACCTGGCCCGCGCCGCAGGACCAGCCGTCGCCGGCCGAGGTCTCACACGCCCACCTGCGCGACCCCGCGCTCACCGCCGCCGACGTCGAGCGCCAGCAGGCCGAGAGTCTGCGCACGCGGTTGGCATAGCGGCGGGCAGGACCGGAAAGACGGTCTCCAACGATGCCGAGGAAGGAGCCGCGATGCACAAGGTGAGGACGGGCGCCGACGACCTCCATGCGACCGCGTACGCGGGCCGGTGGGTCGATCGGCCGGTGCCGAAGTTCGCGCTCCCGGCGCAGGGGATGAGCGCCGACGCCGCCTACTGCCTCGTCCACGACGAGCTGAACCTCGACGGCAACCCGGCGCTCAACCTCGCCTCGTTCGTGACGCCGTGGATGGAGCCGCAGGCGCAGCTCCTCGCGACCGAGACGCTCGGCAAGAACATGATCGACCAGGACGAGTATCCGCAGACGGAGGCGATCCACGAGCGCGTCGTGACGATGATCGGGCGGCTGTTCCACGCGCCGCACGACGAGACGCCGGTCGGCACGGCGACGATCGGATCGAGCGAGGCGATCATGCTCGCGATGCTCGCGCACCGGCAGTCGTGGCGCGATCGTCGCGCGGCCGCCGGGCTGCCGGCTGACAGACCGAACCTCGTCGTCGGCGCCGACGTCCACACGTGCTGGGAGAAGTTCACGCGCTACTTCGACGTCGAGCCGCGCGTCGTGCCGATGACGGAGGACTCGTTCACGCTCACCGCCGCCGACGTGGAGGCGCACGCCGACGAGCGCACGATCGCCGTCGGCGGCCTGCTGTGCACGACGTTCACCGGCCAGATCGACCAGCTGACGGAGATCGACGCGCTGCTCCAGCGGCTGAAGGCCGAGCGGGGGTGGCACATCCCGCTGCACGTCGACGCGGCGAGCGGCGGGTTCCTCGCACCGTTCACGCGGCCCGACCTCGCATGGGACTTCCGCCTGCCGAGCGTGCGCTCGATCAACGTCTCCAACCACAAGTTCGGGCTCGTCTACCCGGGGATGGGCACGGTCGTCTTCCGCGACAGATCGGACCTGCCGGAGGAGCTCGTCTTCCACATCAACTACCTCGGCGGCGACATGCCGAACTACTCGCTCAACTTCTCGCGGCCGAGCAACAGCGTGATCCTCCAGTACTACAACTTCCTGCGGCTCGGACGCGAGGGCTACGCGCGGATCGCGCAGGCGACGGTCGACAACGCGCAGGCGCTCACCGCCGGCCTGCTCGCGACCGGAGCGTTCGAGGCGCTCCACGACCGCGAGAGCTTCCCCGTCGTCGTCGTGCGCGCGAAGGATCCCGAGCGCCACGACGTCTACGCGCTCTCGGACCGGCTGCGCGAGCGCGGCTGGATCGTCCCGGCCTACTCGATGCCGCCGAACGCGCAGCACGTCGAGGTGCTGCGGATGGTCGTGAAGGAGAGCTTCAGCCGCGACATGGTCGACCTGCTGCTGAGCGACGTGCGCCGTGCGCTCGACGACGGTGCGCACAGCTCGCGGGCGACTGCTCCGGCGCCGGGCGAGAGCACGCGGCCCGTCTGCTGACGCGCGCGGCGCGCCCGCCTGTGCCTATGCAATGCTTAGGCAGGTGGCGCATCGGACCCTGACGATCGGCGAGGCGGCGAGCGCGCTGGGCGTGAGCCCGGACACGCTGCGGCGCTGGGATCGCGCCGGCAGACTGAGAACCGTCCGCGACGAGCGCAACCGCCGGCTCGTCCCGCGCGCGGAGGTCGAGCGCCTCAGCGCGCGGCCGCGGCGGCACCGCACCGCCGACCGCTTGTCCGCGCGCAACCGCTTCACCGGCGTCGTGCGCTCGGTCGAGGCCGATGGCGTGATGGCGCTCGTCGAGCTGGAGGCGGGGCCGTTCCTCGTGACGGCCGCGATCACGCGCGACTCGGTCGAGGAGCTGGGGCTCGCGCCCGGCGTCGTGGCGACCGCGACGGTGAAGGCGACGTCCGTGATGATCGACCGGCGGGAGTGAGGCGATGGCGAGGCGAGTGACGGCGGGCCTGCTGGCCGGGATCGCGGCGGTGGCGCTCGCCGCGTGCGGCAGCTCCGGCAGCGGCACCACAACGAGGGGCGGCGGCGGAGACCTCGTCGTCTCGGCGGCGTCCTCGCTCACCGGCGCGTTCACGCACTACGCCGCCTCGTTCGGCGCTGTGCGCTTCTCGTTCGCCGGCTCCGACGAGCTGGCGGCGCAGATCCGCCAGGGCGTCAAGCCCGACGTCTTCGCGTCGGCGAACACGAGACTGCCCGACGCGCTCTACAGAGCCGGCCTCGTCGGCAGACCGGTCGTGTTCGCCGGCAACCGGCTCGTGATCGCCGTGCCCGCCGGCAGCACGAAGATCCACGGCGTCGCGGATCTCGCGAAGCCGGGCACGACGATCGCGATCGGCTCCGCGAGCGTGCCGATCGGCGCCTACACCCGCACGGTGCTCGGCCGCTTGGGGGCGCGATCGAGAGCCGTGCTCGCCGATGTCCGCTCGGAGGAGCCCGACGTCAAGAGCATCGTCGGCAAGCTCGCGGAGGGCGCGGTCGACGCCGGCTTCGTCTACGTGACCGACGTCGACGCGACGGACGGCAAGCTGCGCGCGATCGAGCTGCCCGCGGCGCTGCAGCCGAGCGTCGCGTACGGCGTGGCGGTCGTGACCGGCGCGCCGCACGCGCAGGCGGCCCGCCGCTTCGTCGCCGGGCTGCTGCACGGCGCGGGCGCCGCCGACCTGCGCGCGGCCGGCTTCGAGCCGCCGCCGGCGGCGGGCTGAGCGATGAGCGCGCGGGCGGCGCTGGTCGCACGCGGGCGGACCGGCCGCCGACCGGGCTGGTTCCCCGCGCTGCTCGTCCTCGCGCTCGCCGTCACGCTGGCGTTCCTGACGCTGCCGGTGGTGGCGATCTTCGTCCATCGCAGTCCGGGCGAGCTGATCGCGAAGCTGGGGGACCCCTCGGCGCGCGACGCGCTGCGGCTCAGCCTGGAGACGACGACGATCGCCGTCGCGACGATCGTGCTCGTCGGCACGCCGGCCGCCTACCTGCTCGCGACGCGCGCCTTCCGCGGCCGTGCGCTCGTCGTGACGCTGCTGGAGCTGCCGCTCGTGCTCCCGCCGGCCGTCGCCGGGATCGGGCTGCTCGCGGCGCTCGGTCCGCACGGCCTGCTCGGCGGCGCGCTGCGCGACAGCGGCATCCAGCTCGTCCTGCAGACCGCCGGCGTCGTCGTCGCGCTGATCTTCGTCGCCGCGCCGTTCCATCTGCGCGCGGCGCAGAGCGCGTTCGCGGCCGTCGACCCGCGCTGGCGCGAGGCCTCGCGCACGCTCGGGGCGGGGGAGGCGCGCACGTTCGCGCGCGTCGTCGTGCCGGCGGCGCTGCCGGGTCTCGGCGCCGGTCTCGCGCTCGCGTGGGGGCGCGCGCTCGGCGAGTTCGGCGCCACGCTGATGTTCGCCGGCTCGTTCCGCGGGATCACGCAGACCGCGCCGCTGGCGATCTACGCCGACTTCGCGACCGACTTCGACGGTGCGCTGGCGCTCTCGGCGGTGCTCGTCGCCGTCGCCGGCGCGCTGCTGCTGTCGACCAAGCTGCTCGCGCGCGATGCTCTCGGTCGCGTGTGAGGCGCGCGTCGGCGCGCTCGCGCTGGCGCTCGAGCTGGAGGTGCCGGCGGGCGGCTGCCTGGCGCTCGCGGGACCGTCGGGCGCCGGCAAGACGAGCGTCCTGCGGATCGTCGCGGGGCTGCTGGCGCCGGACCGCGGCCGCGTCACATGCGGAGGCGAGACGTGGCTCGACACCGCCGCCGGCGTCGACCTCGCGCCCGAGCGGCGGCGCTGCGGCTACGTCTTCCAGGACTACGCGCTGTTCGATCATCTGAGCGTCTGGCGCAACGTCGCCTACGGCCTGTGCGGGGTGCCGCGCGCGCGGCGGCGCATGGACGCGCACGCGCTGCTGGAGCGCTTCGGCGTGGAGCGGCTCGCCGACGCGCGGCCGGCGACGCTGTCGGGCGGAGAGCGCCAGCGCGTCGCGCTCGCGCGGGCGCTCGCGGCGCGGCCGCGCGCGCTGCTGCTCGACGAGCCGCTGGCGGCGCTCGACGCGCGCAGCGCCGGCTCCGCCGCGCGCGAGCTGGGCGTGCTGCTGCGCGCGCTCGACGTCCCGGCGATCCTCGTCACGCACGACTTCGCGCAGGCGGCGCTGCTCGGCGACCGCGTCGCGGTCCTCGATGCAGGCCGGATCGTCCAGCAGGGCGACGCGGCCGAGCTGGCGGCGGCCCCGGCCTCGTCGTTCGTCGCCGACCTGACGGGCGCGGTCGTGCTGCGCGGGCGGGCGCAGGCCGGGGCCGACGGGCTCACGTACGTGGCGCTCGACGGCGGCGGCGAGGTCGTAGCGCTCGCGGCGGCTCCGGCGACCGGCGAGGTCGCGATTTCGGTCCACCCGTGGGAGATCGCGCTCGAGCCGGCCGGAACGCCGCCGACGGGCTCGGCGCGCAACCGGCTCGACGTCGAGGTCGTGTCGGTGACCGAGGTCGGCAATCGCGTGCGCGTCGGCCTCGCCGCGCCGCAGCCGCTCGCGGCCGAGCTGACCGGGGTCTCGGCGGTGCAGCTCGGCCTCGCGCCGGGCGTGCGCGCGGTCGCGAGCTGGAAGGCCGCCGCGACGCGCGTGATGCCGCGCTGAGCGCGGCGAGCGACCGCCGGCGGCTCTCTCGGGGCCCCGCACGTTGCCGCGTGAACGGAGCCCCGAGACAGCCGCCGAGGTCAGCTCCGAGCGCGCTCGCGCGCGGCCCGCACCGCGCCTTCGACCGAGTGCGTGCTGATGAGCGCGTCGCGCAGCGCCTCGATCTCGGCGCGCTTGAAGCGAGCCTGCGGGGCCACGCCGCCGCTCACGTCCTGCGGGAACGCGAGCTGATTCGTCCAGCGCTCCAGCGCCGCGGCGGGAATTCCGAGCACCGCCGCCGCCTCAGCGCAGGTGAGGTCCTCGACACCCGGCCCCCTGCTGTGAGTTGTCGCGTAGCCGCTCACGGGTGTCACCGTAACGAGTGGTCACGCCGCTGCCAAGACGAAACATGAATAAAAACAGACGGAATCTCCATGAAAGCTGAAAGAGTTAGCGCTATGCACCGTTTCACCGTTCAAGAGAACGGTGACGTCTTTGCTCGGCCAGATGATGTGACACGGAGTGGTGAAACGCTTGGGCGCGTCGCCGTCCGCGCCACCGGGTAGGGAATGGACATGACCCCGACCGAGGAACGGCGATGACCGCGGATCCCCGCTTCGAGCACGACGAGGAGGCCGCCGCCGCAGCTGAGGCGGCGCGCATCGGCGGCGTCGCCGGCGACGAGGGTCTCGATCCCGCCCGGCGGCCGGTGATCGAGGGCGGCGGCGGGGAGGCCGAGGGCTTCGAGGAAGCCGAGGAGGCGCTGATCGAGCACGCGAGCCACGGCGACCAGCAGTCGGCGCATGCGATCATGCACGACCGGGGCCGCGACGAGGCGCTCACCACGGCCGACGACGCCGAAGCCGACCACGAGCGCAGCAGCGAGGGCGCGGACGATTGGTGACGGGCCGGCGCGTAAGCGCCGCCGGCCGCTAACCGGCTTCGACCGCGGCGGGGTCGTCGACGATCTCGAGCCGCTCGTCGAGCCGCGTCATCTCGATGATGCGCTGGACGGTGGCCGAGCCGCGCACGATCACGAGCCGCCATCCCCGCTCGCGTGCGCGCCCGTCGGCGGCGACGATCACGCGCAGGCCGGTGGAGTCCATGAACGCGAGCTGGCGCAGATCGAGCACGATCGTGGCCGGCGGCTGCTGCTCGATGCGTTCGAGCTCCTGCTCGACGCGAGCGGCTCCCGCGATGTCGAGCTCGCCGGTCAGGGCGAGCCTGACCGTGCCGCCGTCGGTCTCAGTCGTGAAGTCGAGCAGCCTCATCGCGCGAGAGCCACGATAGCGGCTCCGCGCATGGCCCTGCGAGGCCGATCGCCTCGCGCCCCGCAGCGGCGGCAGGCACCCGGCCTGCCGCCCGCCTGCGGCCTCAAGCGAGTCCCTCCGCCTCGTACTCGCGCAGATAGCCCTCGAACAGCCGGCGGTGGCCCTCCTCGTCGTGCAGGATCTCGATGACCATGTCCTGCGTCACCCAGTCGAGGCCGTCGGTCACCTCGATGATGTGGTTGTAGTGCTCGATCGCGCCCGTCTCGGCCTCGATCACGCCGCGGATCACGTGCACGATGTCGGTCTGGTGCTCGGGCGGCTGCAGGTAGGACTGCTCCGCCGTGAAGTCGAGCGTCCCCGGCACGACCCCGTACAGCTCCTTGATGCGCTGCGCGTAGCGCTGCGCGTGGCCGAGCTCCTCCTGGATGTCGTCGCGCAGCGACTCGACGATCTCCTGCGCGCGCACGCCGTCCGGGTTGACGGAGCTCGCGAGGTAGCTCATGACCGTCTCCAGCTCCATCCAGTACGCCTTCTTCAAGAGCTGGACGATCTCCTCGCGCTTGTCGGCGTTCGTGTCGGAGAGGATGCCCTGAGAGCTCGAGCGGACGGTCATCGGGTGCGCCTCCATGTTCGGGGTCGTCGAGGAGCGGCATACCCGGCGCCGACCAGGGGAAACGCCGGCTGGCCGGCGTACGTCAGAAGCGCAGGAGCGCGGCGACGCCGCCGAGCGGACCGAGCTCGGGGCGGTCGCGCAGCGGTACGACGTCGGCCGCCTGCAGCAGCGCGTCGGCGATCGCCGCGTCGAACCCGGGCGCGTCGAAGCCGGCGTCGTAGAGCAGCGCCTCGACGCGCCGCTGGGCCAGCGCGCGCTGGACGTCCGCGAAGCCCGCGACGGCGCGGTCGCCGGCGCCGATTCCCGCCTGCAGGCGGGCGAGGAGGGCGGCGACGGCGCGCTCCGCGTCCGCGTCGAACAGCGGCCGAGCGGCCGCGAGCGCCTGCTCGCGGGTGGCGTGCTCGACCTCGACGTCGAAGCGTCCAAGCGTGCGCTCGCGCAGGTAGGGATGCAGCGCGCGCTCCAGTTCGGGCCACAGCTCCTGCGCGGCGCCGACCGCGAGCACGTCGAACGGGGTGCGCCGGTGCAGCTCGAACAGCGCCGTCGCGGCGGTCTCGAGGTGCGCGCGCACGTCCTGCTCGATCGAGCGCTGGTAGCGCGCCTGCGACCAGCCGCCCTGGTCGTGGCGGCCGTGGACGTCGTCGGTCAGATCGGCAACCTCGCGCAGACGGCCGGTCGGGTCGTCGAGCAGCACCCGCAGGCTGCGGCGGTTGACCAGCGCGATGCAGCGCCGGCGCCGGGGGCGGCCGACGAGCGGGTCGATCCACGGCGCGTCGTTGACGACGACGGCCGGCTCGACCGCGTCCGGCAGCCGCAGCGTCTCGAACACGTCTGCCGGTCCGCACGCGAAGATCGCGAGCGCGTGGGCCCCCTTCGCCGAGAAGTCGTCGCCGCGCAGGTACGCGCGCACGCGCTCGACGTCAGCCCGCAGCGCCGCATGCGCCGGATGGTCGAGCCCGTCATGGCGCGCACGACGGTCGGCCTTGTCGAGCAGCGAGCCGATCTGTCTCGCGCGGGCCGGCTGCGTCCCGAACGTGGCGGGATCGAGGTCGAGGTAGACGCTTAGGACCTTCGCGTGCGCCGGACGCAACGCGGCGAGGTGCCGCAGCCGGTCGTGGTCGACGTCGTTGAGCTGCACCGAGTCAGGCCTACCCCGGCGTGTGCCGGCTCACTCCGCCGTTCTCTGCCGGCGCGGCGCGGGGGACACCGGCGCACGCCGCAGGCGCGGGGCGATCGCGTCGGTCGCCCGCCGCTCCCACAGCTGGATGATCTCGGACAGCGGCAGCTGCAGCCCGCGCTCGAGCTTCAGCAGCACGCGGAAGGTCGGGTTGATCTCGCCGCGCTCGATCGCGCCGACGTAGTTGCGGTGAAGGCCGGCGCGGTAGCCGAGCTCCTCCTGCGAGAGCCCGCGCCGCGCGCGTAGCTCGCGCACGGCGCGGCCGAGCCGGGCGTGATCGGGGGAATGGGTGTCGGGCTTCATCGTGCCCGGCAGTTTGCAGTGAGCGCGGGGTGCGGTCTACAGCACGTGTGCGGTAATCATCACCAACTATCGGGCCCGGTTAAGCATTGTCAAATAGGTGTGTGGCGCGGCTCCCGCCGTCCACGCCACCGGGTACAACCGGGGTGTGGATCCGTTGACACCGCTTCACGCGCTCGACCGCCTGCAGCGGCGCCGCCGCGCGCTCGGCTTCCCGCTGGGCGTCCTGAAGAAGTACTCCGACGACGGGGCCGGCCAGCTCGCCGCGCTGATGGCGTGGTACGGCTTCTTCTCGCTCTTCCCGCTGCTGCTCGTGCTCGTGACCGTGCTTGGCTACGTGCTGAGAGACAACCACCACCTCTACGACCAGATCGTGAGATCGGCGGTCGGCAGGTTCCCCGTTATCGGGCCCGATCTGCAGGTCAACGCGCTCCACGGCAGCGCGGTGGCGCTGGTCGTCGGCCTCGTCGCCGCGCTGTGGGCCGGGCTGGGCGTCACGCTCGCCGGTCAGCGCGCGATGGACCAGGTGTGGAACGTCCCGCGCCGGCTGCGCCGCGACTTCCTCAGCTCGCGTCTACGCGGGCTCGTGATTCTGGTGGTGCTCGGGCTCGCCAACGTCGCGGCCACGACGGCGGTCGGCCTGATCTTGGCCGGGCTGGGCGGGACGGCGTTCAAGGTCGCCGGCGCGCTCGCGTCGGCGCTGCTGAACGTCGGGCTCTTCTGGGCCGCCTTCCGCCTCCTGACGACCGACGACGTGCCGACGCGCGAGCTGTGGCTCGGGATCGTGGTCGCCGCCGTCGGCTGGACCGTGCTGCAGGCGCTCGGCGGCATCTACGTCAACCATGTCGTGCGCAGAGCCAGACAGACCTACGGCTTCTTCGCGATCGTCATCGGCCTGCTCACGTGGCTCTACCTGGGTGCGCAGATGCTGCTCTTCGCGGCCGAGGCGAACGTCGTGCGCGCCCGGGGGCTGTGGCCGCGCGGACTGTTCGACCCCGCCACCGCCGCGGACGTGCAGGCGCTGCGTGCGGCCGCGAGAGTGGAGGAGCGGCGGGAGGGCGAGCGGGTCGAGGTGACGTTCGACCCGCGCGAGTAAGAACCCGAAAACGGGAAACATCTCCTTGCAGCAACGAGGAGGCTTTGAGATGCAGGTGCGCGCAAGGTTCGCGGTCGCGGCGGTCGCCGCTGCGCTCGCGACGATCGCTGCCGGCTGTGGGGGCGGCAGCTCGAACAACGGCAACACGACGAGCGGGTCCGGCTCGTCCTCGAGCGGCGGCAAGCAGGGTGGAACGGCCACGGTGTTGATGGGTACGGCGCCGGACTACCTCGACCCGCAGCTCACGTACACGTCACAGGGCTTCGAGCCCACATGGATCACCTACACCGGGCTGCTGACCTACCAGCACGCGAACGGCGCCGCCGGCGGCGTGTTGATCCCCGGACTGGCGACCGCGCTGCCGACGATCTCGGCGGACGGAAAGACCTACACGCTGACGCTCCGCAGAGGGCTCTCCTACTCGGACGGCAGAACCGTCAGAGCGAGCGACTTCGCGTACACGATCGAGCGGGCGATCAAGCTCAACTGGGGCGGCAAGTCGTTCTTCACCAACTACATCGCCGGCGCCTCCGCCTATGACACCGGCAAGGCGAGCAGCATCTCCGGGATCACGACCGACGATGCCACCGGCGCGATCACGATAAGACTGACCCAGCCTTACGGTGCGTTCCCCAACGTGCTCGGCTTCCCGGCCGCGGGGCTCGTGCCGAGCGGCACGCCGATGAAGAACCTGACGACGAGCCCGCCGCCCGGCGTCGGGCCGTACATGATCACCTCGTCGACGCCGAACCGCGGCTTCACGCTGAGCAGAAACCCGCGCTTCGCGGCGTTCGGCATCCCAAACATCCCGACCGGTCACCTCGCGACGATTCAGGTGAAGATCAACGCGAACACGCAGTCAGAGGCGCAGCAGGTGCTCAGCAACCAGGCCGACGTGTTCGACCCCGGCGACACGCTGCCGCCGTCGCTGCTCCCGCAGATCCAGAGCCAGGCGAAGGACCGCTTCGCGCGGGAGCCGATCCCGTCCACCTTCTACTTCTTCATGAACACGACGAAGGCGCCGTTCAACAACCCGGCGGCGCGGCAGGCCGTCAACTACGCGATCGACCGTCAGGCGATGGTGCGGCTCGCGAGCGGATTCCTGAAGCCCGGGTGCTTCTTCCTGCCGGAGGGGATCGTCGGCCATCCGACGAAGAGCTGCCCGTTCGGCGAAGCGCCGGACCTCGCGAAGGCTAAAGCGCTCGTGAGAGGCGCCGGGCTCACCGGCACCCCGGTGACGGTGTGGGGCGAGCAGCGCAGTCCGCGCCGCGAATACGTCGACTACTACACCGACCTGCTGAACAAGATCGGCTTCAGAGCGACTGAGAAGATCATCGCCGACACCGTCTATTTCCCGACGATCGGCAACGCGAAGACCGATCCGCAGACCGGCTTCGCGGACTGGATCCAGGACTTCCCGAACCCGTCCGACTTCTACCTGCTGATGGACGGCCGGTCGATCCAGCCGACCAACAACCAGAACTTCAGCAAGGTCAACAACCCGCAGATCCAGAGAGAACTCAACCGACTCAACCCCGTTCCGGCGACGAGACTCGACACGGTCGCCAACGACTGGCGGGCGCTCGACGAATACACGGCGAGACAGGCCTACGTGGTCGTCTACGGCTCGGAGAGCCTGCCGAAGTTCTTCTCCAACCGGCTGAACTTCGGCGCGGGCGTCTTCAACCCGACCTACCTCAACGACTGGACGAGCTTCCAGCTGAAGTAGGGGAGATGGCCACCGTCGACTCCACCGTCCGCGCCGGCGCCCCCGCGGCCCCCGGCGCGGAGGCGGGGCGGGTAGGCGTCGGCCCGTACCGCCTCGGCCTGCGGCGGCTGCGGCGCAACAAGGCCGCGCTCGCGTTCGGGGCGCTGTTCCTGCTGATCGTCGTGCTGTGCCTGTGTGCGCCGATCTACGCGAGCGACGTCGCGCACACCGGTCCGAACGCCAACCACGTCACGGAGACGGTGAAGGTCGGGGGCGTCAGCAAGGACGTCGTCTCGCCCACCGGCGTCCCGATCGGGCCGACATGGCACGGGCGCTTCTTCCTCGGCGCCGACCAGAACGGCCGCGACATCGCCGTGCGCCTGCTCTACGGCGGGCGCAACTCGCTCGAGGTGGGGGCGATCGCGACGCTCATCACGATGACGCTGGCGACGATCGTCGGGATCGCCGCCGGCTTCTTCCGCGGCTTCGTCGACGGCGTGCTCGCGCGCGTCCTCGACCTGATCTGGGCCTACCCGGTCGTGCTGCTGGGGATCGCGCTCGGCACCTCGCTCGCGCTCGGCGGCATCACGATCGGGCCGTTCGAGCTCCAGGGCAACTCGCTGCTCGTCCCCGCGGTCATCATCGGGTTCGTCTACGTCCCGTACGTCGCGAAGCCGATCCGCGGGCAGGTGCTCGGCCTGCGCGAGCAGGAGTTCGTCGACGCCGCGCGCGTCGGCGGCGCGGGGCCGCTGCGCATCATGTGGAGCGAGATCCTGCCGAACGTCTCCTCGACGATCATCGTGTTCGTCCCGCTGATGATCGCCAACGCGATCCTGTTGGAGGCGGCGCTGTCCTACCTCGGCGCGGGCGTGCAGCCGCCGAACCCGTCATGGGGGACGATGATCTCCGACGGCATCCGGCTGATTCCGAGCGCCATGCACATGACGTTCGTGCCGGGCATCATGCTCGTGCTCGCCGTCCTGGGGGTCAACGTGTTCGGCGACGGCGTGCGCGACGCGCTCGACCCGCGCGCGAAGGTGCGGCTGGAGGAGCACGCGGAGGAGGCGTCGCGATGACGCGCTTCGTCGTGCGCCGCCTCATCTCGATGACGCTCGTGCTGTTCGCGATCTCCGTCCTGACGTTCCTGATCTTCCAGGCGATCCCGAACGGGGATCCGGCGGCGCGGCTGGCCGGCCGCACCTCGACGCCGGAGACGGTCGCCGCGATCCGCAGAACGTGGGGCTTCGACAAGCCGATCTACGAGCAGTACATCACGACGATGAAGAAGATCTTCAGCGGCGACGTGATCTCCTACGCGCAGCAGGTCAACGTCGTGCATCAGATCAAGCTCGACCTGCCCGCGACGCTCTCGCTCGCGATCGGCGCCGGGATCATCTGGCTCGCGCTCGGCGTGCTGTTCGGCCTGCTGAGCGCGATGCGCGCCGGCCACTTCACCGACCGCGCGCTGACCGTGCTCGCGCTGGTCGGCGTCTCGACGCCGGTCTTCCTGCTCGGCGCGGTCGCGCTCTACTTCCTCGCGTTCAAGGCCTCGATCTTCCCGAACGGGGGCTACGTGCCGCTCACCCAGGACCCGGTCCAGTGGCTCTACCACATGATCCTGCCCTGGTTGGTGCTGTCGGTCCTGTTCATCGGCATCTACTCGCGCGTGCTGCGCTCGAACCTGCTCGACACGATGAACGAGGACTACGTGCGCACCGCGCGCGCGAAGGGCATCTCGGAGCGGCGCGTGCTGCTGCGGCACGTCCTGCGCAACTCGCTGATCCCGATCGTCTCGCTGTGGTCGCTCGACTTCGCGGCGGTGATCGGCGGCGGCGCGATCCTCACCGAATCGGTCTTCAACCTCCAGGGCGTCGGCCAGTACGCGGCCGAGTCGATCGCGCAGCTCGACGTGCCGCCGGTGATGGTGATCGTGATGCTGGGCGCGTTCTTCGTCGTGGTGCTGAGCGCCGTCACCGACGTGATCTTCGCGCTGCTCGACCCGCGGATCCGACTCACTGGGCGATGACGGACCACCTCCTCACGGTTGAAGAGCTGCGCGTCGCCTTCCGCACCGAGGAGGGCGTCGTGCAGGCGGTCGACGGCGTCTCCTTCCACGTCGACGCCGGCGAGGTGCTCGCGATCGTCGGCGAGTCGGGCTGCGGCAAGTCGGTCACCGGCATGACGGTGATGGGGCTCACGCGCTCGCCCAACGCGCGCTTCGGCGGGCGCGTGCTGTGGGGCGGGCGCGACCTGCTCGGCGCCTCCGACGAGACGCTGCGGCGCATCCGCGGCGCCGAGATCGCGATGGTCTTCCAGGACCCGATGACGGCGCTCAACCCGGTGCAGCGGGTCGGGCCGCAGCTCGCCGAGCAGATCCGCGCGCACACCGAGATCGACAGAGATGCGGCGCTGGAGCGGGCGCGCGGGCTGCTGGAGCGCGTCGGCATCCCGCGGCCGCGCGAGCGCCTGCGCGCCTACCCGCACGAGCTGTCCGGCGGCATGCGCCAGCGCGTGATGATCGCGATGGCGCTCTCGTGCGACCCGCGGCTGCTGATCGCCGACGAGCCGACGACGGCGCTCGACGTGACGATCCAGGCGCAGATCCTTGCGGAGGTGCGGCAGTTGCGCGCGGAGACGAACGCGGGCGTCGTCCTGATCACGCACGACCTGGGCGTCGTCGCGGACGTCGCCGACCGCGTCGCCGTGATGTACGCGGGGCAGCTCGTCGAGGAGGGGACGCTCGACGAGCTGTTCTACGACCCGCAGCATCCGTACACCTGGGGGCTGCTCGGCTCGATCGCGCGCGTCGACCGGCCGCGGCCCGCGCGCCTGCCGGCGATCGCGGGCGCGCCGCCGTCGCTGCTGGCGCCGCCGCGCGGCTGCCGCTTCCGGCCGCGCTGCCCGCACGCCTTCGAGCAGTGCATCGCGCCGCCGGCGCTGGAGGAGCGCGCGGAGCACCTGGACCGCTGCTGGCTCACGCCGGAGGAGAAGCGCGCGAAGCGCGAGGTCGGCGGCCAGATCGGGCTGGGGAGGGCCGCATGAGCACGACCGAGCCCCATGCTCCCGCGAGCACGCCGCCGCTGCTGGAGGTCGAGCATCTCGTCGTCGAGTTCCCGATCAAGCGCGGCGTGCTGTTCGACCGCACCATCGGCCAGGTCCACGCCGTCTCCGACGTCTCGCTGGCGCTCGCGGAGGGGGAGACGCTCGGCGTCGTCGGCGAGTCCGGCTGCGGCAAGACGACGCTCGCGCGCGCGATCGCGCGGCTGGTGGACGCGACCGACGGGAGGATCCGCTTCCGCGGACGCGACATCACGCACGCCGGCCGGCGCGAGCTGCAGCCGGTGCGCCGCGAGCTGCAGATGGTCTTCCAGGACCCGCAGGCGTCGCTCAACCCGCGCAAGCGCGTCGGCCAGATCGTCGGCGCGCCGCTCCAGCTCCAGCAGCGCGACGACCGCCGCGCGCGCGGCACGGGCGCGCGCGTGCGCGAGCTGCTCGACCGCGTCGGGTTGAGCCCCGAGCACGTCAACCGCTTCCCGCACGAGTTCTCCGGCGGGCAGCGCCAGCGCATTGGGATCGCGCGCGCGCTCGCGACGCAGCCGCGCCTGATCCTGCTCGACGAGCCGGTCTCGGCGCTCGACGTCTCGATCCAGGCGCAGGTCGTCAACCTGCTCGACGACCTGCAGGACGAGCTGGGCCTCGGCTACGTGTTCGTCGCGCACGACCTGTCGGTCGTGCGGCACGTCTCCGATCGCATCGCCGTCATGTACCTCGGCAAGATCGTCGAGTCGGCGCCTGCGGAGGAGCTGTACGTCACGCCGATCCATCCGTACACCTCCGCGCTGCTCGACGCGATCCCGATCCCGGATCCGAAGGAGAACCGCGCGCGCGAGCGCCACGTCGTGCGCGGCGAGCCGCCGAACCCGATCGACCCGCCGAGCGGCTGCCGCTTCCGCACGCGCTGCCCGCGCGCGAGCGAGATCTGCGCGCGCGTCGAGCCGCCGCTCGCCGCCTACCCGGGCGGGCATCTCGCGGCCTGCCACCACCCGCTCAACGTAGGCCCGGAGGCGATCGACGCCGCGACGCGCTCGCCGCTGAGCCCGGCGAGCGCGGGGGAGGAGCTTCCGGGCGCGGTCGCGGAGCCGGACGGCGACGAGCCCGCGGCGAAACCTTAAGAAGCTCCAAGGCCGTCGGAGACGTGCGCTACCTTGCCGCGGTCCATGCGTTAGGACCGACAGAGCCCGCACCCCCGACGCTGCTACGCGGAGCTCAGTTCGGTCGCGCCGCGCCGCGCGCGGCATTTCCAGCCAGTCGAAGGAGGACGCTTTCGTGCGTTATCGGATCCTGCTCGTCGTCGTGACCTTGACCGCCCTGCTGCTGCTGCCGGCGGCAGCCGCAAATGCCAGCAGCCACGAGTTCACGATGGTGGAGGCGCCCACCGAGCTGCTCTTCAGCGGCTCGCCCGACGCCGGCCTCGACACGATCAAGGACCTCGGCGCGACCGCGGTCCGCATCCAGATGAACTGGAACCTCGTCGCGCCCGACGCCGACTCGACGCACGCGCCGTCCTTCAACCAGACCGATCCGAACGCCTACCCGGCAGCCAACTGGGCCCGCTACGACGCCGCGATCGACGGCGCCCGCGCACGCGGCCTGCGCGTGTATCTGACGATCACCGGCGCGGCGCCGAAGTGGGCGACGCCCAAGCACGACGGGCTCACGAGCCCCAGCGCCTCGGCCTTCGGCAAGTTCGCGACCGCCGTCGGCCGGCGCTACGGATCGAAGATCTCGTGGTGGTCGATCTGGAACGAGCCGAACCTCGGCAAGCTGCTGAAGCCGATCTACAAGGGCGGCCGTGGGCGGACGCTCGCGAGCCCGGCGATCTACCGCCAGCTCTACCTCCAGGCCTACAGCGGGCTGCGCAGCGCGCACGTCACCGCCCCGGTCCTGATCGGCGAGCTCGCGCCGCGCGCCAACTCGCAGCGCGTCAACGGGACGGTCGCGCCGCTCGCGTTTCTGCGCGCGGTCCTGTGCCTCGACGGGCGCTACCACAAGGCACGCTCGTGCGCTCGCGTGCCGACGCAGGGCGTCGCGATCCATCCATACACGACGCAGTTCGGGCCGTTCTTCCGTCCCGCGAACCCCGATGACGTCACGATCGGCGTGATCTCGAGGCTCGTCAGCGCCGTCGACCGTGCCGCGCAGGCCGGCGCGCTTCCCGGCCATCTGCCGATCTACATCAGCGAGTTCGGCGTGCAGAGCTGGCCGGACAGAGACGTCGGCGTGCCGCTCCCGGCGCAGTCCGACTACCGCTCGATCGGCGAGCACATGGCGTGGAGCAACAGCCGCGTCGCCAGCTTCTCGCAGTACCTGCTGCGCGACGACGTCTCGGCCGGCGGCGCGACCGGCCGCTTCCAGTCGGGCCTGTTCCTCGACGCGGGCGGGACGGCGAAGCCGGCGTACTTTGGCTTCCGCCTGCCGCTCGTCGTCAGCAAGGGCCGCCACGGCCGCGTCGCGCTGTGGGGCTTCGTGCGCCCGACGCACGGCCGCGCCGGCACGCTGACGATCCAGATCGAGGACCGCGGCCACGGCTGGCGCCAGCTCGCGACCCAGCGCTACGGGGCCGGCGGCTACTGGAAGCGCGGCGCCAGCTACAAGGCGGGCCGTCGCTGGCGCGTGGTGTGGACCGACCCGGCCACCGGCAAGGTGTGGGACGGCCCGGCCACGGCGGCGTACTCGCAGCGCTAACGTGCGGCGCCGATGGGCGCCGCACGTGACCGCCGCCGGACGCTGAAGCTCGCCGCGATCGGGACCACCGGCGGGCTCTTCAGCGGCCTCTTCGGCGTCGGCGGCGGCGCCGTCATGGTGCCGCTGCTGCTGCTCTGGCTCGCCTACGGGGAGCGCGAGGCGGCGGCGACGTCCCTGGGGGCGATCGCGGTCGTCTCCGCGTTCGCCGCCGGCGCGCAGGCGCTCTACGGCAACGTGGACGTGCTCGACGCGCTGCTTGTCGGGATCCCGGCCGTCGGCGGCGTGCTGCTCGGCACGTGGGCCCAGCAGCGCGTGCCGGCGGACACGATCGCGTTCGCGTTCGCCGCGCTGCTCGTCGTGGCGGCGATCCAGCTGGCGGTGTCGTCGTGATCGGCGCCGCGTTGATCGGCGTCGTGGCCGGCGTCGCCTCGGGCCTGCTCGGGATCGGCGGCGGGATTCTGTTCGTGCCCGCGCTGACGATCCTGCTCGGCCTGCACCAGGTGCAGGCGGAGGCGACGTCGCTGCTGGCGATCGTCCCGGTCGCGCTCGTCGGGAGCTGGCGCCAGCACGCCTACGGGAACCTGCGGATGCACGACGCGGGCGTGATGGGCGTGCTCTCGATCGCCGGGGTGCTCGCCGGCGTGGCGCTCGCGAACGCGCTGCCCGAGCGGGTCCTGCGGATCGGCTTCGCGCTGCTGCTGCTGAACATGGCGCGCCAGCTCGTGCGTCGAGGGATGGCCAGCCGCAGGGTGCGCTTGGCTCAAGTTCCACCGGGGGGTGCCGATTGACGGGGTCGTGAAGGGCTTCCTCGGGATCCGCTGGAGCGTCGGACGCAAGCTGGGCCTCGCGTTCGGGGGCGTCGTCTGCTTCCTGGTCGGAGTCTCGGTCGTCGCGCTGCACGAGATCAGCACGCTGGAGCGCGACCACAACCGCACGATGCTCCTGATGCCGCCGCCGCTGCGCGACCCGCGCACCATCAGCGCCGAAGCCCACTTCCACTCGACCGTCGGCTTCACGCGCTGGGCGATCGTGATTGCGACCATCGCCGGCGCGCTGCTCGCGATCGGCGTCGCGATCTGGATCACGCTCGCGCTGCGGATGCGCGTGCGCCGCGTGCTCACGCGCCTTCAGCATCTGCGCGATGACGACGTCCGCGGCCTCGCCGACGGGCTCGAAGCGGTCGCCAACGGCGACATGACGGTCGAGGTGCGCACCTCGACGCGTCCCATCCAGAAGATCTCCAGCGACGAGATCGGCGAGGTCTCGCTCGCCGTCAATTCGATTCACGAGACGACGCTCATCTCGCTCGACGCCTACAACCGCATGCGCGCCCGCGTCGCGACGATCCTCGGGGAGATCGCGCACAGCTCCGCGAGCGTCGCCGCCGCCTCGCAGCAGATGGCGACGACCTCCGAGGAGACCGGCCGCGCGATCGGCGAGATCGCCACGACGGTGGGGGAGGTGGCGCAGGGCGCCGAGCGCCAGGTGCGCTCCGTCACGGAGGCGCGCGAGCTGACCGCCGAGGTCGCCGCCGCCACCCAGCAGTCCGCCGGCGACGCGCAGGAGACCGCCAGCGCCGCGCAGCAGGCGCGCGCTGTCGCCGAAGAGGGCGCCGCCACCGTGACGCGCGCGACCGAGGCGATGCGCGCCGCGCGCGACGTCTCGTGCGAGGCGACGAGCGCGATCCGCGAGCTTGGCGAGAAGTCCGAGAAGATCGGCGGGATCGTCGGCGCGATCACCGGGATCGCCGAGCAGACGAACCTGCTGGCGCTCAACGCGGCGATCGAGGCCGCGCGCGCCGGCGAGCAGGGCCGCGGGTTCGCGGTCGTCGCCGAGGAGGTGCGCAAGCTGGCCGAGGAGTCGCAGCGCGCCGCCGGCTCGATCGCAGGGCTCGTGGAAGAGATTCAGCGCGAGACGACGCGCGTCGTCGCGGTCGTCGAGTCGGGCGCGCGGCAGACCGAGGACGGCGCCGCGACGGTCGAGCAGGCACGCGCCTCGTTCGAGGCGATCGGCGGCTCCGTCGAGGACATGCACGAGCGCGTCGAGCGGATCGCCGGAGCGATCGAGCAGATCGCCGCGAGCGCCGCGCGGATGCAGGAATCGATGGCGCAGGTCGCCGCCGTCGCCGAGCAGTCCTCCGCCTCCAGCGAGCAGGTCTCCGCCTCCACCCAGCAGACCTCCGCAGCAACGCAGCAGGTCGCCGCCTCCGCGCAGGAGCTGGCGAAGACGGCGGAGGAGCTCGACCAGTTGGTCGGGCAGTTCATCCTGGCCTGAGCTGCGGGCGGGCGGGGCCTTGGCCCCGCCCTTGCAACCCGCCCGGTCATGGATCGCCGCTGAACTACTACGTCCCAGGACTTGTGTCGATGCCTGGGCGGCGTGACACTCCCGGCCCCCTGGACAGGCCGCCGGCCCGAGGGCCGGCGCGTTGCCACGGGTGGGCTCCGAGGAGCCCGCGGCCGAGTGGGCGATCCGCCGGACCACCAGCCTAGCCGACGTGGGGATACTGCTGGGCGTGCCGGGAATCGGACAGCGCGTCCCCGCGTGGCGGCGTGTCAGCGACCGGAACTTCGCCGCCGCGGTCTACGGGTCGGTGCTGGCGGCGGCCGTCGTCGCCTCGCTCGACGTCGGCGACGTCGGCGCCGTCGTGATGACGGCGTCGCTCGGGGGGACGATGGCCGTCTTCTATCTCTCGCACGTGTGGTCGGAGGCGATCTCCGACCGGATGCACGATCCGCGCCCGTACTCGTGGGCGCGCCTGCGCGCCGTCGCGCTGTGGCACTGGCCGATGCTGCCCGCGGCGACCGGGCCGCTGCTCTCGCTCGCGCTCGCCGACTTGGGCGTCTGGTCGCGCGCGACGGCGGTGACCGTGGCGCTGGCGATCAGCGTCGTGCAGCTCGTGGGGTGGGGGATCGCAGTCGGGCGGCGCACGTTCGAGAGCTGGCCGGCAGCGCTGCTGACCGGTCTCGCCGACGGG
The DNA here is from genome assembly GCA_035572475.1 of Conexibacter sp. Lineage (GTDB taxonomy): Bacteria > Actinomycetota > Thermoleophilia > Solirubrobacterales > Solirubrobacteraceae > Conexibacter. The sequence goes on along the minus strand of DATNAP010000043.1, from coordinate 32,837 downwards.
CTGCTCGGCGTCGCGCTCGTCGTGCTGAAGTCGCTCGTGCACTGAGCGCTGCTGCGGCTCAGTACGCGTCCGGCGGGGGCGTGCCGCCGCGCCGCCAGCGCTCGCGCGCGCTGATCCACATGCCGAGACCGAGCACGAGGCCGGCGACCCCGACGACCATCAGGATGACGCCGACGACCTGCAGGTCGATGCCGGCGACGTGCGCCGTGACGGCCCATTTGAGGATCGCGCCGACCGCGATCAGGAAGAGGCTGGTGCCGATCGTCATGATTGGCACCGTGCCCGTAACCGGATGCGCCCAACCGGGAATCCGTCCAGCGCGGTCCGGCTGGGCGCGGTCTGTCGCGTAGACGCTGGCGCTCGGGGTAGCATCCTGGCGTCGATGTGGCCGCTGCGCCCGGACGCTCAAGCGGCCGCACGCCGTTGCCGATGACGAAAGAGCCGATGTCCACGCAGGAGCCCACGCCGGATCCCCTCGACGAGCTCGCGCGCAAGCGCGCCGAGCGCGAGTCCGCCGACGAGCCCGAGTTGCGCGAGCGCGTTCGGCAGGATGCGCGCCGCACCGCCCGCCGGCTCGCCGCGGCCGATCGCGCCCGCCGCCGCGCGGGCACGCCGATGCCCCCGAACGGCTCGGGCGGCGGCAACGGCGACGGCGTCGGCGCCGCCTGATCGACCGACGTACTTGTCGTGCCGACCCACCGCGACCTGCCCGACGGCTTCCACGAGATCTCCCGCCGTCGCTCGGCTGAAGTCACTGAGGCGATCGAACGCGCCCGCGCAGGTCGCGAGGCGAACGCCGCGAAGACTCGCGATCAACTCGCACGCGAGCGCCGTGCCCGGCTCAATGCGGAGGACGCCGCCCGCGCCGCCACGAGCGTCCCGCCGCCGCCTCCGTGACGGCCGCGGCCCCAGGGGGCGAATTTCCGGGCGGTTCGACTCAGAGGGCGATGCTGCCCGCCGCGACGGCCGCGCGCCTGCTTCCGGAGCACGTCGATCTCTCGATCGTCTTGACGACGTCCGGGTTCGGGGCGCTCGCCATGACGTTCGTGGGCGTGCTCCGCCGCCATGACGGCGAGCGCCTTCGGCGCCTTGCACTCTTCGGATCCATGGCAGGAGGCATACACCGTCGGTCGCGCAAGAAGCCGGCCGGCCACCCGAGCACGCCTCCAACGCTCGATAATCGATCTTATGTAGCGAAGGGGGTGGCGGGACGAGGGCGACTGGCCGCAACCGCGCCCGCGTAGGCCGCTTTGCGGCGCGCCAGGCGGCTACCCTCGAAGGATGAGCGATCCCACGTGCCCGAGCGGCGTCTGCGGCGCCGACGTGCCTGCGCTGATCGGCAGCGTGCTGACCGGCACCGGCCTGACGCTCGCGCAGGCGGCCGCCGCGCTCGACCGCGGCGAGACGCCGCCGCTGACCGACGTGCAGCGGCGGCTCGTCGACCAGTGGGCGCAGCAGCAGATCGCGGCACGCGCGTGAGCGCGACAGCACGGGCCGCTTGCGCACGCGCGCGCGGCTCAGACCGGCGCGCGCGCGTGCGCAACCGCGTCCTCGAACGCCCGCTCCCAGCCCTCGACGTGGTGTTCGATCGTCTGCTCGCGCGCCCAGGTCATCCCGCGGCGGGCGAGCTGCGCGCGCGCCGCGCGGTCCGTGACGAGCGTGCTCAGCGCGTCGGCCCAGTCGTCGTCCGCGACCAGCCGCCCGCCGTGCTGCTCCCCCATGCCGGCGTACGGTCCTATCGGGGAGGCGAGCCACGGGACGCCAACCGCGGCGTACTCCTTCAGCTTCACGTTGGAGCGCCCGCGGTTGAACGGGATGTCGGCGAGCGGCGCGATGGCGACGTCGAACGTGCCGATCGCCTGCGGCAGCTTGCCGTACGGGACGTTCGCGGCGTGCTGGTAGCGCTCGCTGCGCAGGCCGAGATTGACGCCGATGCTCGTCACCGCGACGTGCTCGTGCTGTGCGAGCAGCGCTTCCAGCAGCTCGCGCAGCCGCAGGCGCTCGACGTCGCGCTGGTGCTCGGCGCCGGCGACCCAGCCGACCGTCACCCGGTCCCCGTCGCCCCGGCGCCCGAGCGGCTGGAACGTCGGCGGGAGGCAGTTCTCCAGCACGCGCGCGTCGCAGCCGCTCCTCTCGCGATAGGACGCGGCGAGTGCGGCGCTGGGCGTCGTCACGACGTCGGCGAGGCGCATCATCGTCGTCATCGCGCGCGCGATGTCGCGCCCCACGAGCCCGCGACGCTCGCGGTAGTTCGGGTTGCCTCTCGGCGCCGCCAGCAGGTCGTCGTCGTTGTCCCACACGATCGGCACGCCCGAGGCCTTGAGGTGGCGCGCGAGCCGCTCCATCGGTGGGTGGCAGAAGCGCACGAAGTGCACGACGTCGAAGTCGAGCAGCGGTCTCGCGTCGCGCAGCTCGTTGCGCTCCTCCACGTGGACGGTGTGCCCGCGGTGCGCGAGCGCCTGCATCGGGATCAACGATCGGTAGATGGCGTTGACTATCCCCTCGGGCACAAGCGAAGCAATGCGCATGACCCGCCGATGCTCTCATTTCGAGAGTGCCCGGGTGACGCTTCCGTGCGATCGCCCGCCGGCGCACGATCGACGGCTCTGCGAAGTTCGCGCTGGACCTTCCTCTAGGCTCGTGGCATGGCCAGAGCGCGCGGCGGGATCGATCTCGGCGGGACGAAGATCCAGGCCGTCGTCGTCGACGGCGACAGCGCCGTGCTCGGCCAGGCACGGCACCCGACGCCGACGTCCGGCGGCCCCGCCGACGTCGCCGCGGCGATGGCGGCGGCGCTGCGCGAGGCCGCACAGGCGGCGCAGGTCGAGACCGCGGCGCTCGCGGGCGTCGGCGTGGGTTCGCCCGGCGCGATCGACGCGGACGCCGGCACCGTCACGGGCGCGCGCAACCTGCCGGGCTGGAGCGGCAGCTTCGCGCTCGCCGCCACGCTCGGCGAGCAGCTCGGCACGCCCGTCTCGCTCGGCAACGACGTGCAGGTCGCGACCGACGCGGAGGTCGCGCTCGGCGCCGGCCGCGGTGCGCGCTCGCTGCTCGGCGTCTTCTGGGGCACCGGCGTCGGCGGCGGGATCGTGCTTGACGGCAAGCCGTGGCTCGGGCGCGGCGCGGCCGGCGAGATCGGCCACACGGTCGTCAAGCTCGGCGGGCGCAGATGCCCGTGCGGGCGGCGCGGCTGCCTCGAGGCCTACGCGGGTCGCGCGGCGCTGGAGGCGCGTGCTCGCGAGAAGCACGCCGAAGGCCACAAGACCGACCTCTTCAAGCTGATGGAGCAGCACGACCGCACGCGCCTGACGAGCGGCATCTGGGCGCGCGCGCTCGAGCACGGCGACGCGCTTGCCCACGAGCTGATCGGCGAGGCGGTGGCGGGGCTCGGCGCCGGGATCGCGTCGGCCGTCAACCTGCTCGACTGCGAGGCGGTCGTGATCGGCGGCGGCCTCGGCGTGCGCTTCGGCGATCCCTACGTCGAGCGCATCCGGGAGGCGATGCAGCCGCACCTGTTCGTCAACGAGCGCCCGCCGACCGTGCAGCTCGTCGCGCTCGGAGACCTCGGCGGCGCGATCGGCGCCGCGCTGCTGGCGCGCTGACGCGCGGCGGCGCTCAGCCGACCGCGTGCGGCGCGCGCGCCTGCGCGATCGCGTCCTCGAACGTGCGCTCCCACACGTCGACGTGCGCTTCGATCTTCTCGCCGGCCGCCCAGCGCTGGCCTCGCTGGGAGAGGACGCGGCGGGCGTCGACGTCGTGCATCAACGCGTCGATCGCGTGCAGCCAGTCGCCGTCGGCGACGAGGCGTCCCCCCTGCTGCTCGCCGAAGCCGGCGTACGGGCCGATCGCCGAGGCCAGCCACGGCACGCCGGCGGCGGCGTACTCCTTCAGCTTCACGTCCGAGCGAGCGAGGTCGACGGCGCTGTCGGCGAGCGGAGCGAGCGCGATGTCGAAGTGCGGCAGGCGCTCGGGCAGCTGGCCGTACGGGACCCCGACGAGGTGCGTGTAGCGGTGGCTCCTGAGCTGCAGGTCGAGGCCGATGCCGGTGATCCCCAGATGCGCGTGACGCTGGAGCAGGCGTTCGAGCGTCTCGCGGATGCCGAGCGCCTCGAAGCTCGGGGCGTGATGCGGCATGGCCACCCAGCCGACGTGGACGCCCTGGTGCGGCATCAGTCTCTCGGGCCGCTTGAACGTGGGCGGCAGGTGGTTGGGCAGGATCTGCACCTCGCGGCGGCTGTCGGCCGCGTGCAGCCGTGCGAGCGACTCGCTCGGCGTCGTGACCGCGTCGGCGACGCTGGCCATCGAGCGCATCGAGACGAAGAAGCGCTGCGCCGCCATGCCGTCCTGCCCGGGCGCCTTCGCCGCTTCCTCGAGCAGCGCGACGCGCTGGTCGTCGTTGTCCCACACGATCGCCACGCCGCGCCGGCGCAGCTGTCTCGCGAGCCGCACCATCAGCGGATGGCATATCCGCACGATCTGGATCGCGTCGTAGTCGAGCAGCCCTGCCGGGTCGCGTATCTCGTCGCGCTCCTCGACGTGCACGCTGTGCCCCCTGTGCGCGAGCGCCTGCATCGGCACGATCGATCGGTAGATCGACTCGACCGTGCGCTCCGGCACCAATGACGCTATCCGCATGCGTTCGAGCATCTCAGCCCCCGGGGAGCGCTGCAACCTCCTGCCGTCGCAGCGCCGGGAGCGCCGGCGTGGCTACAGTCGGGACATGCGGATCCTCGTCGTCGGTGCCGGCGGTGTCGGTTCGGCGGTTCCGGCGATCGCCCAGCGACGGAACTTCTTCGCGCACATGACCGTCGCCGACATCGCGCTCGCGCGCGCCCGGCGGGCCGTCGATCGGCTCGGCGAGCCCGACCGCTTCTCCGCCGCGCAGGTCGACGCGAGCGACCAGGCGGGACTCGTCGCGTTGATCCGCGAGACGCAGGCTGACGCGGTCCTCAACGCCTGCGATCCGCGCTTCAACGAGCCGATCTTCGGCGCCTGTCACGCCGCGCGCGTCACCTATCTCGACATGGCGATGACGCTCTCGCGGCCGCACCCGACCGAGCCGTACCGCCGCCCGGGAGTGCTGCTCGGCGAGCTGCAGCTGGCGGCGGCCGAGGCGTGGGAGCGCGCCGGCCAGCTCGCGCTCGTGGGGATCGGCGTCGAGCCCGGGATGTCGGACGTCTTCGCCCGCTACGCCGCCGACCATCTGTTCTCGCGCGTCGAGGAGATCGGCGTGCGCGACGGCGCCGACCTGCGCGTCGAGGGCTACGAGTTTGCCCCCACCTTCTCGATCTGGACGACGATCGAGGAGTGCCTCAACCCGCCGCTCGTGTGGCAGCGCGATCCGGGCTGGTTCACGACCGAGCCGTTCTCCGAGCCGGAGCTGTTCAGGTTCCCCGAGGGCATCGGGACGATCGAGTGCGTCAACGTCGAGCACGAGGAGGTCGTGCTGATCCCGCGCTGGGTCGACTGCGAGCGCGTGACCTTCAAGTACGGCCTCGGACGCGAGTTCATCGACGTGCTCAAGACGCTGCACATGCTCGGCCTCGACGCGACCGAGCCGGTGCGCGTGCGCGACTGCGAGGTCGCGCCGCGCGACGTGGTGGCGGCGGCACTGCCCGACCCGGCGACGCTCGGCGAGCGGATGACCGGCCGCACGTGCGCGGGCACCTACGTCACGGGCACGGGCGTGGACGGCCGGCCGCGGCAGACGTACCTCTACCACGTCGTCGACAACGACTGGAGCATGCGCGAGTACGGTGCGCAGGCCGTCGTGTGGCAGACCGCGCTCAACCCCGTCGTGGCGCTCGAGCTGCTCGCGACCGGCGCGTGGCGCGGCAGCGGCGTGCTCGGACCCGAGGCGTTCGACGCCGTCCCGTTCCTCGATCTGCTCGGGGACTACGGCGCCCCGCACCGGATGGAGGACCGTTAGAGCTGCGCGAGAAACGCCTCGATCGCGGCGCTCATGACGCGCTGGAGCGCGCGGCCCTCTTTGGCCGCCGAGCTCGTACGGATCAGCTCGTGCGAGGCGATCGCGCCGAACTGGCCGAGGAAGCGCACGACCTCGGCCGCTGAGGCTCCGCCGAGCGTCGCCGCGGAGCCGTATGCGACGGTGGCGGCCAGCGCTGCGCGCGCGTCGCCCGCCGCGAGCGCGCCCCCGAAGGCTTCGAGCCATGCCCGTGCGCGTGCGGCGCCCTGCGGCGCCGCAAACCATCCGGGCCGTGCGGGCTCGTACAGCGCCCGTCCCGCACGCTCGACCAACGCCGGCCCGTCGTGCGCGAGCAGTGCCGCACTCGCCGGCAGCGGCCGCTCCGGCAGCTCCCACGAGCGCAGGCTGGGCGTCCGGCTGCGCTCGCGCGCCAGCCGCTGCACGTCGCCGCGGCGGAAGCGGCGGTGGCCGCCACCGGTGCGCGTGCCGGGCAGCACGCCCTGGTCGGCGAGCCGTCGCGCGGTGCTCGACGAGACGCCGAGCGCAGCCGCCACCGCGCTGAGCGGCAACAGGTCCTCGTCCTCGCCGGCCGCACGCCCGCGTCTGCGGCCGCCGAGGCCGGCCTCGAGCTCCCCCAGGTCGGCGACCGCCGTCGCCGGCGCCGGACGTGCGATCAGATGGCCCTGCACAGCGTCGGCGTGCAGCGCCCGCACGGCCGCGAGCTGGCGCTCGGTCTCGATTCCCGGCACCGTGATCGACAGCCCGAGCGCATGGCCCAGCTCGACGATCGCCGCGGCGATCGGCAGCTCGTCCGGCGGCGTGCCGGCCGGGCCGAGCAGGGCGCGGTCGAGCTTGAGCCCGTCGATCGGCAGCTGCGCGAGCTGCGCCAGCGAGGAGCGCGCCCCGCCGAAGCGGTCGAGCACGATGCGCACGCCGAGGCGTCTGAGCGCGTTGAGCAGCGCTTCGGCGTCGGGGTGCTCGTCGAGCGCGGTCGCGTCCGACAGCTCCAGCACGATCCCCTCCGGTGGGACCTGCGCGCCCAGCACGGCGTGCGCGAAGCGACTGGCGAACGTCTGCTCGAGCAGCTCCCGCGGCGACACGTTGAGCGCCACGGACGGCAGCACGCGCTCGGGGTGCTGCGCGCTCCAGCGATCGAGCTGCACGCACACGGCCCTGAGCATCCAGTCGCCGATCTCGACGATCAGTCCGCTCTCCTCAGCGATCGGGAGGAACTGCGCCGGTTCGATCAGGCCGCGGACGGGATGCTGCCAGCGCACGAGCGCCTCGACGCTGGCCAGCGCGTCGCGCCGCAACGACAGGATCGGCTGGAAGTAGACCGTCAGCTGGTCCTGCGCGAGCGCGTCGGCGAGCTCGTCCGCCAGCCGCAGATTCCGCAGCGCGTGCTCGTGCTCGGCCGGGTCGGCGAGGCGCCATGGCGGCGCGCCGGCGACGCGCGCTCCGCGGGCGGCGGCGTCGGCGTCGCGCAGCAGCGCGGCGGGGTCGGCGTCGCCATCGTGCGCGAGTGCCACGCCGATCGTCGCGTCGAGGCGGACGCGCACGTCCGCGACCCGCAGCGGCGCGCGCGTGACGGCGGCGAGCGCCTGCGCGAGCTCGGGCGCATCGCGCCGGTCGTCGAGCGCGAGCGCCGCGACGAGGCGCTCGCGTGAGAGCTGCGCGTGCGTCGCGCCGGACGGCAGCGCGGCACGCAGCCGCAGCTGGAGCTCGGCGAGCGCCTCGTCGCCGGTCGCGTGCCCGTATGCGCGGTCGATCCGGCCGACGTCGCCCGCGTCAAGGACGAGCACTGCGGGCGTCTGTCCGCCGCCGCGAGCGCGATCGAGCGCGTGGCGCACCGTCGCCTCGGCCGGCGCCGCCGGCTCCGGGCAGGTGATGGTCATCAAGGGGTCCTCTCGTCAAACGGTGCGGGTGCGACCGAGAACCGCCATCGGGCGTGGCGCGTCGGCGTTCAAGCCCGTGAGAGGTTTTGTCAGCTAGTTGGCAGCCTGATACCCGCTTTCGCGGGTGCGGCGAAAGGTTTCTTGCGTCTGCGGGGTCGCCGTCAGGCGGCCGGCTCGAACGCGATCACGCTGCGGATCCCGTCCTGGGCCTCCATCAGCGCGAACGCGTCGTTCACCTGGTCGAGCGCGATCCGATGGGAGACGAACGGCGCGACGTCGAGCTCGCCCGCGAGCCAGCGGTCGATCAGCGCGGGCACGTCCTCGCGCCCCTTGAGGCCGCCGAACGACGAGCCGGCGATGCGCCGGCCCTGGATCAGCCAGCGCGGGATCACGTCGAGCGTCTCCCCCTTCCCGGCGACGCCGCACATCGTCGCCAGCCCCCAGCCCATGCGCGCCGCCTCGACCGCCTGTCTCATCACGCGCACGTTCCCGGTCGCCTCGAAGCTGTAGTCGGCGCCGAAGCCGCCGGTCAGGTCGAGGATCCGCTGCACCGCGTCCTCGCCGCCGAGCAGCACGTCGGTCGCGCCCTGCCCGCGCGCGAGCGCGAGGCGCTCCTCCGAGAGGTCGACGCACACGATCCGCTCGGCGCCGGCGAGCCGGCAGCCCGCGACCGCGCCGAGCCCGACCATCCCCGCGCCGAACACCACGCACGTCGCGCCCGCCTCCACGCGGGCCGTCTTCAGCGCCGCGCCGAGCCCGGTCGAGAGCCCACACGCGAACAGCGCGGCGCCCTCCAGCGGCGCCTCCGGCGAGATCTTCGCGAGCGCGATCTGTGGCATCACGGTGTACTCGGCGAACGTCGAGGTGCCCATGAAGTGCCGCAGCGGCTCGCCGTCACGCGCGAGGCGGGTCGTGCCGTCGGGCAGGTAGCCCTTGTTCTGCTGCTCGCGGATCGCGAGGCAGAGGTTCGTCCGCGGGCTGCGGCAGTGGACGCACGCCCCGCACTGCGGCGAGAACAGCGTGACGACGTGGTCGCCTGGCTTCACGAGCGTGACGTCGTCCCCCACCCGCTCGACGACGCCCGCCCCCTCGTGCCCGAGCACGCACGGCGCGTAGCCGGAGGGGTCGGCGCCGGAGGCGGTGTAGAGGTCGGTGTGGCAGACGCCGCACGCGACCAGGCGCACGAGCACCTCGCCGCGGCCGGGGTCGGCCAGCTCGACGTCCTGCACGACAAGCGGGGATCCGAACTCCTCCAGCACGGCCGCTCGCATCCGCATGCCGAGACAGTACCGTGCACGCCAGCCGCAACCTCGGGGCTCAAGTTCGTGTTGCAGCGACCGATGCTCTCTTCAGTCATGCGCGCCCGTTCCCTCGCCGCGCTCGCCTGCGCCGCGCTCGCGTCGCTGAGCGTGAGCGCTGCCGCCGCTGCCAAGCCGATCTCCAAGTCCGGCTGGCTCCATCACGTCGAGGTGACGGAGTACTACCCGGCGCCGGAGGCGTGGTTCGTCGGCAAAAAGGTGAGCGCCCCCGGCCTCCCCGGCAAGCACCGGATCGACTGGCTGTACTCGGCGAGCGGCGTCTCGATGGAGGGCGAGGGGCTCGGCCTCGACGGCCGCACCTACCACATCGACGCGCTCGGCTCGGGCGGCTGGGTCAACGGCAAGGGCAGGCCGAGCGTGCCCGGCCGCCGCGGCTGGAAGGGCGGCCCGCCGGTGTGGCGCGCCGGCGCCTTCTGGCTCACGCACACGCACGCGCTGACGTTCCCGCTCGACGGCGGCGGGTGGTCCGACGGCGTCGGCAAGCGGTACGTGCCGCTGCCCGGGGTGAGCTTCGCGCCCGGGGCGTCGCTGCCGCTGCACTTCTGGAGAAGCATCGCCGTCGACCCGCGCACGATCCCGCTCGGCTCGCGCGTCTACATCGCCGCCTACCGCGACACGCCCGGACACGGCTGGTTCCTCGCGCAGGACACCGGCGGCGCGATCATCGACCGCCACGTCGACGTCTACCGCGCGCCGCCGGCGAGCGCCGACAGCGGTGGGAACCTCTACACCGACCAGCGCATCTACGTGATCCCACCGGGCAGAAAGCCCGTCCGCGGCGCGCCGCCCCCGGCCGGCTCGGGCAGCCCCTCCCCCGCCTCGCCGTCGGGCGGCGCGGGGGCGTCCTAGCCAACTAGACTGTTCGCCTCAATGGCGAAGCAGCAGAAGCCGCGCGCGGTGCGCCAGGTCCAGGCGGGCAGCCTGGCCGCGATGGAGCGCCTGGAGCAGCGCAGCGACGAGGAGCTGGAGGCGGAGACGAAGTTCAAGGCCGCCGCCTACGCGATCCTCGGCGCGCGCGCCGCCGAGCGCTACGACGGCAGAGCGACGCGCGCCTACTACCAGAGAGCGCTCGCCGCGGCGCGCCCGCAGGAGCGCATGCAGCTGCGCCGCATGGCCGACGCCTCGATCGCGCTCGCCGAGCGCCGCGCCGGAGACCTCAAGGACGCCGTCACGCGGCTCGGCCAGACGCCGCCGAGCGACCGCCAGCTGCTGATGCTGCGCTTCATGGGCCTCGTCGCGCCGCCGCCGGGTTCGAGCGTGCTGCTGCGGCTGCGCGGGTACCTGCTGATCCTCGGGATCGTGATTGCGCTGCTCGCGATCGGCCTCGGGCTCGCCGAGCTGGTCTCGCTGCCGTTCGGCGGCGTCTCGCTCGGCGGCGGGATCTTCCTCGGCATCGTGATCGTGATCGCCGTGCTCGGCGTGATGGCGCTGCTCGGCCGGCGCAAGCAAGCGCGCGCGAGAGCCGCGGCCGTGGCCGCCCGCCGCTGACGCCCGCCCATGTGCGGTCGCTACACGCTCGCGTCGACGACGCCGGCGCAGCTGCGCGCGCGCTTCCCGCTCGGCGAGTCGGTGCAGATCGAGCGGCGCTTCAACGTCGCGCCCGGCGACGAGGTCTTGGCCGTCGTGATGCGCGAGGGCGGGCCGACCGGCGCGCTGCTGCGCTGGGGCCTCGTGCCGCCGTGGGCCGAGGACCCGAGCGTCGGCTTCCGCATGATCAACGCGCGCGCCGAGACGGTCGCCGACAAGCCGGCGTACCGCCGGCCGTTCGAGCGCGGCCGCTGCCTGATCGTCGCCGACGGCTTCTACGAGTGGCAGCGCGAGGGAGCAAGACAGCCGTTCCACGTCACGAAGGGCGCGGACGAGCCGTTCGCGTTCGCGGGGATCCGCACGGCGTGGCGAGATCCGCGCAACCCGGACGGCGAGCTGCTGCGCACGTGCGCGATCGTCACGACGGCCGCCAACGCGGTCGTCCAGCACATCCACCCGCGCATGCCGGTGATCCTCGACCCGGCCGACGAGGAGGACTGGCTCGACCCCGGCACGCCGCCGCCGCGCCTGCACGCGATGCTGCACCCGCTGGCGGATGACCAGACGCACGCGCGCGCCGTCTCGAAGGCGGTCAACGACGCGCGCTACGACGGGCCCGAGTGCCTGAGCCCCGCCGCGCCGGAGCCGACGCAGGGCGAGCTGTTCTAGCCCGCTCAGTGCGAGCTGACGACGACCGACTGGATCACGACCGGCTGCGCCGGCGGACCGTCGGTCGGGTTCGAGCCCTGCTGGAGCTGGAGCTGGCCGATCGCATCCACCACGTCGAGGCCCCGGACGACCTTCCCGAGCAGCGCGTACTGCGGCGGCAGGCCGGCGTTCGGGGCGGTGACGATGAAGAACTGGCTGCCGGACGCTCCGTCGGGGTCGGTGGCGGTCTTCGCCATCGCGACGAGGCCGTGCACGTAGCGCAGGCCCTTCGGCGGCGCCTCGACGATCGTGTAGCCGGGGCCGCCCGAGCCGTCGCCCTGCGGGTCGCCGCCCTGGATCACGAAGCCCTGCGCGATGCGGTGGAACGTGAGGTCGTCGTAGAAGCCGTGCTTCGCCAGGTAGGCGAACGACGCCGACGTCTTCGGCGCGCGCGCGACGTCGAGCTTGATCGCGAACGTGCCGCAGTTGGTCGTGACGGTCGCGGTCCACGTCTTGCCCGGATCGAGCGTCGAGGACGGGGCTCTGAGGTGCTGCGGGCCCTTCGGCGCCGGCGCGGCGACGTACTGGCACGGACCGCTGCTCGCGCTCGTCGTGGCGGTGGCGGGCGCCGTCGTCGCGGTCGTCCCGGAGCTGCCGCAGCCGCTCGCGAGCATGAGCGCCAACGCGCCAAGCACGACGAGGAGACCGGCCTGTGCGCGGAGTCGGAGCACGGCGGCGAAGCATAACGATCGCTACGGTCCGTCCCGCCGCAGGCGCAAGCGCGGGGGCGCTGCGGTGCCGGCCGGCGGTAGCGTTCAGGGGATGGAGCGCGACGTCGTCCTGATCGTCAACCCGGCCGCCGGCGGCGGCCGCGCGCTGCGTGCGCTCCCGGCCGCCGAGCGGGCGCTGCGCGACGCGGGCTTGCGCGTGCGGCTCGCCCACACGCGCGACATCGAACACGCGCGCGAGCTCGGGCGCGCGGCGGGCGCGGCCGGCGAGGTGGCGGCGGCGCTCGGCGGCGACGGGGTCGTCGGCGCGGTTGCCGACGGACTGCGGCAGGCCACGGAGGCGGACCCCGCCCACCCCGGCCTGCTGGCGATCGTCCCCGGCGGGCGCGGCAACGACTTCGCGCGCACGCTCGGCATCCCGCGCGACCCCGCCGCAGCCGCGGCGGCGATCGCGAACGGCCGCGAGCGCGCGATCGACCTCGGCGTCTGCGGCGAGCGCGCCTTCATCGGCATCGCAAGCTGCGGCTTCGACTCCGACGCGAACCGGATCGCGAACGAGACGCGCGTCCCCGGCGACGCCGCCTACCTCTACGGCGCGCTGCGCGCACTCGCCGGCTGGCGCCCGGCGCGCTTCGAGCTGGAGCTGGACGGACAGCCGCTGACCCACGTCGGCTACAGCGTGGCGGCCGCGAACGGGCGCCAGTACGGCGGCGGGATGGTGCTCGCACCCGACGCCTCGCTGGAGGACGGCGCCTTCGACGTGGTGACGGTCGCCGACGTGAGCAAGCGCCGCTTCCTGCGCGGGCTGCCGCGCGTCTTCAGAGGCACGCACGTGGTGACCGATGAGGTCAAGGTGCGCCGCGCGCGCGAGCTGCGGATCGCCGCCGACCGCCCCTTCACGCTCTACGCCGACGGCGACCCGCTCGCCGAGCTGCCGACGACCGTGCGCACGCTGCCCGCCGCCGTGCGGGTGATCGTCCCGTGAGCGCGCTGGCGCCGAAGCTCGCGGTCGCGCGCGCGGTCGGCGGCCTCGCGCGCGCGGCCGGGCGCGGCGGCGGGACGAGCCTCCCCGGCAAGCTGCTGATGCGGCTCGACCCGCAGGCGATCCGCACGCTCGCCGGCCGTCTGCCGCAGGGGTCGGTCGCGATCTCGGCGACGAACGGCAAGACGACGACGGCCGCGATGGTCGCAGCGATCCTCCAGCAGAAGGGCACGCGGCTCGTGCACAACCGCGCCGGCGCGAACATGGCCGGCGGGATCGCCTCGACCCTGCTGGAGGCGGCGCGCGGAGGCGGGATCGACGGCGAGCTGGGCCTGTTCGAGGTCGACGAGTTCTGGTTGCCCCAGCTCGCCGGCGAGCTGCGACCGCGCGCTGTGCTGCTCGGCAACCTCTTCCGCGACCAGCTCGACCGCTACGGCGAGCTGGAGACGATCGCCGAGCGCTGGGGGCAGGTCGTCGCCGCGCTGCCGGGCGACACGCGGGTGGTCGTCAACGCCGACGACCCGCTGATCGCCGACCTCGGCCGCGGGCGCGAGCGCGTCACGACGTTCGGCGTCGCGGACGACGCGATGGCGCTGCCGCAGATGCAGCACGCGGCCGACTCGAAGCACTGCCGCAGATGCGGGCACGCGTACGTCTACGAGGCGATTTACCTCGGCCATCTCGGCCGCTACCGCTGCCCGAGCTGCGGGGCGCGCCGGCCGGACCCGGACGTGGTCGCGCGGGACGTCCGGCTCAACGGCACCCGCGACGCCACGTTCACGCTGCGCATCGGCGCCGCGCAGGCGACCGTGTCGCTCCCCCTCCCCGGCCTCTACAACGTCTACAACGCGCTCGGCGCCGCCGCGCTCTGCCACGCGCTCGGCGCGCCGCTGGAGCAGATCGCCGCCGGCCTCCAGGCCGTGGAGGCCGCGTTCGGCCGCGCCGAGACGATCGACCTCGGCGGCCGCCCGCTGTCGATCCTGCTGATCAAGAACCCGGCCGGGGCGAACGAGGTGCTGCGCACGCTCGCGCTCGAAGATCCCGCCCACCCGCTCGACCTGCTCGCGGCGCTGAACGACAACACGGCCGACGGCCGCGACGTCTCGTGGGTGTGGGACGCCGACTTCGAGCTGCTCGCCGACCGCGTGCGGCGGATCACCTGCACCGGCACGCGCGCCGCCGAGCTCGCCGTGCGGCTCAAGTACGCCGGCGTCGAGCAGGAGCGGCTCGTCGTCGTGCCGGAGCTGGAGCAGGCGCTCGACGCAGCACGCGCGGCCGGAGACGGTCCCCTCTACGCCCTGCCCACCTACACCGCGCTGCTCGCGCTGCGCGAGCTGCTCGCGCGCCGCGGCGCGGCGCCGGAGTACTGGCGATGAGCACAGCCGCGCCGACCGTCGAGGCGCTGCACGTCCTGTGGCACGACCTCGAGTGCGGCCGCTACGCGGCGGACCTGCCGCTGTGGCGCGAGCTGGCGGCGGAGGCGAGCGGCCCGATCCTGGATCTCGGCGCCGGCAGCGGGCGCGTCGCGCTGGACCTCGCGCGAGCCGGCCACGCCGTGGTCGCGCTCGACTGCGACGCCGCGCTGCTCGCCGCGCTCGCCGAGCGCGCGGCGGCGGCGCGGCTCCCCGTCGAGACGGTCTGCGCCGACGCGCGCGAGTTCGCGTTCGAGCAGGCGTTCGCGCTCGTGCTCGCGCCGATGCAGACGATCCAGCTGCTCGGCGGTCCCCAGGGCCGCGCCGCCCTGCTGCGCAGCGCCGCGCGCTGCCTGCGCCCGGGCGGCCTGCTGGCGTGCGCGCTCGCCGACGCGCTGGAGGGCTTCGACGCCGAGCACACCGAGCTGCCGCTGCCGGACGTGCTCGAGCGCGACGGGTGGGTGTACGCGAGCCAGCCGGTCGCCGTGCGGCCGGATCCCGACGGCACGACGATCGAGCGGATCCGCCAGACGATCTCCCCGGCGGGCGCGCGCACCGCCGACGGCGACGCGGTGCGGCTCGACCGGCTCGACGGCGACACGCTCGAGGCCGAGAGCGTCGCGCTCGGCCTGCACGCGGCGGGCAGGCGCTTCATCGAGATGACCGACGAGCACGTCGGCTCCGAGGTGGTGCTGCTGCATGCCTGAGACGCTGCGCGTCTGCGCCCTCTACCCGGGCCTGATGAACATCTACGCCGACCGCGGCAACCTGCTGCTGCTGCGCCGCCGCTGCGAGTGGCGCGGGATCGGCTTCTCGCTCACCGCCGGCGATCTCGGCGAGCCGCTCGATCCGGACGCGGCGGACCTCTTCTACATCGGCGGCGGCCAGGACCGCGACCAGCGCCTGTGCGCCTTCGACCTCGCCGAGGTCAAGCGCGAGGGCCTGCACGCGGCGGCGGCCCGCGGCGCTGCGCTGCTCGCCGTGTGCGGCGGCTTCCAACTGCTCGGGCACTCCTACGAGCTGGGCGCGGAGACGCTCCCGGGGCTCGGCCTCGTCGACCTGCGAACCGTGCGCGGCGACGGCCCGCGCTTGATCGGCAACGTCGCGATCGAGGTCGACCTCGGCGACGGTGGACCGGGCGGGCGCCGAGTTCTGGCCGGCTTCGAGAACCACGGCGGGCGCACGCGGCTCGGTCCTGGCGCGCAGCCGCTCGGGCGCGTGCTGCGCGGTCACGGCAACGACGGCGCGAGCGGCGTCGAGGGCGTCCGCCAGGGCAACGTGATCGGGACCTATCTGCACGGTCCGCTGCTGCCGAAGAACGTCTGGCTGGCCGACTGGCTGATCGCGCGCGCACTCGGGCGCAGCGAGCCGCTCCCGCCGCTCGACGACGCGCTCGAGGCGGCCGCGCACGTCGAGGCGCGCCGCGCCGCCGGCGTCTGAGCCCAGACAGTCCGACCGATGCCTCCCGTCGAGGAGCGGACTAGGATCGGCTGCCTCGTGCGCACGGTCCTCCCCCTGCTCGCCGCCGGAGCGCTCGCCGCCGGGCTCGTCGCCTGCGGCGGGAGCGGCAGCGGCACGACGAGCACGCGCGCCGCCGCGTCGCTGCCCGGCAGCGGCAAGCCCCCGGTCACGTTCGGGACGCAGAGCGTCACCGAGCAGGTCCTGATCGGACAGCTCTACCAGCAGGCGCTGGAGGCGAGAGGCTTCACGGTCGCGCTCAAGCAGAACATCGGCTCGACGCAGATCGCCGATCAGGCGCTGCGCAGCCGCCAGATCGACCTCTACCCCGCCTACGTCGGCGTGTTCGAGACCGCGGTCGCGCGGGACGCGACGCGCTACGCGTCCGCCGAGGGGACGTTCACCGCCGGCCAGGACTATGCGCGCGCGCACGGCTTCCGACTGCTGCCGATGACCCGGTTCAGCACGATCGACGCGCTCGTCGTGCTGCCGGACTATGCGCGCGCACATCGCCTGAGAGCCGTCGGCGGCCTCGCGGCGATCCGGGGCTTGAAGCTGGGCGCGCCGCCCGAGTTCCGTCGGCGCGAGGCCGGCCTGCGGGGGCTCGCGCGCATCTACGGGATCCGCGACGTCGACTTCGCGCCGCTGACCGTCGGTCTGCAGTACCAGGCCTTGAACGACGGCCAGGTCGACGTGGCGGACGTGCTCACGACCGACGGCCAGCTGCAGAGCGGCAGATACGTCGTGCTCGCCGATCCCAGGCACGTCTTCGGCTTCCAGAACGTGACGCCGGTCGTCTCCCGGCGCGTGCTGCGCGCGGAGGGGCCCGCGTTCGCGGCGACGCTCGACGCGGTCAGCCGCGCGCTCACGACGAGCGCGATGCAGCGGATGAACGCGGCGGTCGCGCTGAACGGGAAGTCCCCCGCCGACGTCGCCCAGCAGTTCCTGCAAGCCGTCGGACTGGTGTAGGCCGCAGGCGCGATCGCACCGGGGCCGATGCGCCTGACCGCACCGGCCCCGATGTCCCCTCCGCGGCGTCCCCCGGCGCCGCGCTCCCGGTCGTCCCCCGGCGACCGAGCTTGCACGACAGGAACCTAGCGACCAGGCCCCAGGCTTCCCGTGACGGGCTTGTAAAGAACCGCAAACGTTCAGTGAGGGCGCGTTGCCGCTCAGCTCCCGCTGGAGCCGAAGCCGCCTTCGCCGCGCTCGCTCTGCGGCAGCGCCTCGACTTCGACGGTCGACGGCAGCTCGAGTCGCACGAGCACGAGCTGAGCGATGCGGTCGCCAACCGCGATATCGCACGGCGTCTCACGGTCGGTGTTGAGCAGCAGCACGCGGATCTCGCCGCGGTAGCCGGCGTCGATCAGGCCGGGAGCGTTGACGAGCGCGATCCCGCTGCGTGCGGCGAGCCCCGAGCGCGGCAGCACGAGCCCGGCCTGCCCCTCGGGGATCGCGACGGCGATGCCTGTGCCGATCGACGCGCGCGCGCCCGGCGCCAGCGTGAGCGCTTCCGTCGCGTGCAGGTCCAGACCGGCGTCGCCAGGGTACGCGCGGCGCGGGAGGATGGCTTGGGGATGGAGCAGCTTGACCGCGAGGGAGGCGTGGGCAGGCGCCCCGGCCGGGGCGCTCTCCGCAAGCGTCGCCCCCTCGATGCCTGGTCCGCCGGTCACGCGACGCGCCCGTTGCCGTTCACCGCGTAGCGTTCGAAGCGCGCGGCGACCGCCGTCGGCAGGCTCACGCGCACGCGCACGCCCTCCGGCGTGTCCTCGCGCACCAGCTCGCCCGCGACTTCGTGCAGCTCGGCGAGGCGGTCGCCGTCGCGGTAGGGCAGCAGCAGCTCCACGTGGCGCAGCGAGCGCGCGAACTCGGTCTCGACGCGCTCGCCGAGCTCGTCCAGTCCTTCGCCCGTGAGCGCCGCCACGAGCACGCCGCCGGGATGACGCAGGCGCACGTCCGCGCGCGCGTCGGCGTCGAGCGCGTCGGCCTTGTTGAGCACGAGCACGCGCGGCCGATCACCTGCGCCGATCTCCTCCAGCACGACGTGCACGGCGCGCATCATCTCGCTGAGCTCGTCCTCCGGCGCGGAGGCGTCGACGACGTGCAGCAGCAGGTCGGCCAGGCGCGTCTCCTCCAGCGTGGCCCCGAACGCGTCGACCAGCTGATGGGGGAGCTTGCGGATGAAGCCGACGGTGTCGGTCAGCAGGTGGTCGCGGCCGCCGAGCCTCCACGCGCGCGTCGTCGGGTCGAGCGTGTGGAAGAGGCGGTCTCTGACGCCGACCTCTGCGCCCGTGAGCGCGTTCAGCAGCGTCGACTTGCCGGCGTTCGTGTAGCCGACGAGCGCCACCTCGGGGAGCTGCGCGCGCGTGCGCTCGGCACGCATCGTCCCGCGCGAGCGTCTCACCCCGGCGAGGCGGCGTCTGAGCGCGGTGATGCGGTCGCGCGCGAGGCGGCGGTCGGTCTCGATCTGCGTCTCGCCCGGTCCGCGCGTACCCACGCCGCCGCCGAGTCGCTCGAGGTGCGTCCACAGGCCGCGCATGCGCGCGAGGTTGTACTCGAGCTGCGCCAGCTCGACCTGCAGCTTGCCCTCCGCGCTGTGCGCGTGCCCGGCGAAGATGTCGAGGATGATCGCCGTACGGTCGACGACCGGCGTGCCGAGCGCCTCCTCCAGGTTGCGCCCCTGACGCGGCGTCAGCTCGTCGTCGCAGGCGACGACGTTGGCGTCGCACGCTCTGACCGCCTCTTTCAGCTCCTCCAGCTTGCCCGGCCCGAGATACGTGTTCGGATGCGGCTGGTCGCGGTGCTGGACGAGCTGGCCGACGGTGGCCACGCCGGCGGTCCGCAGCAGCTCCTCCAGCTCGCTCAGGTCCTCGCCGGACTCCAGCACCCCGACCGCCAGCGCACGCTGGCGCGCGCGCCCCGCGGGCGCCTGCCCGCGCCCCGGCGTCTGCGTCGCGCGTCCGTTGCGGTTCTTGACGGTCGCCACGCCATGAGTCTAAGCCGTCGCGAACCGCGCCCCACATGTCGCAAGCGACCTGGAACGCTGGAGCAATGCCCGAGGACCGCGAATTCGACTGCCCCATGGACCGTCGGATTCGCGGTCCTCGCGTGGATGCGGTGATCGGTGCGCTTGCGCACGGGCAACATGGCGTGGTCTCCCGCGGCCAGTTGCTCGATGCGGGAGTCAGCGCGACCATGATCGACAAGCGGGTGCTGCGTGGGCGCTTGATTCTCCTTCACCGTGGCGTCTACGCCGTCGGCCATGCGCACCTGCGTCCGGACGGCTACCGCCTCGCGGCGGTGCTCGCGATTGGACCGGGCGCGGTGTTGAGCCACCGGGACGCCGCGGCGCTTCACGAGCTGCGGTACGCCGGTGGGACGCGGATCGACGTCAGCACGCCGATCGAGCGCAGGAGCACGGAGCGGATCCGCGTGCACGGCCGGCGGCGCCTGGATCGACCGGACGTCACGCGCATCGAGGGCATCCCGGTGACCACCGTCGAGCGCACCCTCGTCGACCTCGCCGAGGTGCTCCGGCACGACGCGCTCGTCAAGGTCTGCGGCGAGGCCGAGCGCCGGCGCACCCTCGACGTCAAGGCCATCGAGGATGTGCTCGGGCGCGTGCGCGGGCGGCGCGGCCGGAGCGTTGTGACGGTGCGCGCGGCGCTGGCCGAGCTGGCTGCCCAGGGCGCCACCCTCACTCGCTCCGAGCTGGAGGACCGCTTCCTCCCGCTCCTCGATGCCCACGACCTCCCCCGTCCCGCGACGAACGTGTACGTGGAGGGCTATGAGGGAGACGCCGTCTGGCGTCGCGAACGACTCGTCGTCGAGCTGGACGGATGGGACGCGCACAAGACACGCCGCGCCTTCCAGCACGACCGCACGAAGGCCAACGCGCTCACGGCCGCCGGCTGGACCGTCCTGCGCTTCACGCACGACGACGTCGTGCGGCGCCCCGGCGAGGTCGCTGCAGACGTCGCGCGCCAGCTCAGCCGAGCTGCCGGATCCGCTCGACCGCCTCGAGCAGCCGCTCGTCGGGCGTCGTGAGCGAGATGCGGAAGAAGCCCTCGCCGGAGGCGCCGTACGCGCCGCCTGGCGAGATCACGACGCCCGCCTCCTCCAGCACGTGCTCGCAGTACGCCGCGGCGCTCTCGTAGCCCGCCGGCACCGGCGCCCACACGTAGATCGTGCCCTTCGGCGGCGTCACCTCGACGCCGGCCGCGCGCAACGCGTCGCACACGAGGTCGCGACGGCGCTTGTAGACCGCGTTCATCGCGGCGACCTCGGCGTCCACCGAGGAATCCAACGCAGCGATCCCCGCGAGCTGAACGGCCTCGAAGAGGCCCGAGTCGATGTTCGACTTCAGCCGCCAGTACTGCGCGATCGCATCCGCGTTGCCGGCGATGACGGCGCAGCGCCAGCCGGTCATGTTGTAGCCCTTCGAGAGCGAGAAGACTTCGATGCCGACCTCCTTCGCCCCCGGCGTCGCCAGGAACGACGGCGCGACGTAGCCGTCGAACGTCGTCTCGCTGTAGGCGTTGTCGTGCACGACGAGGATGTCGTGCTCGCGCGCGAACGCGATCACGCGCTCGAACAGCCCGTCCGGCACGACCGCGCCAGTCGGGTTGTTCGGGTAGTTGAGGAACATCAGCTTCGCGCGCGCGGCGTCCTGCGCGGAGATCGCGTCGAGGTCGGGCGCGAAGCCGAGCGCGGGAACGAGCGGCATCAGCACCGACGAGGCGCCGACGAGCGTCGGGCCGCCCGTGTAGACCGGGTAGCCGGGGTCCGATGCGAGCGCGACGTCCTCCGGGTCGAGGAATGCGAGCGAGAGGTTGAAGATGCACTCCTTCGCCCCGATCGCCGGCATGACCTCGCTGTCCGGGTCAAGCGTCACGCCGAAGCGGCGCGCGTAGAAGGCGGCGACCGCCTCGCGGAAGTCCTGGCGCCCGCGGTTCGACGGGTATTGATGCGTGTCCGGATCGGCCACCGCCGCGTGCGCGGCCGCGACGATCGGCGCATACGTCGGCGTGTCCGGGTCGCCGATCCCGAGCGAGATCACGTCGACGCCGGCAGCCTTCTTCTCGGCGATCTTGCGTTCCAGCTGCGCGAAGAGGTAGGGCGGGATCAGGTCGAGGCGTCTACTCGGTCGCATGCAGCTCCTTGATGAAGTCGTCGGACAGGCGCCCTTCGAAGACGGGGACCGCCCAGCCGGTCAGGTTCACGTGCAGGTCCTCGCCGACCTCGACGGTCAGCTCGCCGCCGTCCAGCTCCACGACGACCGGCGAGTCGCCGCCGCGCAGCACGTGCGCGACGGCCGCGCCGGTCGCGCCGGTCCCCGACGATAGCGTCTCGCCGACGCCGCGCTCGAAGATGCGCGCGCGGATGCGGTCGCTCGCCAGCTCGGCGTACCAGGAGACGTTGGTGCGGTTGGGGAACAGCTCCGAGCGTTCGACGAACGGCCCGAGCGCCGGCAGGTCCAGCTCGGCCAGCTCCTCGACGGAGTCGACGCGCATCGAGCACTGCGGGTTGCCGATCGAGACGTGCTGGAAGCGCCAGATGCGCCCCGGCGTGCCGATCTCCCCGCTGCCGTCCTCGGCGCCGCCCGGGTAGTCCTTCGACGTCAGCTTCGCGCGGCCCATGTCGACGCGGCAGGTCGCCGGGCCGGTGATCGTCGGGCGGATCTCGCCCGCCGCCGTCTCGATCGAGAAGACGTCGGCGTCTGTCCAGCCGTGGCGGCGCAGGTAGAGGATCGCCTCGCGCGCGCCGTTGCCGCTCAGCTCGGCCTCCGATCCGTCCGGGTTGAAGATCGTGAGCTTCGCGACGAAGCCGGGCTGCGTCGCCTCGCTCAGCAGCAGGATCCCGTCCGCGGAGACGCCGAGGTGACCCGCGCAGATCGCGCGCACGCGCGCCGGCGTGAGCGCGAACGGCAGCTCGCGCTGCTCGACCACGATGTAGTCGTTGCCGAGCGCCTGCCACTTCTCGAACCTCACTGCGAACGCGCCTCCGGTCGGAATCGAGCGCCGCCGCGCCAAGCTGCGGCGGGGCACCGGAGCCTATCGGCTCGGCGTGGGCGGAGATCGCTCTGGAATTGGGTACACGACCCGCACGAGGACGTATCTGGCCAACACTTCGAGGAGCGCTGCATGAGTCCGATCTTCGCCGACTACAACCTCGGGGACGCGCTGCTGACCGTCCTGTCGATCTTCTTCATCGTGATCTGGATCTGGATCCTGATCACCGTGCTGATCGACCTCTTCCGCGATCACACGCTGTCCGGCTGGGCGAAGGCCGCCTGGGTCTTCTTCCTCGTGTTCGTGCCGGTCATCGCCGTGCTGGTCTACCTGATCGCGCGCGGGAGCGGCATGCGCGAGCGGGCGCTCGCGGAGCAGCGGCAGATGCAGAGAGAGACGGACCAGTACATCCGCTCGGTCGCGGGCTCCTCGCAGGCCGACGAGCTGCACAAGCTCGACGAGCTGCGCGCGAGAGGCACGATCAACCAGGAGGAGTTCGAGCGGATGAAGGCGAGAGTGCTCGCCGCATGATCTCCTCGGCGACCGCGTCGGCGCCGCGGCCCGTCACGTCGATCGTCTCCACGCCCGCCAGCTTGCGCATCCACGTGAGCTGGCGGCGCGCGTAGTTGCGCGTGCGGCGCTGCATCGCCTCGACGTCTCCGGTCAGCAGCTCGTCGAACCCGAGCGCCTTGCGCGCCGTCTCCGAGGCGCCTGCCGCGTGCGCGCGCAGCACCTCCTCGCGGGCGCCCGCCGCCACCATCTCCTCCACGCGCGCGTCGATCCGCGCGTAGAGCGCCTCGCGTTCCATCGTCAGGCCGGCGAGCAGCGTCGGGTGGCGCACCTCGTCGGTCCACAGCTGCGAGGGCCCCTCCGGCGGTTCCAGCTCGCCGGCGTCGAGCAGCTCGTGCGCGCGCACGATCCGCTGGCGGTCGTTGCCGTCGATCGTCGCCGCCGCCCACGGAGCGCGCTGTGCCAGCTCGGCGTGCAGCGCCGGTGCGCCGCGCAGCTCCAGCGCGCGCTCCCAGCGCTCCCGCACGCCCTCGGGCGGGGGCGGCTTGAGCTGCAGCTCGGTGAGCGCGGCGCGCAGGTAGAGGCCGGTGCCGCCGACGACGAGCGGGCGCCGGCCGGCGTGGAGCGCCGCGTCGATCTCGGCGTGCGCGAGCGCCGCGTACTGGCCGGCGCTGAAGGTCGCGTCGACCGGCAGGAACGAGACGAGGCGGTGCTCCAGCCTCGCCTGCTCGGCCGCGACGGCGACGCCGGTGAGCCGCTCGAGCCCCGCGTAGACCTGCAGCGCGTCGGCCGAGATCGCGACGGGATTCTCTCCGGCGGCCCGCAGCCGCGCGGCGAACGCGACCGCCACGGCGGTCTTGCCGATTCCCGTCGGACCGAAGATCGCGATGACCCGCGGGGGCATGTGGCGCAGTATGGCGAGCGCGGCGCGCAAGCCGCCGGGAGCGCTTCCGAGCCGGAGTATGGTGGACGCATGGGCGTCCGCATCGGCACCGGCATCTCCACGAGCCAGGATCCGCGCGTCGCCGCGATCGAGGCCGCGCAGGCGGCACGGGTGGGGCTCGACGGCGCGTCCGCCGACCTCGTCGTGCTGTTTGCCTCCGGCGGACACCTCGCGCACCCCGAGACGACGCTCGAGGGCGTGCACGAGGCGCTGCGCCCGGCCGCGCTTGCCGGCTGCGGCGCGGGTGGCGTGCTGGGCTGCGGCGCCGAGCACGAGGACGGGATGGCGGTCGCGGTGTGGGCGGCGTCGCTCGACGGCGGGCGGGCGCGGACGTTTCACGCGATGGCCTCGGTCCATGAGGACACCGTCACCGTCATCGGGATGGAGAACCTTGCCGGCGCGCGCGGCGCGATCCTGCTGCCCGACCCGTTCTCGTTCCCGACCGATCCGCTGCTGCACGACCTCGCCGCGCGTGCGCCGGGCGTCCCGGTGATCGGCGGCCTCGCGAGCGGCCGGCGCCCGGACGAGACCGGCGTGCTGTTCCACGGCGACGAAGTGCTCGACGGCGGAGCCGTCTGCGTGCGCTTCGACGACGTCGAGCTGCTGCCGTGCGTCTCGCAGGGGGCGACGCCGGTCGGCCCCGAGCTGACGATCACGGAGGCGGAGGGCAACGTCATCCGCGAGCTGGCCGGCGAGCCGGCGCTCGACCGCATACGCGCGGAGATCGAGGACCTCGACCCGGTCGAACGCACGCTGATCGCGGGCGGACTGTTGATCGGGCTCGCGGTCGACGGCGGCCGCCCCGAGTACGGAGAGCGCGACTTCCTCGTGCGCCAGCTGATGGGCGCCGACCCGGTCGCCGGCACGCTCGCGGTCGCCGCGCCCGTGGAGGAGGGCCAGGTGCTGCGGCTGCACGCGCGCGACGCCGCCTCGGCGGATCGCGACCTGCAGGAGCAGCTGCGCCTGCGCGTCTCGGCGCTCGGCGGCGCGCCGGCGGGCGCGCTCGCGTTCTCGTGCAACGGACGCGGACGCTCGATGTTCGGGATCGAGGATCACGACGCGAGCGCGCTCAGCGACGAGCTCAACGGCGCGCCGTCGGCAGGCTTCTTCGCTGCCGGCGAGATCGGACCGGTCGGCGGCGCGAGCTTCGTGCACGCGTTCACCGCGACGGTCGCGCTGTTCGGGACGTAGTCTTCCGCGCCGTGAGCGAGATTCGCGGAACCGTGCTGCTGACGGGCGCGAGCGGCGGCATCGGCCAGGCGATCGCGCGCGCGCTCGCCGCGCGCGGCGCGCAGCTCGTGCTGACCGGACGCCGCGCCGCCGTGCTGGAGCCCCTCGCACAGGAAATCGGGGGCCGTGCGCTCGCCGTCGATCTCGCTGACCGCGACGCCGTCGAACGGCTCGTCGAGGAGGCGGGCGAGGTCGAGATCCTCGTCGCGAACGCCGCCCTGCCGGCCGCCGGCACGGTCGACGACTTCGCGCTGCACGAGATCGACCGCGCGCTCGACGTCAACCTGCGCGCGCCGATCGCGCTCGCGAAGCTGCTGTCCGCGCCGATGGCGGCGCGCGGTCACGGTCACCTCGTCTTCACGTCGTCGCTCTCGGGCAGATCCGCGCAGGGCGGCAGCGCGCTCTACTCGGCGACGAAGTTCGGGCTGCGCGGCTTCGCGCTCGGTCTGCGGGAGGACCTGCGCGCATCCGGCGTCGGCGTCTCGACGATCTTCCCGGGCTTCATCCGCGACGCCGGCATGTTCGCGCGCGCGGACGTGAAGCTGCCGCCAGGCGTCGGAACGCGCACCCCGCAGGACGTCGCGGCGGCCGTCGTGCGAGCCATCGAACGCAACAAGGCGGAGGTCGACGTCGCGCCGATGGCGCTGCGGCTCGGCTCGATCCTGTCGGGGTTCGCACCCGAGTTGGCGCTCAACAACAGCCGCCGCATGGGCGGCGCGCGGATCGCCGACGGCCTCGCGGCCGGCGGGCGCGACAATCGATAGCCCGTGGGGGCCGTCCCTAAGCCAACCCCACCCGCTCGCCCGCGACCTGCGCGACCGCGTCGAGCACCTCGTCCGCGAGCCGAGCACCGTCGCGCGCGTGCTCGGGCGTCGCCTGCACGCGCACGACGACCTGCTCGCCGTCGACCTGCTCGAGCGCGATGTGAGGCGCCGCGCGCAGCGGCACGCCGACCGCCTCGCGCAGCAGCGCCTGCACGTCGGTCGGCTTCATCCCGTGACGCAGCACGACGCGCACGTCGATCGCCTGCGGCTCGCGCAGCGGCACGACCGCGGCGCCGAGCACGACGCTGTTGGGGACCATGATGCGGTCCTCGCCGCGCGCGAGCGTCGTGTAGAGCAGGCCGAGCGAGGAGACGACGCCCTCCGCCTGCCCGGCGAGCCCGCCGGCCTGGAGCCGCACGCGCTCGCCGACGCGGAACGGGCGCGCACTCAGCAGCACCGTGCCGGCGATCAGGTTGCCGAGCGTCTGCTGCGCGGCGAGGCCGAGCACGACGGCCGTGAACGCACCCCCGACGGCGAGGGTGCGCGGCGTGAGGCCTGCGATCCGCAGTGCGACGACCGTGACGACGGCGACGGTGGCGAGCCGCAGCAGGAAGCCGACGGTGCCAGCGGTGCCGGGGTCCATGCGGCGCATCAGGTCGGGGCCGACGACGCGGCCGAGGTCGCGCGCGAACGCCCACCCGAGCGCGACCAGCACGACGGCGGTGAGGGTGCGCACGAGCTTGTCGAGGTCGCGGCCGAAGAGCTGGCCGCGATACGCGTAGGCGACGAGCACGGCTGCGAGCAGCGGCAGCAGGACGAGCGCCTCGCGGCGCGCGCGGCGCGCCGCCTGGCGTCCGAGCTGGCGCGAGAGCCCGGCCTCTTCCCACGCGTGCGTGCGCGTCTGGAGCATCGCCTCGAGCGCACGCTCGCGGCTCTCTCTGAGGCGCGTCCGCATCATCGCGGCTCTACCCCATGTGCGCGAGCCGACACGGCCGCTTGCATCCGCCGGAGCGCATGCGAACATGTGTTCGTATGCGCTGGGACAACCTGACGGTGGCGGCAGACGAGCAGGCGCGCCTCCCCGGCTACCGCGAGAGCGCGGTCGTACGCCGCTTCGACGCGCCCGAGGCGCTCGACACGCGCTTCTACGAGGTGCGCGCGAGATCGGCATTGAACCGCGTGCCCGCGGCGTCGCGCATGCCATTCAGATGGACCGTGAACCCATATCGGGGTTGCACACATGCTTGTTGTTTCTGCTTTGCCCGCCCGACCCACCGCTACCTCGACTTCAACGCGGGGCGCGACTTCGAGCGCGAGATCGTCGTGAAGGTGAACGCGCCGGAGGTGCTGCGGGCGGAGCTGGCGCGACCGTCGTGGCGGGGCGAGCACGTCGCGATGGGGACGAACACCGATCCCTACCAGTGGGTCGAGGGCCGCTACCGCCTCATGGAGGGGATCTGGACGGCGCTGCGCGATGCGCGCAACCCCTGCTCGATCCTGACGAAGTCGCCGCTCGTGCTGCGCGACCTGCCGCTGCTGCGGCAGATCGCCGAGGTCGCCGACGTGAGCGCATGTCTGTCGGTGCCGACGCTCGACGAGCAGGCGTGGCGCGCGACCGAGCCGCACACGCCGCATCCGCGCGCGCGGCTGGAGGCGGTCGGCGAGCTCAACCGCGCCGGCATCCCCTGCGGGATCCTCGTCGCGCCGTTGATGCCGGGCATCAACGACGACCCGGCGCAGGTCGAGCGCATCCTCGCGCTGGCGGCGGCCAACGGGGCGACGGGCGCCGGCGGGATCGCGCTGCATCTGCGCGGCGAGGTGCGCGGCGTGTTCATGGACTGGCTGCGCACGCAGCGGCCCGACCTCGTGTCGCGCTACGAGCAGCTCTACGCGCGCGGCGCCTACGCGCCGCCGGCCGAGCGCGCGCGGATCGCCGGCGTGCTCGCCGCGGCGCGCCGCAAGCACCCGCCGCGCGGCACGCGCGCCGGTGCGTTTCGCCGCAACGGCCGCTCGCCCGCGCTCGACCCGCCGGTGTCTCCGCGGCGGGCCTCGCCGGACGCCGAGCAGCAGGCGCTCTTCTGACAGATGCCGGCGACCATCAGGCGAGGACGCGGACGTCCTGGTCAGCCGCGCCGCCTCAGTTGCACGCGACGCGGTGTCCTACTCGGCCAGTCGCGCGGGCAGCTCGCGCAGATCCGCGAGCGGTTCCGCGCCGAGCGCTGCGAAGCGTGGTGCGAGCGACGCGTCGCCGCCCGTGTAGCCGAGCGTGCGCATCGCGGCGGCGCGGCCGGCCGCGATCCCCGGCACGCTGTCCTCGACCACCACACAGTCTGCCGGCAGGTAGCTGCACGTCCTCGCCGCGTGCAGGAACAGGTCCGGCGCCGGCTTCGCGCACGAGACCTCCGGCGCGTAGGCGGAGAAGATGCGGTCGTCCGCGAACGCGTCGCGCAGCCCGGTCAGGCCCAGCGTCTGCTCCATCTTGGCGAGTCGGCCGCTGGAGGCGATGCACACCTCCCAGCCGGCGGCGCGCACGCCGTCGATCGCCTCACCGGCGCCGGGGACCGGTCTCAGCTCGCGTGCGAACGCCACCGCACGGTCGGCGAGGAAGCGCTCCATCCAGTCGGCGGGCACAGGATGGCCGAGGTGCGCCGCCACCCCGCGCTGGATCTCGGCGAGCGCCACGCCGTGGAAGGCCCGGTCGACCTCCGCGCGCGTGAGCGTTCCGCCGATCGCGGCGATCGCCCGCGTCAGCTCGCGCATGTCGATGCCCATGCTGTCGACGAGCACGCCGTCGCAGTCGAAGATCACGAGGCCGTGCGCGCGGCCGTCCGCGTCGCTCACCGCGTGCTCGCGCGGGCGAGCAGCGACTCCTCGCCGGCGAGCGTCTGACTCGTCGCGCTCGCGATCTCGACCTGCACGTACTCGCCGGGCTGCGCGAGGCCGCTGAAGTTGACGGCCTTGTTATGGCGCGAGCGACCGCGGAGCCTCGTCGGGTCTGTCCGCGACGGCCCCTCCACGAGGACGTCGAGCGTGCGGCCGACGAAGCGCTGCGCGCGCTCGCTTGCGCGCCGCTGGATGACCTCGACCAGTCGCTCCATCCGCTCGACCTTGACCGGATGCGGGATCTGGTCGGGAAGCGTCGCCGCCTCCGTGCCGCGGCGCGGCGAGAAGACGAACGTGAAGGCGCCGTCGTAGGCGACCTCCTCGCAGAGCGAGAGCGTCTGCGCGAACTCGTCTTCCGTCTCGCCCGGGAAGCCGACGATGATGTCGGTCGTGATCGCGACGTCGGGAACGTGCTCGCGCAGCAGCGCGACGCGGTCGAGGTAGCGCTCGCGCGTGTACGTGCGCCGCATCGCCTTCAGGACGCGGCTCGACCCGCTCTGCAGCGGCAGATGGACGTGCTCGCACAGCGCGGGCAGCTCAGCGTGCGCGCGGACCACGTCCTCCTTCATGTCCTGCGGGTGCGGCGAGGTGTAGCGGATGCGCTCGATGCCATCGACCGCGTCGACCGCACACAGCAGCTCGGCGAAGCTGGCCGCCGGCTCCCCGCGGCGCGGCAGGTCGCGCCCGTAGGCGTTGACGTTCTGCCCGAGCAGCGTCACCTCGCTCACGCCGTCGGCCGCCATCCGCTCGACCTCTGCGACGAGCGCGGCGAGCGGACGCGAGACCTCGCGACCGCGCGTGCTCGGCACGATGCAGTAGGAGCAGACCATGTTGCAGCCGACCGAGATCTGCAGCCAGCCTTGGAACTCGCGCGCCCGCTTCTCCGGCAGGTCGCCGGCGAAGCCCTCGAACTCGAAGTAGCCCTGCGCGGTCAGCGAGTCGCTCGTGAGGAACTCCGCGAGCTTGTGGACCTGGCCCGGGCCGAACGCGACGTCGACGAACGGAAAGCGCTCGAACACCTCGTCCTTGACCGATTGCGCCCAGCAGCCGCCGACGCCGACGATCCGATCCGGCCGCTCGCGCTTGAGGCGTTTGGCGGCGCCGAGGTGCGCGACGAAGCGGTTGTCGGCCGCCTCGCGGATCGAGCACGTGTTGAAGAGGATCAGATCCGCGTCCTCGCGCTCCGCCGCCTCGACGTAGCCCAGCGACTCGAGCATGCCCTTCATGCGCTCCGAGTCGTGCTCGTTCATCTGGCAGCCGAACGTCGTGACGTGGTAGCGCTTCATCGCCAGCAAGGGTAACTCGCAGCCCTCAACCGGCGAGCCCGGGGTCGTCGCCCCGGGCTCTGGCGGCCCCATGGCGTCGCCGCAGCGCGCGGCTATCTCGCGTACTCCACCGAGCGCGACTCGCGGATGACGGTCACCTTGATCTGGCCCGGGTACTCCAGCTCTCGCTCGATCTCGCGGGCGATCTCGTGCGAGAGCAGCGCCATGCCGTCGTCGTCGATCGTCGTCGGCGCGACCATCACGCGGATCTCGCGACCGGCCTGCATCGCGTAGACCTTGTCGACGCCGTCGTGGCGCGTGGCGATCTGCTCGAGGTCGCGCAGGCGTCTGACGTACTGCTCGAGCGACTCGCCGCGGGCGCCCGGCCGCGCGCCGGAGAGCGCGTCGGCGGTCTGCACGATCACCGCCTCGACGGTCTGCGGCTCGACCTCGTTGTGGTGCGCCTCCATCGCGTGGGCGACCGCCTCGGGCTCGCCATGGCGGCGTGCGATGTCGCCGCCGACGAGCGCGTGCGGCCCCTCGATCTCGTGCGAGACGGCCTTGCCGATGTCGTGCAGCAGCGCCGCCCGCCGCGCGGTTCTCGGCGAGGCGCCCAGCTCCTGCGCCATCAACGCGGCGAGGCGCGAGCACTCGACCGAGTGCGCCAGCACGTTCTGGCCGTAGCTCGTGCGGAACTTCAGCCGGCCGAGCAGCTTGATCAGCTCCGGATCGAGGCCCTGCACGTTCGCCTCGAAGACGGCCTCTTCGCCGAGCTCGACGATGTGGTCCTCCAGCTCAGACTTCGCCTGGTAGTACATCTCCTCGATCCGTGCGGGATGGATGCGCCCGTCGGCGAGCAGCTTCTCCAGCGTCATGCGGGCGATCTCGCGGCGCACGCCGTCGAAGCCGGAGAGGACGACGGCGTTCGGCGTGTCGTCGATGATGAAGTCGACGCCCGTGAGGTTCTCCAGCGCCCGGATGTTGCGGCCTTCCCGGCCGATGATGCGACCCTTCATGTCGTCGGAGGCGAGCTGCACGACTGCCACCGTGGTCTCGGTCGCGTGGCCGGCCGCGATCCGCTGCATGCAGACGGAGAGGATGTTGCGCACGCGCCGGTCGGCCTCGCGCTTCGTCTCCTCCTCGATCTGGCGCAGCAGCTTCGCGGAGTCATGGCGGACCTGGTCCTCGATCTCCTTGAGCAGCAGCTGCTTGGCCTGTGCGGCGGTGACGCCGGCGATCCGCTCCAGCGAGCGCTCCAGCTCGCGGTGCCCTTCGAGCAGCTCCGCCTCGCCCTGCGCGAGCGCCTCGGCCCGCTCGTCGACGCCGCGCTCGCGGCGCGCCAGCTCGGCGCGCTGGCCGTCGAGCGCCTCCTCCTTGCCGAGCACGCGCTCCTCGATGCGTACGAGCTCTGCGCGGCGGGCGCTCAGCTCGGCTTCGATGGCGACGCCGTCCGGCCCGTCGACGCGTTCGCCGCGGGCGCCGACGGGGCGCTCACGTCCGTAGAGCACGGCGGCGAGAACGAGCCCCACTGCCAGCAGCGCCGCCGCGATCACGATCTCCATGCGGTGTTCCTCTTCCTCGATCCGGCGGGGGAGCCGGACCGGTCACGATCCGTTTGGGTAGCGTCGGACGGGCCGTGCGAGGCGCACGCGGCGAATCCAGGGTGCGGCGCGCCGAGACGCCGCCAAGTGGTGCGCGCCGGCTACGCCGGCGTTCGCATCACAGGCGCTCGCCGGCGCGAGCGCGCGGCGGACGAGCGGACAGGTCGGGTCGCGGCGGACAAGGTCAGTTCCAGGGATTCAGGCGATTTGCTGCTGTTTCATGCCCTCGCGGGCCAGTCGTTCGCTGCCCTGGATCGTAGTACCGGCGCCCGAGAGGCGCAATCAGGGCCCGTCACGCCGCTCCGCGCAGCACACGACCGGACCGGGCGACGTCCCGTCAGTCGTCGATCCCGCCGCCGACGTGGGCGCGGATCGCCTCCCACGCCAGCTCGGGGTCGTAGCCCTTGCGGACGAGCACGCCGTACGCCCGGCGCCGCTCGCGCGGATCGCCGTCGAGCCCCGGGAAGCGGCGGCGCAGCAGCGCGCACGCGGCCTCCAGCTCGCCGCCGCGCTCCCGTGCGCCGACCGCGGCGGCCGCGAGCGCCGCCGGCACGCCGAGCGCGAGCAGGCGCCGCTCGATGCGGTCGGCGCCCCACTCCTCCAGCAGCCGCTTGTCGTCGGCGAACTGACGCGCGAAGCGGGCGTCGTTCAGATAGTCCTCACGCTCCAGGTGCGCGAGCGCGTCGTCGATCGCGCACGGCTCGACGCGCTTGCCCTCAAGGTATCGGCGCATCTCCAGCACGGTCCGATCGCGCCGCGTGAGGTAGCCGAACGCGAGGTCGAGCGCATGCTGGACGCGCAGCTCCGGATCGAG
Source organism: Conexibacter sp. (assembly GCA_035572475.1). Lineage (GTDB taxonomy): Bacteria > Actinomycetota > Thermoleophilia > Solirubrobacterales > Solirubrobacteraceae > Conexibacter. The sequence continues at coordinate 924 of DATNAP010000043.1, read as the reverse complement.
CGCGCGCGAGAGCGTGACGGCCGGAGCCTGCACGACCGCCCCTAGAGCGACTCGACCATCACGCCGCGGCCGCCGGTTCCAGCGGGGCCTCCGCGTCGTCCGCCCCCTCGATCGGCGCGACGAGCTCGCGGCTGAGGTCGAGCGCGGCGTAGATCTTCTCCTCGATCTCCTTCGCGATCTCCGGGTGCTCGACGAGGAACGCCTTCGCGTTGTTGCGCCCCTGCCCGAGTCGCTCGTCGCCGTAGGAAAAGAACGAGCCCGACTTCGTGACGATGTTGTGCTCGATCCCGTAGTCGATCAGGCAGCCGGTCGTCGAGATCCCTCTGCCGAACTCGATCTCGAACTCGGCCTGCTTGAACGGCGCCGCGACCTTGTTCTTGACGACCTTCACGCGCACGCGGTTGCCGACCGCCTCGGTCCCGTCCTTGATCGTCTCGATGCGGCGGATGTCGAGGCGCTGCGAGGAGTAGAACTTGAGCGCGCGACCGCCCGGCTGCGTCTCCGGCGAGCCGAACATGACGCCGACCTTCTCGCGGATCTGATTCGTGAAGAGGCAGAGCGTCTGTGTCCTGTTGAGGTTCGCGGTCAGCTTGCGCATCGCCTGCGACATCATGCGCGCCTGCACGCCGACGGTCTGGTCGCCCATCTGACCCTCCAGCTCGGCGCGCGGCGTGAGCGCCGCGACCGAGTCGACCGCGACGACGTCGACCGCGCCCGAGCGCACGAGCATGTCGGCGATCTCCAGCGCCTGCTCGCCGTAGTCGGGCTGGGAGACGAGCAGGCTGTCGATGTCGACGCCGATCTCCTTCGCGTAGAGCGGGTCCATCGCGTGCTCGGCGTCGATGAAGGCGCACGTGCCGCCGAGCTTCTGCGCCTCGGCGAGGATGTGGTAGACGAGCGTCGTCTTGCCCGACGACTCCGGGC
>DATNAP010000042.1:0-35701 GCA_035572475.1 Conexibacter sp. | reverse complement strand
GGTCGAACACACGTTCGTCTTGGAATCCGCCTTAGGAGCGCGTTGCCCGATGGTCGACCTCACGAAGCGCCAGCAGGAGATCTTCGAGTTCATCAAGCGCTACTCCGCGCGCCACGGCTACCCGCCGACCGTACGCGACATCGGCAAGGCCGTCGGCCTCGCCTCCTCGTCCACCGTGCACGCCCACCTCGCCAACCTGGAGAAGGTCGGCCTGCTGAGGCGCGACCCGACGAAGCCGCGCGCGATCGAGCTGCTCGACCGCGCGATGGAAGGGGTCCGCAACGCGGTCCGGCCGCCCGGCTTGCCGCTCGTCGGCCACGTCGCGGCCGGCCAGCCGATCCTCGCGGAGGAGAACGTCGAGGAGTACGTCCCGACGCCGGGGATCGTCGGCGGAGAGCGCGGCGAGTACCTGCTGCGCGTGCGCGGCGAATCGATGAAGGACGTGGGGATCCTCGAAGGCGACCTCGTCGTCGTCGAGCCGCAGGAGACGGCGCACGACGGCGAGATCATCGTCGCGCTCGTCGGCGAGGGGGCGACCGTCAAGACCTTCTACAGAGAGTCCGACCACATACGGCTCCAGCCCGAGAACGAGGCGATGGACCCGATCCGCACGCGCGAGGTGCGGATCCTCGGCAGAGTGGTGGGCCTCATGCGGAGCATGTGATGACGACGCTGGTGGCCGAGCGCGTCGAGCGACCGGCCTCGCTCTTCGGGCCGGCGCCGGAGGAGGCCGAGCACGCCGTCGGTGCCGGGCGGCGGGACCACGACCTGGGCGGCGGCAGGCTGACGCTCGACGACGCGATCGTCGGCGCGTGGGAGGGCCTCGCCGCCCGGGTCGCCGTCGCCTGCCCGCTGTGCGGTGGCGCATTGCGGCCCGAGCACCCGCCCGACGGCGTGGCAGGCTGCTGCACGGACTGCGGCACGACGCTGGCCTGACGGGCGCTGCCGCGCAGCCTCGCCCGCGGGCCCGCCGCGGCGCGGCAGCATCGCGTGCAGCGCTTGCGCCGGGCGCGTCGCAAGCTACGCTCCCAGCTGCTGACCAAGCAGTCGCGGAGGTTTCGCCTTCGAGGAAAGTCCGGACATCACAGGGCAGGGTGGTCGGTAACGCCGACCCGGGGAAACCCGCGGGACAGTGCCACAGAAATGACACCGCCTACGTCCGCCTTCGGGCGGGCCGGCAAGGGTGAAATGGTGCGGTAAGAGCGCACCGGCGCCGCGGTGACGCGGCGGCCAGGCAAACCCCACCCGATGCAAGGCCAAGCCGGACCGTTTGCAGGTTGCCCGCCAAGGTCCAGGTCGGCCGCACAGATGGATGGCTGCTCACGACAGAATCCGGCTTATCGGTCAGCTACGGAAAAGCCCCGCTCAGGCGGGGCTTTTCTATGGGCCATGTCTGGCGAAGCGAACGTCGCGCCCGCAGCGCGCGGTCGCGGGCGCCCGCTAGTCGCTCACGCCTCGAGCACGACGGCCAGGCCCTGGCCGACGCCGATGCACAGCGTCGCGACGCCCCAGCCGCCGCCGCGGCGGTGCAGCTCGTAGGCGCAGGTCGCGAGCACGCGGGCGCCGCTGGCGCCGAGCGGATGGCCGAGCGCGATCGCGCCGCCGTTGACGTTCACGCGCTCGGGATCGAGCTCCGTCCACTCGGCCAGGCAGGCGAGCGACTGCGCCGCGAATGCCTCGTTCAGCTCCAGCACCGACACGTCGCCCCAGCCGATCCCGGCCTGCCGCAGCGCCCGTTCGACCGCCTGCACCGGCCCGATCCCGAAGACGTCCGGGTCGACGCCCGAGACGCCGCGCCCGGCGATCCGCGCGAGCGGCTCGCGGCCGATCGCCTCGGCCGCGCGGGCGCTGCCGATCAGCACCGCCGCGGCGCCGTCGTTCAGCGCGGAGGAGTTGCCCGCGGTGACTGTCCCGCCGGCCTCAGCCAGACGGAACGCCGGCTTCAGCCGCGCGAGCGCGTCGAGCGAGCTGTCCGGCCGCATGATCTCGTCGCGCGCCAGCTCGGTGTCCGGGACCGGCACGACCCACTCGTCGTAGAAGCCGTCGTCCCATGCCGCCGCCGCCCGTTGGTGGCTGCGCAGCGCGAACGCGTCCTGCGCCTCGCGCGAGATCGCGTATCTGTCCGCCAGCCCCTCGGTAGACGCGCCGAGCGAGATCGTCCAGCGCTCCGGCATGCGCGGGTTCACGAGCCGCCAGCCGAGCGTCGTCGAGTGCAGCGTCTCGTCGCCGCGCGGGAAGCCCTTCGCCGGCTTCGGGAGCACCCACGGCGCGCGGCTCATCGACTCCACACCGCCCGTCAGCACCAGCGACGCATCGCCCGCCTCGACGGCGCGGCTCGCGCCGATCGCGGCCTCCAGCGACGACGCGCACAGCCGGTTCACCGTCACGCCGGGGATCGACGTCGGCAGCCCGGCCAGCAGCACCGCCATCCGCGCGACGTTGCGGTTCTCCTCGCCGGCGCCGTTCGCGTTGCCGAGCACGACGTCGTCGATCGCCGCCGGATCGAGCGCCGGCGAGCGCGCCAGCAGCGCCCGCACCGCATGCGCCGCGAGGTCGTCGGGCCGCACGCCCGCCAGCGCGCCGCCGTAGCGGCCGAACGGCGTGCGCACCGCGTCGAGCACGTACGCGTCGGTGAGAGGACGGGAGGGACCGGCGGCCACCATCGCCGGCACCCTAGCGCCGTCGCTAGGCTGGGCGCGGAGGCTCACGATGGCGCCCGAGACACGCTACGCGCGCGCAGGCGAGGTCCACATCGCCTACCAGGTCGTCGGCAGCGGCCCGATCGACCTCGTCTACGTGCCGCCGCAGCTGCAGCAGGTCGAGCACCTCTGGTCCGAGCCGCGCATCGCCGCCTTCTTCGAGCGGATCGCGCGCTTCTCGCGCCTGATCCTGTTCGACCGCCGCGGCACCGGTCTGTCCGATCCGATCTCGTCCGCCACGACGCTCGAGGACCAGATGGAGGACGTGACCGCGGTGCTCGACGCGGTCGGCTCCGAACGGGCCGCACTGTTCGCGCAGTCCGAGGGCACCACGATGGCGATGCTCTACGCCGCGACGCATCCCGAGCGCACCGGCGCGCTCGTGCTCTACGCCGGGATGGCGCGCATGACGGCCGCCCCCGGCTACGACTGGCCCGGCTCGGCCGCCGAGCGCGAGCGGCGGATCGCGGAGGTGTTCGCCGCCTGGGGCACCGGTGCCCGGCTCGGCCTGATCGCGCCGAGCGCCGCCGACGACGTCGCGCTGCGCCGCTGGTTCGGCGCGCTCGAGCGCCTGTCCGCCAGCCCGGGGGCGCTCAGGCTGCTGTTCGACATGGCCGGGGAGACGGACGTCCGCGACGTGCTGCCGTCGATCGCCGCGCCGACGCTCGTGCTCCACCGTCGCGACGATCCGCTGATCGACGTGCGCCACTCGCACTACCTCGCTGAGCACATCCCCGGCGCGCGCTACGTCGAGCTGGAGGGGCGCGACAACCTGATCGTCGTGGGCGACAGCGACGGGCTGCTCGCCGAGGTCGAGCGCTTCCTGACGGGAACGCACACCCCGCCCGAGCCCGACCGCGTGCTGGCGACCGTCATGTTCACCGACATCGTCGGCTCGACCGAGACCGCGGCGCGGATCGGCGACCGCGCGTGGCGCGAGCTGCTCGCCCGCCACGACGACCTCAGCCGCGCGCAGCTCGCGCACCATCGCGGCCGGGCGGTCAAGTCGCTCGGCGACGGCTTCCTCGCGACCTTCGACGGCCCTGCGCGCGCGATCCGCTGCGCGCTCGAGCTGCGCGAGGTCGTACGCGAGCTCGGCGTCGAGCTGCGCGCCGGCCTGCACACGGGCGAGTGCGACGCGATGGGGGAGGACCTCAGCGGTCTGGCGGTCCACATCGGCGCGCGCGTCGGCGCGCTGGCGGCGCCGAGCGAGGTGCTCGTCTCGAACACCGTCAAGGACCTCGTCGTCGGCTCCGGGATCGGCTTCGCCGATCGCGGCGAGCACGCGCTCAAGGGCGTGCCGGGGACGTGGCGCCTGTGGGCAGCGGGCGACGCTGACGGGTAGCGCGTGTCGGTGGCTGCTTGACATAGCACTGTTCGGCTTTCTAGTGTCTTGTCCGAGCACGAACTGGGGGTTCGGGCTTGGGCGGGTCTCGTCCGAAGGCGATGGGGGAAGGGATCAGTGCTTGCGCCGGCGCTCGACCGGTCAGCCTGCGCAATCGCCGTAGCTCCTCGCACCGCGCCAGACGCGCCGCTTGTCGCTATCCGCACACGTGCGGAGGAAGCAGAGAGGACCAGATGCGTCGCAAGCACGTACTTGCAGCAGTCGCGGCGGTCGCCACGATGGCGTGGCTCGTCGCGGGAGGCGTGGCACAGGCCACCTTCCCGAACTTCTCCGACTGTCCCGTCGCGCGCTCTGAAACAACCGGGTGCGTCGACATCCAGAGCGTCTCCGGCAGCCTCGAAATAAAGGGCTTCACCGTGCCGCTCGGCGAATCGCTGGAGATTCGCGGCGGCCTCGACATCTCGACCAGGCCGGCCAGGTTCATACCGCCCAGAGGCACGACTGGCTTCTTCGCGAAGCCGGTCAGGATCCCCGGCGGGATCCTTGGCATCGAAATCCCGATCCCCGGCAACGCTGTGAACGGGATAGCGGAACTGGCAGGCTCGCCGTCCGACATCCAGCTGGAAATCGGGTTCCCCACGACGACGGTGTCGCTGCCGGTGAAGATCCACCTCGAAAACCCGATACTCGGTCCGTTCTGCACGATCGGCACGAACAGCAACCCGGCGCACATCAACTTCACGACCGGGACGACCAGCCCGCCGCCGCCGAACAGACCGATCACCGGCAGCATCGGCACGCCGTCGGTCAATGAAGGCGTCCTGATACTCAACGATTCGGTGAGCGTCGACAACTCGTTCGCGATTCCGGGCGCCTCGGGCTGCGGCCTGCTCGGCATCTTCAACCCGATCGTCAACTTGAAGCTCGGCCTTCCCTCGGCCGGTGGCAACAACACGATGATCGTCCACAACAACGTGGCGTTGCACTGAGAGATCCATCGCGTTCCGCCGTCCGGCGCCTGCGGGCGCCGGACGGCGGCTGCGCTCCACTTCCGGGCGGAGGTCTTCCGCCCTTGGGTGGTGGCCAGAGGGGAACGGCGCAGGCGAACATGCGTTCGTGTCATCCGTCGTCTGCGTCCTCTTCCCGCGCTTCGAGCTGACCGTCGCCGCCGGCGACCGGGAGGAGCTGCTGCGCACGCCCGCCGCGCTCGCGCCGGAGGCCGGCCGCGAGCAGCACGTGGGGGCGTGCTCGCCGGCCGCCGAGGCGTTCGGGATCCACGCCGGGATGGCCCTCGGGGAGGCGCTCGCCCGCTGCCCGTCGCTCGCGCTCGTGCCGCCCGATCCCGCCGGCGTCGCCGACCGCTGGGAGCGCGTGCTCGTGCGGCTGGAGTCGATCGGCGCCGCGGTCGAGCCGGAGCGGCCGGGGCTCGCCTGCTTCGCCGCGCGCGGCCTGCTGCGCCTGCACGGCGGCTCGCTCGAGCGCGTGCTCGACGCGGCCAGCCGGGCGCTGCGTCAGCCGGCGCGGCTCGGCGCCGGCCCGTCGCGCTTCTGCGCGCTGGCGGCGGCGAGCCGCGCGCGCGTGCGGCGGCCGGCGGTCGTGCCCGGCGGCGAGGCGGAGGCGGCCGCCTACCTCGCCCCGCTGCCGGTCGCGCTGCTGCGCGGCCGGCGCGAGACGGCGGAGCTGCCCGAGCCGCTCGCGCGGCTGGGGATCGAGACGCTCGGCGCGCTGGCGGCGCTGCCGCGCGAGGCGGTCGCCGACCGCTTCGGCGCGCCCGGGCTGCTCGCGCACGAGCTCGCGCGCGGGCGCGACGGGAGGCTCGCGCCGCGTCAGCCGCCCGAGCGCCTCGCCGAGGAGCTGGAGCTGCCGGAGGCGCTCTCCGGCGTGCAGCTCGACCGCGCGCTGCACCTGCTCGTGGATCGCCTGCTCGCGCGGCGCGAGCGGCGCGGGCGCACGCTGCGGGCGGTCGTGCTGGCGGCGAAGCTGGTCGAGGGCGGCACGTGGCGCGAGCTGGTCCCGTTTCGCGAAGCGCTCGCCGACCCCGTGCGGATGCGGCTCGCGCTCGCGCAGCGGCTCGCGCTGCTGCCGGCGCCGGCCGAGCGCCTGCGGCTCGCGGTCGAGCGCTTCGGGCCGCCGGCGAGCGACCAGCGCTCGCTGCTCGACGAGGCCGCGGCGGTGCGCCGCGCGCGGTTGCGCGAGGCCGTCCGCCAGGCGCGCGCCGCGGCCGGAGCGGACGCCGCGCTGCGGGTGCTGGCGGTCGAGGTCGACTCGCGCGTGCCGGAGCGGCGCGTCGTGCTGACGCCGTTCGAGTGATGGCCGCCCCCGCCACGGGGCGCACCCACCGCCTCGCGCAGCCGCGCCGCGCACGCGTCGAGGCCGACCCTGCCGACGGCCGCCCGCGCACGGTCGACGGCCGCGTCGTCGACGCCGTGCGCGAGTCCTGGCTCGTCGAGGACCGCTGGTGGAACGGCAGCCCCGTCCGCCGCCGCTACTGGGAGCTCGTCACGACCTGCGGCCGCAACCTCGTCGTCTTCCACGACCTGCGCGGCGGCGCCTGGTTCGCGCAGCGGTAGGGGCTATCTGGCCTGCGCGGGTCTCTCGCCGGGCGATGACGGCGGGCCTGAGGGCACTGCGGGAACGAAGCCGATGAAACCGGTCGCCCCGACCGGCGGCCGTCCGGTCATTTGAAGCTCCGCTTCGCGGAGCTCACGCTTGCTGATCTGAATGGATGGCTGATCGGGCATCGTTCACGACTCCCTTGTGGGAAACCCATTCTACTGTCTCGATCTCGCTCCCCGCGACGAAGGCGCCCAGCCCGAACTTCGTCGGATAGAACGTACCGTCGTCGGCGGGGCGAAGGATCTCGTGGATGTAGAGATCGCGTGGCTGCGGCGAGAGCGCGATCCGGGAATCGTCGCTCACGGTCCCGACGATCTCGCGGCCTCCCTTGGTCGTGACTCGCACATACGCGTACGGCTCGGTACGGCGGATGTGCTTCCACGTCCGGTCCCAGGTCGTCGGCCCATCGCGCAGCAGCCAGTTGGACGACCTCGTGAACGCCTTGTGCAGCAGTTGCCGGCTGGATCCTTCCGATCGCTTCTCCGAGGCCCGCGCCGCCAGCTTGTTGCGAGCCTTCCAGGCGAGGTCAGCGGCGGCGTCCACCGACTGTCCGAGGAGGAACCCGGCGACTCCGGGGGCCAACAGGAGCGCGATCGCGAAGCGATAGGTCTCATCCTCGTACGACGTGAGCGCGGTTCCTGCGCGAACGTGCTCGTAGAGCGCTCTGCCGCCGAGCCTCCAGGCGAGGACGGTGATGAAGGCGCTGACCGTGATCACTCGCGCCGTCGCCACGAGTCCCTCGGGGTGATCCGGTACTGCGCGGCCGCGACGGTACCCCGCCATTGCGAGGAAGCCGGGGACGACGACGATGAGGAAGACGAGCGCTGCTTGAGCCGTGCTTGGCATAGCGGCAAGTTATCTGCCCGCGCGGCTGGCTTTCCGCCGATGGGCGGTGGTCAATAGATATGCGGTAAACGAACATATGTTCGTGTCCTATGTCGAGCTGCACGCCCACTCCGCCTTCTCGTTTCTCGACGGCGCGTCGCTGCCGGACGAGCTGGCGTGCGCGGCCGCCGGGCTGGGGCACGAGGCGCTCGCGCTGACCGACCACGACAACGTCTGCGGCGCGATGGAGCACGCGCAGGCGTGCAGGGCGATCGGGCTGCGGGCGCTGCACGGCGCCGAGCTGACGCTCGACGACGGCCGCCACCTGACGCTGCTCGTCGAGGACGAGCGGGGGTGGCGCAACCTCTGCCGGCTCCTCACCCGCGCGCACGCTCACACGCGCGGGGACGAGCCGCAGAAACGCACGGGGGGACCGGGAGCGGGCAGGGGACCCGCTCCCGGTGTGCGTGCCAGTGCGACCACTGCGGATCCATGCCCTCAATGGGGGCATACATCCGCAGTGGTCGGTCGTGCGGTGCGCCATGGCGGCCGCATCCGCGTCGCGACCGATCCGCACGTCCCGCTCCAAGCCGTGCTCGACCACGCCGAGGGCCTGATCTGCCTCAGCGGCTGCGCGACGCGCGGGATCCACGACCGCGCGAGCCTCGCGCGGCTGCGCGACGCATTCGGCTCCGAGCGCCTGCGCGTCGAGCTGCAGCGCCCCTACCTGCGCGACGACCGCGCGCGCAACCGCCGCCTCGCGGCGCTCGCGCGCGAGCTGGGCCTCCGGACCGTCGCGAGCGGGGACATCCACGCGCACGCCCGCGCCCGCGCGCCGTTGCAGGACGCGCTCGTCGCGGTCCGCCACCACACGACGCTCGACGCCTCCGAGCCGTTGCGGCGCGGCAACTTCAGCCACGTGCTGACGACGCCGCAGGCGATGGCTGCCCGCTTCGCCGCCGACCATCCGGAGGCGGTCGCCGAGACCGCACGGGTCGCAGACCGTCTTCGCTTCGACCTCACCGAGCACCACGGCTACCGCTATCCCGGCGAGGAGGACGCCCACGCCGACCGCGCGCTCGCCGAGCTGGCGACCGCGCGCCTTGACGACCGCTACCCGCACGGCCACCGCCTGCGCGCCGACGCCCTCGCCCGCCTGGAGGAGGAGCTGCGCATCATCGCTGCGCTCAAGCTCTCCGGCTTCTTCCTGCTGCACCGCGACATGCTGGAGCTGGCGCGCGAGGTCGCGCTGGAGGTGCGCGGGCCCGACACCGCGCGTGCTCTTCTCCCGCCCGGCCGCGGGCGCGGCTCCTCGGTCTCCTCGATCGTCTGCTACCTGACCGGCCTCTCGCACGTCGACCCGATCGCGAACGACCTCTTCCTCGGGCGCTTCCTCAACGAGGAGCTGACCGCCCTGCCGGACATCGACCTCGACTTCCCGCGCGACGTGCGCGCGGCGCTGATCCCGCGTATCCACGAGCGCTACGGCACGGACCGCTCCGCGCTCGTCGCCGCCTTCCCGACCTACCGCGCGCGCGGCGCGATCCGCGAGCTGGGCAAGGCGCTCGGGCTGCCGCCGGGGGAGATCGAGCGCGTCGCGCGCGGCAGCGAGGGCTGGTCGGCGCGCGACGTCGCGCACGACGTGGCGAGCGCGCTCGGCCCCGAGCGGCTGGCGAACGGCCGCTGGGCGTGGCTCGCGCGCCTCGCCGAACAGGCGCACGGGCTGCCGCGCCACCTCTCCCAGCACCCGGGCGGGATGATCGTCGCAACGCGCCCGCTGATCGACTGCTGCCCGATCGTGCCGGCCGCGATGGAGGGCCGCCAGATGGTCCAGTGGGACAAGGACTCGTGCGCCGATGCCGGCTTCCTGAAGATAGACCTGCTCGGCCTCGGGATGCTGAGCGCGGTCGAGCGTGCGGTCGAGGACATCGCGCGGATGCGCGGCGAGAGGATCGACCTCTCGCGCATCCCCTACGACGACCCGTCCACGTACGAGGCGATCCAGAACGCCGAGACGACCGGCGTCTTCCAGATCGAGAGCCGCGCGCAGATGGCCTCGCTGCTGCGCACCAGGCCGAGAACGCTGCAGGACATCACGATCCAGGTCGCGATCGTGCGGCCCGGGCCGATCCAGGGCGGCGCCGTCAATCCCTACATCGAGCGGCTCCAGCGGCTGCGCGCGGATCCGTCCTACGAGGTCCCGTACGAGCATCCCTCGCTCGTCGCGCCGCTGCGCGAGACGCTCGGCACGATCATCTTCCAGGACCAGGTGATCGAGGTCGCGATGGCGTTCGCGGGCTTCAGCGCGGGGCAGGCGGAGGGGCTGCGCCGCGCGATGAGCCGCAAGCGCTCGGAGGCGGCGATCGAGGCGCATCACGCGAAGTTCGTGGAGGGCGCGATGCGCACGCACGGGGTCGAGCGGGAGCTGGCCGAGCGGATCTTCGAGAAGGTGCGCGGCTTCTCCGGCTTCGGCTTCCCGAAGGCGCACGGAGCGGCGTTCGGGCTGCTCGCCTACCAGTCGACGTGGCTGCGGGTCCACTACGCCCCTGAGCTCCTGTGCGCGCTGTTGAACGAGCAGCCGATGGGCTTCTACCCGCCCGACGCGCTCGTGCACGAGGCGCAGCGGCGCGGGCTGACGATCCTGCCGCCGGACGTGAACGCGAGCGAGGTCGAGTGCGCGGTGGAGGCGGTCGAACCCGCCATCGTGCGCATCGGCCTCGGCTACGTGCGCGGCGTGCAGCGAGCCGACGCGGAGGCGCTCGTCGCGGCGCGCGCGGCGGGCGGACCGTTCCGCGACCTGGGGGAGCTGGCCGCGCGCGCGGGCGCGGGGCGGCCGGCGTTGGAGCTGCTCGCGTGGGCGGGCGCGTGCGACCACCTCGCCGCCGGCGACCGGCGCGTCGCGCTGTGGCGGCTCGGCGTGGCGACGCCGGGGCGACGGGTTGCGCAGGGGACGCAGCTCTCGCTGGGGCTGGAGCTGCCCGACGCGCCCGCCCTGGCGCGGCTCGGCGCCTGGGGCGAGCTGCTCGCCGACTACGACACGACCGGCCTCACCGCGCGCTCGCACCCGCTCGCGCAGCTGCGCTCCACGCTCCCGCACGGCGTCGCCGCCAGCCGCGAGCTGCCCGGCATCGGCCATGGCGCGCGCGTGCGCGTGGCCGGCATGGTCGTCGCGCGCCAGCGCCCCGGCACCGCGAGCGGCGTCGTCTTCATGCTGATCGAGGACGAGCACGGCACGATCAACCTGATCGTCCCGCCCAAGCTCTACGAGCGCAGCCGCCTGACCGTCCGCACCGAGCCGCTCGTGCTGGCAGCCGGGCGGCTCGAGCGCTGGGTGGGTGGGGATGGGTATGGCGGCGGCATCAACGTGCTGGTCGAGCGGATCGACCCGCTGCCGGCGCCGCAGCGCCAGCTCGCCGAGGTGCGGGAGCTGGCGCCGGCCGACGACTTCCGCGCCGTCGCGCCGGCCGTCATGAGCTTCGCGCAGGGCCGTCGGCGGTAGGAGGCGTCGAGCGGACGCGAATCCGCAGTTCCCCCTTCCATTCCGTGGTCCCCTCAGGGTAGGGTCCGCAGCGGCAATGCTCGCCACCATCGTATTCCTCGCGTTTTGGGTCGCCGTCGGGCTCGTGCTGTTCTTCATCGCCCTGCGCGGCGGCCCGCGCGGCGCGCGCGCGACGCTGCAGTCGCAGAGCCGCGGCAGCCGCCGCAACGCGGCCGTCTTCTTCGTCGTCTTCTACGCGGCGATCGGCGTGGCCGTGCCGATCCTGATCCTGGTCGGCAACCACGATCGCGCCTCCGCGCGCATCGGCGGCACGTCGATCGCGCTGACGAGCCAGGAGCAGCACGGCCGCCAGGTGTTCGACCGCAACTGCGCCGTCTGCCACACGCTCGCCGCCGCGAACGCCAACGGCAAGGTCGGCCCGAACTTCGACGCGATCGCGACGTCGCTGACGAGAGGCCTGGTCGCGACGACGGTGCAGAACGGCCTCGACGGACCGGGCGGCACGATGCCCGCCGGGATCGTGCAGGGCGATGACGTGGCGGCCGTGGCCGCCTTCATCGTCGCGACCGCCGGGAAGTAACGCCGGCAGATTCATCGCGCATCCACCGGGCTTTCCGAGTGGACGCGGTGGCGATTCCGCCGACGGTGTCCATAACATCGGCGAAACGCAGGTGCACGGCTCGCCTCCGGTGCTAGGATCCGCCCGCACAACGACCGCTGAATTCCCGCCGTCACGGGCGAGAAGCGGGGGACCCAGGACATCGGGGCGAATCGTGCAGGCCGCACGTAGCGCCGCTCTTTCGGCGCGAGCCCGTCAGCTAACCCCGTAAGCCGACGAAAGAGGATCGAATGCCACCTGCCGAGGCGCCCCCACGCCCCGCCCGCCCCGCCGCCGGCGCGCGACGCACCGTCGTGATCCGCGGCCAGGTCGCCCCGCGGGCGGGCGGGACCGAATCTCGCCTGCGCCAGCCCCGCCCGGCACGCCGCGGCCGGCCGCGTCGCCCGAGCGAACGGATCGCCGGCACGCGCCCCGACCGCGCCGCCCTGTGGGCCGTGATGATGGGCGTGTTCCTGATCGTGGTAGCTGTCGTAACCGCGCACGGCGCCTGATCCGCCGAACGCGACCTGGCGATGCAGCGCCCGTCGGGGGAGGACGCAGCCGGGTGGCGTACTTCGTAGCGAACCGGCGAGGACGATGCCTGGCGGGATGCTGCGCGCCAGGCTGAGACTGCGTTTAGGTCCCTGCGTATAAGGAGACGCACACCTCCACGCGGGGCGCGCGGAAGCCGCGGCGCCCCGAGTGCTTCTCCCAGAACGCGGTGACGCCATGAGAACTCCGATGAGCCGGTTCCACATCCACGACGACCTGACGGCGCCCGAGGCGTCCGTCCCGGTGCTGCGCGGCGCGACGGCGACGGGCGGGCAGCTTCCCAACTTCCTCGGGGTGCTCGCCGGCTCGCCGGCTGCACTGCGCGCCTACGCGCGCTATCGCTCCGAGCTGCGCCACGGCCGTCTCTCGCCGGCCACGCTCGAGCGGCTGGCGCTCGCGGTCGCCGAGCACGACGGCTCCGCGCCGGGCGTCGCGATGCACACGCGCGCGGCGCGCGCGGTCGGGCTGCGCTTCGACGAGATCCAGCTCGCGCGCCAGTGCGAGAGCAAGGACGAGCGCGAGGCGGCGATGCTGCGCTGGGTCGGCGCGCTGCTCGACGGCGGCAAGCCGGCGATGCATCTGCACGAGGAGGCGCGCGAGGCCGGCTGGGACGACGAGGAGCTGATCGAGGCGATGGCCGCGGTCGCGCTCGAGCGCTTCACGGCGATGGTCAACGTCGCCGGCGAGGTCCCGGTCGACGGCTCCGTCGAGGAGTCGCGCACGCTGCGCGCCGCCTGACGCGATCCCGCCCGCGATACGGTTCCCAGGCCCGTCACCGCGACGACTGCCCAGGAGCCCTGTCATGCCCGACGCCCCGCTCACCGCCGACGACGTCATGCGCCTCGTTGAGGAGCGCGACATCCGCTTCATCCGGCTGTGGTTCACCGACGTCCTCGGGCAGCTCAAGTCGTTCTCGATCAACTCGAGCGAGCTGGCGGACGCGTTCGAGGGCGGCGCGGGCTTCGACGGCTCCTCGATCACCGGCTTCAACGCGATCGAGGAGTCGGACATGATCGCCGTGCCCGACGCGAGCACGTTCGCGGTGCTGCCGTGGCGGCCACAGGACGATGGCGTCGGACGCATGTTCTGCGACGTCCAGACGCCCGAGCGCACCCCGTATGAGGGCGACCCCCGGCACGTCCTGCGCCGCGCGCTGGGGCGGATGCACGAGCTGGGCTTCGACGACTTCATGGTCGGCCCCGAGTTGGAGTACTTCTACTTCAGAGACGCGAGATCGACCGAGCCGCTCGACCAGGGCGGCTACTTCGACCTGACGACGCTCGACGCCGGCTCGGACTTGCGGCGCGAGACGATCTTCGCGCTCGAGCAGCTCGGCATCCACGTCGAGTACAGCCACCACGAGGTCGGGCCCTCGCAGCACGAGATCGACATGCGCTACGCGCCGGCGCTGAAGATGGCCGACGACTGCATGACGTACCGCCTCACCGTCAAGGAGTGCGCGATGCAGTACGGCCTGCACGCGACGTTCATGCCCAAGCCGCTGTTCGGCGAGAACGGCTCCGGCATGCACACGCACATGTCGCTGTTCAGAGGCGACAGAAACGCGTTCTTCGACGCCAACGACCAGTACTTCCTGTCCGACGTCGGCAAGGCGTTCATCGCCGGCCAGCTCCGCCACGCGCGCGAGATCAGCTCGATCTTCGCCCAGTGGGTGAACTCCTACAAGCGGCTCGTGCCCGGCTTCGAGGCGCCGACGTACGTCGCGTGGTCGCGGCGCAACCGCTCCGCGCTCGTGCGTGTGCCGCTCTACCACCCCGGCAAGGAGCGCGCGACGCGCACGGAGCTGCGCTGCCCCGACCCGGCGTGCAACCCCTACCTGACGTTCGCGGTGCTGCTGCAGGCCGGGCTGGAGGGGATCGAGCACGGCTACGAGCTGCCGGAGCCGATGGAGAAGAACCTCTACCACCTCTCGCCCGACGAGCGCCGTCGGCTCGGGATCGAGCAGCTCCCGGCGACGCTCGGCGAGGCGATCGAGCTGACCGCCGAGTCCGAGCTCGTCCTGCGCACGCTCGGCGAGCACATGTTCAACCGCTTCGTCGAGATCAAGCGCCAGGAGTGGGAGGACTACCGCGTCCAGGTGACGCAGTGGGAGCTGGAGAAGTACCTGCCGATCCTCTAGCGTCAGGACCCGATCCGAGCGACGGTGGGTCCCGGGGCGGGAGGTAGCCGCGGATGCGGAGGTCCTCGATCACGTCCGCGGTCGTGATGTGGCCGTGCTCGCGGCGGCGCCTCGACGTGATGCCGTACACGGTCCCCGGCCGGACACCGAGCCACCTGGCTGCCTGATCCTGCGTCAGGCCCTCGTGCAGCAGCATGAACACCTGCAGCTCACGCACGGTGTAGCCGTCCGTGCGCAGCGCGGCCCGCTCGGCGACATGGCGGAGCGCGCCGGCGAGCCGTTGGCGCTCGGACGGGGCGTCCGCGGACGGCGCACTCTTGCGGGTGATGGCTCGACGGGTCACGCCCGCGCGCGGGGTTCCCGGGGCGATCAGCAGCACCCGCGCGAGCAAGTCCACCAGCAGCGCGAGCAGCTCCGCGATGAGCAGGATGCCGAGCGCGGAGATCGCCCACTCGCCACCCTGTCGAAGCTCGGGCGAGGTCGTGCTCAGCCACGCGGAGAGCAGCACGCCGAGACCGATCGCGACGGCCGTCGCGGCGATCTCGCGCCGTCGTTGCGCCACCGTCACGGCGATCGCCAGCGTGCCGATCGCCGGGAAGTACAGCGCGTTCGGATCCGCGGCGGGCCACAGCGATAGCACGGCGAGCGCCGGTCCGACCGCCGACGGAACGAGCGGATTCCGTCGCAGGAAGGCGTAGCTCTGCTCAGCGTTGCGCCGCGCCCACAGGACGAGGGCGGCTGCCGTGGATGCGATCAGCGTCGTTGCGAGATCGCTGGATTCGGGGTTCGCGAACGCGAGGATCGGCGCGCAGGCGCACAGCATCGCGATGCCCGCGAGCGCGACGCGATACCCGGGGAAGAAGACCTCCTCGCAAAGGCGCGCCCGCTCTCCCGGGGTGATGCCGGACCACAGCGCCCACCAGGCGCCGTCCTCGCTCATGCCTCGTCCTGCACGGGCGGCTGCGCGGCACGCTCGCGCAGATAGTCGACGAGCTGCAGGGTCGTGAGCGTCGGGACGCCGAGCTCGGCGGCGGTCTCGGCCCGCAGCTTCCTCACCTGGTAGCGCACGTCGTCGTCGCTCAGGACGAGTCCGTGATCCGCTTGCAGCTCGTGGCGGATCGTCTTGTACTGCTTGCCTTGCTGCAGCAAGCGGCGAACCTCGACTTGGATCCGGGCGTGCCGCTCTGCCGCCGGCGTCTGGGCGCGCGCCCATGCGCCAGGCGAGCCGGCCGGCGCCGGGCGCCTTGCCAGGTCCGGATCGGCACGCAGGCGGTCGATCGTCGCCCCGGCACGCTCCGACGCACGCATGCCGACGCGGACGGTCGCGAGCGTGGCGAACAGCAGCGCGCCGACGGTGACGACGTCGCTGAGCAGCAGCTCGACCGATCCGCTCGCGAACGAGCTCTGCGGCGCGGCCGTCAGATATCCGGCGAGCACCAGCGCAGCGGACAGCACCCCCTCGCGGCGGAAGCCGAACATCGCGGCGACGCCGACGGGCGTCATCGCCGCCGGCAGGTACAGGCTCCGCGTCGGACCGTCGAGCCACAGCAGGGCGCCGGAGATCAGCGCCAGCGGCAGCAGCAGCCGGCGGTGGGTGAGTACCAGCGCGGTGAGATCGCGCCGCGTGACGAGCGGTATGGCGTTCAGCGCCACGAACGCGAGTCCGACGAGCACATGGCGGATGGCCATGTGCTCGCCGTCGGCGCCGCTGACCGAAGCGATCAGCAGCGCGGCGGCGTCGAGGGAAGCCACGAGCAGCATCGCCCGGACGGTCGCGCGGCGGATGCGCGCGGCGGCGGGCGTCCCGATCTCGGCGATCAGCGTGCGGCGCTCTCTGCTCATGGCGGCGAATCGGCCGCACGCTGAGCGCGTCGCACTCCCGCACGGCGGGTACTCATTTTACTGACTTCTAGGATTTACCTGTAAATCGACAGTTTTCCCACTATCTTGTGCTTGCGCAAGGCTCGCCGCCGTCCAACAATCGGCGGTGTGATCGCTCGGACGATTCAGGCGCGCCGCAGACGGCCCGGCGCGACGCGGAAGTCGCGGCGCCGCGAGTCGACGCTGCTGGTGGTCGTCGTGCGTGGCGACGGGTCCGAGCGGTCCGAGGACACGCGGGCGATGCTCGCGCTCACGCGCCAGCTCGTGTGGTTGACAGCGGCGCTGCTGGTGGTCGCAGCGCTCACGCTCGTCGTCGCCGTGCTCGCGCTTGCCCGCCCGCCGGACCGGGCAACGGCAGGCCGGCCCGGCGCTGCGTCAGTCGCGCGCGAGGGCGCTGCGGGCGGCTTCCAGCAGATGCTCGACGCGGGTCAGCTTGATGCGCGGGCGGCCGTGGGGCTCGCCGGCGCTTCTCTCCGCCTCGTCGATCGCCTGCCAGTGGTCGTAGGTGACGTGGTCGGGCTTGCGCTCGGTCAGGAGCCCCTCGATCGCGTCGCGGTCCTCGACGACCCGCTGCGGCAGCTTGCCGGCGGCGGCGTCCGCGAGCAGCGAGTCGACGGTGTCCTGGCTGTCCTTCTTGTTCGTGCCGATGATCCCGTTCGGACCGCGCTTGATCCAGCCGGAGACGTACTCGCCGGGGCGCTGGGCGCCGCCCGCCTCTGACAGCACGCGGCCGTGGTCGTTGGGGATCGTCGCGGAGCGCTCGTCGAACGGGACCCCCTCGATCGGCACGCCGCGGTAGCCGACGGAGCGGAACACGAGCTGGGCGGGGATCGTCTCCTCGCCCTCGGTGACGACCGCGCGCAGCGAGCCGTCCGCCTGCTCGACCAGCTCCGTGCGCCCGACGCGCACGCCCTCGACGCGCTCGTCGCCGACGATCTCCAGCGGTGAGGCGTAAAAGCGCAGCACGATGCGGCGCTCGTGGCCGTGCGGTTCCGAGGCGGCGTAGCCGTGCAGCACCTCGATCTTCTTCTTGGTCTGCGCGTCGGCCTCCTCGACCATCCGCGCGCTCGCGGCATCCAGCTCCATGTCGCCGGGATCGACGATGACGTCGGCCTGCGCCAGCTCGGAGAGCTCGATCAGCTCGGGCGTGGTGAACGCCGCCTGCGCCGGGCCGCGGCGGCCGAGCACGACGACCTCCTCGACCGAGGAGGACGTCAGCGCCTCGAGCGCGTGGTCGGCGACGTCGGTCTGCGCCAGCGTCTCGCGCGGCAGCGCCAGCATCCGCGCGACGTCGAGCGCGACGTTGCCGTTGCCGACGACCACGGCAGTCCGAGCCGTCAGGTCGAACTCGTGGTCGCAGTAGTCCGGATGGCCGTTGTACCAGGCGACGAACTCCGTCGAGGAGTGCGAGCCGGGAAGCTCCTCGCCGGGGATCCCCAGCTTGCGATCGCCGGCTGCGCCGAATGCGTAGATCACCGCGTGGTAGTGCGCCTTCAGCTCCTCGACGCTCACGTCGCGCCCGACCTCGACATTGCCGAAGAAGCGGAAGCCGTCGAGCCGCGCGGTCTTCTCGTAGCGCCGCGTGACCGCCTTGATCTTCGGATGGTCCGGCGCGACCCCGAAGCGCACCAGCCCCCACGGCACCGGGAGGCGCTCGAACATGTCGACGCGTACGTCGGCGTCTCTGGCGGTCAACAGCTGCTCGGCGGCGTAGAAGCCGGCTGGGCCGGACCCGACGATCGCGACGCGAAGGGGGGATGGCATGGCCTGGAGGGTAGCCGTCGCGGCTCAGTCGAGCAGCGCCGCGAGTGCGTCCGGCTCGGTCACCGGCGCCTGGCAGGCGAAGCGCTCGCACACGTACGCGGCGGCGCGGCCACCCGTCCCGCCCACCCGGCGATCGGCCAGCAGCGGCACGGTCGCTGCCGCCGGACGGTCCGGGTCGCCGTCGCCGCCGGCGAGCACGACGTGAGGCCGGAAGGCTTCGCGGACGGCACGGACGAGCGGCTCGCGCGCCGCCGGCTCGCCGACGATCGCGACCTCGCGCACGTCGTCGGCCAGCAGGAAGTCGACGGCCTGCAACAGGTGCGCGAACGCGAGCGGGTGGCGCGCCGCGATCGGGTGCAGCAGCGCGATCACACTGCGCGCCCGCTCCTCGTAGAACGGCTCCCCGCTCAGCCGCGCGAGCCGCAGCAGGCCGAGCGCCATCGCCGAATTGCCGGACGGGATCGGCGTGTCCTCCAAGTCCTTGCGCCGCGCGACGAGCGCCTCGTGGTCGTCGGCGGTCGTGAAGAAGCCGCCGCGCTCCGCGTCGGCGAAGTGGGCGATCGTCACGTCCGCGAGTGCGCGCGCCTGCGCGAACCAGCGCTCGTCGAACGTCGCCTCGTACAGCGTCAGCAGCGCCTCCAGCAGGAAGGCGTGGTCCTCGAGGTAGCCGGCGAGGTGGGCACGGCCGTCCTTCCACGTGCGCAGCAGGCGGCCGTCGGGCGTGCGCAGCTCGCGCAGCAGGAAGTCCGCGCAGGCGCGCGCCGCATCGAGGTAGTCGGCGCGCTCGAGCACCGCGCCCGCGTCCGCCAGCGCGCCCACCATCAGCGCGTTCCACGCGGTCAGGCGCTTGTCGTCGAGGCCCGGCCGCACGCGCTGGTCGCGCGCAGCCATCAGTCGCCGCTTGATCTCGGGCAGCTCGGGCGGGTCGTCGTCCGAGCCGGCGCGGACGAGGATCGAGCGCCCCTCGAAGTTGCCACCTGGCGTGACGCCCCAGTGCGCGAGCGCGATCTCGGTCAGCCGCTCGTCGCCGATCGCCGCGCGCAGCTCCTCCGGCGTCCACACGTAGAACTTGCCCTCGACGCTCTCGGAGTCGGCGTCGAGCGCCGAGGCGAACCCGCCCTCGGGCCTGCGCAGCTCGCGCAGCGCCCAGTCGAGCGTCTCGGTGCAGACCTGGCGCAGCAGCGGGTCGCCGCCGACCTGCCAGCCGTGCAGATAGGCGCGCGCCAGCAGCGCGTTGTCGTAGAGCATCTTCTCGAAGTGCGGGACGACCCATGCGGCATCGACCGCGTAGCGCGCGAAGCCGCCGCCGAGCTGGTCGTAGATGCCGCCGCGCGCCATCGCCCGCAGCGCGCGCAGCGCGGGGTCGGCTGATGAGGGTCCCGCCCACCCGCGGTCGCCGCCGCCGTCGTGGCGCGCGAGCAGCAGCTCGATCGCGCTCGGCTGCGGGAACTTCGGCGCGCCGCCGAAGCCGCCGTGGGCGTGGTCCTCGCGGTCGGCGATCGCCTGCGCGGCGGTGGCGAGCAGGCCCGGCTCCGGTGCCCCCGGGTCGGGCTCGATGCGCGCGCTGACGCCGAGGTGCTCGACGATCTGCGCGCCCTGTCGCTCGATCTCGGTGCGGCGCTGCGTCCAGGCCTCGACGATCGCCTCCAGGAGCTGCCGCCAGCTCGGCAGGCCCTGGCGCCCGACCGGGGGGAAGTACGTGCCGGCGTAGAACGGGACCTGGCCGGGCGTCGCGAACGCGTTCAGCGGCCAGCCGCCGTGGCCGGTCATCGCCTGCACGGCGTCCATGTAGATCGCGTCGACGTCCGGGCGCTCCTCGCGGTCGACCTTGATGCAGACGAAGTGCTCGTTCATGTACGCGGCCACCGCCGGATCCTCGAACGACTCGCGCTCCATCACGTGGCACCAGTGGCAGGCCGAATAGCCGATCGAGACGAGCAGCGGCACGTCGCGCTCGCGCGCCTCGGCGAGCGCAAGCCCGCCCCACGGCTGCCAGTTGACCGGGTTGTCCTTGTGCTGGAGCAGGTAGGGGGACGTCTCGTCGGCGAGCCGATTCGGCATGGGAGCGGAGGCTACCCGCGCGAGCCGCCCGGGCCACATCCGCACCTGGTCGCCCGGCCAGCCGCGGGAGCGCTAGCGTGCGCGGCGACATCGTCATCACGAGAGGAAGCCCGTGTCCCAACATCGCCAGTCCGTCGACGCGCCCGGCGCCCCCGCCGCCATCGGCCCTTACGTCCACGCGGTACGTACCGGCGGTCTGCTGTTCTGCTCGGGGCAGATCCCGCTGCACCCCGAGACGGGCGAGCTCGTCGGCGCGACGGCGGCCGAGCAGGCGGGGCGCTGCCTGGAGAACCTGCAGGCGGTCTGCACGAGCGCCGGGGCGAGCCTCGCCGACGCGGTCAAGGTGACCGTCTACCTGCGCGACATGGCGGACTTCACGGCCGTCAACGAGGTCTACGCGTCGTTCTTCGAGACCGACCCGCCGGCGCGCGTGGCGATCGCGGTCGCGGGCCTGCCGCGCGACTCGCTGGTCGAGCTGGACGCGGTCGTCGCGCTGTCCGACTGAGGACGAGGGCGGTGGACGCGCTCGCGGCTGTCGACCTGGCGCGCATCCGCGCCGCCGCGGCGATCGGCGCGGGCGTCGTGCGCGAGACGCCCGTGCTCAGCTCGCGCACGCTGAGCGAGCGCGTCGGCGGCGCGGTCGCGCTGAAGGCCGAGAGCCTGCAGCGCACCGGCTCTTTCAAGCTGCGCGGCGCGCTCGCGAAGCTCGCCGCGCTGGGGGAGGAGGCGTGTCGCGCCGGCGTGGTCGCCGGCAGCGCCGGCAACCACGGCCTGGCTGTCGCGTACGCGGCGCATGAGCGCGGCGTGCCGTGCGAGATCTTCATGCCGGCCGAGGCCCCGATCGTGAAGGTCGAGGCGTGCCGGGCGGCCGGCGCGACCGTCCGCTTCGTGCCCGGCTCGGTCGACGACGCGGTCGCCGCCGCGCGCGAGCGCGTGGCGAGCGCCGGTCTCGCGTTCGTGCATCCCTACGACGATCCGGACGTCGTCGCCGGGCAGGGAACGGTCGGGCTCGAGCTGGCGGCGCAGGTGCCGCAGCTCGCGCGCGTGCTCGTGCCGCTCGGCGGCGGCGGGCTGGCGAGCGGTGTCGCGATCGCCGTCAAGTCCGTGCGTCCCGACGTGCAGGTGATCGCCGTGCAGGCGGAGCGCTGCGCGCCGTTCGCCGCGTCGCTCGCTCGCGCGGCGCCGGTCGCGGTGGAGGTGCCGCCGCTGACGATCGCCGACGGGATCGCGGTCAAGCGCCCCGGCGAGCTGACGCTCGCGCTCGTGCGCCGCTGGGTCGATGCGGTCGTGACGGTCGCCGAGGACGACATCGCCGAGGCGATGGTGCTGCTGCTGGAGCACTCGCGGCTCGTCGTCGAGGGCGCCGGCGCCGTCGGCGTCGCTGCTCTGCTCGGCGGCGCGGTCGCGCCGGCGAGCGGCGGCACGACGGCCGTCGTCCTGTCGGGCGGCAACGTCGACGTCGGCCTGCTCGCCTCGATCGCGCGGCGGCACGAGACCGTCGTCGGCCGGCGCCTCGTGCTCGTCACGACCCTCGCGGACCGTCCCGGCGAGCTGGATCGCCTGCTCGCGCTCGTCGCCGCGCAGGGCGCGAACGTGCTCGACGTCGTCCACATGCGCGAAGGCGTCGCGCTGCACGTGCGCGAGACGTCCGTGCAGCTCGCCGTCGAGACGCGCGACCGCGACCACGCGCACGCCGTGCTCGACGCGCTGCGCGCGGCGGGCTACGACGTCACGACGCCGCGGTAGGCGCGCGCGGCGTCCACGAGCGCGCCGATCACGCGGCTGCGTTCGTCCGCCTCCGGATGCCACTGCACGCCGAGCACGAACGCCTCGCCCGGGAGCTCGAGCGCCTCCGGCAGGTCGTCGATCGTCGCCGTGCCCGTGACGACGAGGCCCTCGCCGACGCGGTCGACGCCCTGGTGGTGGTGGGACTTCGTGCCGTGCAGCTCCTCGCCGGCGGCGTGCGCCGCGAGCGAGCCGGGCGTGAGCCGCACGTCATGGTCGGCGCCGTCGAACGAGCCGCGCGCCTTCAGATGGTCGTGGTGGCCGTAGCGGTCGGGCAGGTGCTGGTGGAGCGTGCCGCCGAAGGCGACGTTCAGCAGCTGCATGCCGCGGCAGATGCCGAGCACCGGGATCCCGCGCGCGATTGCGCCGCGCACGAGCGCGATCTCGAACGCGTCGCGCTCGGGCACCGGGTTGACCGTGGCGGGATCGAGCTCGGCGCCGTAGCTGGCGGGATCGAGGTCGGCGCCGCCGACGAGCACCAGCCCGTCGATCAGGTCGAGCGCCTCGGCCGGGTCCTCGGTGAGCGCGGGGTCGGGCGGCAGCAGCAGCGCCATCCCGCCCGCGCGATGGAGCGCGTCGACGTAGTTCATCGGCAGCAGCGCCGCGCGCTGATCCCACACGCTCCACTGCGCACGCTCGAGCGCGGTGCCGACGCCGATGACGGGACGCGATGCCATGCCGTTCCAGCGTAGTGGCGGGGCGCGCCGCGCGCTCGCTCGCCGCGGAATCGTGACGCACCCGTCACCTTGCCTGGTAGCGTCTGCGCGATGGAGGCGAGCGACCGTCAGCTCGACGTCGACTGGCTCGTGATCGGATCGGGCTTCGGCGGCAGCGTGTCCGCGCTGCGGCTGGCCGAGAAGGGCTACCGCGTCGCCGTGCTCGAGTGCGGCAGACGCTTCCGCGACGAGGACTTCGCCAGATCGACCTGGAGCCTGCGCAGATACTTCTGGGCGCCGCGCGTCGGCATGCGCGGGATCCTGCGGCTCTCGACGTTCAAGGACATCTCGGTCGTCTCCGGCTGCGGCGTCGGCGGCGGCAGCCTCGGCTACGCGAACACGCTGTACGTCCCGCCGAGCGACTTCTTCCGCGACGGCCAGTGGAGCGACCTGGCCGACTGGGAGCGTGAGCTGGCGCCGCACTACGCCGAGGCGCAGCGGATGCTCGGCGTCGTGCCGACGCCGACCGACGACCCGGCGGACCAGTTGCTCAAAGAGCTGGGCGAGCATCTCGGCGTCGGCGACACCTACAGAAAGACGCCCGTCGGCGTGTTCTTCGGCGAGGAGCCCGGTGCGACCGTGCCGGATCCGTTCTTCGGCGGCGAGGGACCCGATCGCACCGCCTGCCTGCAGTGCGGCCGCTGCATGGTCGGCTGCCCGCACGGCGCGAAGAACACGCTCGTCAAGAACTACCTCTACCTCGCGGAGAAGCGCGGGGTGACGATCACGCCCGACCGCCTCGTCATCGACATCAGACCGCTCGGCGCGGAGGACGGCTCAGACGGCTACGCGGTCACGAGCGTCGCGTCCGGGATGCGCCGCAACCGCGACCGCCGCACGATCACCGCCCGCGGCGTCGTCGTCGCGGCCGGTGCGCTCGGCACCAACAGACTGCTGCAGCGCTGTCGCCTGACGGGCTCGCTGCCGCGCGTCTCCCATCGGCTGGGCGAGCTGGTGCGCACGAACAGCGAGGCGATCCTCGCCGTCACGGTCCCCGACGGCTACGCCGAGGACCTGACGAGACGCGTCGCGATCACCTCCTCGATCTACCCGGACCCGCACACGCACATCGAGACGGTCACCTACGGCCACGCCGGCGACTCGATGTCGACGCTCTACACGCTGCTCGTCGGCGACGGGACCCGCGTCACGCGGCCGCTCAAGCTGCTGGGCCAGATCGTCCGCCACCCGCTGCGCTTCGCGCAGGCGCTGTGGCCGAAGGGCTGGTCGCGCCGCACGATCATCGTGCTCGTGATGCAGACGCTCGACAACGCGATCGCGCTGCGGCCGACGCTGACGCGGTCGGGGGATGTGCGACTGCAGACCGAACAGGACGCCGACAGACCGAACCCGACGTTCATCCCGGTCGCGAACGAGGCAGCCGAGTGGCTCGCGCAGCGCACCGGCGGGATCGCGCAGTCTTCCGTGCTGGAGGCGCTGCTGAACATCCCCTCGACGGCGCACATCCTCGGCGGCGCGGTGATCGGCGCCGACCCCGACTTCGGCGTTGTCGACGCGGACCATCGCGTCTTCGGCTACGAGAACCTGCTCGTCTGCGACGGGGCCGCGGTCCCGGCGAACGTCGGCGTGAACCCGAGCCTCACGATCACCGCGCTCGCCGAGCGTGCGATGAGTCGCATCGCGCCGCCGGGTGCCTCCGCCACGCGCGACGGAGGCGAACTGGCCAGCCAGCCAACTTCGGGGTAGCATCGGGGGAGCGCAGGGGCGGCGGGGGAGATCGTCCCGCGCTCGATCGAAGGGGGCATCGATGGGACGGGCAGGAACGCTCGCGGCGCATGCGCGCGTCGCGATCCTGGCGACGGCGCTCGCCGTCGCGACATGGGCGGCGTGGAGCGCCGCCGCGAGGGCGGACGGGCCGGGCATAGGCACGGCCTCGGTCGCCTCGCTCGGCGACTCGTACATCTCGGGCGAGGCGGGGCGCTGGGCCGGCAACACGAACGAAGAAGAATCGTGGATCGACGCGCTCGGGACGAGGGCCTATTACGACAACGAAGCGCACACGGCCGAAAAGATCGCCGGCTGTCACCGCTCGCTATCGGCGGAGATCTACATCGGCGGCGGGGTCAACAGCGTCAACCTCGCGTGCTCGAGCGCGAAGACGTCGACCTTCACGACAGAAGAAGCGTTCAAGCCGGGCATCGACTTCTACAGCTCCGGCGCCAACAGGGGCCAGGCGCTGATGCTCGAGGAATACGCGAGAACGCACAACGTGAAGATGGTCGTGCTCTCGATCGGCGGCAACAACTTCAACTTCGCGTCGATCGTGCAGGACTGCATCGAGGACTGGCTCACCTCGCCGTCGTGGTGGCAGAACCACTGTGACGACGACTCCGAAGTGACCGCCAACTTCACGAGAGAAAACGTCGCCACGCAGACGGCCGCGATCAAGGGCGCCGTCCAGAACATCCACAGAGCGATGGTCGAAGCCGGCTACGGCACCGAAATGTACGCGATCGTGGTGCAGGACTACGAGTCGCCGATTCCGACCGGTTCGGGCTTCCGCTACCCGGAGGAAGGCTGGGAACGCCAGGAAATCGGCGGCTGCGGCTTCTGGAACGCGGACGCGAACTGGGCGAACGAAGGCGCTCTGCCGACGATCGACGCCGCGGTCCACAACGGCGCCAACGAAGCCGGCTACACGAACGTCAAGCTGCTGCTGCTCGGCTCGGCGTTCAACTCGCGGCGGCTGTGCGAGAGCACCGTCGGCCTGCTTGAGGAGAGAGGGCTCACCTCATGGAGAAATGCGGGCGCGGTCGACAGGACCGAGTGGGTCAACCAGGTCCGCACGGTCACGGCGCTGTTCGGCGAATACGAGCTGCAGGAAGACTTCCACCCGAATTACTGGGGGCAGCTCGCGCTGCGCAACTGCGTGCGCCAGGCGTACAACTCCGGCACGCCGAGAGGCGGCACGTGCACCCGCACCGGCACCGGCCTCACCGCCGGCGGCGAACCGGTGATGACGCTCAGATGATGCGCTAGCCCTGCTCGCGCAGGAGCGCGCGGCGGACCTTGCCGGAGGCGGTCTTCGGCAGGTCCGCCGCAAACTCCACGCGGCGCGGGTACTTGTACGGCGCGGTCGTCTGCTTGACGTGCTCCTGCAGCTCCTTGACGAGCGCGTCTCCGGGCGCGTGGCCGTCGCGCAGCACGACGACCGCGCGCACGATCGCGCCGCGCTCCTCGTCGGGCGCGGCCACGACGGCGGCCTCCGCGACCGCCGGATGCGCGACGAGCGCGGACTCGACCTCGAACGGGCCGATGCGGTAGCCGGCGGAGATGATCACGTCGTCGGCGCGGCCCTCGAAATAGAGGAAGCCCTCGTCGTCCTGACGGACGCGGTCGCCGGTGCGCCAGGGCGCGGATCGATCGACGGACGGCTCGCCCAGGTAGCCGAGGAAGAACGTCGGCACCGTGCGCGGGTCCGCCACCAGCTCGCCATCGTCCACGCGCAGCCCGACGCCCGGCAGCGGGCGGCCCATCGAGCCGGGGCGGACCTGCTCGCCGAGCGGCGCGCCGGTCATCTGGCCGGTCTCGGTCTGACCGTAGCCGTCGCGGATCCACAGCCCGGTCGCCGCGTGGAACGCGCGCAGCACCTCGGGGTTGAGCGCCTCGCCGGCGGCGACAAGACCGCGCAGCCCGGGCACCGGCCGCGGCTCGGCGCGCTTGGCGATCACGCGGTACTCGGTCGGCGCCATGCACAGCACGCTGACCTGCTCGCGCTGGAGGATCTCCAGCCGCTCGTGCGGATCGAAGCGCGCGTCGTGCAGGAGCGCTGCGGCGCCGCGGATCCACGGCGCGATGAAGACGTTGCGCGCCGACTTCGACCAGCCGCTCGCGGCCGTGCACCAGACGAGGTCGCCTGCGCGGGCGTCGAGCCAGTGCTCGGCCTGCACGTGCTGGCCCGCGAGGTAGCGCTGGCCGTGCAAGACGCCCTTCGGCTCGCCTGCCGTCCCGCTCGTGAACGTGATCAGGCACGGATCGTCGGGCGCCAGCTCGACCGCCGGCGCCGGCTGCGCCGCGTAGAGCGCCTCGTCGGGGATCGTGAGGACGGGGCATGCCGGCTGCGCCGCCGCCAGCTCAGCCGCGTTGCGCTCGTCCGCCAGCACCAGCGCGGGCTGCGCCGCGTCGAGCCGCAGCCGCAGGTCCTTGGCGCGGAGCTGCTCGGTGCACGGCAGTACGACGGCGCCGATGCGGAAGCACGCGACCATCGCGCAGACCCAGTCGGGCCGGTTGCCGATCAGCGTCATTACGACGTCGCCGCGCTGCACGCCGTGCCCGGCGAACGTGTCGGCCAGGCGCGCCGCGCGATCGGCCACCTCGCCGAAGCGCCACTCGCGGCGCGCGCCGTCGCGCGCCAGCTCCACCAGCGCGAGCCGCTCGGCGGGCGCCGCGTCGACCACATCGCGCGCGAAGTTCACGGCCGGGAAGTATCCTCGAACGCACGAAAACGAGACATTCCACGTTTCCCGGACCCGGAGCGAAAGACCCCATGGCCGCAGTGATCGAGAAGACCGACGAGCAGCAGGCGATCTGCGAGATGGTGCGGCAGTTCGCCGACGAGCAGATCATCCCGAACGCCGAGCACTACGACCACGAGGACGCGTTTCCGGCACCGATCGTCGAGCAGATGAAGGAGCTCGGCCTGTTCGGCGTCACGATCCCCGAGGAGTACGGCGGGATGGGGCTCGACCTGACGACCTACGCGATGATCGTCGAGGAGCTCTCGCGCGGCTGGATCTCGATTTCGGGCGTGATCAACACGCACTTCATCGGCTCCTACCTGTTGATGAAGTTCGGCTCCGAGGAGCAGAAGCAGAAGTACCTGCCGCGGATGGCGAGCGGCGAGCTGCGCGCCGCGTTCTCGCTCTCCGAGCCGGAGCTGGGCTCAGACGTGGCCGCGATCAAGACCTCCGCGAAGAAGCAGGACGACGGCACGTGGGAGATCAACGGCCAGAAGATGTGGGTCACGAACGGCCTGCGCGCCGGCCTCGTGTTCGTGCTCGTGCGCACGGATCCCAACGCGGAGAAGCCGCAACGCGGGATGACCTGCTTCATCGCCGAGAAGGAGCCCGGCGCCGCCGAGAACACCGGTGCGTACGCCGGCCTCACCGTTCCGCCGCAGATCAGAAAGATGGGCTACAAGGGCGTCGAGTCGACCGAGCTGGTGTTCGACGGCTACCGCTGCCCGGCGGAGAACGTCCTCGGCGGCGAGGCGGCGGGCCTCAACAAGGGCTTCCCGCAGATGATGGACGCGCTGGAGCTGGGTCGCGTGAACGTGGCGGCGCGCGGCGTCGGGATCGCGCAGCGCGCGCTCGAGCTGGCGCTGCGCTACTCGCAGGAGCGCAAGGCGTTCGGCAAGCCGATCGCCCAGCACCAGGCGATCCAGTTCAAGCTCGCCGACATGGCGACGCAGGTCGACGCGGCGCGCCTGCTGACGAACCGCGCGGCGCGCATGAAGGACGCGGGCGAGCGCTCGGACATCGAGGCCGGCATGGCGAAGCTGTTCGCCTCCGAGGCGGGCCGCTTCTGCGTCGAGGAGTCGCTGCGCATCCACGGCGGCTACGGCTACTCGAAGGAGTACGAGATCGAGCGCCTCTACCGCGACGCGCCGCTGCTGCTGATCGGCGAGGGCACGTCCGAGATCCAGCGCATGGTGATCGGGCGCAAGCTGCTCGAGCGCCACAAGATCTGAGCCGGGCCGACCAGCTCGCCGGCCGCCGCTGAGCGCGGGCGCGGGGCACTAGACTCCGCGCCCTGTCGTCCCCGAGTGACACCAGAGCGCTGATCGAGCAGGGCGTCCGCAACTTCCTCGCGGAGGTCCCGGCGCTCCAGCCGCTGAGACTCGTCGTCGGGCTGGAGCTGCGCGGCCGCGGCGACGTGCAGCTCTACCGCGTCGAGCTGCCCGGGCCGAGAGTGTCGAAGGACATCGCCAGCGACGCGAAGGTGCGGCTCCAGGTCACCCGCTCGCACTTCAACGAGCTGGCGGCCGAGGGCAGAATCAAGCACTGGCGCGCCGCGTTCGAGCACGGCGACGCCAAGGCCACCGGCATCGACCAGATCCTCAGACTGATCGCCCAGGTGGTCGAGAAGCAGGAGGAGCGCTCCCGCACGCGCAAGGCGCGGGGTTAGTCGCGCTCCGACGGGACTCTCCACTCTCTCGGAGGTACCGAGCCCAATGCGATGTCCAGCCATCGCCGCCAGCGGGGGAGTTGCTCCCACTCGGATCGGCGCAGGAGGCGCTTGCCCTTCCGGTTGTAGAGCGGAATCGAGCGTGCCAACGCTGCGGCCTCTTCCAACGTCATTCTTCTTCTGGTCATGTCGGTCACCCTACGATCGCGGCAAACGCGAGTCCACACAGCATCACGAGGATTCCGCACAGCATCGCTGTGAAGGTCGTCGCGAGCTGCTCAAGCACGCCGGTGGCGTAGTCGACCTGCTCGCCGATCCGAATGATCATCGCGTCGTAGAAGGCAGCTTCCTGATCGAGCGCGCCGCCGCGCTGAAGCGTCGCGATCAGCTCGCGCGGATCGAGCTGCACGGGCTGCCGGCGCCGGGCAGCAAGCAGCCGCAAGGCGCCCCCTGTCATCGCGAGCAGCCCGACGATCGCCACCACAGCCGCCAGCTTGCCGGCGAGGCTCGCCGGGTGGGTCCCACCGACCACCGGGCCGCTCAGCAGTGACCCTCCGAACGCTGCCGCGGCGAGGACGGGGCCGAGGCGGCCGCGCAGCGCGTTGGCGCGGCGGTCCTGCTCGTCGAGCGCGCGCAGGGCGAGGTCGTAGAGGCGGGCGAGCGGTTGCGACATGGCGGCCGCGCGACCCTATGACGACCACGTGTGACGGCGCTACCCGTGTTCGCGCCGATTCCGCGGAGCCTCGCGCACGCCGCCGTCGCGCCTGGGTACGCTCGCTTCGTGGTCACCGAGGCGAGCGGCGCGCGCGCGGCCGGCCTGCGGATGCCGGCGGAGTGGGCGCCGCATGAGCGCACGCTGATCGCCTGGCCGGCGCGGGAGGAGGCGTGGCGCGGGGCGAGCATCGAGCAGGCGCGCGATGTGCACGCGCAGGTCGTCGCCGCGGTCGCGGCGTTCGAGCCGGTCACGCTCGTCGCCGATCCTGCGCATGCCGACGACGCGCGGCGACGCGTCCCAAGCGAGAACGTCGAGCTGCTCGCGTTGCCGCTCGACGACTCGTGGCTGCGCGACTCGGGCCCGCTGATCGTCACCGGGGTGGGCGGAGGCGGGTTCAGCCGTGCGGGCATCGACTTCCGCTTCAACGCCTGGGGCGAGGCGTTCACGCCGTACGACAAGGACGCGGAGGTCGCGCGGCGCCTGCTCGACCATCTCGGCATCGAGCGCTACGCCTCGCCGCTCGTGCTCGAGGGCGGATCGATCGCGGTCGACGGCACCGGCCGGCTCGTGACGACCGAGCAGTGCCTGCTTCACCCGAACCGCAACCCGCTGCTCACGCGCGAGGAGATCGAGCGGGAGCTGAGCCTCCACCTCGGCGTCGAGCAGATCGTGTGGCTCGGCCACGGCCTCGTCGAGGACACCGACACCGACGGGCACGTCGACAACGTCTGCGCCTTCCTCGCGCCACGCCACGCGCTCGTCCAGACGGTTGCCGACGAGGCCGATCCCAACCACGCGCACCTGGAGGACAACGCGCGGCGCCTGCGCGACGCCGGCCTCGAGGTCGAGCGCTGGGACCTGCTGCCGCGCACGGCGCGCCCCGACGGCAGCGTCGTCGCGATCCCCTACACCAACTTCTACCTCTGCAACCGCGCCGCGATCGTGCCGCTCGGCGAGCAGGACCCCGACATGGACGCCGAGGCGCTGCGCCGCCTCGGCGCGCTGCTGCCGGGCCGCGAGCTGGTGGGCGTGCCCGGCCGCGTGCTCGCGCTCGGCGGTGGCGGAGTGCACTGCATCACGCAGCAGGTCCCAGCCGGCGACCGCCGCTGAGCGTCAGCAGGGCCCGGGGCCGGCGTTCTCGAGCGCGCGGGCGAGCAGCTCGCGCAGCGTCGTGCGCTCGCCGGGGTCGAGCGCGGCGAGCACCTCGCTCTCGACGCTCTCCTGCGCCTGCTCGGCGCGGTCGAGCGCGCGGCGGCCGTCTGCGGTGATGTGGACGAGATGGCGGCGGCGGTCGAGCGCGTCGCGGCGGCGTTCCGCGTAGCCCGCCGCCTCCAGCTCGTTGAGCAGCAACACGAGGTTGTTGGCGTCGATGCAGAGCGCGTCGCCGAGCGCCTGCTGCGCAGCGCCGTCGTGGTCGTTGAGGAACGACAGCGCGACGTACCAGCGCAGGCGCATGCCGAGCTGCTCCTCGCTGCTGCGTCGGTAGACGACCTTCGCGAGCCGCGTGAGGAGAACCATCGCTCCCGGTGCGTGGACGGTGCCCATGTGCAGGGGGAATCCTAGCACTATGAGTGGATCATCATGAGACAGGAGATCATCTTTGATACGGTGATGATCGATGGCGGCCACGATCTCGAATCCCCCGATCGCACGCCGGGCCTGGGTCGCGCTCGCGGTCGTCTGCCTCGGCCAGTTCATGGTCGTGCTCGACTCGACGATCGTGAACGTCGCGCTGCCGGACATCCAGGCGTCGCTGCACTTCAGCCAGGCCGACCTGACGTGGGTCGTCAACGCCTACCTCGTGACGTTCGGCAGCTTCATGCTCGTCGCCGGCCGCTTCGGCGACCTCGTCGGTCGCCGTCGCGTGTTCCTGTGGGGTGTCGCGCTGTTCACGCTGGCGTCGATGGCCTGCGGGCTGTCCGACAGCCAGGGGCTGTTGATCGCCGCGCGCTTCGTCCAGGGGATCGGCGGAGCGATCGCGTTCTCCGTCACGATCGCGCTGATCGTCAGCGAGTTCCCCGGCCAGATCGCGCGCGCGAAGGCGATGAGCGTCTACATGTTCGTCGCGGTCGGGGGCGGCTCCGTCGGGCTGCTGCTCGGCGGGCTGATGACGCAGTCGCTCGACTGGCACTGGATCTTCTTCATCAACGCGCCGATCGGCGCCGCGACCCTGCTGCTCGGCCGCGCGTACATCGACGAGAACGAGGCGCTCGGCCTGAGCGACGGCGTCGACGTCGCCGGCGCGGTGCTCGTGACCGTGGCGCTGATGCTCGGCGTCTTCGCGATCATCGGTTCGGCCGACCACGGCTGGACCTCGGCGCACACGCTCGGCTGGGGCGGCGCGGCGGTCGCGCTGCTGGTCGCGTTCGTCGTGCTCGAGGCGCGGATCGCGAACCCGATCCTGCCGCTCGGGATCCTGCGCGTGCCCGGCCTCGCGGGCGCGACGGTCGTGCGCGGGCTCGTGATGGCGGGGATGTACTCGGTCTTCTTCTTCGGCGCGCTCTACATGGAGAACGTGCGCGGCCTCGGCCCGCTCACCACGGGCGTCGCGTTCCTGCCGATGACGCTCACCGTCGCGGCGATGGCGATGGGGATCGTCGCGCGGCTGATCGGACGCTTCGGCCCGCGGACGGTGCTGCTCGGGGGCATGCCCGCGCTGATCGCGGGGCTCGCGGCGTTTGCGGTCCTGCAGGCGCACACCTCGTATGCGGCGGTGTTCGCCGCGCTCGTGCTGATGGGGCTCGGCGCCGGCTCGTCGTTCGTCCCGCTGCTGACGATCGCGATGGCGAAGGTGCCGCCGCGCGACGCCGGAATCGCGTCGGGGATCCTCAACGTTGCGATGCAGGTCGCGGCCGCGTTCGGGCTCGCGATCCTCGGCGCACTGACCGCGCACCGCACGGCGACGCAGGTCGCCGACGGCCGCTCGCACGCGGCCGCCGAGCTGAGCGGATACCACCTCGCCTTCACGCTCGGCGCGGCCACGGTCGCGGTCGGCCTGCTCGTGACGCTGCTGATGCTGCGCACGCCGGCGCCGCACGAGGAGCTGGCGGCGCAAGCCGAGCCCCAGCCGGCCTGAGCGCGCCTACACTCGCTCGCGTGAGCGCGATCGAGGTCATCGCAGCAGTCGGGTCGCCGCCGCCCTCGCCGGCGCGTGTCGAGCCGCCGCGACGGGCCGCCTTCCGGGTCGGAGCGGTGCAGCAGCGCTGGCATCCCGACCCGGTCGCGCACGAGGCGGCGCTCGCGGAGGGGATCCGGCTCGCGGCCGATCGCGGCGCCCGGCTCGTGTGCCTGCAGGAGCTGACGCTCTCGCCGTACTTCGCGGTCGACGAGGCGCCGACGCGGGAGGCGCTGGCGCGCGCGGAGGCGATCCCGGACGGCCCGACGACCGCGTTCGCGCGCCGGATGGCCGCCGAGACCGGCGCCTACGTGCACGCCTCGCTGTACGAGCGGGCGGCGGGCGACGCCGGCGGTGCGGACGACCCGCGCGGCTTCAACACCGCGATCTGCGTCGCGCCCGGCGGTGCGCTTGTCGCGCGCACGCGCAAGCTGCACATCCCCGTCACCGCCGGGTATCGCGAGGACCGCTGGTTCCGGCCGGGGCCGGCGGATGCGGACAGCTTCCCCGTCGTCGGCGTGGGGGAGGCGCAGCTCGCCTTCCCGACTTGCTGGGACCAGTGGTTCCCGGAGCTCGCGCGCGCCTATGCGCTCGCGGGCGCCGACGCGATCGTCTACCCGACCGCGATCGGCTCCGAGCCCGACCACCCCGAGTTCGACACCGAGCCGCTGTGGGAGCGCGTGATCGTCGCCAACGGGATCGCGAACGGGACGTTCATGGTGGCGGTCAACCGCATCGGAACGGAGGCGCGGGCCGACGGCGGCACGCCGCTCACGTTCTACGGATCGAGCTTCGTCTCCGACCCCTACGGCCGCATCCTCGCGCAGGCCCCGCGCGACCGGCCGGCCGTGCTCGTCGCCGACCTCGACCTCGACCAGCGCCGCGACTGGCTCGACCTGTTCCCGTTCCTGAGAACGCGCCGGCCGGACGCCTACGGGCCGCTCACGACGAGCTGAGGACGCGCTCGTCGCGCGAGGCCGGGCCGGCGGCGCGGCGCGGAATAACGACGGCGCTTGCGCGTCATGGAGAGCATGGAACGACCACGACCGAGAAGGAAGCCATGACGCAATCGATTCGAGCCCGCATGTCCTTCCGCGGCAACGAGGTCGACTACTACTACTGGGGATTTCCGATGCGGTTGTGCTCCTAGATGGTTGATCCACGATCTCGCGGCGCGAGGGGCACGCTGGGCGGCGCTGGGCGCCACGCGGCGTCTCGCCAATGCCGCCGGCATTGGCTTCGACACCGCGCGTCGCCCAGCATCCACCCATCCTGCCCCTCGCATCCACGAATCTCGTGGAATCAACCATCTAGTCCGTCAGGAGCTGAGGACCGCGCCCTCGTCGTAGAGCTTCACCACGCGCACCGTGCCGGCGGGTGCGGCGTCGATGCAGAGGCCGCAGAGGACGCACTCGTCGAGGTTGCGCTCGTTGACGGACAGCGTGCCGCCCTCGCCGCCGGTCGCGAAGATGTCGACGGGGCAGACCTCGGTCAGCTTCGCCGCCATCGCGGGGTCGTTCGCGACCGCGGCGTCGACCTCGACGTCGATGAACGTGCCGGGCATCAGACGGCGCTCCTCTCGGCGATTCTGCTCTTGACGATGTCGGGGATCTGCGAGATCTCCTCGGCGACGACGATCCCGGCCTCGGCGAGGCGGGCGATCTTCTCGGCGGCCGTGTCGGCCTTGCCCTCGACGATCGTGCCGGCGTGGCCGAAGCTCATGCCCGGCATCTCGTCCATGAAGCGGCCGGCCATGAACGCGACGATCGGCAGGCGCGAGTCGTTCTCCCTCACCCAGCGCGCGAGCTCGGCCTCCATGCGGCCGCCGGGCTCGGTGTAGATGACGATCGCCTCGGTCTGCTCGTCGGCCTCGAACAGCCCCATCAGCTCGGCGTAGGAGGAGCCGATGATCGCGTCGCCGCCGATCGACACTGCGGTGGACTGGCCGAGTCCGGCGGCGGTCAGCGTCGAGGACATCTCGGTCGTCATGCCGCCCGAGCGCGAGATCACGCCAACCGAACCTGGCGTATAGGCCTTGGCCGCGTCCTTCGCCGGCCCGCCGATGCCGCCCATCTTGATCACGTCCGGGACGATGATCCCGAGGCAGTTGGGGCCGATGATGCGGGCGTCGTGGTAGCTGGCGAACTCGACCATCACGGCCACGTCGCGGCGCGGGATCCGCTCGGTCACGATCACGACGAGCTTGATCCCGTTCTCGATCGCCTCGAGCACCGCGTCCTTCGTGAACGCGGGGGGGACCGTCACGACCGAGCCGTCGATCGGGCTGCCGTGGTGCTCGACGGCCTGCGCGACCGTGTCGAAGACCGGCACGCCGTGGACCTCGCGGCCCTTGCGGCCCGGCGTCACGCCGCCGACGATCTTCGCGCCGGCCCCGTAGTCGAGGCACTCGCGCGTCAGGTTGACCGCCTCGCGGCCGGTGATCCCCTGGACGATGAAGGTGGTCGTCTCGTCGATGAGGATGGACATCAGGCCGCGACCCCCTGGATCTTCTCGACCGCGCGGCGCGCGGCCTCGTGCATGGACACCGAGCGGTCGCAGTACTCGACCCCGTACTTCTCCAAGATCTTGAAGCCCTCGTCCTCCCACGCTCCGGGGATGCGGAAGATCGCGATCTTCTCGGCCGGGTCGTGGCCCAGCTCCAGGCACGCCTTGATCACGCCGCGCGCGACGATGTCGACGCGCGTGTTGGAGACGATCGACATCATCACCGCGATCTTCTCGACGCCCGGCTTGCTCAGCACGAGCTTCGCGAGGCCGCACGCCTTGCTGACCGACGGGTTGCCGCCGATCTCGCAGTAGTTGGCCGGTCTGCCGCCGTGCGCGCGAACCGCGTCGAACAGCGTCAGCGAGCCGCCGCCGGCGCCGATCACGAGCCCGAGGTTCCCGTCGAACTCGGTCACGTTGCCCGCGACGCCGCGGTGCGAGGCGGCGTCGACCGCCTCGCCGGCGAGCTCGA
This sequence comes from Conexibacter sp., assembly GCA_035572475.1. Classification (GTDB taxonomy): domain Bacteria; phylum Actinomycetota; class Thermoleophilia; order Solirubrobacterales; family Solirubrobacteraceae; genus Conexibacter. Next base: position 266 of record DATNAP010000042.1, on the reverse strand, counting down.
ACTCCGTCGCCTCGCGCGCCTGGCGCGTCTCCTCGTCGCCGACGCCGAGTTCCTTCAAAAGCGTCTTCTGGCGCGGGCGCGCCTCGTTCTCCATGTCCATGTGCGCGTCGACGGCGACGAACGAGCCGTCCTCGAGCTCGCCGAGCGGGTTGATCTCCGCCAGCGTCATGTCGTACTCGGCGAACAGCCCGGCGAGGCGTGTGAGGATGGGGACGAGCTTGTTCAGGGGAGAGCCGGTGACGCCGACCGACGCCACCACCTCCTTG
>DATNAP010000041.1:0-71348 GCA_035572475.1 Conexibacter sp. | reverse complement strand
AGCCCGCGTACGCGCGCGCAGCGGCTGCGCACCGTGCTCGCCAACTCGCTCCTGCGCGGATCCTCCTACGGCCTCGGCCTGCAGGTGGAGGACGGCTGGCACTTCCACGTCGGCGAGCTGCTCGGCTGGGAGACGCTCGCGATGGGGAATCCGAGCACCGGTCAGGTCGTCGTCGTCGTGCGCAGCGCCTGCTGCGGCAGCGGCTTCGAGAACTACCTGACCGCGCGCCGCGCGATGCCGGCGCTCGCGCCGGTCGTCGACCCGGTCTACGGGCACTAGCAGACCCCGCGTGCCGCCCGCTCGCCGGGGGCCTTGACGAAATCTTCACGCCGGGCGCCTGAATTCACACATCGGCTTGATGCGGCACGCATAGCGTGCTCGTCATGGACATCGTCGCAATCGCGCTGGGGGTGCTGACGTTCGTCGCGCTCCTGCTCGCCATCGAGGGCTTGGACCGGATCTGATGCTTCAGGGCTGGCTGCAGATCGCGTTCATCTGCGCGGTGCTCGTGGCGTGCATGCCGCTCGTCGGCGGCTACATGGCGCGCGTCTTCCGCAACGAGACGGTCGGGCTCACGCGCGTGGTCGGCCCGCTCGAGCGCGGCATCTACCGGCTGCTGCGCGTGGACGTCACCAAGGAGCAGGATTGGAAGGCCTACGCGAAGAGCCTGATCGTCGTCTCGCTGCTGTTCTGGCTCGCGCTGTACGTGATCCTGCGCACGCAGACGCTGCACCCGGTCAACCCGCAGGGCTTTCACTCGGGCACGTGGGACGTCACGTTCAACACGGTCTCGTCGTTCTTGACGAACACGAACTGGCAGTTCTACGGCGGCGAGACGACGATGACGTACTTCAGCCAGATGGCCGGGCTGGCGGTGCAGAACTTCATCTCCGCCGCAGTCGGGATCGTCGTGGTCGTGGCGCTGATCCGCGGGATCGTCGCGCGGCGCGAAGGGAGCCGCGGGCTGGGCAACTTCTGGCAGGACCTGACCCGCGCGGTGCTCTACGTGCTGCTGCCGCTGTCGATCCTCGGCGCGATCCTGCTGATGAGCCAGGGCGTCCTCCAGACGTTCTCTCACTACCTCGGCTTCACCTCGGTGAACGGCACGAGCGGTCAGCTCGCGCTCGGGCCCGTCGCGTCGCAGGAGGCGATCAAGGAGCTGGGCACGAACGGCGGCGGGTTCTTCAACGTGAACTCGGCGATGCCGTTCGAGAACCCGACCGGGCTCTCGAACTTCATTGAGATGTTCCTGATCCTCGTGATTCCGACCTCACTCACGTACACGTACGGGAAGCTGGTCGGAAGCCGCCGCCAGGGCTGGGCGATCTTCGGCGCGATGTCAACCCTCTTCGTCGTCGGCGTGGTCGTTGTGTACATGGCCGAGCAGCACGGCGCTCCGGCGCAACATCTCGCCGGCGTCAACACGCACGCGATCGCCGGGTCCACGGGCGGGAACATGGAGGGCAAGGAGCAGCGCTTCGGGATCGCCAACTCCGGCCTGTGGACGGCGGTGACGACCATCACCTCGTGCGGGGCGGTCAACGCAGCGTTCGAGTCGCTCACCGGCATCGGCGGGCTCGTGCCGATGGCGAACCTGAGCGCGAGCGAGACGATCTTCGGCGGCGTCGGCACCGGGCTGTACTCGATGCTGCTGTTCGTGATCCTCGCCGTCTTCATCGGCGGGCTGATGGTCGGGCGCACGCCGGAGTTCCTCGGCAAGAAGATCGAGGCGCGCGAGATCAAGCTGACATCGATCGGCGTGCTGTTCACGCCGATCGCGGCGCTGATTGCGACTGCGCTTGCAACCGGAACGAGGTACGGGGCGCCGTCCGTCTACGCGGAAGGGCCGCAGGGCTTCTCGGAGTCGATCTACGCCTACCTCTCGCAGGCGAACAACAACGGTTCCGCGTGGGCGGGCTACACCGGCTACTACCAGCCCAACCCCGGCAACGTCGGGGCGCACGGCATCACGTTCGCCGACGTGCTCGGGGGGTTGACGATGATGGCGGCGCGCTACGTGCCGATCCTGATCGTGCTCGCGGTCGCCGGCTCGCTCGTGCGCAAGACGGTGCACCCAGCCGGCCTGGGGACGCTGCGTACCGACAACCCGACGTTCGTGGTGCTGCTCGTCGGCGTGATCGTGCTGGTCGGCGCGCTCACGTTCTTCCCCGCACTCCTGCTTGGACCGGTCGCCCAGGGACTCACGGCGCAGGTGTTCTGAATCATGCGCCGCGAATTGACAACGTCCCTGCTGGCCGTCGTGATCTTCACGGTCCTGCTCGGCGTCGCCTACCCGTTCGGGATCTGGGCGATCGGCCAGGTCGCCTTCCCCGGCAAGGCGGACGGCTCGCTCGTCCAGATGGACGGCAAGCTCGTCGGCTCGTCGCTGATCGGGCAGGACTTCTCGCACGGCCCCCGCGCCGCGGCGTACTTCCAGTCCCGCCCCTCGCAGACGAGCTACAACCCGGCCGGCACCTTCTTCTCCAACCGCGGTCCGAACCAGGCCTCGGCGGTCGCCTTCTACAAGGAGGGGCTCGCGGGCTATCTCGCGCGCGAGCGCAGATACGACCCGGGGTTGACGGCCGCGCACGTTCCGGTCGACGCGGTCACGACCTCCGCCTCCGGCGTCGACCCGGACATCTCGCAGGCGAACGCGCGGATCCAGGCGCACCGGATCGCTGCGGTGCGGCACCTGTCGCTCGCGCGCGCGGACCAGCTGATCGCCCGCCACACCGACGGCCGCTTCGCCGGGTTCCTCGGCGAGCCGGGCGTGAACGTGCTGGGGCTCAACCTCGCCCTCGACAAGGAAGCGCCGGTCACGTGACTCCGCAAAGACGCACCTCTGCATCGTTGTTCAGCGCCGAGCTGCTGTGGCCCGCGCTGTGCGGCAGCTTCACGAAGCTCGACCCGCGTGTCCAGCTCCGCAACCCGGTGATGTTCGTCGTCGAGGTCGGCGCCGTCATCTCGACGATCGCGTGGGCGATCCAGCTCGGCGGCGGCGGGCCGCTCGGCGGCGGCCACGAGCCGGCCTGGTTCACCTTCACCGTCGCGGTCTGGCTGTGGCTGACGGTCGTCTTCGCGAACCTCGCGGAGGCGCTCGCGGAGGGGCGCGGGAAGGCGCAGGCCGACGCGCTGCGCGCGATGCGCACCGACACGGTCGCGCGGTTGCGCGACGGAACCATGCGGCCGGCCTCGGGCCTCCGGCGTGGAGAGGTGGTGATCGTGGAGGCCGGCGAGGTGATCCCGGGCGACGGCACGGTCATCGAGGGCATCGCGTCCGTGGACGAGTCGGCGATCACCGGCGAGTCCGCGCCGGTGATCCGCGAGTCCGGCGGCGACCGCTCCGCCGTCACCGGCGGCACCCGCGTCCTGTCGGACCACATCGTCGTCGAGATCACGCAGGAGCCGGGCGAGAGCTTCCTCGACCGCATGATCGCGCTGGTCGAGGGGGCAGAGCGGCGCAAGACGCCGAACGAGATCGCGCTGAACATCCTGCTCGCGGGCCTGACGCTCGTGTTCCTCGTGGTCGTCGTCTCGCTGCGGCCGTTCGCGCTGTTCGCGAAGACCGACATCTCGGTCACGACGCTGATCGCGCTGCTCGTCGCGCTGATTCCGACAACGATCGGAGCGCTGCTTTCCGCGATCGGCATCGCCGGGATGGACCGGCTCGTGCGCCGCAACGTGCTCGCGCTGTCGGGCCGCGCGGTCGAGGCGTCCGGCGACGTGGACGTGCTGCTGCTCGACAAGACCGGCACGATCACGCTCGGCAACCGCCAGGCGGCCGAGTTCATCCCGATGCCGGGCGTGAGCGAGGCCGAGCTTGCGGAGGCGGCGCAGCTCTCCTCGCTCGCCGACGAGACGCCCGAGGGGCGCTCGATCGTCGTGCTCGCCAAGCAGTACGGCCTGCGCGAGCACGAGCTGGCGCCGCATCAGGCGCAGTTCGTCCCGTTCACCGCGCAGACGCGTATGAGCGGCGTCGACTACAACGGCACGCGCCTGCGCAAGGGAGCCGGCGACGCGATCCTCGCGTTCGCGAGCGAGGAGGGCGGCCGGCCGCCGGCCGAGCTGCAGAGCGTCACCGACCGCATCGCGCGCGAGGGCGGCACGCCCCTGGCGGTTGCGCGCGACAACCAGGTGCTCGGCGTGATCTATCTGAAGGACACTGTCAAGGAGGGGATGCGCGAGCGCTTCGACCACCTGCGCGCGATGGGCATCAGAACCGTGATGGTGACCGGCGACAACCCGCTGACGGCGGCGAAGATCGCCGAGGAGGCCGGCGTCGACGACTTCCTCGCGCAGGCCACGCCGGAGCGCAAGTTCGAGCTGATCAAGGAGCACCAGGCCGACGGGCGCATGGTCGCGATGACCGGCGACGGCACGAACGACGCGCCCGCCCTCGCGCAGGCCGACGTCGGCGTGGCGATGAACACCGGCACGCAGGCGGCGCGCGAGGCCGGCAACATGGTCGACCTCGACTCGAATCCGACGAAGCTGATCGAGATCGTCGAGGTCGGCAAGCAGCTGCTGATCACCCGCGGCGCGCTGACGACCTTCTCGATCGCCAACGACGTCGCGAAGTACTTCGCGATCCTGCCGGCGATCTTCGCCGCGACCTACGCGGCGGCTGGCAGATCGCGCGGGCCGCTCGACGTGCTCAACGTGATGGGCCTCGGCACCCCGCGCAGCGCGATCATCTCCGCGATCGTCTTCAACGCGCTTGTCATCCCGCTGCTCGTACCGCTTGCCCTGCGCGGCGTGCGCTACCGACCGGTGGGCGCGTCCGCGCTGCTGCGGCGCAACATGCTGATCTACGGCCTCGGCGGCCTGATCGCCCCGTTCGTCGGCATCAAGCTGCTCGACCTGCTGATCCACAACGTGCTGGGAGCGTGAGGCACACGCCGGAGCGCGGTCATTACAAGATCTTCCTCGGCATGGCGGCCGGCGTCGGCAAGACGTACCGGATGCTCCAGGAGGGTCATGCCGAGCTGGAGAACGGCCGCGACGTCGCGATCGGCCTGTTGGAGACGCACGGCCGGGCCGGCACGGCTGCGCTGGCGGACGGCCTGGAGCTGCTGCCGCGCCGCCGCGTCGCCTACCGCGAGCAGCAGCTGGAGGAGATGGACCTGCCGGCGATTCTGCGGCGCGCGCCCGAGGTCTGCCTGATCGACGAGCTGGCGCACTCCAACGTCCCCGGCGTCGAGCACGGGAAGCGCTACGAGGACATCGAGGACGTGCTCGCGGCCGGGATCCACGTGATCTCGACGGTCAACGTGCAGCACCTCGAGTCGCTCAACGATCGCATCGCGGAGCTGACCGGAGTGACCGTGCGCGAGACGATCCCCGACCAGGTGCTGGGCCGCGCCGATGAGATCGTGATGGTCGACGTCTCGCCGGAAGCGCTGCTCGACCGGCTGCGCGCCGGCAAGGTCTATCCGGCCGCGCGCATCGACGCGGCGCTGAACAACTTCTTCCGCATCGAGAACCTCGCCGCGTTGCGCGAGGTCGCGCTGCGCCAGGTCGCCGAAGAGGTCGAGGCCAAGCGGATCGTCACCGAGCACGTCGGCACGCGCACCGACAACGAGCTGCTGACCGAGACGGCGCCGCAGGCGGTCGGCGAGCGGCTGATGGCGCTGGTGAAGCCCTACCCGGGCGCGCAGCGGCTCGTGCGGCGCGCATGGCGTTCGGCGCAGCGACTCGGCTCGCAGCTCGACGTGCTGTGGATCCAGCCGCCCGGCGGGCGGCTCACGGCAGAGCAGGAGGCGTCCCTGTCCGCCCTGCGCACGCTCTGCTCGGTGCTCGGCGCGAACCTGCTGGTCGAGCAGTCCGACATGCTCACCGACACGGTCGCGCGCGTCGCGGCCGAGCGCGGCACGACGTACATCCTGCTCGGCCGCTCGCGCGAGCCGCGCGGTCTCGCGCGCCTCAGGACGCCGCTGCCGCAACAGCTGATGCGCCGCCTGCCCGGCGTCGACGTGCGCATCGTCGCCGACCGCTCGCTGCGCCACGAGGCGACGCCATGATCGCGGCGCTCGCCCTGGTCGTCGGCGCGCTGTGCGGCCTCGCACTCGGCCTCGCCGTCCACTGGCGGCTGCGCTCGCGCCGCGCGCGCGGAGAACGGCCGATGGCTACGCGCCAGATCCTGCTGCCGTTCACCGGCACGACGCTCTCGCGCCGCGCGCTGGAGGCGGCGATGCGACTGGCGCGCGTCGAGGGCGCGACGCTGATGCCGGCATTCCTCGCGACCGTGCCGCTGCACCAGTCGCTCGACAGCCCGATCCCGAAGCAGTGCGCGATCGGCATGCCGCTGCTGGAGGCGATCGAGCAGCGCGCCGTCGCCGAGGGCGTGCCGATCGACGCGCGCGTCGAGCGCGGCCGCTCCTACCGCCACGCCCTGAGCCGCCTGCTCGAAGCCGAACGCTTCGATCGGGTAATCCTGTCCGCCGCGGACGACCCGCGCACCGGCCTCGCCGGCGAGGATCTCCTGTGGGCGATCGACCACGCCGACGCCGAGGTGCTGATCCTGCGGCCGGCGCCGCAAGACGCGCGCGTCGTGTCCGCGCGCGGACTGACTGGCCACTTCTGAACGGGCGGGGCGCCTGCGGCCCTAACGTGATCGCGCCAACCTGCCGATGACGGGCTCGACGGCGCCGGAAGCCCGCGCCGCCGCCCCGGCCCAGGAGACACGCCCACCGCATGAGACGGACAGGCAGGACCGAGACCGCCACTTCGCGCGGCCGCACGCGCACGCGCCGATGGGGAGGTCGCGAACGCACGGCCCTGCCGATCGTGCCCGCGCCCGCGCCGGAGAGCACGATGCTGATCGGTCAGCTCGCGATCGCGGTGACGGTGATCGGCTGGGCGCTGTTCGTGATCGTCACGCTCACGCGCACGTCGATCGGCGGCGCCGGCCGGCCGCCGCTCGACCTCTCGACGGTCGTCTACCTCGCGATCATGAGCCTGCTCGCATGCTCGGCGCTGGCGTACCTGACGACCCGCCTGGGCTACTACTCCCGCACGCGCAGCCACCGCCGCGCGACGCGCGCCGAGCTGGCGCAGACGTTCGAAGCGAGCGCGCCGACGCTGACGATCCTGATCCCCTCGTATCAGGAGGACGAGCGGGTCAACCGCATGACCGTGCTGTCGGCGGCGCTGCAGGAGTACCCCGACCTCGAGGTCGTGCTGCTGATCGACGACCCGCCGGAGCCGAAGTACCGCCGGCCGGCGGAGATGCTCGCGGCCGCGCAGCGGCTGCCGGCGGAGATCGAGGCGCTCCTGCGCGAGCCGTTCTCCCGCTTCGAGAGCGCGCTCGACATGTTCGAGACGAAGTACATCAACGGCGGCGAGCCGACCGTCGCGGACGTGGAGGACGTCGCCGTCGAGTACGAGCACGCCGCGCGCTGGCTCGCCGACTACGCCGCCGGCTACGACGTCGCCGATCACACGGACCGCTTCCTCGTCGACCGCGTGCTGGACGGGCTGTCCGCCGACCTGCGCATGAACGCGGAGGCTCTGCACGCGGCCGCCGGCGACGGCGCGACGCTCACACGGCCGCACCTGCGCTACCTGCTGCGTCGCCTCACGTGGATCTTCGGCGCGCGCGTCACCGCCTTCCAGCGCAAGCGCTACGTCTCACTCTCGCACGAGCCGAACAAGGCGATGAACCTCAACAGCTACATCGGGCTGATGGGCCACAGCTACCGCGAGGTCGCGGTGCCCGGCGGCGGTGTCGCGCTGCTGCGCGCCGACGGCGATCCCGACCTCGTCGTGCGCGAGCCCGACTACGTGCTGACGCTCGACGCCGACAGCCTGCTGCTGCCCGAGTACTGCCTCCGGATCGTGCATGTCCTCGAACAGAGAGAGCACGCGAGCGTCGCGGTCGCGCAGGCGCCCTACACGGCCTTCCCCGGCGCCGCGACGCGGCTGGAGCGGATGGCGGGCGCCACGACCGACCTGCAGCACATGGTCCACCAGGGGATGACGCACTACGACGCGACCTTCTGGGTCGGCGCGAACGCGATCCTGCGCAAGCGCGCGATCGACGACCTGCACGACGTCAGCCACGACGGCGACTGGACGATCAGCCGCTACATCTCCGACCGTACGGTGATCGAGGACACCGAGTCGAGCATCGACCTCGGCGTCCATGGCTGGCGGCTGCTCAATTATCCCGAGCGCTTGAGCTACAGCGCAACGCCGCCCGACTTCGGCGCGCTCTGCATCCAGCGTCAGCGCTGGGCGAACGGCGGCCTGCTGATCCTGCCCGCGCTGTGGCGCCAGCTCCGCGCGCGGCGGGAGCGCGGCGAGCGTCAGCGCCTGGGCGAGACGTTCCTGCGCATCAACTACATGGCGTCGATCTGCTGGAGCTCGGTCGCGCTGCTGTTCCTGCTCCTGTTCCAGTTCAACGATCGCCTGATCAGCCCGCTCGTCCTGCTGATCTCCGTCCCGTACTTCTTGATGATGGCGGTGGACCTCAAGCACTGCGGCTATCGGCGCAGCGACGTGCTCGGCCTCTACGGCTTCAACCTCGTGCTGCTCGCCGTGAACATGGCGGGCGTCGGCGCGTCGCTGCTGCAGGCGCTGATCGGCGGGCGCCCCGCGTTCAAGCGCACGCCGAAGGTCCGCAGCCGCACGACGCCCGGCTTCACGTTCGTCGTGATGCCGTACGTGTTCGTCGCCTTCTCGGTGGCGGTGATCCTCGCCGACGCTCCCCGCCATCGCTGGGTGAACGTCGCGCTCGCGGGCGTCAACGCGGCGCTCGCGACGTACGCGATCGTGGCCTACATCGGCGTCGGCCACTCGCTCGTCGACGTCTGGACGAACGTGCTGAGCTGGCTCCAGAAGCCGCAACGCCCGGCCGGAGCCCGCTTCGGGCTGCGGCCCGCGGTCGCCGGCGCAGCGGGTGCCGAGGCGGCCGCGCCGCACTGGTCGCAGACGCTCGCGTACGCGCCGGCTGACGGCGTGCGCCGCGCCGAGCGCCGCTCGGCGTCCGGCCGCACCGGCTCGGCCGCCGACCGCCGCGCCGCCGATGAGCGCCGCGTCGGCTCCGGTCGGCGTGAGACGGACGTGCCGTCCTACATGGGCCGCCGGGCGAGCGATCGGCCGTCTGGCCGGGCGGACGATCCGCCGGTGCTGGCGGCTGCGCCCGCTGACGACGACGTCGTGGAGGAGGCTCGATGACGCCCGATCCCGCGACGCTGCCCGACGCGCCCGCGCCGCAGCTCTCGCCGCTGCGCGTCGCGATCGCGCTGCTGGTCGTGTTGGCGGCGGCAGCCGGCGCGTTCTTCCTGCTGCGCGGAGCGAGCGCGAGCGAGGCCGCCGGCGGCGGGGCCGCCGCCGGGAAGGGGCCGTGGTTCGCGCCGTACGTCGACGCGACGTTGACGCCGACGACCCCGTTCCAGGACCGCGCGTCGAACCCCGCGCGCGACGTCGTGCTCGGCTTCGTCGTCGCCGGCACGCAGCCGGGTCAGAGCTGCACGCCAACGTGGGGCACGTACGAGACGCTCGATGGCGCCGCCACGACGATGGACCTCGACCGCCGCATCGCGCAGCTGCGCGGCCGCGGCGGCGACGCGGTAATCTCGTTCGGCGGGCTCGCGAACAGCGAGCTGGCCGTCGCGTGCGACTCGCCGACCGCGCTTCGGCGGGCGTACCGCGCGGTGATCTCGCGCTACGCGGCCGACACGGTCGACTTCGACGTCGAGGGTGCGGCCTTGACGAGCGCGGCGGCGAACCTGCGCCGCGCGCGGGCGATCGCCGCGATCCAGGCGGACGTGCGCGCGCACAAGCGCCACCTCGCCGTGTGGCTGACGCTGCCCGCGACGCCGCAGGGGCTCGACGCGGGCGCGCTGGAAGTCGTGCGCACGACGCTCGCCGCAAAGGTCGACCTCGCCGGCGTGAACGTGATGACGATGGACTTCGGCGTGCCGTCCGCAGCGGACGACATGCGCGGCGCGATCGAGTCGTCGCTGAACGCAACGCGCAGACAGCTCGCCGCCCTGTTCGGGCGTGCGCGCGTGCGGCTCAACTCGGCGCACCTGTGGCGCAAGCTCGGCGCAACGGTGATGATCGGCCAGAACGACACCGCCGGCGAGCAGGTGACGGTCGCCGACGCGCGCGCGCTCGCCAGATGGGTCGCCGGCCATCGGCTCGGCCGCGCGTCGCTGTGGTCGTTGAATCGCGACCAGCAATGCGGCGTGACGTTCGCGGTGATCGGGACGCACTCGAACCTGTGCAGCGGCGTCGCGCAGAAGCCGCTCCAGTTCTCCAAGGCGTTCGCGCACGTCCTGCGCGGCACCGCCCGCGCGAGCGCGTCGGCGATCACGACGCCCGACCTGCTGCCCGAGGCGACGACCGAGACGGTCGACGATCCGGCGAGAAGCCCCTACCCGATCTGGCAGCCGCAGGAGTCCTACCGCGAGGGCTACAAGGTCGTCTGGCACCAGGCGGTGTACGTGGCCAAGTGGTACTCGCAGGGTGCGACGCCGGACGCCGACAACGTGACGGCCGACAACTCGCCGTGGCGTCTCGTCGGCCCGGTCCTGCGCACCGACCACGCGCCGAGGATCCCCACGCTGCGCCCTGGCACCTCTCCCGCCTGGGCGGTGACGAAGGTCTTCCGCGCCGGCGACCGCGTCCTGTACAGAGGCCTGCCGTACCAGGCGAGCTGGTACACGCAGGGCGACGTCCCCGGCGCCGCCGGCGACAGCGGCGCCCCGTCGCCGTGGAAGCCGCTCTACCGGATCCCGGGCGAGCCGGTCGACGGATAGCTAGATTCGAGCAGGAGCGAAATCTAGGAGGCAGCCGATGCTGTTCGGACAGGAGCACGTCGACCGCTACCGGGCGACTGACGGCGCAGAGGGCTACGACTGGCAGCGCGGGACGACGATCCTGTTGCTGATGACGAGAGGGCGCAAGAGCGGCGAGGAGCGTACGACGCCGCTGATCTTCCGGCCGCATGGCGACAACTTCATGATCGTGGCTTCGAAGGGCGGGACCGACGCGCCGCCAGCCTGGTACGTGAACCTGAAGGCCGACCCGCACGTCCGCGTGCAGGTCAGAGGCGAGGTCTTCGACGCCCGCGCGCGCGACGCCACAGCAGACGAGCAGCCGGAGCTGTGGCGCGAGATGGCCGAGGTCTGGCCCGACTACGACGAGTACCAGAAGCGGACCGAGCGCAAGATCCCGGTGGTGGTGCTCGAGCGCGTTTGAGCCACGGAGCACGGAGGCGCACCGGACGTTGTCCAGTGCGCCTGCGGCGAGGGGGGCTTGGCTCAATTGACGCTCTAGTAGGACTTATATTAGGCTGAGGGTGATACTGCTACCGCCCGGCGTGGTGACTGAGCTCGACGTGCCTTCGAGCACACCTTCGCCGGCCAAGGAGCACAGGAAGCCGCTCGTGAAGTTTTCAACGGTTCCGCTCGCGAAGCTTCCTTCAAGTGTGAGATTGCAGTTGATGAAATGTCTCGGCGAGGCAGCGGAGATGACTCTCATAGGGTCCAGATGGATCTGAATCCGGTTTCGCTCAGTGACAACCTCCTTGCTGAGGCCACCACGGAACACAGCGAGACGATCAATGCCGTGGCCAGGATGGCGAGCAGTAATCGCCGCATATGGGTGAGCATCGCACCCGGCGCTCCTTCCTTGACGTGAACAGTGGGAGGAGCTTGCCGGCGCGCGGCGCCGGGCGCTACGGGGACGCCACCCTGGTCCGTGCCCGGAGCGTACCCTGAGGGGGTCCAACCGTGAGATGATCGGGACGACTCAGCGGGGAACGCGGGGGCGCAAGGGGGAGGACCACGGTTGCAATCGATGCGAGACAGCGGGCGTTCGCGCGTCCTGCTCGAGCGAGAGCGTGAGCTGGCTCAGATCGCCGCGCTCATGGATGAGGCGTGCTCGGGGGACGGGCGGTTCCTGGTCATCGCCGCATCCGCTGGCATGGGAAAGACGCGCTTGCTGGAGGCTGCGCGCCATGCTGCCCCTGCGAACCTGCGCGTGCTGACAGCGCGCGGCACCGAGCTCGAGCGCACGTTCCCCTTCGCGCTGGTCCGTCAGCTGTTCGAGCCTCCGTTGGCGGTGATGGCGAGGGAGGAGTACGAGCTGCTGTTCGATGGCGCCGCCGCGGCAGCGCGCAGCGTGCTGAGGCCGGAGCTGGACGACCAACGCGCGCCACGGCTGGAGGACAGGTTCGGGATCCTGCATGGCTTGTATTGGCTGACGGCCGCACTCGCCGAGCGCCGCCCGTTGCTGTTCGCCGTCGACGACCTTCACTGGGCGGACGACCCCTCACTGGATTTCTTCGGCTTCCTGCTGCCACGGCTCGAAGAGCTCCCGGTGCTGCTGGCGGTCGCGTGCCGGCCGAAGGAGCCTGGGGCGCCCCGCGGAGTGCTCCAGCTCGTGACGGATCCCACGGCCCAACACCTGAGTCCGCAGCCGCTCAGTCACGAGGCGACAGCAGCCTTGCTCGGCGCGGAGCTCGGCACCGATGCGGACGGGTCGTTCGCAGCCGCGTGTCACGATGTCAGCGGCGGAAACCCGTTCCTGCTGTCTGAGCTCATCCAAGCGCTGTCGGCGCGAGCCGTCGCTCCAAGCGCCGATCAGGCGGCGGTCGCCCGGGACATCGCACCCGATCGCGTCGCGCAAACGGTCCTGGCGCGACTGGGCCGGCTCTTACCGCAGGCTCGGACCGTTGCGCGCTCGCTCGCCATCCTCGGCGACGACAGCGAACACGGCCTCGTCGCTGCGCTGAGCGAGCTGGACGTGCGCACCGCGTTGAGCGCCGCCGACGCGCTGCGGGCGGCCTCGATCCTCGACCCCGACGAGTCGCTGCGGTTCATCCATCCGCTGATCCGCACGGCGTTGCACGCGGAGATCCCCAGCGGAGAGCGGACTGCCGCACACATCGCCGCCGCCGCGCTGTTGCGAAGCCGCGGTGCGCCCTCCGGGCGCCTCGCCAACCACCTCCTGAGCAGCGACGCGCAAGGCGACCGGGAGACGGTCGTGACGCTCCTGGACGCCAGCATCCAGACGCTTGCCGGCGGGGCGCCTGAGTCCGCGGTCGCCTACCTCCTGCGGGCATTGCGCGAGCCGGCTCCCGCAGACCTTCGCGCCGCCGTCCTTCAGGGGTTGATGACCGCGGCCATCCGCGCAGCCGACTATGGGGTGTACGACGCGGTCGCGACCGAGATCCGCTCAGAGCTGGAGTCCAGCCCTCACCTGCTGAGCCGCTGGGCCCGCCTGCTGGCCGTGTGGCTGGCGCTGGGCGGACGGGTCGACGAGGCCGTCCCGCTCTTGGAACGGGCGATCGACGCCGCCCTGCATGAGAACGCCGTCGGCCGCGCGTTTCGGCTCGACGCGCAGCTGTGCTCGTTCGCACGACTGTCTCCCACCGAGGTCAGGCCGCGCTTCGAGCGCTACCGCGACAGCATCGAGCACGACAGCCCGAACGGACGGCTCGCCGCAGCCTTCGATGCCGGTTGGAGCCTGATCCACGGGGAAGCGGACAGTGCGATGGCGGTTGCGCGCCATGCGCTGCAGGACGGGAGGATCTTCGCCGAGCAGCCCGACATCCTGGCGCCGGGCTGGGCGATGATGGCGCTGTGGGCGGGCGGGGCGGTGGAGGACGCGAGCGTCGCCGCCGAGCAGGCGCTCAGCGTCGCGCGTGAGCGTGGCGCCGCACCGGAGATCGCGGCTGCGTGGTGGCTGCGCGGGTGCACCGCGGCGGCCGGCGGCGATCTGATCGCAGCGGAGGCGGACCATCGACAGGCGCTGCACATCGCACGCCTCGGTGGCTTCCGCGCGACGATCCCGACGCTCATCGGGTCGCTCGCGACGGTTCTGATCGAACGTGGCGCCCTCCACGAGGCGGCGTCGCTGCTGGAGCAGCTGGGAGCAGGCGACCGACCGGTGGTGTGGTTCTCGGTCCCCGGGTTCTACCGTGGCGGCCTGCTGCTGGCGCAGGGCAGGCTGGTGCAAGCGGCCGAGCAGATGCTCGCATTGCAGCGGCGCTTGGAGGAGTGGGGCCTCGACGGAATGCCCTTCATGCAGCCGCGAATCCTTGCCGCACGTGCCATGGCAGGGCTCGGAGACCATGAGCGTGCGCGAGAGTTGGCGGAGGCCGAGCTCGTGCATGCGAAGCGCTGGGGAGCTCCGTGGCCGATCGCACGCGTGTACTGCGCGCTCGCGCTTTCGATGGAGAGCGCCGACCGGATCGCCATGCTGCAACGGGCGGTGGAGATGCTCGAAGGCCACTCGAGGGCGTTGGAGCGCGCACAGGCGCTTTCGGAGCTCGGCATGGCTTTGCGCCGTGCGAGACAGCGTGCGGCGGCGCGCGAGCCGCTGCGCGAGGCGCTGGAGCTCGCGCGCCAATGCGGGGCGATGGGACTCGCCAGGGCCGTCCACCACGAGCTGGAGGCGACCGGGGCGACGGTGCGCCGCTACGCCCCCATCGGGGTCGAGTCGCTGACCGCGAGCGAGCGACGCGTGGCCGAGATGGCCGCCGACGGCATGACCAACCGCGAGATCGCGCAGACGCTGTTCCTCACCGTCAAGACGATCGAGACGCACCTGAGTGCTGTCTACGACAAGCTCGGCGTTCGCTCGCGCCGACTCTTGCCTGGCGCGCTGAACGGACGGCGGGGCGTCGATGGTCTTCCCTCATCTCTCCACGAGGCGGAGCTGCGATGAGGCCGCGCGTCAACATGGGAAGCTACGGTCAGGTGTCACGCCTGCTCCGGCTCGCGACAGCGCGTCGGGCAGCAACCGGCGCGACCCGATGCCGAGCTTCTCGTAAGCGTGGCTCAGATGCGTCTCGATCGTCTTGACGGTGAGGAACAGCGTCTGCGCGATCTCGCGGTTCGTCATGCCGCTCGCGGCCATCTCCGCCACGCGCCGCTCGCTGGCTGTGAGGGACTCGACGCCGACGGGCACGTAGCGGCGCACCGTCGCTCCGGCGGCCTGCAGCTCGCCATGGGCGTGCCGCGCAAGCGCGGCGGCTCCGCACTGACGAGCCAGCTGCAACGCCTCTCGAAGCGGCTCGCGCGCCTCGGCTCGTCGCCTCGCGCGGCGCAGGGCGCTGCCGAGCTCGGCGAGGGCCTCTGCGCGCTGCAAGATCGCGGGCGAGGTCTCGAGCAACGCGACCGCCTGCTCCAGCAGGGCGATGCCGTCAGGGCCTTTCTTCGTGAGTGCCAGCGCCCGATACGCGCGCGCGAGCGGCGAGGAGGCTCCCCAGCGCCGGGCGTGCACAAGCTCCTGCTCCGCGAGCTCGGCCGCCTGCGCGTGGTCTCCGAGGCCCGCGAGCGCGCGTGCCGCGATGAGGCGAGCCTGTATGTACGGCAGGCCGTCCACGCCCCACTCCTCTAGCCGACGTTGAACCGCGAGCAGTTGATCGGCTGCCTGCTTCAGCCTCCCCTGAGCCAGGAGCAGTCGCCCGCGCGCCAAGCCCGGAACCGCGAACCAGACCATCAGCTGATCGGCTTCTCCGAATGCTTCCAGCTCTCTTGCGGCTTCGCGTATCGCGCCGCGGTCGATCAACACGATCGCAAGCGAGGTGGCGAGGTTGGGAATCAGCGTTTGCATGCCGCCAAGTCGTGCGATGTGCAGTGCCTGCCGCCTATCCGCCTCGGCCGCAGCCAAGTCACCGCGAGCGGCCGCGGTGTTCGCGTGCAGCAGCCAGGCGCCGACGAGCTCCGGGGCGGCGCCGCGCTCACGCGCGATGTCAAGCGCCTGTTCCGCCGCACGTTGCGCGTCATCCAGCGCGTCAGCGCTCACCAGAGCCATCATCGTCCAGCCGGGCGCCATCAGCTCCGGCTGCTCGGCGAACAGCTTGCCGTCGCGAAGGGCAAGCCGCGCGAACGCGACACCTTGACCGGCTTCTCCGTGTACGAGGCACCATGCGCTGTCGAAGGCGGCCGCCAGCCGCTCGTCGGCGCTGCCTGGCTCGATGCCGTCGCGGTATCGCGCAAGGCGCGACTTGGCCTCGGCGGGTGCGACCCGTGCGAACGTAAGCAGCTGCGCCTCCGTGCGAAAGGCGCGCTTGAAGACCTGTTCTCGCAAGGCCGCGTCGATCGCTCGCTCCAGCAGTGGAACGGCGCGGCTGATGTGCCCGCCGAGGGCGAGCCACACCGCAAGCAGGCGGGCCCAGCGGCTCAGGAGAGGAGGATTTGCCTCGAGCTCCGCGAGGATCTCCGGCTCGATCGCATCGTGCAGCGCGTGGTCGGAGGCGCGGATGCCCGCGACTATCAGCGCTTGGAGCACGTCGGCGCGCAGCTCGGCGGGAGGCGGCTCGCGCAGCGCGCGCCGCAAGTAGGCGATCGCCGCTCTCGGCGTGCCGTGCGCGAGCGCGCGCGCCCCTGCGTCCAGCAGCGTCTTGACGGTCTCACGGCTGCCGTGCGCGTCGCTGAGGAGGAGGTGCCCGGCGAGACGCTCCGGCGTGGCGCCACGCCTCTGCAGCAAGGTTGCTGCAGCGACATGGGAGGCTGTCCGCTCTCCTGCTGGAATGTTCGCGTAGACCGCCGTGCGGACGAGCGGATGGATGAACCTCAGCGGCTCTCCCGGGTCGAGGAGCGCAGCCGCTCGCAACTCGTCCGCGGCGTTCAGCGTCTGTGCCGCATCCAATCCGTCGAGCGCGGCCAGGAGGCCGTGTTCGCTGTCGTCGCCGAGGATGGCAAGCGAGCGCGCCACGGTGCGCGCATGCGGCGAAAGCCCGTTCAAGCGCATTCGGACAGTGCGTGCGATGCGATCGGGCGCGATCTCGCGCACGGCGCTCGCCTGCGCGGCGCTCGGGACGACCGACTGAGCCGAAAGCGCTCGCAACAGCTCAGTCAGGAGGAAGGGGTTCCCGCCACTGACCGCGTGACACTCGGCCACGAACGGGTCGTCCGGCTCGCTTCTCAGCTCCGTCGCGATCAGGGCACGTGTCGCCTGGCGGCTCAGCGGCTGGGGGTTCATGTGCCCGGCGACGGGGTCGGTCGTGAGCCTGAGCGCACCGAGTGGCGCGCCGGGCTCGGCTGGTCGACATGCCGCGATCAGCAGCAGGGGCAGCTCTTCGAGGCGTGGCAGCAGAAAGGTCAGGAGATCCAGCGACGAGTCGTCGGCCCAATGCACGTCGTCGACGACGAGCAGGAGCGGCTGATGCTCGGCGAAGGCGGCGGTCAGCCAGTACAGGCCGTGCAGAACGCTGAAGCCGTCGACCACACGCGTCTCGTGCCCCTGTTCGGCCCGACTCGGGCTCACGACGCTGCGGGCGGCTGCGGCGGCTCCGTCGAACAGCGCTTCGCGCTCAGTCCCAGCCATCGCCGACACCGGCGGCTCGAAGAGTTGGCGAACCAGCGCGAACGGCAAGCTGCGCTCCAGCTCGGTGCCGCGCGCGGTGAGTATCCGCATGGCCGCGGGTGCGCGATCGCGCGCCGCCTTCAGCAGCCGGGTCTTCCCCAGGCCGGCGCTTGCTTCGACGACCAGGAACCTGCCGGCGCCCGAGCACGCGTCAGCGATCGATGCGTCGAGCTGAGCGAGCTCCCGCTCTCGCTCGAGCAGGCCCTCTGGACCTCGATCCCCTGACGTCGGTTGCAGGCTGCTTCCCCCCTCGGGCCCCCGGCTTTCGCGGTGTGGCGGACGCCGTGGGCCGAGTTGCGTGCGCATCATCGCATCGACCGGCGCCCGAGGCGACCCTTGCTCTCTCCGGCGTCGTCGCGGCTCTCATGGCCGCAGGCTCAGGGGTAGGTCGGGGGGCCGATTCAGGGTGGGAACCCCGTAGCGATCACGGCACCCGACGGGCAGACTTCGGCGTGCTTCTTCGGAAAGGAGGCACGATGTCCTTACCCGCGTAGCAGTTATGATCGAGCATCCGTATCCCTAATTGTCATGCTAACTGGAGGTTCATACATGCATACGGTCCCGGTTGCGCGAAAGGTGTTCCTGGGCGCGGTGGTCGCGCTCGCGTTGCTCGCCGGAGCTTTGGTCGTCTCTGCTCCGAAAGCATCCGCGAACATAAACCAGTGCTCGGCAAACACTGTCTGCGCTTGGTCAAACGAAGGATGGGAAGGCACTTTCTCCTGGTGGGCCCTAAACAGCGGTTGCCATTTTCACGAAGGAAACCCGAGGCTTCGCTCCATTTATAACCGCACGAGCCGGATCATAGAAATACCGGGACGAAGCGAATTCATATCTCCAGGGGAGTTGTATTCACTCAGGGCTGGGCAGAATGCGATAACAGGACAGATATGCACCTGATGCTGGGAGCACTTGGCTTCTGCCGCGTCTAGACGCAATTCAGAGAGAATCCATTAGTCTCACCCAGGGCGGGGGCGGTCGCCGGACCGTCCCCGCCTCACGGGTCGGTCCACGACGTGCGGTCCAGCAGCGGACCCGTCGCGAAGTCGCGGGGGTGCGCTGCGAGCCAGCCGGCGACCGCGTCGCAGCGCGCGACCCACAGCTCGCCGGCCTCGGCACCGGCCGCGCAGCGGGCGAGCACGGCATGCAGCGCGTCGCGCACGCCCTCGGCCATCCACGTGTGCAGCACGAGCACGGCGTGGCTGCCGTCCGCGACCGCCTGGTCGACCGCCGCCAGCAGTGCGTCGCGCACCGCGTCCGGTCCGCCCGCGTCCTCGGATCCGCTGACGTGCGCCCGCAGCGCTGCGAACTGCGGCAGGACGTGGAAGACGTCGACCGCCGGCCACGCGAACGGCAGCACCGCCACGCCGCCGACCAGGCCCGGTGCGCTGCCGGCCGGCGAGCAGTGGCGCACGCCGCGCGCGGCGAGCAGCTCCGCTGTCCCCGGTCCTATCAGGCCGCCTGGCGGGCGGAAGCCGGCGACCTCCAGGCCAATCCCCCGCAGCGCGGCCAGCCCGTGGTCGAGGTTTTCCGCCTCCTGTGCGGCGCTCAGACCGTCCCAGGCCTCATGGCACCAGGCGTGGTAGCCGACCTCATGGCCCGCCGCCGCGATCTCCGCGAGCGCGTCCGGGTAGATCTCGGCGTTGACGCCCTCGACGAAGAACGTCGCGGACAGCCCGGCGCCGGCGAGCTCCTCCAGCACCACCGGGAGCGCGGAGACGACCGACCAGTGGCCGCCGCGCGGCTCGTCCGCTTCACGCAGACCGAGCTCGATCTCGGCCGCCTCGCCGAGGTTGTCGAACGTCAGCGAGACGGCCGCGCGAGCGCCGTCCGGCCACGCGCGACGGCTCATGACCGCAACGCCGAGCTCCAGCGCTCCGGCTCGCGCTGCGCCTGCGCGCGCGCCCAGCGGAAGTGGTGGCGCGCCGAAGCGAGCAGCGCGGGCGCCGTCGCGACGCCCACCGCGACCCACTTGCGATCCGAGCGCCGCGTCTCCAGCAGCGCGCTGCCGACGCCGCCCACCATCCACAGCCACAGGATCGTGTTGTAGGCGGGCAGCTTCGAGGGCGGCAGGCCCTCCGCCTCATCGAGCCACGGCAGCACCCCGCCGCGCAGCGACCAGGGCCAGTTGACGAAGTGCACCGCCGAGCCCGCGATTGCGACCCCGGCGTTGAGCGCCAGCAGTGGCTCGTCGCGCGGTGTGGGCCGCGTTGCGCGCCACATCCAGAACGGCAGCGCGACGAGCCACATCGCGGTCGTGCGCCGTCGTCCCAGGAACGGCTCGAACACGAGCCCGACGCCTGCGGCGCGCTCGAAGCCGTGATGCGCGGCCGTGCCGAGCGCCGCGAGCAGGCTGAACGGCTTCGCTCTCACGGAAGCGACCTCGGTCTCGCGCCAGGGTCGATCCGGTTCGTCAGCGTCCCGATCCCGTCGATCTCCAACCCGACGGTCTGCCCGGGTCTCAGCCAGCGCTCCAGCTCCAGGCCGCAGCAGCCGGGCATCGTGCCGGTCGAGAAGACGTCGCCCGCCGCGAGCCGCTCGCCGGCCGACGCGTGCGCCAGCATCGCGCCGACGTCGTGCTGCGCGCCGGCCGTCGAGCCCTCGCACCACAGCTCGCCGTCCACCCGCACGCGCCCGCTCATCCGCTGCCAGTCGGGCACCGCGTCGGCGGTGAGCACGTCGCAGCCGAGCGAGTTGGCGAACGTCTTGGACTTCACGACGGGGCCGAAGATGGAGCGGCGCGCGTCCGCCGCCTGCACGTCGCGCGCGCTCCAGTCGTTCATGACCAGCCACCCGCCGATCGCCGCGGTGGCCTCCTCGGGAGAGGCGTCGGCGAGCGGCCTGGCGAGCACGAACGCCAGCTCCAGCTCGAAGTCCAGCGCTCTCGTGTGGCTCGGCCACCACATCGCCTCGCCGTCGGCGAGCGTCGCCGTGTGGTTGGCGACGTACATCTCGGGCCGCTCGTAGAACGCCCGCTTCGGCTTCAGCGGCGGGAACGTGCTGCGGGTGACGCTCTCGTACGTCTCCATCGCGCGCACCACGGGCGCCGGGAAGAAGTGCTTCACCAGCATCCGCGCCGAGGGCACGGCATGCGACTCGAACAGCATGAACGCCCGCAGCGAACGCGGCCGGAACGGCAGACCGGCGGCCGCAGCATCGGCGCCGGCGGCCGGGTCCCGCCGGGCGGCGTCGACCGCGGCCGCCGCCGCATCGCGCGTCGCCGCGCCCCCGGCGAGGAACGCCAGCATGTCGTGCGTCTCAGGCTCGATCAGCGCGTCGCCCGTCGGCAGGTAGCCGTTCGCCACCGGCAGCGAGACCCACCGATCGGTCTCGTTGTCGCGGACGATCAGTCCACCGGGCGTGGCGCGCAGCAACATCGCGGCCATCATCCCAGCGCGGTGTCGGCGCTTCGCCGGTTCCGCGGGGTCTCGTACAGGTCAGTGGGACGCGCCACGAGGGATCGGCGGGCTCAGCGCGACGATCGCATGAATCGTGGTGGCATGTCCGTGCTTCGGCCTGAACGTGAGCGAGATCCGCAGCTTGGCTGCGCCGGCGCGGGCGAGCCAGCTCCGCCCTGCTGCAGTCAGTCGTACCGCGACCTGTCTCATGCCCGGGCGAACGCGCTGACGGATCGTGAAGAGCGCTCGACCGGCCGCCGCTCCCTGCCCGGACAGCGTGCCGCTGCTCCTAGCGTACGTGAGCGGCGCGGGGAGGCGGGGGAGGTCCGGGATCGCGCTGCTCAGCTGGTCGCGCATTCCACTCAGGTTCTGCGCGATGCTGCCCGAGAGGTTGGTGAGACTGCTCGCGGGGTTCGAAGACGAGGTCCCGATGACGTGCATGTCCATGAAGGACCAGGATCCCGTGTGGCCGCGGACGGTCGAGCCTTGGGGGCTGCTGGTCACGTAGGTGCCGCTGCCGTGGGCGTGCGCGACGGCGCCGCCGCCAGTCAAGGGAACGGTGGCGTTGACGTTGGGGTCGCTGTGCCACTGGATCGCCTCGTCGGGTTGGCAGCCCGAGCCGGGCGGGTCGGGGCTGTTGGCGATCACGTCTGGCGGACTGGCGCTGATGCGGACGCTCCTCGGGCTGCGGAGGAATGCACCCACGCCCCATTGGGCGTTCGCTTGGCTGGTGATCTTCGCGGTGCAGCTCTCGCCCACGAGCGGATCGACGAAGGTCTCTTTGACCCACCCGTCGATTCGCACCGGACCTGTGCAACTGAGCTGCGCCCCGGCTGCGAAGGCCGGGGTCGTGGTCGCGCAGGTCATCAACCACTCGTACGCCCAGGAGAGATGTCCCGTATAGCCAAACGGTCTCGCCACCGAGATGAAGCCGTAGAAATCCTCCTCGCCCCAGAGCCTCCCTTGGAATCCGAACACCACCTGCACCGGTGTGGCTGCTCGCGCAGACTCCGTGCTGGTCCATGCCATCAGCGGGACCCACGCGGTCACGCAAACAACGCTCGCTAGGACTGCTCCAGGAAAGCGACGCACATCTCTCTCCTGCACCCACGATAACTGGAGGACGGCCGGTCACGTGCAGGCGTCGCTCAGGCCACGAGCGGGCCCGGGGCCAAAACGTCAGTCCGGCTGGGCGGATACCGCGACGATCTCGACGCCTGCGTCCTCGAGCACGTCGACACCGTCGAGGACGGCGTAGCCCTCGCGGTAGAACAGCCGCGCTATGCCGCTGGCCGCGATCAGCTTCGCGCAGGGCGGGCAGGGGAAGTCGGTCACGTAGAGTGTCGCGCCGCTGGTGACCTTCCCGTCGCGCGCGGCCTCGGCAATCAGCCGGGCCTCGGCGTGCGTCACGGTCGACAGCTCCAAGGCCACGCCCTTGTAGAAGTTGCTGCGCGGATCGCCGGCCGCATAGGCGCTGAGCGGATGCGGGCCGTGCGCGTTGCTGACTGCGCGGACGTCCCCGTCGCAGAAGCGGATCGCCGCGCCGACTTGCCGCCACCAGTCGATGCTTCTCGTTGCCGCCGCCTCGGCCGCGTCCGCGAGCTCGGCTACGTCGTCGGCCAGGCCCGTCGTCCGGTGGGCTCTCGGCTGCAGCAACTGGACGGTCTTTGTCTTGTCCCACCGCAGAAAGATGGTGTCGTAGCGGACCTCGTTCCGCGGGAAGAGCCGCTCGGTGAGCTGGTAGCTCACATCCTCGGCAGGCATGACGATCTGCGCCTGCTCGGCGACCAGCTCAGCAGCGCGCTCCGGCGTGAGGATGGCGACGTCGGAGCAGATCGCCCATGCTGCGATCGCGGCTGCCGCCGCGTCGGCGGGAAGCGCGCGGATGTCCTTCGCCAGCGGACGGTAGTCCATGTACAGCTCGGGGCCGACGACGAACATCCGCCGGTCGCGGGCGTGGCGATCGACGAAGCGGCGGTAGCCCTCATGGAGCACAGGGACGTACGCGACCGCGCACGAGGTCATCGGCGCTTGGCGATGTCGTCGATCAGCCCTGGGAGGACGTCAGTGAGCACCGGCCCGAGGCGCTCGCCGAGGACGTCGGCCAGCGCCGGCCCGAGGCGTTCGCCCAGGTGCAGGTACAGCTGGCGGATCCGCTCGCTCGTCGTCACGGCAGCCTGGCGCTCGAGCACCTCGACCTGACCGCACGTCTCGTGCAGTTGCGCGAGCTCGGCGTCGTCATACGAGTGGTCGGCGGTCAGCACGAGCACGTCGGGCCGTACCGCTCTGATGAGGCCCCAGCGCTCGTCGTCCTCGTCCTTCAGATAGATCACGTCGACCGGACGCTGGTGCGCGAGCATCTCCAAGCGCTCGTCCTCTGGCACCATCGGACGGTCCTCGCCCTTGCGCCGGCGGATCTTCGCGTCGCTGTCGACGCCGACCACGAGCACGTCACCGAGCGCCTTCGCCTTTGCGAGGTACTTGACGTGGCCGAGGTGCACCAGGTCGAACGAGCCGGACGTGAGCACGACGCGCAGGCCGATACCCTTCAGGTGGTTCGCGAGTGCATGAAGCTCCTCCAGCGACGTCACGCGCCGCTCGTTGAAGTTCACGTCTGCGCTGAAGATCCCGCTGGTGATCGGCATGGTCGGTCCTCGCGTCGGGCGTCACTACGCGTGCGCGTCGTCACATTCGCGACTGACGCGGAATCGCACGGTGCGCGACGGGCTCGCGTCGAGCGCGACGAAGTGGACGTGCAGGTGCGCGACGCTGCCACCGTTGTAGTGCATGTCCCCGCTGCGCTCCACCGTCGCGGTGGCCAGCGGCGAGAGCAGCAGCTTGAGCTCACGCTTGAGCGCCCACAGCTCGGCGCCTGCCTCGTCCGGCAGCTCGTCGAACGACGCGACGTGAAGATGCGGCACGATCAGATAGTGCGCCGCGGCGCCCTCGTAGGGGTAGTCGTTCTGCGTCACGTACCAGTGTCTGCCCGCGAGCGCAATCGGCTCGCGATGGTGCGCCGCGAAGTGCTCAGGGCAGAACACGCAGACGCCAGCCGCCTCGAGCTCGCGCATGTAGCTCCGCTGCGCCTCGCTGCGGGCGGCGTCGAGGTGATAAAGCACGTCAGTGGCGGCGGGCATAGGTGCGGAAGATGAAGGAGTAATCGTTCTCGGCCAGCGGTTCGCTCTCGTCAACGTACTGCCATTCGGCTGGCGCCAGGGCGGGGAAGAACGTGTCTCCGACGGCTTCGGCGTCGATCTCGGTCGCGTAGACGCGGTCGGCGAACCGCAGCGCCTGGGCGTAGACGGCGCCGCCGCCGATCACGAAGCAGTCGCGTGCGCAGGCTGTCAGCGCCGCTTGCAACGTCGGGTACACCTCCGCGCCTTCCGGCCGGAAACGCGGATTCCGGCTCAATACGACGTTGGTGCGTTCGGGTAGCGGCCGGAAGGCGTCGGGCAGCGACTCGAATGTCTTGCGGCCCATGATTACGGTACGACCAAGCGTCAGCTCGCGAAAGCGGCGCAGGTCGCTGGGGAGGTGCCAGGGCAACCGTCCCTGGTGGCCAATCACATGATCGCGGCTGTGGGCGACGACGATAGAGATCATGCGGGTCATGTAAGGACCGGGATGCCCGGGATCGCCGGGTGAGGTTCGTAGTCGAGCAGCTCGAAGTGGTCGGCGCGAAAGTCGTGGATGTCTGCGATCCGCCGTCCCGCCTCGGTGAGCTGCAGCGTTGGCAGCGGGCGCGGCTCGCGCGCGAGCATTTCGTCGACGGCGTCCAGCTGGTTGACGTAGATGTGCGCGTATCTGATCGAGTGCACGTACTCGACGAACTCGTGCCCGGTCAGCTGCTCCAGCATCAGCCCGAGCGCGGTGTATTGGACCATGTTCGACGGCACGCCGATCGGCGTGTCGCCCGAGCGCTGGTCGTGCAAGAGGTGCAGCCCGTCGGTGAGGACGAGCGCGTGCACCCATCCGTGACAGGGCGCGATCGTATTGCGCGACTTGACGCCCCGCTCGCGGTGGTTCGCCTGCGGAATCCACGGGTCCACCACGGCGGTGCGGTCCAGCGGCAGATCGCGCAGCTTGCGCACGACGTGTTCGAGCTGGTCGAAGCCCTCCGGGTCGCCCTCGAAGTCAGTCGTGAAGTGCCGGAAAGCGTGACCGTAGGACCCCGGGCCGAGGTCGCCCGGCGCGAGCCCGCGGCTGGCCGTCTTGGCCTCGGTCGCCCACGGTCCCCACCAGTCACAGCCGAACGCCGCCAGCTCGTCGAGCGTCCGCGCGCCGTTAATGAAGGCGCAGAGCTCGCCGATTGCCTTGCCGGCGAAGCCGCCGATCGAGCGCTCGGTCACGACCGCGGCTCCGCGCTCCATGCGGAAGCGCATCTGGCAGGCGGTGAGCACGAGCGCGTCGACGCCCTGCTTCGTCGGCTCCCGCGTCCCGCGCGCCCGAATCGCGGTGAGCATGTCGCGATACTGGGTGGCGGGAGGGCGCTGGTCGAAGGGGAGGTAGCTTGGCAATGACTCGGCGCGACGCTAACGCCCGCCGAGCGCTCCGGCGGGCTGATGGGGACCGATTCTGCCAGCGTTCGCGGACAGGCTCGCGCCGGCCGATGGGGGCGCCCAGAGCGCCGCTTCCGCCCGTGCGTCCCTCTGGCAGACTGGCCTGCCGATGATCCAGGATGCGCCGGTCACGCTGCGTGTGACCCCGTCGACCGCGGGTGATCCCACGGCGCTGCTCGAAGCTCTGCTCGAGCAAGCGAGCCATCAAGACGAGCCGTTGCGCGTCAACTTCCGTGCACTGATGCCCGCGGTCTCGGCGACCGAGCGCAGCACCCATCTGATGCACCCGTATCCGGGCAAGCTGCTGCGCCAGATCCCAGCGCTGTTCGCCGGCGCCGATCAGCTGTCGCGTCCGGGCGACGCGGTGCTCGACCCGTTCTGCGGGTCGGGGACGGTGCTGCTGGAGACGCAGATGGCGGGACGCCGTGCGATTGGCTGCGACACCAATCCCCTGGCGTGCCTGATCTCGGCGGCCAAGACCACTCCGCTGGCGCCAGCGCGGGTCGAGCACGCGTGTCGACGCGTCGTGCGCGCGGCGCGCGACGGCGAATCGGAGTTGTCTGTGGCGGCGCTCGCCCACGTAGGGCGCTGGTACTACCCGCAGATGCTGGCCCCGCTGGCCGCGCTGCGCGCTGCCGTGGCGAGGATGACGGATCCTGAGCTGCGGCGCTTCTTCGAGGTCTGCTTCTCTGCGACCGCGCGCGCCGTCAGTCTCGCCGATCCGCGCGTCCCGGTCCCGGTGTTGCTGAACCCGCAGCGGTATCGCGAGGACCACTGGCTGCATGGTCATGCGAGCAGGCGGCTCGAGGAGCTCCGCACGGCTGATGTGGCCGAGGTGTTCCGACAGACCGTTGCGGCCAACCTCGCGCGGCTGAGCTGTCTCGACACCGCCGCGCCGGACGTCGTCGTGCTCGACGGCGACGCGCGCGAGCTCCCCGCGCGGCTGGGCGCCGCTGGGCGACAGCACGTCGATCTCGTGATCACCTCACCGCCCTACCTCGGGGCACAGAAGTACGTGCGGGCATCGAGCTTGGGGCTGCGCTGGCTCGATCTCGTGCCCGATGGCGAGCTGCAGCAGCTGGCACGCCGCTCGATCGGCCGCGAGCACTTCAAGCAGTCGGAGTACGACGAGCACGTCTCGTGCGGGCTGCCCGCAGCCGACGCGCTGATCGATGCCGTGCGTCCGTCGAACCCGCTCCGAGCGCACCTCGCCTCTGTGTACATCCGCGAGATGCGGGATGCTGTATCCGGAATGTGGTCTGTTCTGCGTCCCGGGGGTCACGCGGTGCTTGTCGCTGGCGGGAACCGGCTGTGCGGCCGGTCGTTTCCGACGCCGCGCTACCTGGAGCAGCTAGCCCACGAGCAGGGGTTCGTGACACGGATGACCCTGCTCGACCGGATCCGGTCGCGCGGCTTGATGACGCGCCGGAACGGCTCGTCCGGCCTGATCGCGGAGGAGTGCGTGTTGCTGCTCGAGAAACCGGCATGAGCGCCGTCGGCGCACGTGACGATCTGTACAGAAAGATCAAGGTGCTCAACGAGCACCTGTGGGACGGCCGCGCGTGCAGACCCGACGTCGAGGCTTGGCTCGGGAACTTCCTGCCCGATGACGTGACCGGGCCGAGCGAGCGGCTCCACGCGCTGTACCTGCTCTCCCAGTTCATCTACTTCGCCAAGCGCGAGGTTCGTCAGCTGCTGCGCACGCTCTACCGCGACCTCTATCGCGCGCCGATCGTCGCGGAGTACCGGCGGAAAAACGGCGACACGCTCGACGCGGGGGCGATCGCGGCGGCAGCCGGCGCGGCGCTCGAGTCGACGCGTTTCATCGGCCTCGGCAATCCGGCCGAGAGCGGGACGCACCTCCTCTACAGCTTCCGCCAGGAGAACGATCTGCCCATCGGCCTGTTCAAGTCGATCCCGGACCTGTTCGACCGCAGCATGGCCGACCCGGCGGTGCGGTTGGCCGAGCCGGGCGTGCGCCGCTTTGTCTTCATCGACGACTTCTGCGGGACCGGCACCCAGGCGATCCGCTACTCGCACAACGTGCTGGGAGTGCTGCGTGACGTCGAGCGGCGCTACCGCAAGAGATTTCACGTGAGCTGCCTGATGCTCGCCGCCCGCACCGACGCACTCGAGCGCGTGCGCAGAGAGGCGAACTACGACGCCGTTGACGCCGTGCTCCAGTTCGATGACTCCTACCGCTCTCTGTCGCCCGGGTCCCGTCATTTCAAAGACGTCCCGAACGGCGTCACGCGGGAGTTCGCGGGCGCGATGGCCCGGACGTATGGACTGCGGCTCGACCCGCAGGATCCGGTTGGCTTCAAAGGCAGCGAGCTGCTGCTCGGCTTCGACCACAACATCCCCAACAACACCCTGCCGGTGATCTGGTGGGACACGCCGCCGTGGAGGCCGATCTTCCCGCGCTACTCGAAGAACTACGGCCCATGACCGGTGGCGTCGCTCGCAACCCGTTCACGATCACCAAGGCGACCGACCTCTCGGACGACCAGATCGAGTCGCTGTGGGTTGACTTCCAGACCGATGGCGGCTTCTACGCGTTGGCCGATCCGACCTCGCCGATGCCGCGCATGCTGCTGAGCGGGAAGGGCGGTGGTCGCACCCATCTGATGCGGTATTTCTCGGCCAAACTCCAGTTGCGCCGGGCGCAGGCGGAGGGGCGCAGCGTGCTGGACGACGGCTACGTCGGCGTCTACACCCGGCTCGGCGGACTCAACAGCGGGCGGTTCAGAGGCAAGGGCATCGGAGGCGAGGTCTGGGCGGACGTGTTCGCCTACGCGTTGGACCTGGAGCTCGCGCAGAGAAACCTCGAGACAGCGCAGACGACGTTCGCCGATGTGCCTGCGCTGCGCGAGCGGGGCGGGGAGATCGCGGCTTCCGTGGCCGCCGTGTTCGACGCATATCCAGGCGAGCCGCCACGGTCGATCGACGAGCTCATCGACACGATCCGCGGGATCAGAAGCGAGCTCGATCTGCAGGTGAACAACGCCGCTATACAGCGCAAGATCAAGCTCCTGATCCGCGTCACCCGTGGTCGCCTGGTGTTCGCCGTCCCGCAGATCCTGGTGGAGGCGATCGCCCCGCAGGGGGCGTTCACCTGGCTCTACCTGATCGACGAGCTGGAGAACGTCACCGAGGAGCAGCAGCGCTATGTGCAGACGCTGATCCGCGAGAAGGAGGCGCCCGCCTCGCTCATGCTCGGATCCCGCCTGTACGGCTTTCGCACGCGCATGACCTACAGCGCAGACGAGGAGAACAAAGAGGGCTCGGAGTACACCGTCTTCCACCCGGATGAGACGTACGTCGAGCAGTTCTCGAAGTTCAGACGCTTCTGCGCGCACCTGGTGGCGCAGCGCCTGCTCGAGTCCGGCTACCAGGCCGAGCAGAGCAGACGCCGTGGAGCGTCCGACTCTGCAGCGCGCCGAACGGCGCTGGCCGCTGAGCTGCCGCGGTTCTTCTTCGAGTACCAGGCGACGAGATTCGGCGAGGCCGAGACGCGCTTCGTGCACGACGGCGGGCCGCCGCGCCACCTCGCGCGGCTTGCCTCGCAGCTCAGCGCAGCGAACATTCCGGAGACGGAGGCGCGCGCCATCGTCGAAGCGCTCGCATTCGACGGCTATCCGCTCGTCGAGCAGCTCAACACCTTCCTGTTTCAGCAGGTGTGGTCGCGGAGCGGGCGCGACCTGGAGGCGGCCGCGAGTCGGATCGGGGAGCAGGGCCGCGCGTTCGTCGCGGGCGGCGCGTCCGGGCGTCATGCCGCCGCGTTCAGAGAATGGCGCTCCGACCTGCTCGCGCAGCTGCTGTTCGCCTACGAGCGCAAGCAGCGCTACCTCGGATTCGACACGTTCGTGCGGATGGCGGCCGGCCTGCCGCGCCACCTCGTGCTGATCTTGCGCAACGTCTACAGAGCGGCTGAATTCAATGGCGAGTCACCTTTCAATGACGAGCCGATCAGCGAGGCCGCCCAGCGCGACGGCGTCATCGAGTCCGCCAACTGGTTCTACGACGACGCCAAGCCGATGGGGCCGATCGGCGAGGAGGTCCAGGAGGCGGTTACGCGCCTCGCCGACCTGTTCCGCGCGCTGCGCCTCTCCGACAAGCCCGTCGAGGTGGGGCTGACCACGTTCGCGGTCAACGCCAGCGAGCTGACGGATGCCGCGCGCGAGACGATCCGCGTCGCCACCGAGTGGTCGATGCTGATCCGCTGGCGGAAAGGGCGGCGTGACAAGAACACGCGCGCGGTGCTCGATATGTACCAGCTCAGCCCGATGCTGTGCCCCCGCTGGGACCTGCCGCTCGTGCGCCGCGGCGTGACCGAGTTCAGCGGCCAGGAGGCGAACGCGATCTTCGACCCGTCGTGCAGCGGCGACTTCGCCGCCGTGCACAGAGCCCGGGTCGCGCGGGTCACGGCGCCGTTCCGTACTGAGCGGGACCCGGCCGCTCCGCAGGCGTCGCTGCTCGGGGACGGGTAGCGCGGTCGTGCGACTCGACTACACGGCTCTCTACAAGCGTCACCTGACACTGGATGAGGTCGCGGCGGAGTCGGCGTCGTGGGGTTGCTTCCTCTCTGCGTTCAACGCCACCGAGCGCGTGCGGACGGTGTTCGACGTGGTGCGGACACCGGCTGAGCACAAGCACTGGCTGGTCCACCCGGAATACTGCTTCGATCCGACGCAGATCCCGAGAGGCAGCTTCACGTCCGAGAGCCTCAATGAGGCGGAATTCTGGGACAGATGCTGGGCGCCGGTCCAGGCGGGCGTCGACTCGGGCCGTCCGATCTGCGTCGACCTGACCGGCTTCATGCGGCCACACTTGATGTACCTCACGCGCAAGCTGTTCGACGCGGGCGTCGAGTCGTTCTGGGCGCTCTACAGCGAGCCACAGCTCTACCGCAGAGCCGAGCAGGCAGTCTTCACCGCGGGCTCGGTCACCGAGGTGCGCCAAGTCGCTGGCTTCGAGGGCATCCACCGGTCCGACGAGGACACCGATCTGCTGATCATCGGAGTCGGCTACGAGGACGAGCTGATCCGGCGCGTCGCGGAGCTGAAGCGGACGGCGTCGCGCAAGCTGCAGCTGTTCGGGCTGCCGTCGCTGCAGCCGGACATGTACCAGCAGAGCGTCCTGAAGGCCGCGCGGGCAGCTGATGCGCTCGGTGCCTCCCCCAAGGACGCGGTCATGTTCGCGCCCGCCAACGACCCCTTCGCGACCGCGCAGGAGCTGCGTGAGCGCGTGGAGCGCGAGCAGCAGAGCGGCTCCTTCGCAAACCTGTACCTGGCCGCGCTCGGCACCAAACCGCAGGCGCTTGGGTTCGCACTCTTCTACCTCAGCGAGTGCCGCAACGGCCCGACGAGCATGCTGTTTCCCTACGCGCAGACGTATTCACCCGATTCTGCGGAGGGGCTTGCGCGCACGTGGCTCTACGAGGTACGACTGCCTCGACCCTAGGGGGTCAGGTTTCGGAACCGAGACTCCGAATGCGATTGGCAAGGTAGTCGCCGTGAATTTGGCGAGGTAGTCCAAGCTGCGCTTCGGCCGATGGCGAGACCCGGACTCGAACCGGGGCCACTACGATTTTCAGTCAGCGGCGAGGACGCGGACGATTGGCGCGGTCTGCAGAGGCTTGCCTGAGCTGAGGGGCGCCGGCGATCCCAGCGGATTCCAGGCGATTCGTGGGGCTTTGGGTCACCGGGCGGGTGGCGGGTGACCCAATAGCGTCAGAAGCTGGCGAGAAAGCGCGCTGGGTCTATGACGGCGATCCCGGCGAGCTGCGCGTCGAGCAGGTCGCGGTCGAGCGACACGATCGCATCGGCGTTCGCCGCTCGGGCGAGCGCGACGAGGTAGTCGTCGTCGGCGTCGCGCACATGCCCGCCGGCGTCATCGGGATCTGGATGGTGTTCGCTTCGCGCAGCGAACGCCGCGACGTAAGCCGCGCCGCGCTGGTGACCCGTTCGGTGCGCGAACTTCGGTCGCGATAGAACCCCGTCCAGTTCGGCGAGCAGTCTCGGCGAAACGACCATCGCGAAGCGTTCGTCCCCCCAAGCTGCGACGAGCTGAGCCGGCCCCGCATCGGGACTGCCCACGAACGCCGAGATCAGGACACTCGGGTCGACGACGGCGCGCTTCACGTAGCGCGACGACGCTGGGCCTTGCGATACGCGCGGACCTCTTCGACCGCGAGGCGGTCAGCCTCGTCCGGTGGGAGCGTCCCCAACGCGCGCGACTCGTCGAGCGCCTTCATTCCGAGGTAGACGGCAAGCGCGTCCTCCACGACTTGCGCGTCACTCTTCTCGGGAGCGGTGCTGTCCATGTCCCGCGCACGGCGGATCAGCTCCTCATCGAGCGGCAGGTTGATGCGGCGGGTGGCCATGACGTGAAGGTTACCGCCGAGCCGCTCAGCATCAGGCGATGTCAGCGTCGTCGGTGCTGCCGAACTCGTCAAGGGTTTTCTCCGACTGGTGGCCCTCCGCGTTTCATTGGACATGCTGCTGGAGCCCAATTCCTTAGCATCGACGCGGAGATCGATCCCGTCGTTCGACGCATCTTTCTCCCGAACTGTGCGCTGGTCAGCCCGAGACACCGACTAGAGGCTTGATGTGGGTTTGGTCGGGCAGGGTCTGGCCGGCCGGGTAGAGAACAGGGTCTCCAGCCCGGCAACCTCGTGATTGGAGCACGAGATGTCCGCATCGCTGGAGACCCTGGTTGTTGCAGCGTACGTGTTCGCCGCGTCGTTCTCGATCCCTCGACCTGGCCCGCAGGGCGCTGTCACCGATCCAGAGTTGGTCGCGCTCGCGGTCGCGCAGGCCGCGACCGGGTTGTGCTCGGATCGTCAGTTCCTCGGGACGATCGGCCGGCTCTTGCCCGGCTGGTTCCCGCGGCTGCCCGGATCAATCGCAATACAACCGGCGATTGCGCAGGCTGACGCCGTGGATCACGACCACGCAGCTGATGGTCGCCGAGCTGGTCGCCGAGGGCCAGGTGCGGCTTGTTGACGGCACGCTGATCTCCTGCGCGAACTATCCCGGCTGTGCGTCACGCAGCGAGTTCGCCGGCCATGCCAGCTACGGCTACTGCCCATCAAAGAGCGAATTCGTATGGGGCATGCGCCTCGTGCTCATCAGCGACCGCAAGGGCGTCCCAGTCGGCTATGACCTCGTCGGACCGAAGACCGGCCAAGAACGCCAGAGCGCGCTCGAGCTCGCCGCCGCGCACCCCGGCAGCGTCCTGTTTGCCGACAAGGGCTTCTGGGGCCGGGAATACGCGGCATCGATGGACCTCATCAACCTCGACATCATCACCCCGGAGCGTCACCGCCTCGGCCAGCGCCCGCCGGCCGAGATCGCCAAGGCCCGCATCCGACTCGTGATCGAATCGGTCTTCGCCAACCTCAAAGGCCAGATGCGCCTCGGCACCCACCTCGCCAAGACGCTCCCCGGCCTCGCCCAACGCGTCGCTCAACGCCTCCTCGCGCTCACCATCGGAATCTTCCTCAACACCCTCACCGGCCGACCCGCCCGCGCCCTCGCCGCCTACGACGGACGCTAAACCCACATCAGGCCTCTAGTCCCCCAAGGGGGTCAGAGCCAAAGGTGGGCCGTTGAGGACGACGTTGACTACGACCCCCGACCCCTATCCGACGAGGAGTTTGCGCGGGCCTATGAGACCGCAACGGAGCAGGCGGCCTCTTCGTAGCCAGTTCATTTAGGCAGCGAGATACGTCCGCTCTCCACAGCTTCGTTGGCGCGCCGCCCAGCTCTCTCCTGCTGCCTGGACTCGAACTGGGCACACCTCGAATCTGACTCGTGTCGTCGATGTTCGAGGAGCCACATCTCAGCACTCCATTTTCGAGTCTTGCCGCGCCACGGGGGGTTTCGAGCTCCGCGCCGATTTCCGTAATCGAGAACCTGTGCAGCAGACAAGGTGGTTTTGGTCCCAGAGTGGTCCTGGGACCAATACACAGCGCTCCAACGCCTTGCCGCGAAGCGGTAAAACCATCGAGATAGCAGGGACTTTGCGATGGCGAGACCCGGACTCGAACCGGGGACACCACGATTTTCAGGCACCTCGAACGGTGCTGGTCGTATGCGGGGATTTGCAGGCAGATGTGGGATCGCGGTCAGCGCCTCGGGTGGCCGAGATGCGTGCAGATACCGGTGGTTTCCGGTGGGTTTTGGCCACGAAGAGGCGGCTCGTGGCCAAAACCCTGGCCTGAGCCTAGCCGCTGTAGCACCTTCGCGCTACACTCGTGCACATGGCTCACGAGGTGTCCGTCCGCGACCTTCGCAACAGCACCGCCGCGGTGGTCGCTGCGGTGCGTGCCGGCGAGGAGCTGACGCTGACGGTCAACCGCGAGCCGGTTGCCGACATCGTCCCGCACGTCGAGCGCCGCAGCCCGTGGGTGGCCTCGTTGGAGCTGCGTCGCATCGTCCGCGAAGCGCCGGCCGATGCCGGCCTGCTCGACGACCTCGCCGAGATCCGCGGCGCGCTGGTCGAGGACGAGTGAGCCGGGCGATCGCGGACACATCGGTCTTCATCGCGATGGAGACCGGCCGACAACTCGGCGAGCTCCCCGACGAGATCGCGGTCTCCGTCGTCACGGCCGCCGAACTCGAGCTCGGCGTCCTGCGCGCGAAGGACACCGACACCCGCGCCCGCCGCCTCGCGACGCTCGCACAGGTCCGCGCGACCTATCCGCTCCTGCCGGTCGACGCAGAGACCGCGAGCTGCTTCGCGCGCATCGCCGCCGCTGAGCTGGAGGCCGGCCGACGCATCCGCCGCCACGACGCCTGGATCGCCGCGACCGCACTGCGACATGGGGTCGCGGTAGCGACCCAGGACGCCGACTTCACCGCGTTTGACGTGGTGGATGTGATTCGCGTCTGACCCTCGTCCGCTGCGTCTCGCGGCACGAGTTCGGTGCCGCACTGTCAACGCCCGAACGGCCGAAGACCCATGATGACCGTGGGCTGCACGCGCGGGAAGTCATCGAGCGCAGGCAGGCGGCCGCGAGGTGGCCCACCAGAGCACTTATAACGCCGAATCGAACGACGTACCTCAACCCACGGGACGCGCATTGAGCGGCCTGGCTGTGGGGCGTTGCGGCGACGCAAGCCGCCTCTCGGACCATTGTGCCGCGCTTCGTGCCTCAGGGTCAAGCCAGCCCCTTCAGTCGGCCGGCGTCGTCGGCCGTGGTTACACCAAAGCAGCTACCTGTGTCGCATCCAGAGGAGTTGTGGTGAGACGACCATGACAAAGCGATGGTCGCGCCAGGCGGCGACGAGCTGACCGGGACCGGCGTTACGACTGCCCACGAACGCCGAGACGAGGACACTCGGGTCGACTACGGCGCGCTTCACGCGCGGCGGCGGCGCCGGGCCTGACGAACTGCCCGGACGTCTCGACGGCGAGGCGGTCGGCCTCGTCCGGCGCGAGGGGTGCCCTGCGCCCGCGCGTCATCGAGCGCCTTCATGCCGAGGTAGACGGCAAGCGCGTCCTCCACAACCTGCGCGTCGCTCTTCTCGGGCGCGGCGATGTCCTGCTGCCGCGCCCGGCGGATCAGCTCCTCATCGAGCGGCAGGTTGACGCGGCGGGGAACCATGGCAGAAGGCTACCGCTGCCGGAGGGATAGAGCGTCCAACGCTAGTGGCGTCTTCCGGCATCGACGTCATCCACAGCGACCCAAAACGGGTGAAGCGCGTCGCCATCGTCACCGTCAGCTCGCTCGATCGCCTCCAGCGTGCAAACGAGTCCCCATGCGCGCTGCTTGCCGCTTCCTTTCCATGGGCGCGGCTCGATCAGCCGGAACTCTTCCATCAGAGGGAGAACTTGGTCCAAGACTCGACCTGAGTCCTGCCGAAACCGAAGCTGAATGACGTTCTCCGACAAGAACGTCGTGCGCCGGAAGACGTTGAGGACACGATGGACCAATTTACGAACGTCGCCATCCGGAACCTCGATGGGCTCCAGCGGCGACTCTTCGCCAGATTCACTGACCTTAATCCCAAGTTGCTCAAGCACAAAACGGATGCGGTCAGGAGAGTACTCGCGCGCTTCTTCGCCATCGTCTCCCACAACGCGTACGGCGTCAATCTGGCAGTCCACGATCCGCACGTCTGTATAGGTCGCGGACCGGTCGAATGAAATTTCGCCTAGGGCACATTCTTCGAGGTCTACTCGGTCCCATCTAACGTGGGCCAAGCTGACGTTTACAAAGGAACCCTTCCGAAACACGACATTCGTAAGCGCCTTTCCCTCATGGACCAGGCTCGTATATGCCAGATTGCCTTCGATCACCAGCGGCTCTGTGGGAACCACCCCGTCCAGCAGGAAAGGAACAATCGTCCCGGCGTTGATCTGCAAGTACGTTGGACGCCACTCTCGGCGCACAAGGTCGGTCAGTCCTTGGATGACGTCCCGAACAACTTCGGGCGTTCGGTCGATCAGTGCGCAAACGTATCGAGCCGTTGCATCGGGCAAGTGCGCGATGCTGAGCAGATCATGGGACACGGCCTCGCCTTCTCCCTTAAGGCGGACCAGCCGGTCTCTGAGCGCGTACGCCATGAACCAGTCACGGAACTCCTCGTGATCGAAACTCCGCGTGTCGACAGCATCGTCCTCCGGACGCGTGAGGAGTACATGCATCTGCACCATCTGAAGGATTTGCTGACGCTGGACGGGCTCAATATTCCACTCGTCAAACAGGAGCGTCGTCAGGGTTTCGAGCACGTCGAGGTCTATAGTCGATCGCTGTGAACGGAACATCTCCTCTGCGACATCGGCCAGCAGGCGCAGATGCTGTTCCTTGTCAAGGAAGGGCTCGCCTGTGTCCTTCTGCTTCCACTTCTCGGCGACCTCGCGCTCGACAAACGCCTCGATTACTGCGCCTACTCCTCGGAGTGGCTCGTCCATCCCGCGAATAAACTCCCCTGGTGCCATGTCGTAGAGGAGCAGACCGCGCGCCACTTGGGCAAGGAGAAACGGTCGCGTGAGCATGGGATGATCAGGCGATCCAAGTTCATCTACGATGCACTGGTAGCTCGTGCCTGCGTTTTCAAACGCACGGCCTTCAATGCGTACGCCGCTGAGATAGGTGCGACCCTCGGGTTCGCCCCATGGCTTTAGGCTAATCTGTGCGAATTCGCAGTCGGCAGCCCCCACACGGCTAAACAGACGCGCACGCCGCACATAGTCGTCGGTGTCAAAGAAGGTTCGGCGGGAGGCGGCCACGATGGTTCCGCGGCCGTCCATCTGCTGCACGAGGACCGCCAAGGCGCCCAACGCATCGGATCCACCCTGCTCTGCCGCAAGCTCGTCGAAGCCGTCAATGGCCAAGACGAGTGCCTTATGGCGAAGCAGGCGGACGATCGCAGGCATCCACAAGCCAGATACGCGCAACTCGCCCAGGTCTCCCATCAGGGCTTCCGAAAGGCGCAACAGCTGGCGGCCTTGGAGATCTACGTGCCAGAACACGTATCCGGATTCGGCTCTGAGGAACCGTTGGGCTTGATCTTGCTGGAACTGCCTCAGCAGCGCCGTCTTGCCTTGGCCGGCGTCGGCTGTGAGGAACACCACGCGTGATACGAACGCGGGAGCAACGGTGCTCTCCGCCTCGAGCAGTGCGAGCGCGCTGTCACGCCGTGTTGCTTCCGAAGGACTGTCGAGGGCGCCCGTGCTGTCGACATATGCTGGCACGGGTTGTCGCTTGCTGAGAATGCGCTCGGCGAGCGTTGGAAGTTGGGCGAGGTGGTGGACCAGGAACCGCCGGTACGTCATTCGCTCGCCTTCAATCTCGACAAGCGTCCGCTCGTTCTCGTCGACAAGGATGGTGAACGCGATTTCTCTGCCTGCACGCTCGAAAAGGCATTGCCCCGTCTTCTCAACGATGACCTCATCGTCGTCATCCGCGAAAGCGGCGAGGTCCGCTCTCACCTCTGAGAGATCGACGCTCATGCTTCGGTCCAAGCCTGCTGCGCCACGCCGAGTTCAAGGAGCTCGGTGCGGTAGAGGCTCTCCGCTACGTCGCTCGATCGCACCAGGACGACCTGCTCTGTCGCTCGAGTGGTTGCCATTGCTACTGCTGGAAGGATGTCGAGATCATCGGAGAGCACGACGATGGTTGACCCTTGTTCGGCGAGCGCGAGGGCATCGCAGCACAGCAGGGTGTCGACCATCTTCTGCTCATGCACGACAAAGGCGTCTGCGTTGGTCGCGGTGCAGGCTTCGGCGGGGCAGAGTCCGCTGGATCTTCGGCTGATTCGGCGAAGGTGATCGATAGGGCACGACACTGAGTGTGCGCAACCATCGGGTCGAGGCTTCTCGGCCAAGCGGAGGCTCGGCAACCCACGCCGAACGCGGAAGGTGTGGCCCCATTCGAGGCGCGGCACAGCGATGAGCCGCGTCACAAGCGAGACATCTCCGCGGAGGAGGCCTGGCGCGAGCGGATGAGGCCTTGGGAAGTAGTCCGAGCCAAGCGCCGCCTGGAGCTGTGAGCCACGATTTGTCAGGAGGCCATCTTGCAGCCAGCCGCCATAGAGCCGCACTTGCATCCAGTTGGCTTCAGGGGCGGCCGCTAGACCGAGGGACACCATCTCGTTAACGCGATGGCGAACTTGTTCGCGACGTGAGGGATCACCCACGTAGAAGTTGTCGTAGTCGACGAGTATGGCGCAGACGCCGCTGGGACTAGCCGAGCCCGGCTTGCTGTCCGAGGGCAACGAGGCCACCATGCGCGCCAAGGATATGCTGGCACTTAGCGCGATGTCGCACTGACAGGAGGTCTGTCGGGCAAGACATGGCGGTGCGCTGGCGCTACCGGAGCCGCGCAGTAGGTGGGCCGGCGCGATCTCAAGCCCTAGCGCCAGACGCGTCACCACGCACGCCGGGATCGCGGCGGGCTGCTGCCCGGGGAACGGCCCGTGCCAGATGGTCCGGCAGCGCTCGCACCACCAGGGTGCGCGGTCCTCGGGCCAGCCTGGCTTCGGCTTGAGGTCGTGCGGCCCGAACCGGCAGGGACGAGGGCTATCGGTCATCGCCGTCGCGTGCCGGCGTGCCGGAGCGCAGCGACTCGCGTTGGCGCTCGTAGACGGCGACCAGCTCGGAGAGCGGCAGGCGCAGGCCGGCCGCGAGCTTGAGCAGCACGCGGAACGTCGGGTTGATCTCGCCGCGCTCCAGCGAGCCGACGTAGTTGCGATGCAGGCCGCTCTCGGCGCCGAGCTCCTCCTGGGAGAGGTCGCGGCGGGCGCGCAGCTCCAGGAGCGCTCTGCCGAGCGCGTGCAGCTCGGGGGTGCGCTTCCATTGCACGCATGGCGCCCTGGTCGGGCGCGACTGGTGTCCCGACCCTCGGTCGGCAAGAATCGTCTCCGGCATCGGAAGGCATCCCCTTTCGGTGCTCGGCCGGGGGCGGTGTCCGCCGCTCCCGGCCAACCTTGTCGCTGTCGTGCTGAACGCTAGGTCCGTGCGGGGGCCTCCGGGAAGCCGGAACGCCAGCGTCCTGACCGTCTGAGGTCGCCAGGGGCCCAGGGTTTCGGCCACGAATTGGCCACGAAGCGAGAAACGGGCGCGTCGGTGCTCTTTTCTGCGGCGCGCCCGAGCAAGAAAAAGCGCTGGTTTCCAGCGCTTTCGGGCGATGGCGAGACCCGGACTCGAACCGGGGACACCACGATTTTCAGCCACCACGCTTCCGGAGGAGGAATAGAGCCGATTTGCAGCAGCTCCGCGAGCATCGATGCGGCTGCGCCCGCAAGGCGGATGCCTGTGG
Source organism: Conexibacter sp. (assembly GCA_035572475.1). Lineage (GTDB taxonomy): Bacteria > Actinomycetota > Thermoleophilia > Solirubrobacterales > Solirubrobacteraceae > Conexibacter. The sequence continues at coordinate 32,295 of DATNAP010000041.1, read as the reverse complement.
TTACCGGCCGATTCGGGTGGGTTCTGGTCTCAGCGCGCGGGGCTGGGACCAATACCGCCCACGTCCGTCATCGCACCCGCGGCTTACGGTTGCCGACCGCGGCACCGTGCGGCAGTCTCTCCCGCCGATGTCGCTAGGTGCACCAGGACAGTCCGATCGCTTGCTCAGAGAGATCAGGGAGGCTCGCGCGCAGCTCCCGGCCGAACATCGGAACCTGCTCGCGCAGATCGGCACGCACGAGGGCGTGATCGAGGATTGGCCGACCGGGGTTCAGGACCTGTTTCGCTCTGTGCAGGAAGTGCCGCCCTCAGACGCTGCGCTCGTCAACGCCGCGGCGGTGTGGCTCGATGGGCTCCGCGCCGTTGTCTTCAACGGGCCTCTGATGCAGGCCGCGACGTCGGGGCTCACGGACGCGTCACGCAAGCAGCTCGTCGCTTACATCGCATGGCACGAATACGGGCACGCGCTGAGCCTGACGCGCTCGACCCACGAGCAGCGAAGGAGCGGCGTACGCCTCCTCGGCTTGCTCAGCGACGGGATGCGCGCCTCGATCGACTACCCAGGCGGATACGGCCGCCTGCAGGTGTTCGATGAGATCATCGCTACCGTGTATGCCCTGCTGATCTCACGCATCCGAACGGATGGCTACGGTGTTCCGGAGTTCCTGCACCCGGAGATCGTCCAAGCGTTCAAGGAGGTCATCCCGTGGCCCCCGAGCCAATGAGAGAGCCCCAGACAGCAGCGTTCCCCGCGACGAAGATCGCGCCTTTCCTGCGTGCGGTAGTCGACCCGGAGGGCAAAGGCGACCTCACGCCAGAGCAGGCTGCTGCGATCCAGCAGGTCGAAGCAAACGTAGCGCGTAGCGGCAAGCGCAGATAGTCAGGACGGCATCGCGGCATCTCCGTCTTGCGCAGCCGACGCGCTAGGGAGTGCGGGCAGGGCCTCCCATCGCGGGTCCTGTCGGGCTTCATCGAGCGCCGACCACTCCCGAAGCATTTCTTCGTCCACTTCTTTTCGCTCGATCAGTACGGGAAGAATCGCGAAGACGGAATCCAGGTCATCGCCCAGCGCGGCGGCTCCCAGTTGGAATACATCGTGCAATGCCGAGGTATCCCAGGTAGCAAGATCATCTGCGATTGTGTGGATGCCGTCGAGGAGCTTCCGCGCAAGCAGCTCATCAAGAAGAAAGCGGTTCTTCCGGTACTCACTGCTTGCTATCGCCTGTCCGAGATTCGCAAGGGCTCGCACGGACTCCCAGCGATCTTCATCCCCCTCAGCACTCACATAGTCATCCAAGTTCTGCTCCACATGGAGCGAATCGCTGGGCCGCCATTTCAGCCACGCTCGAACACCTACGCTGAGGCCGAGGACTGTGAGTTCCGTAAACGCCTTCTCTAGATACTCCGCATCGACCGCGAGATCACTTCCTGGCTCAGGCGATTCCTGATCGCGGGCCTGAAGACGTGCCTTATAGAGCCGGGAGACCAGGCCACCGTTGTGCATGACGACATTGCGTCGCTGGAACGCCTCGTAGACGAAGACGTAGTCGAGTGACGCGCCGGCGAAGTCCACATCGGCATGCTTCTCGAACCATCTGCTCCAGTCATCGAGTCCGCCGCGCATCAGGATGTCGATGCGTTTCGAGATCAAGAGTTCGCGAGCATCGTCGAGCGTTGCGAGTCCCTCGAGATCGGCAAGAGAGAACTCCGGCTCTGTGGCGCTCAGCGCCCCCGGGTGGAGCAAGTATCGCTGCGAAGCCACACCGGCGATCAAAGCCTCAAAGGCAGCCACCACCATGGCGAGGAGTGACGCACGCAGGATCTCCGCATGGGCCGGCGCAGCAATCGATCGGTCGAGGACATCTACGAAGGCATTCAGGCCCGCCTCGTTCTCGGCGAACACCGCGCGAAGATCGTCTCCCACTCTCGTGAGCACATCGGGTGTAGCACGTTCCCGTTCAACGCCCTCTACGACGCTCACGGGTTCCAGCGCAGCAGCAAACGCTCTCAGCCCCTCATCGTCCAAGCCGAGATTGACGGTGAAGCGATGTGAGGGTCTGCTGAGTCTCGAGACGTGCGGCGTCAGCTTGTCATGGAGTTCACGAAGCGCTCTGACGTTCGCGTAGTAGCGGTGGAGCAGACTCGAAAATGTGGGTCGAAACGCCTTCGTCATAGCCGCTCCTATGCCATCGCACAGCATCGGGGTCCAATGAGCGGCTCACCCTAGCGGTGCCTGCGCCGCTGAGCCTCGCCGGCCGCACTCCGCGCGGCGCCTGCACGCCGCCGTGGTTTGCGCGACGCCCAGATCTCTCCCGGCCGCCTTGGACTCGAACCGAGCACACCTCGAATCTGGCTCGTGCCGTCGACGTTCGAGGAGCCGAGTCGCAGCACTCCACTTCCCAGCCTTGCTGTCGCTACGGGGAGTTGGGCCTCTGCGGCGATGTCCCTGATCGAGAAACTGTGCAGCAGGCCAAGGAGGTTTGGTCCCAGAGCCGATCCTGGGACCAAAACCCAGCGCTCCAACGCCGAGCGGCGAGACAACAAAACCATCCAGATAGCAGGGACTTCTGCGATGGCGAGACCCGGACTCGAACCGGGGACACCACGATTTTCAGTCGTGTGCTCTACCAACTGAGCTATCTCGCCGCGATCGCCGATGGTATCGGGTTTCGGCGGGCCCCCGCGGGGCGCGAAGCCCCGCTCCGTCAGGCGTCGGCGGCCTCGGCCCGCACCCGCTCCGCCTCCGCCTGCCGCAGCTCGATCCGGCGGATCTTGCCGGTCAGCGTCTTCGGCAGCTCGTCGACGAACTCGACGAGGCGCGGGTACGCGTACGCCGACAACCGCGTCCGTACGTGGCCCTTGATCTCCTCGGCCAGCTCGTCCGACGGCGCGCACCCGGAGGCCAGCACCACGAACGCCTTCACGACCGTCCCGCGCCGCTCGTCGGGCGACGCTACCGCCGCCGCCTCGGCGACCGCCGGATGCTCCAGGCACACCGACTCGACCTCGAACGGTCCGATCCGGTACCCGGCCGAGATGATCACGTCGTCGGCCCGCCCCTCGTACCAGTAGTAGCCCTCCGCGTCGACCGACGCGGCGTCCTTCGTGTGGAACCACTCGCCGCCGAACGTCTCGCGCGCCGCCTCCTCGTTGCGCCAGTACCCCAGCGGGTAGTGCGGATTCGAGCGCGCGCGCAGGCAGATCTCGCCGCGCTCGCCGACGCCGACCGGCCGCTCGTCCTCGTCCAGCACCGCGACGTCCCAGCCCGGCATCGGCCGCCCCATCGACCCCTCGCGCACCTCCATGAACGCGTAGTTCGCGACGAGCGGATACGACTCCGTCAGCCCGTAGAAGTCGAGCACCGTGACCCCGTACTGCTCGCGGAACCAGCGGATCGCCTCGGGGTTCAACGGCTCGCCGGCGCTGCACACGCGGCGGAACGTGCATGGGTACCGCGACCCGGCGTCCGCGATCGCCATCATCGAGCGCATCGCCGTCGGCGTCGTGAAGACGTTCGTCACCTCGTTGCGCGACAGGAACGCAAGCTGCTCGTGCGGATCGAAGCCGCCGCGGCGCTGAAACACGTACTGCACCGCGTCGAGCCGCCACGGCCCGAGCAGCGGCGCGATTCCCGCCGCCCACGCCCACTCGCCCATCCCGTGGAAGCGCTCGCCGTCGGCCACCTCGTGGCAGTAGACGAACTCCTCGTGCGCGAGCAGATAGCGGTGCGCGTGCACGATCCCCTTCGCGAGCCCGGTCGTGCCGGACGTGTAGTAGAGCTGCGCGGGATCGTCCGCCGCGGTATCGACCCCGATGAAGTCGGTCGGGGCGCCCGCCAGCAGCCCGCCTGCCGAGCCCTCCGCGTCCAGCACCAGCACCGGCACGCCCGTGCCGCGGAACCGCTCGGCGTTCGCCGCGTCGGTCACGAGCACCGCCGGCTCCGAGTCCCGCAGCCGATGCCGGATCCCCTCGTCGCCATAGAGGACGCTCATCGACAGCAGCAACGCGCCCAGCTTCCACGTGCCGAAGAAGATCGCCGCCGTCTCGGGCGTCGGCGGCAGCACGACCGCGACGCGGTCTCCGGGCCCGACGCCCGCGTCGCGCAACACCGCCGCGGCCTGGTTCGCGAGGTCCTGCAGCTCGCCCCACGCCAGCTCGCGCCGCGCGCCGTCCCAGCGCTCCCACACCATCGCCGGCTTCTCGCGCGGATGCTTGTCGCACACGTCCTGCGCGATGTTGTAGCGCTCGGGCACGTCCCAGCGGTGCGGGGCGACCGCCTCCTCGTACGATCTGAACGCCATCGGCGCGAGCCTACCCCTGCTGACCGGCGCACGGGGGAAAGCTGCCCCGGTACGATCGGCGCAACATGCCCACGCGCGCCATGCTCACCACACTCATCGCCGGGCGCTTCGCGCTCGGCGCGGCGCTCGTCGCCAAGCCGCAGTCGCAGGTCGGCGCCGGCTGGGTGGGGGGCGAGGAGGCGAGACGCTCGGTGACGACGCTGCTGTTCCGCTCCGTCGGCGCGCGCGACATGGCGCTCGCGCTCGGCACGGTCTCCGCACTGCGCAACGGCAGCCCGCTCAAGCCGTGGCTGCTCGGCGCGACGCTCGCCGACACGGTCGATCTCGCCGCGACGTTCGCGGCCGGCAGGGCGATCCCGAAGGCCGGCAAGGCCGGGATCGCGCTGCTCGCCGGCGGCGCGATCGTCCAGCAGCTCGCGCTCACGCGCAGCGTCGAGGCCTAAAGCCCGGCCCAGCGCTTGAGCTGCGGCAGCGGGTCGATCGGCTCGCCGCCTCTCTGCTGCCAGCCGCCGAGCCAGATCTCGAAATGCAGGTGGGGACCGGTCGCGTCGCCGGTCGCGCCGACCTGCGCGATCTGCTCGCCGGCTCCCACGGCATCGCCGACCGCGACGAGCGTCGAGCCCTTCAGCAGGTGCATGAAGACGTAATCGCGCCCGTCGGCGCCGTGCTCGATGAGGTAGTAGCCGGCGCCGCCCGGCTGGTTCGCCCACCACAGGACCGTCCCCGGCACCGGCGCGACGATCGCCTGGCCGCTCGCCGCGACGACGTCCTGACCTTCGTGGATGTGGCCCATCCGGCCGGCGCCGAAGCGCGCGTCCGGGCCGCCGAACGAGAACGGCCCGCGCACGGGGAAGACGCCGGGGACCGTGGGGGTCGGCGGCGACGGCGCCGCCGGTCTTCTGACGGTCGGCGCTCTCGTCCGCGGCTTGGCGGCGGCCTTTCTGCGCACCACCTTCGGCTTCGGCGGCTTGTGTCCGGCGAGCGCGCCGCCAGTGCGCGCGCTGCTCGCTCTCTGCGCCGGAATCGTGCCGGGGCTCGCCCCGCCCACGGCGCTGCTCGATCCGCCGACCACCTCGCCCCCCGGGGCCGCGCCGCCGGCATTCGCCGCATTCGCATCGGCCGGCAGGGCCGACACCGGCGCCGCGACCCCGAGAGCTATGAGGAGGAGAGATATGGCGCGAACGCGTCGAGCCATCCCGACCAACGTCGGCACTCACGCGCGCCACCGCCAACCGCGCACCGATCCTTGCACGGGCTTCGGGAGGGAAACCTGTGCGGCGAGAAGCCGGTCAGGCGGCCAGCAGGCGTCTGAGCAGCGACAGCGCGCCGGTCTTCGACAGCGGCTCGTTGAGGTTCCCGCACTTCGGCGACTGCACGCATGAGGGGCAGCCGCGCTTGCATCTGCACTCGGCGATCAGCCGATGCGCGTCGCCGACGAGCCGCTCGAAGCTGCGGTAGCCGGCGCGCGTGATGCCGACGCCGCCCGGGTGCCCGTCGTAGATGAAGATCGTCGGCCGGCCGGTCTGCGGGTGCGCGTTGGTCGAGAGGCCGCCGATGTCCCAGCGGTCGCACATCGCCAGCAGCGGCAGCACCGCGATCTGCGCGTGCTCGGTCGCGTGCAGCGATCCGAGCAGCCGCTCGATCGCGAACGCGTCGGCACCGAGGATCTCGGCGTCCAGCTCGTACCACAGCGCCTGCGTCGAGAACGCGGTCTCCGGCAGGTCCAACCCGACGAAGTCGATCTGCTGGTGGTCGGCGAGCGCCTTGCGCTGGTAGCCGGTGACCGTCTCCGTCACGACGACGTTGCCGAACGACAGCGTCACGCCCATCGTCTCGCGCCGCTCCACGAGCCGCTCGATCGCAGTCATCGTCTCGCGCTTCGGCTGCGTGAACCAGTCGCCGGAGAACGGCTGGAGCAGCGCGCGCCGGTCTTGCAGGTCGAGCTGGACGACCTCGTACGCGCGCCCCAGGTGCAGGTACACGGCGCCCTCATGCACGGTCGAGAAGGCGCGCGCCGCCTCGAGCGTCCCGATCATCTCGCCGGACGCGACGTCGATCAGCGAGAACACGTCGGCCGAGGAGGAGCGCAGCGGCACGCGCGCGGCCGGGTAGTCCTCCGGCGCGCGCAGCTGGAACGCGCCGCGCCGCTCGACCAGCAGCCCCGCGCTCACGAGCCGCTCGGCGGCGGCTCTCCAATCGGACCCGAGCACGTCCGCCTCGCCGGGCGCGAGCGGCCCCTCGTGCGCGGCGCACAGCAGGTGCGCGGCGTGGATCTGCTCGGACTCGTGGTCGAGGATCGCCGCCTCGACCGGCCGCCCGAGGAACTCGTCGGGATGTCGGCAGAAGAACTGGTCGAGCGCGTCCTCGCCGGCGACGTAGACCGCCAGCCCGCGTGAGCGCCGGCCCGCCCGGCCCCACATCTGGCGGAGCGACGCGACCGTCCCCGGGAACGTCACGCAGATCGCCGCGTCCAGCTCGCCGATGTCGATACCCAGCTCCAGCGCGTCGGTCGCCACGACGCCAAGCAGGTCCCCGCGCGTGAGTCGCTCCTCCAGCTCGCGCCGCTGCTGCGAGGTGTAGCCGGCGCGGTAGGGCGCGATCCGCTCGGCGAGGTCGGGGCGGTCGCCGCTCTCCAGCCGCGCGGTCGCGTGGCGCAGGATCAGCTCGACCGCCTTGCGCGACTTGATGAAGCAGATCGTGCGCGCGCCCGCGTGCACGAGGTCGGCGAACAGGTCGGCTGCCTCGCTCAGAGCGCTCGCCCGCACGCCGAGCGCCTCGTCCAGCATCGGCGGGTTCCACATCGCGACGCGCCGCTCGGCGGCGGGTGCGCCGTCGCGGTCGATCAGCGCGATGTCGTCCAGGCCGGTCAGGCGCTCGGCCAGCTCGACCGGGTTGGCGACCGTCGCGCTCGCCAGCAGGAAGCGCGGCTCGGTGCCGTACGCGGCGGCGATCCGCCGCAGCCGCCGCAGCACGTTGCCGACGTTGGAGCCGAACACGCCGCGGTAGACGTGCGCCTCGTCCACCACCACGACCGCGAGGTTCGCGAGGAAGTCGCCCCACGCGCGGTGGTTGGGCAGGATCCCCACGTGCAGCATGTCGGGGTTCGTGAGGACCACGTTCGCTCTCGCGCGGATCGCCCGGCGCTCGGCCTGCGGCGTGTCGCCGTCGTAGATCGCCGGCCGGATCCGCGGCAGCTTGAGCGCTGCCAGCGCGCGCGCCTGGTCCTGCGCGAGCGCCTTCGTCGGATACAGATACAAAGCGCGTGCGCGCGGGTCGACCAGCAGCTGCTGCAGCGTCGGCAGGTTGAAGCAGAGCGACTTGCCCGAGGCGGTGCCGGTCGTGACGATCAGCGGCCCGTCCATCGCCGCGAGCAGCGCGTCGTGCTGGTGCGTGTGCAGCGCCGCGATCCCGACGCGCTCCAGCGCGGCGCGCAGCTCATGGTGCAGCTCGCCGGGGATCGGGACCGCACGGCCGGCGCGCGGAGCAATCGTCGACTCGTGCACGAGCCGTTCGTCCGCCCGCCCGCGCTCGAGCAGCTCCGTCCACGGCTCGGCTTGGGGGGCGACGGCCACCCACCGATCGTACGCGGCCGTCGCCCGCAAGCGGTCAGACAGGCGCCTGGGGCGGATCCATGCTCAGGCTCGGCGGCGCAGGCGGAGCGGCCTCCGGCCACGCGGCGCGCGTCACCGTGAGCTGGTCGCGTGTGTTCTCGAAGATGCGGAAGAGCACGATGACCAGCTCGAAGAAGACGCGGTAGAGCAGCGTGTAGAAGAACAGGAACAGCGGTCCGAACACGAACAGCCACAGCAGCCCCAGGTCGGTGTGGCCACCGCTGTGCGATTGCAGGTTTCCATCCGCGCCCACGGTGACGGAATCGCCGCCGGAGCTGAAGAACGCGATCGCGATCACGGCGTAGGCGATGCCGAGGATGACGAGGCTCAGGACGTAGAGGACCTTGACGAGCTTGGTCGTCACGAACGATGTGAACGACAGGTCGAACAACGAGCCAAAGAATCCCTTCTCCATCACAACCTCCCAATGAACGATGGCGGACGCTCGTGGGCTTCGCCGTGACCAGACCGCCCTCCTGCCACACTTCGGCGCCACATGCGCTGCCTCTACGTCGACCTCGACGGAACGCTGCTCGGCCCGGGCGCCTCGCTGCTGCGCGACGCGGAGGGCGGCTTCAGCCTCGATGCCGTGCGTGCGCTGCAGGCGTGCCACCGCGCAGACGTCGAGGTCGTGATCTTCTCCGGCCGCCGGCAGGCGCAGACGATGGAGGACGCGCGCCTGATCGGCCAGAGCGCATACATCTTCGAGGCCGGATCCGGACTCGTCGTCGACGGCGACCTTGAATGGCTCACCGGCGGGCTGGAGCCGACGGACGCGGGCGTCACGATCCACGACCAGATCGAGGCGTCGGGCGCGCCGGCACTGCTGCTGGAGCACTACGCGAGACGACTCGAGTACCACGCTCCGTGGCACACGAACCGCGACGTCTCGCACCTGTTCCGCGGGCTGGTCGACGCCGACGAGGCGGACACCCTGCTGGAGGCGCATGGTCACGGCGGCCTGCGGCTGGTCGACAACGGCGTCGTGCGCTCCCGCTCCGCCGACCTCGCCGAGCTGCCGCTCGTGCGCGCCTATCACCTGATCCCGCGAGCCGCCTCGAAGGCCGGCGCGGTCGCCCGCCACATGCAGATCCGCGGCTACGCGCCGCCCGAGTGCATCGCCGTCGGCGACTCGCGCGAGGACCTCGGAGCGGCGGCCGCGGTCGGGGCGTTCTGGTTCGTCGCCAATGCGCTCGAACGCGATCCGACGCTGCGCGACGCGATCGCCGGTCGCGCGAACGTCCGCATCGCGGACGCGAGCTACGGCGCCGGCGTCTACGAGGCGGTCGTCACGACGCTCGCCGAGCGCACCTGACCCGCGCCGGCGTCAGGCCGCGACCAGCTCGCGTGCGGGCGGCGCGGCGGGCGCCGGCTCCGAGGCGACGGCGGTCGGCTCCGGCGCGCGCTCGCCGCCGCCGCGGCCCGGCAGCGACAGCTTGACGATCTTCTTCACGACGCTGCCGAACTGCCTGCGCAGCGGCCCGCTGTTGTACGGCAGCCCGTAGCGCGCGCAGATCTCGCGCACCTCGACGGCCAGCTCCGCGTAGCGGTGCCCGGGCAGGTCGGGGAACAGGTGGTGCTCGATCTGGTGGCTGAGGTTGCCGCTCATGATGTGGAAGAGCGGCCCGCCGGTGAGGTTGGCCGAGCCGAGCAGCTGGCGGAAGTACCACTCCCCGCGCGTCTCGCCCTCCGTCTCCTCCTCGGTGAACTCGTGCGTGCCCTCCGGGAAGTGGCCGCAGAAGATGATCGTGAACGCCCACACGTTGCGCACCGCGTTCGCCGTCAGGTTGCCGGCGAACGTGAACGGCGCGCCCGGTCCGGCGAGCAGCGGGAAGAGCACGTAGTCCTTCAGCGCCTGGCGGCGGCCCTTGCGCCAGATCGCCTGGAGCATCTCGCGCTTGTCGCCCCAGGACTCCTTGCCGCTGTGCAGCCGCTCGACCTCCAGGTCGTGCAGCGCCACGCCCCACTGGAACAGCAGCGCCAGCAGCACCGCGTAGACCGGGTTGCCGAGGTAGTAGGGATGCCAGCGCTGGTCCTCGGACATCCGCAGGATGCCGTAGCCGATGTCGCGGTCCTTGCCGAGGATGTTCGTGTGCGTGTGGTGCACGTAGTTGTGCGAGTGGCGCCACTGCTCGGCGGGGCAGGCGGTGTCCCACTCGAACGCCTGGCCGTTGACGGCCGGGTCGTTCATCCAGTCGTACTGGCCGTGCATCACGTTGTGGCCGATCTCCATGTTGTCGAGGATCTTGGCGACCGACAGAGCGGCGGTGCCGGCGAGCCACGCGGGCGGCAGGAAGCCGAGCTCCAGCAGCAGGCGGCCGCCGATCTCCAGTCCGCGCTGCGTCTTGATGATGCGGCGGATGTAGTCGGCGTCGCGCTCGCCGAGGTCGGCGACCACGCGCTCGCGGATCGCGTCGAGCTCGCGCCCGAACGCGTCGAGCTGCTCCGGGGTCAGCTGCGGCGGTGTCGTTGCGGTCATGGCGTTGGCTCCTGAGGTGAAGGTCAGATGTCGAGCGTCACGTCGCCGACGGGCGCGTTTACGCAGATCTGGATCAGCTCGTCCGGCGCGGTCGATACCTCGCCGGTGCGCACGTCGCGCACGGCGCCGTCGAGCTTGCGGCAGGTGCAGGTGTGGCAGATGCCCATCCGGCAGCCGGACCTCGGCGTGAGCCCGGCGGCCTCCGCCTGGTCGAGCAGCAGCGCGGCCGTGCCGGCCGCCTCGACGCCGCTGCGCGCGAAGCGCAGCGTGCCGGCGACGTTGCCGTCCGCGGTGTCCATGCCCGCGGGCGCGGGTGGCGCGAACTGCTCGACGTACAGGCGCGCGTCGAGCCCGTCCTGCGCCCACGTCGTGCGCACCGCGTCGACGAGCGCGGTCGGTCCGCACGTGAACGTCAGCGCCCGCGCCGGCTCGATCCTCGCCGCGCGCAGGTGCTCGCCGCCGAAGCGGCCGTGCAGCTCGCCGGCGCCCACCGAGCGCGTGTACCCGCGCAGCAGCCGCACGTTCGCGTGTCCGGCTGCGAGTTCGGCGAGCTGGCGCGCATAGGCGACGTCGTGCTCGTCGCGCGCGTAGTGCAGGAAGGCGATCGGGCCGCGGTGCCCCTCGTGGCAGAGCGTCCGCAGCATCGACATGACGGGCGTGATGCCGCTGCCGCCGCTGATCAGCAGCAGCTGCTCCGGGCGCTCGTCGGGCAATGCGAAGTCCCCCTCGGCCTGCGAGAGCGAGACGACGGTGCCGGGCCGCGCGCTTGCGCGCAGGAAGGGTGAGACGACGCCGTCCGGCTGTGCGTGCGCGGTCAGCTCGAGCAGGTCGCCGGCGTGCGCGGAGGAGGCGGGCGAGTAGCAGCGCGTATGGCGCACGCCGTCGATCTCGACGCTCATGCGCACGAACTGGCCGGCGCGAAAGCCGTCCCAGTTCGCGTTGGGGCGCAGCGTCAGCGTGACGCTGCGCGCGGTCGGGCGACGAGCGGCGACGACCTCGGCGCGCACCTCGTTGAGCGAGAAGGCGGGGCGCACCAGCTCGACGTAGCGGTCGACGCCGTGTGGGGTCGTGAGCGCGTCGGCGAGCGCCGAGTCGAGCAGGCGGCGGGCGACGCGCTGTGGCATTTGAGTGAACACTTGTGCACAAGTTACGGACCCGAGTGCCTTTTGTCCAGGTAGAGTGTGTGAGGTGGGACACAGAGACTCAGTGAACACCAAGACACCGTTGACGCGCCGCGAGCAGAAGGAACGCACCCGCATCGCCCTGCTCGACGCCGCGCTGCGGCTGTTGGAGACGAAGAGCTTCGGCAGCGTCGGCCTGCGCGAGGTGGCGCGCGAGGCGGGCGTCGTCCCCACTGCCTTCTACCGCCACTTCGCCTCGATGGAGGAGCTGGGCCTCGTCCTGATCGACGACTCGTTCCGCACGCTGCGCCGCATGATCCGCGACGCCCGCTCGCAGGATCTCGCGTTCGAGCACGTGATCCGCGACTCGGTCGAGATCCTCGTGCGGCACGTCCACGCGCATCGGCTGCACTTCCGCTTCGTCGCGCGCGAGCGCTCCAGCGGGATGCCCGTCCTGCGCCAGGCGATCCGCGCCGAGATCCGCCTCTTCAGCAGCGAGCTGGCGACCGACCTCGCACGCTTCCCGTTCCTCGACCGCTGGAGCACCGAGGACCTCGGCGTGCTCGCGACGCTGATCGTCAACACGATGGTCTCGACGGCGGAGGAGATCGTCGAGGCGCCGAGCGGGGACGCGGAGGCCGAGCGCGAGATCGTCCGCCGCGCCGAGAAGCAGCTGCTGCTGATCGTGCTCGGCGTGCCCGCGTGGCGCAGCTCCGGGGCGCCGGCGCGAGGCTAGCGCTCGCCGGCAGGCGGCTCGCCGCCGAACAACGCGCGCAGCCGTTCCCACGCACCCTGCCAACCGCCCGTCCCTTCACGCCGGCGCGGACGCCAGCGCGCCGGCGGGGGAACCGTCGTGCGTACGAGCGCGACCCACTCGTCGAGCGGCAGCTCGCCGGCGATCAGGCGCCGCAGCGCATCGTTGACGGGCGCTTGGATTCCGGCACGCGCGAGTCCGCGCGCAAGCAGCGGGACCGACTCGAGCGACTCGACCGCCTGCCCGATCCGCCCGGGGATCTCGCTCGCCGGCACGCCCTGCGCGAGCAGCTCGCCCGCGCGGCGGTTGCGGCTCTGCGGGGCGAGCGCGGTCGCGACGAGGTCGCCGGTCCCGGCCAGTCCGATCATCGACTCCGGTCGCGCGCCGAGCCGCTCGGCGTAGCGCCAGACCTCCGCGAAGATGTGCCCGGCCGCCGCGCCGGCCGCGTTCAGCCCCTGCGCCTCGGTCGCGCCGGCCGCGAGCGCGGCCGCGTTCTTCGCCGCACCCGCCAGCTCGACGCCGATCGGGTCGTTCGACTGCTCGCACACGACGCCCGCGCGGATGAACATCGCCGCGAGCTGCTGCGCGAGCGCCTCCTCGCTCGACGCCGCCACGAGCCCGGCGCCGTCGCGCACCATCTCCTGTGCGTGCGCCGGTCCGCCGATGCACGCGACCCGCTCCGCGCCGAAGCGCGCGCTCAGCAGCGCGGTCGGCGGCGTGCCGTCCGGCGGGACGAGTCCCTTCGCGAGCGAGACGACGCCCGCCCGGCGCGACAATCCCGCTTGCTCCAGCCCGGCGATCACGTCGCCGAGGCCGAGCGAGGGGACCGCGAGAAAGACGAGCTCCGCGCGCGCGAGGCCCTGCGCGGCCGCCTCGATCCGCAGCTCGCGCGGCAGCTCGACGCCCGGCAGGTACGGGCGGTTCTCCCGCGCCTCCACCAGCGCGTCGGTCTGCTCGCGCGTGCGCGTCTGCAGCGTCGTGCGCATCCCGCCGCGCGCGAGCAGCACGGCGACCGCGGTCCCGAACGAGCCCGCGCCGATCACGACCGCGCGCCGCAATTGCGGGGGAAGCGGGAGCTGGGGGCGGGGGAGCGGGGGCATCGCCGCGGCGACGCTACACCAACGTCGCGAGCCGCCGCCCGGCCGTCTCCAGCGCGCCCGCGTCGCCCGCCTCCAGCACCGCCTGGAGGTCGAGGATGCGCGCGCCGAACGCGTCGAGCGTGCGGGCGCCGACGGCGGCGAAGCACGGCACGCCGCTCTGCCGGGCGCGTGTCGCGATCTCGCCCGGCGCCTTGCCGGCGAGTGTGCCGAGATCGAGCCGGCCCTCGCCGACGATGACCGCGCGGGCACCGCGCATGCGCGCGTCGAAGTCGAGCTGTTCGAGCACGAACGGCGCGCCGCCCTCCAGCCGAGCGTCGCAGGTCGCCCACAGCGCGCCGGCGAGGCCGCCGCCCGCGCCGCTGTGAGCGACGCCGCGCGGATCGCGCGGGAGTCGCCGCGCGAGCGCGTCGAGCCGTGCCCCAAGTGCCTTCGCCCGCTCGCGCTCCAGCTCTCCTGCGCCCGCCAGCGCCTCCGCGACGCGCTCGACCGACGTGCGCACGTCGCACAGCACGACGAGCCGCGCGCGCAGCCCGCCACCGGCGCCGATCGTCTCCACCGCGCCGGCGCCGCCGTCCGGTGCGACGAGGTCGCCGGCGCCCGCGAGGATCAGGTCGGCTCCGGTTGCGTCAGCGGCGAGCAGCAGCTCCCCGATCGCGGCGCTCGAACCGCCGGCCTGGTCCAGCGCCGCAGCGTCGCCGGTCGCGACCGCGTCGCCGCCCGGACGGTCGGTTGCCGCCCGCAGCTCCACGACCGCCGTCCGACCGCCCTCGACCAGCCCGATCCCGACGTCGCGCCCGCTCACCGACACGGTCGCGGTCTCGCCGCCGAGCGCCGGCAGCAGCGCTTCGAGCGTGCCCGCGCCGCCATCGGCGACTGGGCACGGATCGACCGGCCAGCCGCCCGCCTCCAAGCCGCGCGCGAGCGCCGCCGCGACCTCCGGCGCGCGCAGCGTGCCGACGAAGGCGGCCGGTGCGACGAGGAGCGGCGCGCGGACGGTCGATGCGCTCACCTCCCGCATCCTGTCACTCTCTGGCGATGGCCCGCGAGTACACGACGATCGAGGTCGCCGGGCAGGAGGTCAGACTCTCCAACCCGGCAAAGGTCTTCTTCCCGGCCGCCGGTTACACGAAGAAGGATCTCGTCGACTATTACGTCGCGGTCGCCGAGCCGACGCTGCTCCACCTGCGCGAGCGCCCGACCGTGCTCAAGCGCTACGTCGACGGCGCGGACGGCGAGCCGTTCTTCCAGAAGCGCGTGCCGGAGACCGCCCCGCCGTGGCTGGAGACGGCGACCGTCACGTTCCCCTCAGGCCGCTCGGCGCGCGAGCTGGTCGCCAACGACGCGGCGCACGTCGTGTGGGCGGTCAACCTCGGCGTGATCGACTTCAACCCGTGGCCGGTCCGCCGCGCCGACCTCGACTGCCCCGACGAGCTGCGTGTCGACCTCGACCCGACGCCCGACGCGACCTGGGACGACGTCCGCCAGGTCGCGATGTGCGTCAAGGCGGTGCTCGACGACCACGGCCTGGTGGGCTGGCCGAAGACCTCCGGCTCGCGCGGGATCCACGTCAACGTGCGCGTGCAGCCCGAGCATGGCTTCACGGAGGTGCGCCGCGCCGCACTCGCGCTGGCGCGCGAGGTCGAGCGCCGGGTGCCCGAGCTGGCGACGAGCAAGTGGTGGAAAGAAGAGCGCCACGGCGTGTTCGTCGACTACAACCAGAACGCGCGCGACCGCACCGTCGCCTCGGCCTGGTCGGTCCGTCCGACGCCCGATGCGCGCGTCTCGATGCCGCTGCGCTGGGACCAGGTCCCGAACGTCGACCCGGCCGACTACACGCTCGCGACCGTGCCGGAGATCCTCGCGCGCGAGGGCGACCCGCACGCCGGCATCGACGCGCACCCGGGATCGCTCGACCAGCTCCTCGACCTCGCCAGACGCGACGAGGACGGCGGCCTCGGCGACGCGCCCTGGCCGCCCCACTTCGCCAAGCAGCGCGGCGAGCCCAAGCGCGTCCAGCCGAGCCGGGCGCGCAGAGGCAGCGGCGAGTAGCTCACTCGCGTCTGTAGCGCGAGGCGAGGTACTCGTCGACCCACGCGCGCGAGCTGCGCCACAAGCCATCGCGGCCCTTGACCGCCTCCAGCCGGCCGCGCACGGCCGCGACGCGCAGCGCGTTCGCGGACAGCTCGTCGCGGGCGAGCGCGGGCAGCGGCACAAGGTGCTCAGGCTTCGCGACAGCGGGCAACAGGAAGCGATGCAGGCTGTCGAGGATCGCACGTGCAAGCAGCTCCCCGAGCGGTCCGCAGTCGCCCTTGTCTGCATGGCGGAGTGCATCGAGGTAGCGGTTTCGATCCGCCTTGCGGACGATCGCGGGCGGGTAGCCGAGACGCGCGAGCAGCAGGTTGAGCAGCAGCCGCCCCGCTCGGCCGTTGCCGTCGAGGAACGGATGGACTTGCTCGAAGCGCGCGTGCAGCCAAGCCAGCTCCGCGGGGAGGCGCGGAGCGTCGAGGCCGCGCAGCGCGTCGGCATCGGCGAGCCAGTCGTCCAGCCGCGTGGGCACATCCGTCCACGGTGGCGGCTTCATCCCGCCAGGGAACGTCTGGATGTCATGCCGCCGGAACGAGCCGGGGCGTTCGTCGTCCCCGGCCTCGGGATGCGGCGCAACGTCCCAAACCGGCCCCAGCGCGAGCGCGTGGACGTGCCGGATCTCGGTCAGCGTCAGGAGCGCGTCGTCGGACGGCTCAGCGCCGTGTCTGTAGACCCACTCCGCCGCGTTCGAGTAGCCGCACACCTCCATGTACTCGTGCAGCTGCTTGTTGCCTAGCACCCGTCGCTCGTCGAGCAGGTGCGCCACCTGTCTCAGGACGAGCGTGTTGCCCTCGATCGCGGTCGAGTGGTGCGTCTCGTCGAGCCAGATGTCGTGCCAGATCGCTCGCGCCTCATGCGGAGCGGGCAGGCCGCCGAGCTGGTCGTGCAACTCGGCGATCTGGATGCGCAACTGCTCGTAGAGAGCGGAGCGGGTGCGACGGCCTGGCGACATGAGCCGAACCGTACGGAGAGCAATTGGCTTGGTCTACAGCAGAGAGCTGGTACGACTTTCTGCACCGTCGGGGCGCCGGGCCTCAGCCGGCCAGCTGCGCGATCGAGCACTCCCGTGGCGGCTTGTCGTCGCGCCAGCGCTGCAGCTTCGAGCCGTGGCGGATCCGGCGGCCGCTGACGTGGTCGAACGAGATCTCGACGACGAGCTCGGGCCGCAGCGCGACCCACTCCAGCTCCTTGTCGCTTTTCCAGCGCGATGGGTCGGCGCTCCCGTGCTCACCCGTCGCATAGGGCGCGAGTCTGTCGACCAGCTCGCGTCTCTCGGCCGCCTTCAGCCCCGACGTGTGGCCGACCGTGCGCAGCTCCCCGTCGGCGTCGTACAGACCGAGGATCAGCGACCCGACCGTGCGCTCCTCCTTGCCCGGCCGCCAGCCGATCACGACCGCGTCGATCGTGCGCACGCGCTTGATCTTCGCCATCCCCTCGCGCGCGCCCGGGCGGTATGGCGCCGCCAGCTCCTTCGCGACGACGCCCTCGGCCCGCTCCAGCCACACGCGCGCCGACTCGGCATCCTGCACGCACGGCGTCAGCTCGACCGGCGGTGCGAACGGGAAGCCCTCCAGCGCCGCGCGCCGCTCCGCGAACGGCAGCTCCATCAGCGAGCGGTCGTCGATCGCCAGCAGGTCGAACGCCACGAAGCGCGCTGGCGTCTGTTCGCTCAACACGGCGATCCGGGACGCCGCCGGATGGATGCGGTTCGAGAGCGCGTCGAAGTCCTGGAGGCCGTCCTCGCCGTCGATCACGATCTCGCCGTCGAGCACGTAACGGCCGGGCGGGAAGCGCAGCTCCGGAAAGTAGCGTCCGAGCGGTCTGCCGCCGCGCGACTGCAGCTGCAGCGCGTCCTCGTCGACGAACGCGATCGCGCGGAAGCCGTCCCACTTCGGCTCGTACGCCCACCCGTCGCCCTCGGGCAGCGCGGCGCGCGAGCGCGCGAGCTGGGGCGGGAGCGGAGGCATGAGCGGGAGCGCCACGGCGAGCGATCGTAGCGCCGAGCGGAAACCGACTACGATCAGCCGCGTGACGCACGAGCACGCCACGGTCGCCGAGGAGGAGTACCTTCAGATGCTGTTCTGGCTCTACGAGGCCGGGCTGCCGATGACCGGCGCGAACCTCGCGCGCGCGATGCAGCTCTCCGCTCCGACCGTCCACGAGATGATCGGCCGGCTGGAGAGAGACGGCTACGTCACGCGCGGCGAGGACAAGGTCGTCGCGTTCACCGACGAGGGCCGCCGCCACGCCGAGGAGATCACCAGCCGCCACCGGCTGATCGAGCGCTTCCTCACCGACGTCGTCGGCGTGCCGTGGGACGACGTGCACGAGGAGGCGGAGCGGATGGAGCATGCGATGTCGCCGCGCTTCGAGGCCTACGTGAAGGCCGCGATCGGCGACGCGAAGACGTGCCCGCACGGCCACCCGATCAACGTCGGCGATCGGATCGTCGGCGTCCCGCTCGCCGACTGCGCCCAGGGAGCGCGCGTCAGAGTCCTGCGCTTCGAGAACGAGGCGGAGGACCTGCTCCACTACCTCAAGGACACCGGCCTCGAGCCGGGGCTCGACGGCACGATCACCGCCGCCGACGCCGAGCACATCACCGTCGCCGCGAACGGCGGCGATCACGTCGTGACGCGCAGCGTCGCCGAGACGGTCGCAGTCACCGCCGACCCCTCACCGCCACCCCGCACAGCGCTGCCGAGACAACTGGTGCTCGGCGGCCGCTACGGGCGCTAAGCCGCCACGCCGACCGACCGCACCGCGTCGGCGAGCCGGGCGACGCCCTCCTCGATCTGCGCGACGGTGACGCCGGAGTAGGCGAGGCGGAAGGCGTTCTCGCCGCCTTCGAGCAGGAAGTCGGTGCCCTTGACGATCTGCACGCCGCGCTCGGCCGCGGCCGCGAACAGCGCGTCGCCGTCCGTTCCCTCGGGCAGGTCGACCCACAGGAAGTAGCCGCCCTGCGGCTCGACGAAGCGCGCCTCCGGCAGCTCGCGCCGCAGCGCCGCGGCGAGCGCCTGCGCGCGCTCGTGGAGGGCGCCCTTCACGCGCTCGACCGAGCGCTCGAACGCCGCGCCGTCCTCCGCGCGCACGAACTCGTTGACGATCGACTGCGCGACCATGCTCGGCGAGATGTACGTGTTCGTCGCGAGCTTGGCGATCCGCGCGATCAGCTTCTCGGGCCCGACCAGATAGCCGACACGGATGCCCGGGCAGACCGTCTTCGAGAACGACGAGGCGTAGACGACGCGGTCGGCCGTGTCCTGCGAGAGCATCGTCGGCAGCGGCTCGCCGTCGAAGCGCAGCGCGACGTAGGGGTCGTCCTCGAAGATCGTGACGCCGTGCTCGGCCGCGAGCGACAGCAGCTGATGGCGCTTCTTCAGCGACAGCGTGTAGCCCGCGGGGTTCTGGAAGTTGGGGATGATGTGCGCGAGCCGCGGCGTCGCGCCCGCGGCGATCAGTGCCTCGACGCCATCGACGTCGATCCCGTCCTCGTGCAGGTCGACCGGCCGCAGGTCGGCGCCGCGCGAGCGCAGCGACAGCAGCGTGCGGTCGTACGTCGGCTTCTCGACGACGACGACGTCGCCTTCCTCGACGAGCGCCTCGAACAGGAACGCGTCCGCCTGCATCGAGCCGTTCGTGACGATCACCTGCTCCGGCGCGACGCCGTGCCGCTCGGCGATCCACGCGCGCAGCGGTCTGTAGCCGATCGACGTGCCGTAGGCGGTCGTGCCGGCGGGATCGTTCTGGAAGGCGCGGTCGGCGGCGGCACGCAGCCCCTCGACGTCGACGATGTCGAGCGACGGGGCGCCGCGGGCGAAGGAGATCGGAGCGGGTTCGGAAGCCATGGACGCAGAGTACGCAAAGCGCCCGCGCGCCGTCGGCGCGACCGCGACCCGCCGGTCGCGACCCGACCGCCGGCTGTCAGAGCCCTCAGGCCGACAGGATCGACATGGCGATCTCGGCCGTCTCGGTCGGTGTTCTGCCGACGCGGACGCCCTTCGCCTCGAGCGCCTCGGCCTTGGCCGCGGCGGTGCCCGCAGTCCCGGAGACGATCGCCCCGGCGTGGCCCATCGTCTTGCCGGGCGGCGCGGTGAAGCCGGCGATGTAGGCGACGACGGGCTTGGAGACGTTGGCCGCGATGTACTCGGCGGCCTCCTCCTCGGCCGAGCCGCCGATCTCGCCGCTCATCACGATCAGCTCGGTCTCGGGGTCGGCCTCGAACAGCTCGATCACGTCGATGAACGAGGAGCCGGGCACCGGGTCGCCGCCGATGCCGACGATCGAGGAGTTGCCGAAGCCGCGCTGGGCCAGCTCGTTGCCGATCTGGTAGGTCAGCGTGCCCGAGCGCGAGACGACGCCGACGTTGCCCTGCTTGAAGAACGACGCCGGGATGATGCCGACGCTCGCCTTGCCGGGCGACAGGATGCCGGGGCAGTTCGGCCCCACGAGGCGCACGTCGGGGAAGCGCTCGAGGTGTGTGTAGACACGCAGCTCGTCGTGCGCGGGGATCCCCTCGGTGATCGCGATGATCAGTCTGACGCCGGCGTCCGCGGCCTCGAGGATCGAGTCGGCCGCGAAGCGCGGCGGGACGAAGATCATCGCCGTGTTCGCGCCCGCCTGCTCGACCGACTCGGCGACCGTGTCGAAGACCGGGATCCCTTCGACGTCCTGGCCGCCCTTGCCGGGCGTCACGCCCGCGACGACCTGCGTGCCGTAGCGCTTGTTGTTCGTCGCGTGGAACGTGCCCTCACGGCCCGTGATGCCGGTGACGACGAGGCGCGTGTCGTTGTCGACCAGGACGCTCATGCGGCCACCCCGGAGCCCGCCGCCAGCTCGACGACCTTCGCCGCCGCCTCGTCCATCGTCGACGCGGTCGCCACGTTCGGCAGGCTCGCGTCGGCGAGCAGTCTGCGGCCCTCGACGTCGTTCGTGCCGTCGAGGCGCACGACGAACGGGACCTGCGGCTTGACGACGTCGAATGCCTCAATCAGGCCCTTGGCGACCTCGTCGCAACGCGTGATGCCGCCGAAGATGTTGATCAGGACCGCTCTCACCTTCGGGTTGGAGAGGATCACCTCGATCGCGCTGACGATCGCGTCAGCCTTCGAGCCGCCGCCCGCGTCGAGGAAGTTGGCGGGCGCGCCACCGGCGCCCGCGACGACGTCGAGCGTCGACATCACGAGCCCGGCTCCGTTGCCGAGGATGCCGATGTCGCCGTCGAGCTTGACGTACGTCAGACCGCGCTCGTGCGCCATCTGCTCCTGCGGGTCCTCGGCGGACGGGTCGCGCAGCGCCGCGTTGTCCGGATGCCGGTAGAGGGCGTTGCCGTCGAGCGTGACCTTCGCGTCCAGCGCGCGCACGTCGCGCTCGGGCGTCACGATCAGCGGGTTCACCTCGATCAGCATCGCCTCCTCGGCGATGAAGGTCGCATAGAGCTTCGCCAGCATCGCGCCGACTGGGCGGATCAGGTCGCCGGGAATGCCCGCAGCGAACGCGAGCTTGCGGCCATGGAAGTCCTGGAAGCCGAGCAGCGGGTCGACGTGGAGTCTCGCGAGCGCCTCCGGCGTCTTCTCGGCGACCTCCTCGATGTCCATCCCGCCCTGCGTGGAGAGCATCACGAGTGGGGCCTTCGCGGCGCGGTCGAAGACGATCGACGCGTAGTACTCCTCCGCGATGTCGGACGCGCCCTCGATCCACACCTCGTGGACCGTGAAGCCCTTGATGTCCATGCCGAGGATGTCTGAGGCGTATCTCTCCGCCTCGGCTCTGTCCTTCGCGAGCTTCACGCCGCCGGCCTTGCCGCGCCCGCCGATCAGCACCTGCGCCTTGACGACGCACGGGTAGCCGATCTGATCAGCCGCTGCGATGGCTTCCTCGACGGTGGCGGCCGGCTTGCCCGATGGCACCGGAATTCCGTGCCGCGCGAACAGCTGCTTCCCCTGGTACTCGAGCAGGTCCATTGCGGCGCGGCACGATACCCGACGCCCGGGCCCGGCGTCGCCAGCTCGTGCAAGACGGCGCTCACGGCGCGCGATCCCGACTCCGGAAGGCATAATGCCCGGCCGATGCCGATTCCGAAAAACGTCACGTTCGTCACATTCGACGCCTACGGCACCCTCATCGACTGGGACAGCGGTGCGTTCGACGCGTTCGAGAGAGAGGCGTCGCGCGACGGCTTCGAGCTGAGCCGGGACGCGCTCATCCCGCTCTTCCACTCGATCCAGCAGCAGATCCAAGCCGGGTCGTATGAGCTGTACGCGGAGGTGCTGCGCCGTACCGCGATCCAGATCGCCGAGGAGCTGGACTGGCCGCTGGAGCCTTCGCGCAGCGGCTTCCTGCCGGACTCGGTGCAGCGCTGGCCGGCCTTCAGAGAGGCGAACCCGGTGCTGCAGAGACTCGCGAGAGCGGGCGTCAGAATCGGCCTGATCGCGAACATCGACGACAAGCTGCTCGGCCTCACGCGCCGGCACATCCCGCACGACTTCGACCTCGTCGTGACGGCGCAGCAGGTCCGCTCCTACAAGCCGGACCCGGCGCACTTCAAGGAGTGCGAGCGGCGCATCGGCGGCAAGAGAGGCTGGGTCCACGTCTCCTCCAGCTATCACCACGACGTCGAGCCGTGCCTGAAGGCGAAGATCCCCGTCGTGTGGGTCAATCGCGGCAGAGCGCAGCTCGAGCCGGGCCAGAAGAGACCGGACCTGGAGGCTTCCAGCCTCCGCGAGGCGATCAGACTGCTCGGGCTCTGACCCCGCGCGCCGCCCGCTGGCTCGATGCGCGCGATCGCCGTTCACGAGGACGTCGTCGTCGCGATCTCCGCGATCTGGAAGACGACCTGCACGGCGGTGCGCGCGGGTGACGAGGCGTTCCTGATCGACTCGCCGATCCTGCCCGAGGAGCTGGAGGCGCTGTCGGCGCTGCTGGAGCAGGCCGGCTTCCCCGTCGCGGGGCTGCTCGTGACGCACGCCGACTGGGACCACCTGCTCGGCCGCTACGCCTTCCCGCACGCCTCGATCGGCTGCGGCGAGACGACCGCGGCGCGGCTCGCAGCCGAGCCGGGCGCCGCCCAGCGCCAGCTGCGCGAGTTCGACGAGCAGTACCTGATCGACCGCCCCGGCCCGCTGTCGCTGCCCGGCGTGCAGGCGCTGCCGGTGCCGGGCCGCTGCGCGCTCGGCGACAAGGAGCTGGAGTTGCACCCGGCCGACGGCCACACCGCCGACGGCATGGCGATCGGGATCCCGTGGGCGGGCGTGCTCGTCGCCGGCGACTACCTCTCGCCCGGCGCGATCCCGGAGCTGTCGCCGGGCGGCTCGCTCGACGGCTACCGCGCGACGCTGAAGCGCCTGGAGCCGCTCGTCGAGCATGCGACGACCGTCGTCCCCGGCCACGGCGAGCCGCTCGACGGCGTGCGCGCCGCCGCGATCCTGCGCGAGGACCTCGCCTACGTCGAGGCGCTGCAGCGCGATCCCGCATCCGCCGAACTGCCCCTCGCCCGCCGCGACGGGGGAAACCGCAAGCTGCACGCGTACAACGTGTCGCTGCTCGGCCCGGCGTGAGCGCCGGATCGGGCCGCGAGTACGATCCCGGTCCAGTGACCGAGCCGACTCGCCTGGAGCTGCGTTCCGCCGACGTCGTCGCACCGCGGGTGAAGCAGCTCGCGAAGCTGTTCCCGGAGGCGGTGAGCGACGGCAAGCTCGACCTCGACGCGCTGCGAGCTGCGCTTGGCGACGTGGTCGACGACGGGCCCGAGCGCTTCGGGCTGAGCTGGCCGGGAAGACGTGACGCCATCCGCGGCGTGCAGACCTCCTCGGAGGGGACGCTCGTCCCGATGCTCGACGAGTCGATCGACTGGGATGGGACGCGCAACGTGATCGTCGAGGGCGAGAACCTCGAGGTCCTGAAGCTGCTCCAGCGCAGCTATCACGGCACGGTCAAGTTGATCTACATCGACCCGCCGTACAACACCGGCAACGACTTCGTCTATCGCGACAACTTCCGCGACGCGCTCGACGAGTACCTGCGCTTCTCCGACCAGCTCGACGCCGATGGCGGACGCGTGCGCGCGAACACCGAGCGGAGCGGCCGCTACCACTCGGCATGGCTGTCGATGATGTGGCCGCGGCTGCATCTCGCCCACATGCTGCTGCGCGACGACGGTGTGATCGCCGTCTCGATCGACGACACCGAGATGCCGCGCCTGCGCATGCTGCTCGACGTGGTGTTCGGCGAGGAGAACTTCGTCGCGACCGTGATCTGGGAGAAGGTCTACGCGCCGAAGAACACCGCGCGCCATTTCTCCGGCGATCACGACTACGTGCTGATCTACGCGCGCGACGCCGACAGATGGCGCCCGAACGCGCTCCCCCGCACCGAGCAGATGGAGCAGCGGTATCGCAACCCGGATGACGATCCGCGCGGTCCCTGGAAGCCGAGCGATCTGTCGGCGCGCAACTACTACTCCCAGGGCACCTACGCGATCGAATGCCCGGGCGGCCGGGTGATCGACCGCCCACCGGCCGGGCGGTACTGGGTCGTCGCCGAGGACGAGTTTCGCCGGCTCGACGCCGACGGCCGCATCTGGTGGGGGGAGGACGGGAACAACATCCCCGCCGTCAAGCGCTTCCTCGCCGAGGTCAAGGACGGCAGCACCCCGCGCACGCTGTGGCGCTACGGCGAGGTCGGACACACGCAGGACGCCAAGAAGCAGTTGCTGAGACTCGTGCGGTTCGAGTCCTCCGACTCCGTCTTCGAGACGCCCAAGCCGGTGCAGCTCATGCAGCGCCTGCTGCAGCTGACGACGTCGCCGACCGAGCCGGCGATCGTGCTCGACTTCTTCGCCGGCTCCGGCACGCTCGGCGACGCGGTTCTGCGTCAGAACGTCAGCGATGGCGGGCAGCGCCGCTTCATCCTCGTCCAGCTGCCCGAAGCCTTGGACGACGCGACGCATGCGACGATCGCATCGCTCGCACGGTCGCGCGTCCGCGCGGTGCGAGACGAGCTGACGAGCGCCGCCGCGGCGTCGGCGTCAGGCGTCGACACAGGCTTCCGCGCCTACCGGCTCGACGCATCGGACCTGATCCGCAGCGATCGGTCGACGGGCCGAGGCGACGATCCGATGCCGCTGTTCGCGGAGCCGGTCGAGCCCACGCGCGATGACGAAGCGCTCCTGGTGGAGATCCTGCTTGCGCGCGGCTATGAGCTGACCGCCGCGGTGGAGTGGCTCGACGTCGCGGGCGTGCAGGTCGCCTCCGTCGCCGAGGGGGCACTGGTCGCCTGCTTCGCCCGTGCGATCACCACGGAGCTGTTCGAGGCGCTCGTCGCCCTCGCGCCCGATCAGCTGATTGTGCTCGAGACGGGCTTCGGCGGCGACGACCAGGTCAAGGTCAACGCGCTGCAGCATCTCAAGACCGTCAACGCGCATCGCGGCACGACCACGGAGCTGCTGGTCATCTAGATGGGCACCCGCGACGTCCATCTCCAGTACGACCCGTCGCTGCCGCACCAGGTCGCCGCGGTCGCCGCGGTCGCCGACCTGTTCGAAGGCGCGCTCGGCGCGCGCGGCACCGTGCGGCTCGACCGGGACGAGGCGGGCGACCGCCTCGAACTCGTGGAGGAGGGCTTCGCGAATCCGATGCCGCACGACGAGGCCGCGTTCGAGGCGAGCCTGCTGGCGCAGCTGCGCGTGGTTCAGCGGCGCAACGGCCTGCCGCCTGCGGACGAGCTCGACGGTCGGCACTTCACCGTCGAGATGGAGACCGGAACGGGCAAGACGTATGTCTACCTGCGCACGATCTTCGAGCTGCATCGCCGGTACGGCTTGGCGAAGTTCGTGATCGTCGTGCCGAGCGTCGCGATCCGTGAGGGCGTGCTCGCCAGCCTGCGCTCGATGGGACCGCACTTCCGTCAGCGCTACGCGACGCCGATCGACCATCGCGTCTACGACAGCAGACGTCTCAGCGATGTCCGCGACTTCGCGACGTTGAGCACGCTGCAGGTGCTCGTGATGAACATCCAGTCGTTTCAGAAGGATGCCGTCGGCGACGACCCCGCCGACATCCGCGCGAACGTGATCAATCGGCCCAACGACCGGATGTCGGGTCGTCCTCCGATCGAGTACATCCAGGCCGTCCGGCCGGTCGTCGTGATCGACGAGCCGCAGAACTTCGAGAGCGAAGGTGCGCGCGCCGCCGTCGCGCGCCTCAACCCGCTCTGCACCTTGCGCTATTCGGCGACGCCGCGGCGCCCCTACAACCTCGTCTATCGGCTTGGTCCGGTCGAGGCGTTCGAGCAGCAGCTGGTGAAGGAGATCGAGGTCGACGGCGTCAATCTGGAGACATCCTTCAACGACGCGTACCTGCGGCTCCTCCAGGTCGACCGGGAGCGCAACCGAGCGCAGGTCGAGCTGAACGTCGGCGTCGGCGAGCGCGCGCGGCGGGCACGTGCGTGGGTCAGACGCGGCGACGACCTGGCACGCAAGTCGAAGGGCCGCCCCGAGTACAACGACGGCTTCATCGTCGACGACATCCTCTACGAGCCCGGGCGCGAGGCGCTGGAGCTGACCGGCGGCGCGGTCGTCGCGCTCGGCGCCGCCAGCGAGGGCGAGGCGGACGACGTCCAGCGCATGCAGCTGCACGAGACGATCCGCTACCACCTCGATCGCGAGCTGCGGCTCGCCCCGCTCGGCATCAAGGTCCTGTCGCTGTTCTTCCTCGACGCGGTCGCCGATTACCGGCGCTACGACGCCGACGGCACGCCGGCCCTCGGTCCGGTCGGGCGGGTGTTCGAAGAGGAGCTGAGCGCCCTGCTCGCGAAGCCGCGGTACGCGGGGCTGTCGCTCCCGCCGATCGAGCAGCTGCACGACGCGTACTTCAGTCAGGACGGGAAGGGGCGGGCCAAGGACTCCCGCGGCGAGGGGGAGGGCGACCGCTCCACGTACGAGAAGATCATGCGCGGCAAGGAGCAGCTGCTGTCGCTCGACGAGCCGCTGCGCTTCCTCTTCACCCACTCCGCCCTGCGCGAGGGCTGGGACAACCCCAACGTCTTCCAGGTCTGCACGCTCACGCACGCGCGCTCCTCGATCACGCGCCGGCAGCAGATCGGCCGCGGGCTTCGGCTGCCGGTCGACCAGCACGGCGGACGCGTCCACGACCCCGAGATCGCGCGCCTGACGATCGTCGCCAACGAGTCCTACGACGCCTTCGCCAGAGGGCTGCAGACCGACTACGAGCGCGAGACCGGCCAAGCGTGGGGCGTGGTGGCGCGTACGGCGTTCGCCCAGCTGGCGCGCGCGGCGGGCGGGCTGCTCGGCCCGGCCGGCTCCGTCGAGCTGTGGGAGCACCTGCAGGCAGTCGGCCTGCTCGACAACGGCGGCAAGCTGACGGAGCGCTTCCAGCCGCAGGACGACGACTTCGTACTGACGCTGCCGCCGCGGCTCGAAGACTGCGCCGCCGGCGCGTTGACCGTGCTGGAGCGCTATGCCCGGCCGGTCGTCAGCGACGCCCGCAGACGCGTCGTGATCGAAGTCCACAAGGCGGTCCTCGTGGACGAGGGCCTTCGCGAGCTGTGGGAGACGGTCGCGCGGCGCACGCGGTATCGCGTACGCGTCGACTCCGAGCGATTGGTGGCGGCGGCCGTCGCGGCGATCGAGGAGATGGACGGCGTACCACGGCCCTTGGTGATGACGCAGCGTGCGCAGCTGACGATCACCTCCGCCGGGATCGAGACGTCCGGCGCGGTCGATGGCGCCGCTGACTATGCAGCGGCGCCCGAGCGGCTGCCCGATCTGCTCGGCGCGCTGCAGAACGCGACCGACCTGACGCGCGTCACGCTCACGCGGATCCTCGAAGGATGCGGCCGGCTCGACGACTTCCGCGCGAACCCCCATGCCTTCCTCGTGCAGGTCACCGGCATCATTCGCAGCGTGCTCGCCGAGGAGCTGATCGCCGACGTCGAGTACGAGCAGGTCGATGGATTCGTGTGGGAGATGGAACGGTTGGAGCCCGAGGCCGCCGCCGAGATCACGCGCTATGCGGACAGACTGCTCGCCGTCCGCGACGCCGCCAAGACGCCCTACAGCCATGTCGAGTGCGACTCGTCGGTGGAGCGCCGCTTCGCCGAGCGGCTCGACGCCGACAACCGGGTCCGCTTCTACGTCAAGTTGCCGTCGTGGTTCACGATCGACACGCCCGTCGGTTCCTACAACCCGGATTGGGCGATCTGCTGGGACGACGACGAGCGCCCGCGAATGCACCTGGTGCGCGAGACGAAGGCGACCGCCGAGACGTCGGCGCTGCGCAGAGCCGAGCGCGACAAGATCGCCTGCGCGCGGCGGCACTTCGCAGCCCTCGGAACCGACTTCGGCGTCGCGACGAGCTTCGACGACCTCGTCGCTCAGACGGTGCGCTGACGCGCGTCGCGGCCGCGGGACCGCGCGCAGCCCCGCGACCGCAACCGGCGGTGCGTCAGTGGTCGCCGCCCGCGGCGACGATCTCGCCGAGCAGGCCGTGGCTCTCGTCGGCGATGCCCGCGCTGAAGATCAGCGAGTCGGGCGTGCCGAACGTGCCGTTGCCGAAGCGCAGCCCCCACAGACCTTCGATCTGGATCGGGTTGCCGTCTTCGTTCACCGGCTGCCCCTGGAACGCACCCGTGCGCGGATCGTAGGCGTTGATGAAGCCGTCGCCGAAGTTGCCGACGAGCAGGTCGCCGCCGAAGCCGCCGAAGCGCTTAGGCGCGATCACGAGGCCCCACGGCGCGTTCAGGTTGCCCTGCGAGACGAGCCGCTTGATCAGGTGGCCGCGTGCGCTGTAGACGTCGACGAAGCCGAGCCCGACGCCGGGGACGTCGTCGTGCGCGTCTTCATCCTGCTTCGCGTACGTCACGTAGATCCGGCCGTTGAGCTGCTGGATGCCGAACGGGCCGAAGCCGGCGGGCAGGTTCGGGTCGGTGAACGCCCCCGGACGCAGCGTGACCGGCGCGAAATGATCGTCGAACACATCGATCCGCGCGTCGTGGAAATCGGCCGCGTAGATGCGCGTCCCGTGCCTGCGCGTCGTCGCCATCGCGAGGCCCTTGTAGACCGCCCCGGGGGTGCTCGCGATGAGCTGCGCCTGCGTCGAGGGCGGCACGTTCGGGCTCCAGGCGGTGATGTCGCCGTTCTCCGAGTCGAAGATGAACCGGGCGGGGGCGCTCGCTCCTGCGTTCGAGATCACGAAGCCGTTCGTCGGGTTGAACACGATCCCAGTCGGTGCGCCGCCGGGGATTTCGACGACCAGCGGCTGGATCACCGGGATGCTCCCGCGCACCGAGCCGGTGTAGAGCGTGGAGACGTCGGAGCCGTTGTCGGCCACCCACAGCGGCGTGTTCGGGCCGGATGCCAGACCCCACGGGTTGACGAGGTTCTTGTCGGTGATGCGCGCCACACCGGCGAGGTCGGAGATGAGATTGCGCTGCTGGAAGACGTGGCGGTGCCCACCACCGCCGCCGCCGCCGCCCCAGGCCCCGGCGACGGCCGGAGCGAGCGCCGCGATGGCCGCCGCGGCGGCGAGGATCCCGAGCCAGCGGGCCCGCCACCCCCTGCCCCGAGCACGTGCCGTGTCAAGCGTGATGCGAGGACGGATCGCAGCCATGCGAGCCTCCTTTGCGCGCCATCCCGCGCGCGATCGGACCAGCGACCGAGACGCCGGTCGGTACACGAACAGACGCCGTGGTACCCCGGTCCTTCCCGTCCAGCCACAAGCACGCCGGAAGCCGGCGTGACGCCGCTCCTCGCGCCGCGGCGCGCCGCCGCTACCCGCCGGCGGCGGAGGTGATCGTCGCGATCGGGTCGCCGGCGGAGATCGCGGCGCCCTCGCTGATCGGCAGCTCGGCGATCACGCCCGCCTTGTGGGCGGTGATCTCGTTCTCCATCTTCATCGCCTCGATGATGCAGAGCAGCTGGCCCTCCTCGACCGCGTCGCCCTGTCTCACCTTGACTCTCCACATGTTGCCTTGCAGCGGCGAGGGCAGCGTGTCGCCGCCGACGGCGGAGCCGCCCTTCTTGCGCTCGCGCGGCTTGCGCGCCGCGGCGCCGGCCGGCGCGCTGCCGTTCATCACGATCCCGGCGCCTGCGAACGGCGCGCCGATCACTCTCACGTCGAAGCGCCGGCCGGAGACCTCGACGGTGTACGTCTGCTCGACCTTCTCCGCCTCGTCGTCGTCAGCCGGAGCGGCCGGCTCGAACGCGAGCGCTCTGAGCCATCTTCTGTCCTCGACGAGGTCGCGGCAGGTCTCGGCGTTCGCCCACTGTCTCGTCGCGAGCAGTGCCTTGTGGAACGGGATCAGCGTCTTCAGCTCGGTGATCTCGAATTCCTCGAGCGCGCGCAGCATGCGTCTCGTCGCCGCCTCGCGGTCGCTGTCCCACACGATCAGCTTGGCGACCATCGGGTCGTACATCGGCGAGACCTCGCCGCCGGGCCCGACGCCCGAGTCGACGCGCACGCCCGGCCCGCTCGGCTCGACGTAGGCGCCGATCCTGCCGGGCGCCGGGGCGAAGTTCTTCGAGGCGTCCTCGGCGTTGATGCGGCACTCGATCGCGTGGCCGCGCAGGACGACGTCCTCCTGCCTGACCGACAACGGCTCGCCGGCGGCGGCGCGCATGCCCTCCTTGACGATGTCGATGCCGGTCGTCATCTCGGTCACGCAGTGCTCGACCTGCACGCGCGTGTTCATCTCCAGGAAGAAGTACTCCGCTCGTCCCTCGCGCTCAGCAAGCAAGCCCTCGATCGTGCCGGCGCCGACGTAGTTCACGGCCGCGGCCGCGTCGGTCGCCACTCTGCCGATGTGCGCACGCAGCGCCTCGTCGACCGCGGGCGCGGGCGACTCCTCGATCAGCTTCTGGTGGCGGCGCTGCACCGAGCAGTCGCGCTCGCCGAGATGGACCACGTTGCCGTGTCTGTCGGCCAGCACCTGCACCTCGACGTGGCGCGGGTCGGGCAGGTAGCGCTCCAGGTACACGGTCGGGTCCGAGAAGAACTTCTCGCCCTCGCGTGAGGCGCCCTCGAAGGCGGGCTCCAGCTCGTCGTCCGTCAAGGCGACGCGGAAGCCCTTGCCGCCGCCGCCGCCCGCCGCCTTGACCGCGACCGGGAAGCCGATCGTGTCCGCGATCACCTTGCGCGCCGCTCTCACGTCGGCGACGGGCTCGGTCGTGCCCGGCACGATCGGGACGCCCGCCTTCTGCATCAGCTCGCGCGCGGCGGTCTTCGAGCCCATCGCCTCGATCGCGCTCGCGGGCGGGCCGATGAAGACGATGCCGGCTCTCTCGCAGGCCGCGGCGAACGCCGCGTTCTCGGCGAGGAAGCCGTAGCCGGGATGGACCGCCTCCGCGCCGGATCTCTTCGCGACCTCGATGATCTTCTCGATCACCAGATACGACTCCGCGGCCGGGCCCGGGCCGATCAGGTACGCCTCGTCCGCCCGCTTGACGTGGATCGCGTCGCGGTCGAGCTCGGAGTAGACGGCGACGGACGCGACGCCGAGCTCTTCACATGCGCGGATGACGCGGACCGCGATCTCGCCGCGGTTGGCGATCAGGACCTTCGAGAACATGCGGGGCGGAAGAATAACGTGACCCTTCACCTACCGGTCGCACGGGGACCCCGCGGATGTCATTCCGCGGCCGCTCAGCCGGCCGGAGCGGCGATCAGCCCGGCCCCGACCGTGTCGTTGCTCGCCTCGTCGATCAGGATGAAGCTGCCCGTCTCGCGGTTGCGCTCGTAGGGGTCGAACACGAGCGGCGCGCTCAGGCGCAGCCTCACGTGCCCGATCTCGTTCAGCGCCAGCCCGTGCGAGTTCTCCTCGCGGGCAAGCGTTTCGACGTCGAGGTGCCAGTCGACGTCGTCGACGATCGCGCGCACCGAGCGGGTGGTGTGCTTGAGCGCGTAGCGGCCGCCGGGCTTCAGCGGCGTGTCGCTCATCCAGCAGACGGTCGCCTCCAGCTCGCGCGCGACGGTCGGCGGGTTCGCCTCGTCCGCGCGCGCGATCAGATCGCCGCGCGAGACGTCGAGGTCGTCCTCCAGCAGCAGCGTCACCGACTGCGGCGGGAACGCCTGCTCGAGCGGCCCGTCGAGCGTGTCGATCCCGGCGAGCCGCGTCCTGCGGCCGGACGGCAGCACGACCACCTCCTCGCCCGGCGTCAGCACGCCGGCGGCGACCTGGCCCGCGTAGCCGCGGTAGTCGTGGTGGCGCTCATCGTTCTGCGGGCGGATCACCCACTGCACCGGGAAGCGCCAATCGTCCAGGTTCCTGTCGCCGGCGATCTCGACGGTCTCAAGGTGGTCGAGCAGCGTCGGCCCCTCGTACCAGTCCATGTTCTCCGAGCGCTCGACGACGTTGTCGCCCCTCAGCGCGCTGATCGGGACGAACGTCGCCTCGGCGAACTCCAGCCCGGCCGACCAGCTCTTGAAGTCCGCGACGATCGCGTCGTAGACGGACTGGTCGTAGTCGACGAGGTCCATCTTGTTGATCGCCACGACGAGGTGCGGCGTGCGCAGCAGCGCGGAGATCGCGGCGTGCCGGCGCGACTGGCGCACGAGCCCGTTGCGGGCGTCCACGAGCACGAGCGCGAGGTCGGCGGTCGAGGCGCCGGTGACCATGTTGCGCGTGTACTGCTCGTGGCCCGGGCAGTCGGCGATGATGAAGCGCCGCTTGTCGGTCTGGAACGAGCGGTACGCGACGTCGATCGTGATGCCCTGCTCGCGCTCGGCGCGCAGGCCGTCGGTCAGCAGCGCGAGGTTCAGCTCGCCGTCGCCGCGCCGTTCGCTCGTCTCCTTCACGTGCGCGAGCTGGTCGGCGAGGATCGACTTCGCGTCG
>DATNAP010000040.1:0-115217 GCA_035572475.1 Conexibacter sp. | reverse complement strand
GCGCCGGCGACCGGGATCGCGATCCACGGGGCGCGGGCGAAGAACAGCACGCCGGCGGTCAGCACCGCGGGCAGTGCGGCCAGCAGCAGCGCGTGCGAGCGATAGCCCGTGAAGTGCTCGCGCAGCGCGGTCTCGAGGCCGCCGAGCGAGGCGAGCACCATCCCGCACACGAGCAGCACGCGGCCGCTCGCGGCGTCGGCCGTGAAGAAGCCCCAGACGAGCAGGGCCAGCCCGAGCGCCACGCACAGCTCGACGAGCGGGAACGGGTGCCAGGGCGCCCGCGGCCGCTCCCCGCGGGCGGGGCGGCGGCTGGGTGCCGTGGCGGGCGCGGGCGCGATCTCTGCCGCGCCGCCGCGCTTGCGGCTGCGCCGGCCCATCAGGCTGTCACCCGGGTAACGGGCAACCGGACGAGATCTTCACGCGCCACCACCCCATCAGCATGCCGATCAGGCCGAGCCGCGGGCGCACGTGCCAGACGCCGCAGCCGGGCTCGCCGACGTCGGCGGCGCTGATGCGCACGAAGCGGTGGCGGGCGGGGTCGCGCAGCATTCGCTCCAGGCGCTCGCGGTTGCGCCGCTCGCGCTCCGCGCGCGCGGCGAGCGTCTCGCGCACTTCGTGCAGGCGCTCGGCGAGGTCGTCGCGCACACGCTCCAGCTCGCCGATGCCGAGCAGGCGCGGGCCGGCGTCGCCGCCGATCGACCACGAGATGCGGTCGCGCGGCTTCGCGTGCGCCGTGAGCGACGCCAGCTCATGCTCGAGCCGCGCGATCTGGGCGCGCAGCGCGCGGCGCGCGGGGGCCTCTTCGACGTCGCCGTCGAAGGCTGCCGCAAGACGATCCGCGATGACGACCATCGTGATCCACCTCCGCTACGCCGTTCGCTTGAGTCTACCCGCGCAACGGCGATGCCGAGCCGGCTGTATCGCCGATCAACCGGCGGCCGGCGCATCGTCCCGCAGCAGCACCGCGTGGACGCCGATCGTTCGCGGCTGGATCGAGGAGACTTAGTGCGACGAGCAGAGGAGCAGACGTGAGCAGAGGAGCAGACGTGAGCGGCACGACGTTCGACCCGGAGGCATACAAGCGCACCACGCGGGAGCAGTGGCAGACGGCGGCCGAGCCCTGGCATCGGTGGGGGCCTGCGATCGAGGAGTGGCTCGGGGCGGCGACCGAGGCGATGCTCGACATGGCCGCGGTGCGCCCGGGCGCGCGCGTGCTCGACGTCGCCGCGGGCGCCGGCGGGCAGACGCTTGCCGCGGCCCGGCGCGTCGGGCCCGACGGCAGCGTGCTTGCGACCGACATCGCGCCGGACATCCTCGCGTACGCCGAGCGCGCCGCACGCGACGCGGGCCTGGCCAACGTCGCCACACGCGTGATGGACGGCGAGGGGCTCGACGTCGAGGAGCGCTGCTTCGACGCCGCGATCTCGCGCGTGGGCTTCATCTACTTCCCCGACCAGGACGCCGCGCTGACGGGCATGCGCCGCGCGCTGAAGCCCGGCGGCCGGCTCGCCGGGATCGTCTACTCCACGCCCGATGCGAACCGCTTCTTCTCGATCCCCGTCTCGATCGTGCGGCGGCGCGCCGAGCTGCCGCCGCCGCTGCCGGGGCAGCCGGGCCCGTTCAGCCTCGGCGCCCCCGGCGCGATCGAGGCGGCGTACGAGCGGGCGGGCTTCACCGACGTCGAGGTGCGGCGCCTCGACGCTCCGCTGCGGATGCCGACCACGGCCGACTGCGTGCGCTTCGAGCGCGAGTCGTTCGGCGCGCTGCATCAGATGCTCGCCGGCGTCGAGGAGCCCGAGCGCGAGGCGGCCTGGCGCGAGATCGAGCAGGAG
Organism: Conexibacter sp.; assembly: GCA_035572475.1. Taxonomy (GTDB): domain Bacteria; phylum Actinomycetota; class Thermoleophilia; order Solirubrobacterales; family Solirubrobacteraceae; genus Conexibacter. The sequence goes on along the minus strand of DATNAP010000040.1, from coordinate 113,385 downwards.
CTCTCGCAGTTCGAGTCCGCGCGCGGGTTCGAGGGTCCGTGCGAGCTGCTCGTGGCCGCCGGGACCGCGCCCTGACGCGCTGCATGCAATATGGGTGTACGGCATGCACCGTGGTACCCTGAGCAGATGAAGACGATCCAGGTCCGGAACGTTCCCGACGAGGTCCACCGCGCACTGCGCACCCGCGCGGCCGCGGCCGGCGTCTCGCTGTCGGACTTCGCGCTGGGCGAGCTCGAACGCGTCGCGCGACGCCCACCGGTCGCCGAGCTGCTGCAGCGCGCCCGCTCGCGTGCCGGCGGGGCGTCGAGCAGAGCGATCGTCGCAGCCGTCCGTTCCGGTCGCGACCGGCCGTAACTACCGCTCGTGCTGGTGGTCGACAGCTCAGCGGTGCTCGAGGCGCTCGCCGCGCGCGACGCCGCGACGGGATTGGTCGAGCACCTCGCCGAGGACGGCGACCTCCATGCCCCGCATCTGATCGACACCGAGGTGCTGCACGCGCTGCGCCGCATGGTCCGCGGACGGCAGATGAGCGCCGAGCGCGCGCACGACGCCCGCACCGACTTCACCGACCTCAGCCTTGTGCGCTACCCGCACGAGCCCCTCAACGACCGCGTCTGGGAGCTGCGAGAGAACCTCACCGCGTACGACGCCACCTTCGTCGCGCTCGCCGAAGCGCTCGGGGTCCCGCTCGTCACCTGCGACGCGCGTCTCGCCACCGCCCCCGGCCATCGCGCCCGGATCGAGCTGTACGACAAGCGTCCCTGACGCGCCCTCAGGCCGCGGCCGCGAGCGTCTCGGCGCAGCGCCAGATCGCCTCCTCGACGTGGAGGCGCGGGACGCCGTCGACGCGCAGGGCGAACAGGAGCAGACGGGTCGTGCGTCTGCTGACGGCGTGCGCGGGCGCGGGCTCGCCGAACAGCGGTGCGAGCGGGGCGTGGGAGTCGGCGACGACGATCTGGCCGGCGGGCAGCGCGGGCGCGTCGGGCTCGGCGCCGAGCCGCTCGCCGGCGCGCGCGAGCCGCAGCCACAGCGCCCCGTGGACCGTCTCGGCGTCGAGCGCCCACAGCGGCACGCCCGTCTCGACCAGGGCGATCGTGAGCGCGTCGTCGAGCGGGCCGCGCGAGACGAAGCCGCCCTGCACGAGCCGCTCGATCGCCGCCGCCTCGACGGGCGTGCGCGTGAGGTCCGGGTCGAGCCCGACGTGGCGGAAGCAGACGCGGTAGGCGTGCGGCACCGGCCGCTGGCGCAGCGCGAGCGCGTCGGCGCCGCGGAAGCGCACGCTCAGCAGGTCGAGCTGATCGCGCACCCCCTTCGCGCTGCGCCGCGCGCGCGGCGCCGGCAGCTCCAGCGAGACGATGCCGAGGCCCGGCAGCTCGGCGCGCAGCTCCTCGGCGACGTGGCCGTCGCTCGCCGCGGTCACCGGCGCGGAGCCTCCAGCTCGCGCACGTCGCGGCTGAGCGCAGCCGTCGTCGTCTCGCCGGAGCCGAGCGCGGTGCGCAGCACGATGCCCCCGCGGTAGGCGAGCACGACCGTCGGGCAGATCGCGACGCCGTAGAGGTCGGCGACCGCGCCGTCGCGGTCCTGTGCGACCGGGAAGCGCCAGCCGTGCTTGCGCGTGAGCGTCCGCAGGCTCCCCCGGTCCCCGCGGATCGCGACCGCCGCGACGCCGACGCCCGGGTTGCGGGCGGCGATCGTCTGGAGCGCGTCGAGCGTGGCGATGCAGCGGCCGGCGTCCTGCGCGAAGAAGGCGAGCACGACGGGCCCGCGGCGCGCGAGCGTGCAGCTGTTGAGCGCGCGCGGGTCGGTCACGCTGCATGCAGGGCGCGCGCCGGCGTCCCCCTGGCCGGCGTGGCGCGCGATGTTCGCGTCGCCGACGAGATCGCTCGTCACGAGCGGCGCGGCGAACGCCGGCATGCGCGCGCCGGCTCTCAGCCCGGTCGAGCTGCCGGCGGGCGTCGTGAGCGTGTTGTAGGTGATGTAGGCGAGGATCGCGAGTCCTGCCGCAATCGCGATCCAGGTCGAACGCCCGCTCACGCGACCGGGGCGCGTCGGGCGCGGCCGCCGGCGGCGCGCGCCACCCGCTCCAGCCGCGCGATCCGCCGCAGCAGCACGCCGCGCTCCGCCAGCACGAGCACCGACGGCAGCACGACGAGCACGCCGAGCAGCGAGACGGTCAGGTCCACGACCGTCACGATGCCGAAGTCGCGCAGCATGCGGAAGTCGGAGACGGCGAGCACGCCGAAGCCGGCGATCGCCGTCACGCCCGAGGCGAGCACCGCGCGGCCGGTCGAGCGGTACGCGCGCGCGAGCGCGTCCTGGAGCACGTGCGCTTCGCGCTCCTGGCGGAAGCGCTCGGACAGCAGGACGGCGAACTCGGTCGAAATCGCGATCACGAGCGCTCCCAGCGTCGCCGACATCGGGTTGAGCGGGACGCGCGTCGCGAACAGCACGAGCGCGGACCAGCCGGTCGCGAGCGCGATCGGGACGAGCGGCACGAGCGCGCGCTCGGCGCGGCGGAAGACCGCGAGCAGCACCGCGGCGACGGCGCCCAGGCCGGCGAGCAGCGTCAGCAGCCGCCGCGACGGCGAGGCGAGCTGCGCGTTCGCCTGCGCGGCGAGCACCGGCAGGCCGGCGAGCCGCGCGGTCACGCCCGGCGGCGGATGCAGCTCGGCGCGCATCGCGTCGATCACGCGCTGCTGCTTTCCGAGGTCCATCAGGCGGATCCCGAACGCGAGCGTCGCGGCGTCGCGGCTCGGCGTGAGAACCCCCTGCGAGAAGTACGGCGGCACGGCCGCGAGCAGCGTGTCGATCGCTCTTTGCGAGCCCGTGTTCGTCCCCTGGAGCAGGTCGGGCAGCGAGAACGCCGGGCACAGCGTCGCACTCGCGCAGCCGCGCGATTCGTCGTAGCCGAAGCGTCTGAGCACGCGCTGCTCGTAGCCGGCCATCCAGCTGATGACGCTCGCCCTCGCGACGCTCCTGCTCTGGACGAGCACGTCGATCTCGCCTGAGGATGCCGTTCTCGCCTGCAGGTGGTTGAGGTCCTGGAGCGCCGGCATGTCCTGCGGGACGAGCTGGCGGATGTCGGAGACGACGTGCGTCTGGGTGTCGGCGATCCAGCCGGCGACGGCGAGTGCCGTGGCGATGGCGAGGACCTTGCCCGGCCGTTGGATGGCCGTCTTCAGCATGCCGCGGGCTGCGTCGCTCGTCAGCTCGCGCGCGCCTGCCAACGCCGAGCGCAGGTGCCCCAGCGCTGCTGCGGGCGGGTCCTGTCGTGGCGCGAGGCGATTTCGCGAGCGGGGTCGCGAAATCGTGCGGGTGGGCGGGATCCGATCCACCCGCCCGATCGACGCTTTCCAGCTCTCACGCCCTCGGAACCGCGCCCGCCCGATCGCCTGCTCTCCCCCCCTCGATGCCAACGCAGCCGCGCCTGCGGTGAGCGCGCATGCGAACGCAACGCCGATCCCGAAGACGAGCAGGAGGCCGAAGCCGCGGACCATCGGGATCGGGGACAGCAGCAGGACGAGGAAGCCGGCGGCGGTGGCGAGCGCGGCGGTGGCGATCGTTGGGGCGCCGGCGTGGACGGCGCGGACGACGTGCTCGGTCGGCTGGGCGGTCGGGTCGGCTGTGCGCTGCTCCTCGACGCGCGACTGGAACTGGATCGCGTAGTCGGCGGCGAGGCCGATCAGGACCGGGAGGACGGCGATCGCGGCCATCGTGAGGCCGGCGCCGGCGAGCGCCATCGCGCCGAACGTCATCGCCGCGGCCGCGAGCGCGATCAGCAGCGGCAGCAATCGCAGGCGCGCCTTGAACAGCAGCAGGAGCGCGAGCGCCATCGCGGCGACGGCGGCGATCAGCAGCGCCGCGATTCCGCCGGTGACGCTGCGGGCGAGCGCGTCGGTCACGACCGGTACGCCGGAGACCGTGTAGCTGCCGCCGTGCTTGAGCGCGAACAGCGGCATGTGCACCGCTTGGCGGATCAGCGCGATGGCTTGTGTGCGCTCGTCGTTCGTCAGGTCGGGCCGCAGGCGGAGCTGGATCAGCGCGGCGTTCTTGCTCGGGAACAGCGCGGCGAAGCGCGCCTTCGGCACGTCGGCGCCGCGCGCGGGGTCGAAGACGATCTGCGAGATGAACGGCTTGCTGTCGATCTGCGGGATGCCCTGGATGCCGGAGCTCAAGGCCAGCTCGCGCAGCGCCTCGGTCGCCTGCGCCTGCGCCTGCGCTCTGGCGGCGGCGACCGCCTGCTGCTGGGCGGCGGCGTCGAGGCCGGCTGCGATCGCCTGCGCTCTGGCGGCTGCGACCGCGTTGGTCACTGCCTGCTGAACCTGGGCCAGCTCGGCGCCGACCTGGGCCTGCACGGCGTTCACCGACTCGTTGAGGAACGTCCCCGGGCCGTAGACGAGTCTGATCGGCTTCAGGCGCGCAAGCCCCGCGCACGCGCTGTGCGTCCCACCGTACGGTCTCGCGCCGTGCGGGACGTGGCCGCCGAGGCAGCCCTCAAGGCGCAGCGCGCGGCCGAGGTCGGGCGTCAGCACGAGGTTCGGCACGTGCTCGTCGATCAGCACGAGCACGGCGTCGTCGCCGAAGCGGCGATGCAGGTCGCCGGTCGCCTTGAACGCGGCGGAGTCGCGGCTCGCGAGCGTCTCGGCGCCGGTGCTCGGCTGGAGCGTGAGCGCGAGCAGGCCGCCGCCCAGCGCGAGCGCGGCGACGGCGAGCAGCACGGGGAGCGGGCGGGCCGCGGCGGCCCGCGCGACGCGCTCGAGCCCGTCCCGAAGCGTCATCTCACGGCCCGGCGTTGGCGCCCGGCGGCTCCGCGTCGACGTGCGGGAAGTCGGTGCCGAAGCCCGGCGTCGCGCCCTGCTCGCGGCACGCGGGCGCGGGGACGTTCTGCGGGTCGTTGCCGAAGGCGAACTGGAGGATCAGCTGCTGCGCGTCGGGCGAGAGGTTGCCGATCGTGCTCGCGAAGTCCGGCGGGAAGTCCGGCGTCGGCCGCGGACCGCTCGCGCACTGGCGTCCCTCGAACACCGGCAGGCCGGTTCTGAGCTGGTTGACCTGGCCGGGGAAGCGGTACGGGTTGGAGCGGTTCGTCGCGAGGCGCTGCGGATAGATCGACAACCCCTCCGGGCTGAAGACGCTGACGGTCCGCAGGTAGTGGATCGCGTGATTCTGGTCCAGACTGAGATTCGTCGCCTGCGTCGCCGCGACGGTGTTCCCCACGAACCCGTCGAGCTCCGGCAGGAAGTCCGCGATGTATCTGAGGAACGGATTGAGGCTGCGCGTGAACGGATCGAGCTGGCCGAACGCCGGGCGCGCGTCGGCGAGGAACTGGCGGAACGCCGGCAGCCCCGGTCTCGCCGCCGTGATCAGCGGCCCGAGGTTGACGAAGAAGTCGCGGAAGGAGGGCGCGAAGCGAGCGGCCGCCTGCAGCGTCGGGCTGAGCTGACGCGCGACCGGCCGCAGTTGCGTGATGACCGGGTTCGCCGTCTTCGTGAACGCGTTCAGGCGGTTGAGCGTCAACGACGACTCGCGCTCGAACGTCGGCAGCGCCCGGAAGACCCCCTCGAGCTGCTGGTTGCGCGCGGCGATCGTGCCGAAGACAGCGTTCGAGTTGCGGATCAGGTTCGTGAGGTCGCCGCTGCGCTGACTGAGCGCGCCGAAGACCGTGCCCGTGTTGGCGACGAGCTGCTGCAGCGCCTGCTTCTGGTCGTCGAGCTGCTGCAGCAGCGTGTCGGTGTCCTCCGCGAACGGCGCGAGGTTGCCGAACGCGGCGTTGATGTCCTCGCCGCGGCCGTAGATGCCCTGCGCGAGCGACTGCATCCACACCTGGAAGGAGCGCTGCGTCTCGGGGTCGAACGAGCGCAGGATCTCGTCGAGCTGGACCGTTCTCTCCACCTGTGCGTCGGGCAGCGTGCCGCCCTCCGGCAGCGTGCCGGCGCTCTTGTGGCCGGGGGTGAGGTCGACGAACGTCTCGCCGAGCAGCGTCTTGTAGCGCAGGATCGCGCGCGCGTCCTTCGGTATCGGCGCGTAGCGCTCGTCGAGCTGGATCGTCGCGTCGGTCGTGTTTCTCGGCCCGAGCGCGACGTTGACGACCTTTCCGACCGGCACGCCGGAGATGCGCACGTCCGCCTGCTGGGCGAGCTGCGTCGCTTCGGTGAAGTGGACGTGGAAGCGGTAGCCCTGCGGCTTGAGCGGGAAGCCGCCGCCGAACGCGACCCACAGGTAGAGCAGCAGGCCGAAGCAGGAGAGCGCGAAGCCCGCCATGACGAGGATGCGTCCGAGTGTGGGTGCTTGCTTCTGCATCGTTAGGGTTGGGGCGGCGCCAAGTCGTTTTTCGTGCAGTACGGACCGAGGTTTCTGACCGTGAAGTTCGGGCCGTTGACGAGCTGCGCGAGCAGGCGAAGACCGCTGTACGCCGGAGAGGGGTTGATCGTGGGGGCGTTGAGCGACGCGAGGTTCAGGCAGCTGATCATCAGTGTCCCTCGCCGGATCGGCCCCTCCGCATCCTGCGCCGAGAAGATCGAGTTCGAGATGTGGTTGAGCCACGCGAGGTAGAAGAGGTAGCCCTCTCTCGACCCGGCCGGGTTGTAGGCGAGCCCGTTCAGGAACGCGTTGAGCACTCTGAACGTCGTCGTGAGGTTCGGCGTCGCGGCGGCGAAGTCGGCCGCCGCCGGGCGCAGCTGCTTGACGACCGGCGTCGCGACCCGCGTGAACGGCCGCAGCTGGTTCTGGACGATCGGCGTCGTCTCTCTGAAGAACGGCCGCGACTCGACGAGCGAGGGGCCGAGCGCGCGCGCTCCGGGCCGCAGGGCGCCGAGCGCCGGGCCCGCCTGGTCGGCGAACGCCTTCGCCTGCGCGAGCGCGGCGTTCGTGTCGCGCAGCGCGGCGGGCAGGAGCTGGATCGTGCGCTGCAGGTTCACGTCCTGGTTCGCGAAGTGCCGGAAGACCGTGTTCGAGTTCTCGACGAACGTCCCGAGCTGCTGGTCGCGCGCGGCGAGCGCATTCGCGAAGACGCCGAAGTTGTGGATCGAGCGCTGGATGTACTGGCGCCGCTGACCGAGCAGCTTGGTGATCTGCGCCGTGTCGCGCGCAGTCGGCTCGAAGCGGCGGAAGACCTGCGCGAGCGTCGTCCCGTCGTTGCTCAGGCCCTCCGCGCCGCCGTTGAGCAGCAGGTCGAGGTAGGTGCGCGTGTCGCCGTCGAGGACGGACAGGAACTCGTCGAGGTTGACGTCCGGCAGCGTGTTCGAGACGGGCACGGTGTAGCCGTCCTTGACCGCCGGGCCGGCGGCGCGCGTGCCCGGGTTCAGCTCGACGACCATGTCCTTCAGCCCGGTCTTCGGGCGCAGCAGCATCGTCGCGTTCGGATAGACGCGATGCGAGTACTTCGGATCGAGGTGCATCGTCACGATCGCGCGGCCCTTGACGAGGTCGACGTTCGTGATCTGGCCGATCTGCACGCCCGCGATGTCGATCGTCTGCCCCTGCCCCGGCGTGATCGCCTGCGCGGTCGAGAACTGACCCTTGAGCACGAAGACCTGCTTGCCGAACATCGGCACCCACGCGGGCAGCGTCGTGCGCTGGTGCGCGAGCACGTAGAGGCCGACGAAGCCGGCGATCAGCACGAGCACGACGATCGCCGCGAAGTCGCGCAGGTGCTTGCGGATCGCGCTTTTCATCTCGCGCTCCCGGACAGCGGGTTGGCGGTCGTGAGCGGCTGCGCGCTCGCGTCGCTGACGTTCGCGGTCGTTGCGGTGGTCCCGGGGGTTGGGTTGGGACGCGCCGCAGGCGTCGGCAACACGGTGCTCTGCGGCGCCGGGCCGGGTCCTGCCTGCGGGCCGTTGACGTTCGGCAGGGCCTGCTTGTAGCAGGCGGCCGCGGGGTTGTATGACGGGTCTGTGGCCGGATAGCGCGGGCTCGTCCCGAGCGGTTTGAAGTTCGCGTTGCCGATGACCGCACTTCTATCCGAGCCCGATCTCCCGATGTCGATCGCTTGCGACCCGCCGCCAAGACCGGTGCGGATCATGCTCCCGTTGCCGTCGAAGCTCGCCCCCTCGCCGGCGAGCCCGGCCATCGTGTACCAGAACTCCTTGTAGTTCTCGACGATCGAGCCGTCGGCGCGACGCGTCGTGAGCGCGCCGTCGCTGACGCCGATGTCGCCGGCCGGGATGATCGTTCTCGCGAAGCAGCGGTTGGCGAGGTCGAGCTGCGGCAGGAACGCGAGCGAGGCGCCCTCGAGCTGCGCGAGGTCGGCCGTCGCCGGTTGGAGCTGCGCGAGCAGACCGCCCAGCTCGCTCGGTTGCAGCAGCGCGCGCGTCTGTGCGAGCCACGGGAACGCCGCCTCGACCGTGGCCGGGGTCTCCTGGACCGCCGGCAGGAAGTCGCGCGCGAAGCCGCGCGTCGGCGGGAAGGAGGCATCGAGGCTCTTGAAGGCGGCGTCGGCGGTCGTCACCGTCGGGCCAAGCAGGCCGACGGCCGCCGTCAGCGCACCGCTCTGCGCGGCGAGGGCGCCAGCCGTGGTGTTGAAGTTGACGACGAGGCTCTGGAGCGCGGTCTCATGCGTGCGGAGGTTGGTCGAGAGCTTCGCGACCGCGGCGATCAGACGCGAGAGGTCGTGCGGCTGCGTGCCGAGCAAGGCAGTGTTGACGAGGGCGGTGCCCTTGAACGCGTCAGGCGCGTAGGTGTAGCTGCCGTTGATCCCCTGCGCGCCCGACTTGCCTTGGACTTCGGGAGGGAGCGTGGCGTTCTGCGCGGCGCTCGGCTTCGAGGTCAGCGCGAGCCCGAACTGCTGGAGCAGGACCTGCAGGTCGGCGCGCTGGTCGGACTGCAGGGCGGTCAGCACCTGGTCGAGCTGGACGGGCGTCGCCGTCTGCGCGGGGCCGATCGTGCCGCCGTCGGGCACGTCCGGGGCGGACGGCGAGCCGGGCTGGAGGTCGACGAAGAAGTTGCCCTCGAGGAAGATGCGCGGGCGGATCTTGAGCGTCGCGTCGCGGTGGATCGGCAGCCCCTCGCCGCTGATTTCCATCGTCACGTCGGTGAGGTTCGTGTGCTTGTAGCGCTCGACGCTGCTGACCTTGCCGACGTTCACGCCCGCGATCCGCACCGGCGAGCCGGGACGCACGTTGTTCGAGGAGACGAACACCGCGTGCAGCCGGTAGCCGTGCGTGAACGGGACGTGCTTCGTGAAGCCGAAGTACATCGCGATCGCGATCAGCACGATCGCGAGCAGGCCGACGCGGAAGCGGGTCCAAAACGGGGGCTTGCCGTCGAGCTGTCGTCCGCGTGACGCCATCAGAACCCGTTCAGCTCTCTCGGCACCTTGGCCGTCTTTCTCGGTTGCCCCGGCGGGTTGCCGATCAGCGTCTGACCGGGGGCGTAGCCCTCGTTGCCCGCCATGCAGACGCCGTTCTGACCCTTGCCGCCGATCAGCGGGTAAGGATCGCTGTGAAGGTAGTTCGCATTCCCCGCTGTCGGCGTCACCGGCCCATTGGCCGGCGCTGACGCAGCGCCGACCTCGCTGTTCGGGCCGAGCGGCGGTGAGATGGCCGCGACGTCGATCCATCTGCCCTGACGGCCGGCGTCTCCCTCGCTCTCGATGCTGGCGACGTTGTAGAGGAACAGCCCGAGGTAGCTGCAGTTGAGCTCCGAGCCACCGAGGTTGTTGACCGTCGGCGTCAGCGCCTCGACGGTGCCGCGGAGCCCGTGAAGACCGAGCGGCACCTGCGGGTCCTGCGCGAAGTCCTGCAGCGATCTGAGCGTCAGCGCGAGCTGATCGTTGAGCGATGCGGCGCGCCGCACCTGCGTCGTGCCGACGGCGAACGCTTCGGCGAGCGCCGGCGCTGACGTGCGCAGGGCCGCAGCGCCCGGCTGGAAGTCGCGGAAGAAGCCGGCCGCGTTCGCGAGCAGCGGCCGCTCGATCGGGAACGAGCGGATCGCCGTGTCGAGTGACGGCGGGCCGCCACTGATCGTGTCCTGCAGGTACGGGATCGCGATCGCGTCGAAGGCGTCGAACGTGGTCGCGAGGTTGTGGAACAGCTGCCCCTGCTGGTCGGCGACGGGCGCGACGGCGGCGGCCGTCTGCTCGAGCGACTGGAACAGGCGGCCGAGCTGCGTCTGCGGGTCGGCGAGCGTGCGCAGCACCGGGATCGCGTGCTGCGTGAGCGGGTCGAGCGCGTCGATCGCCTCGTTGATGCCCGCGCCGCGGCCGGCGAGCGCGTCGCCGAACTCCACGAGGTTCACCTGGTTCGCCGCGCGCGTTCTTCTGTCGAACATGTTGAAGAATTCGTCGAACTCGACCGGTCTCGGGGTCGCGTTCGCGAGCGCCAGCTCGCCGCCCTCGGGCACGCCGCTGGAGGAGTGGCCGACCGTCACCTGGATGTACTTCAACCCGAGCGTGGAGCGCGGCCGCACCTCCACCGTCGAGTCGGACGGCAGCGGCTTGACCTTCGTCTCCAGCTTGACGTGGATTCTCGCGGTGACGCTGCCGCTTCGGTGCGCCTGCGGCTGGATCTTGTCGATGATCCCGACGCGGTCGCCGCCGATCCGCACCTCGTCGCCGGACACGAGGTTCGCCGCGTCGGGGAGCTGGAGCCAGACGCCGTAGGTCGGCACGAACGGCAGGCCGTTGTTGGCGTTGTAGGCGAGGAAGACGGCGACGATCACGACGAGCACGGTCGCCGCGCCGATCAGCACGGGGTTCGCCGCCACGGATGTGTTGCGCCGGTTCATCGCTGCGAGCTCCCGCCGAGCAGGTAATTCAGCAGGCCGGTGCTTGCCCGGGCGCCGGTCCCGTTGGCGGACGCCTGCGGCGTCGCCGCGTCGGCGACCAGGGCGGCATTCGCTCCGGCCGTCGCCGTCGGGACAGTTGCCGCGTCGGCCGGCGGCGTGGTCGTCGTCGACGCCGCTCTTCCGCCGCCCTGGCCGAACGTAGCCTCACAGCCGGAAATCTGTGTCGTCGCGTACGGAAGACACGACACTGGCACCGTCAGGAACGTCCGCAGGTAGTGCCCGATCGAGTCGAACCCGTTCTCGGTCCCCGTCGTCTCCAGGATGATGTCCAGCAGTCGCTGGATGCCGTTCTGCGACTGGAGTCTCGTCAGCGCCGGCGCCAGCACCGCCGCGAACGGCTTCGCCTCCCGCGCGAACGCGTGGATGTCTCTGATGATCGGCTCGGCGGCGGGCAGGGCCTGTCTACCGGTGTCGGCGAGATTGCCAAGCGTGCGGAAGGTGGGAATCGCGGCCTGGCTGAACGGGCCGAGCTGCCTGAAGACGGTGTTGACGGACGGTGCCGCGGCGCGCAGGTCGCGCATCACCGGCGTGCCGGCCGCGGCGAACTCGCCGAGCTTCTTGACCGTCGGATCGAGCTGCTGCAGGAACGCCGGGAACCTGGCGAAGCTCTGCTCCATCGCGTCGCCGCGGGCGGCGGTCGCCGCCGCGGTCGCGCCCGCCTTGTCGATGAAGTCGCTGATCGACCGGCTCTGCGCAGCGACCGGCGCGAGGGCCGCGTCGGACTCGGTCGCCAGTCGCGCGAGCGTCTTGTTCTGCGCGGCGAGGATCGCCAGCACCTGGTCGAACTGGTAGAGCGCCGGGTCCGCGCGGTGGATCACCGTGTTGAGCTCCTGGCCGTCGCCGGCCAGCCCGACGCCGAGTTCGTCAATGATGATCGCGAAGCGCTGACGCTCGGGCAGCCGCATGATGTTGCCGAGCAGGTCGATGTCGACCGGCGAGGACGTGTTCGTCACCGGCAGCAGGTACTGGCCCGTTCCGTCGCCGTGCCGGATCTTGCGCAGCGGCGGCGCCAGCGAACTGTCGGCGCCCTTCGGCAGCGTCGGTTCGCACGCGACGAACTTCTCGCCGATCAGCGACTGCAGGCGGATCGTGCAGTGCGCGTCCTGCTTGAAGTCCTGGAAGGCCGGGTCGTCGATCCGCAGGACGATCGCCGCCTTGTTGTCGCGCGTGACGTCGAGCGACTCGATCGACCCGACCTTCACGCCGGCGACCTTCACGTCCTCGCCCGGCACGAGGAAGCTCGCGCTGTCGAAGACCGCGCGCACGCGGTAGTCGCCGCCTCCGCCGCCGGAGGCGCCGGTGCCGAGCACCAGCACGACGAGCGCGGCCGCCAGCAGCAGGCCCCCGGCCAGCGCGCGCTTCATCCCGGGTGAGACGCGACTGATCATGGACCGGGCGGCACGTCGTTGGCGTTGCAGTCGAAGCCGGCCGCCGCGTACGGATTCGAGCCGTCGGGCCGCGGCTGGCTGGCGGAGCCCGGGCAGCGGCGCGTGAAGCCGTATCTGAGGCCGCCGAGGCGCTGCGACGGCGGGACCGGCTCGAGCGTGCCGCCGGAGCTGTTCGGCTGATACGCGAAGGCGCCGAAGATCGGCATGACGCGGGCGTAGTGGCCGTTCGCGTCGTAGTTGGCGGCCGACTGGCCGAAGTCGCGGAACCAGCCGACGAGGTCAGGCGAGTACGGCCGCAGGAAGTCGATCACCGGCTGGCCCTTGCGCATCGCCGTGATCGAGCTGGAGAGCGCCGGGCCGCCGACCTTCAGCAGCTGCGGCAGGTGCTGGACCGCGTCGGTCGCGTCGTTGAACGAGCCCGGCTGGTGGACGAGCTTGCTGAAGCTCTGGAACGTCGGCGTCGCCGCGTTCAGCAGCGGCGTGAGCTGGCTGAAGAATCTCGGCAGCACGGCCGCGGCGGGCTTGGACGCCTGCAGCAGCGGGTCGAGGTCGTCGAGCGTCGAGCGCAGGTCGACGAACGTCGAGTTGCCCTGGCGCAGCGTGTCGGGCAGCACCGCGAGCGCCTGCGAGAGCGAGGCGTTCTGCGCCGCGATCGCGCCCGTCGCTCTGCTGAGGTTCGAGACGAGCGAGGTGAGCTGCGGCGCGCGCTGGGCGATCGCGCCGGTGACGCTCGCGCCCGCGACGATCGCCTGCTCCAGCGTCGACTGGTCGCGGGCGACCTCCTTGACGAGCTGGTCGGTGCTCGACAGGAACGGGTTGAAGTACTTCGCCGCCTGGTTGACGTTCGCGCCCTGGCCCTCGTACTGCGTCGCCGAGCCCTGGAAGAAGTTCTGCAGCCCGCGGCGCGTTCTCGCGTCGAGCGTGTCGAAGATCTGGTCGAGGTCGACGACGGAGGTCGTCCGCTCGACGCCGAGCCGCCCGCCGGCGGGGATCTTCGGCGCGTTGTTCGGCCCCGGCGCGAGCGCGACGTAGCGGTTCGCGACGCCCGAGAGCGAGGTCAGGCGGACGGTCGCGGTCGTGCCCTCGTGCAGCGGCGCATAGGGCGAGTCGACGGTGACGACCACCTCGGCCTGGTTGTCGTTCGTCAGCAGGATGTCGTCGACCCCGCCGACGCGGCGCCCGCCGATCTGCACGTCGTCGCCCTTCACGAGCTGGCCCGCGTTCTCGAAGATCAGCTTGTACTGGGCGCCGCCGCCGCTCGACAGCAGCAGGATCGCAACCACGGCGACCACGGCGAGCAACGCGCCCAGGACGGCGCCGCGGGCGATCGTCATCGACGCGTCACTCCATCCCGAGCGGGCCGTCGGACTCCCCCGTGAGGAACTGCCGCACGAACGCGTTGCCGGAGTTGAACAGCTCCGCCGCGGGGCCCGACTCGACGATCCGCCCGCGCCACAGCACCGCGATGAACTCCGCGACGCGCCGTGCGCTCATGATGTCGTGCGTGATGACGACGTAGGAGCCGCCGTTCTCCTGGTGGACCTCCTTGATCAGCTCGCACAGCAGCGCCGTGCGCACCGGATCGAGGCCCGAGTCGGGCTCGTCGAACAGCACGATCTCCGGGTCCAGCACGAGCGCGCGCGCGAAGCCGGCGCGCTTGCGCATCCCGCCCGAGAGCTCGTTCGGCATCTTGTCCGGCGAGTCGGCCAGACCGACCTCGGTGAGGCGGCGGGTGACGATCTCGGCGATCTCCTCCTCGCCCTTGTCGGTGTGCTGCCGCAGGGGGAAGGCGACGTTGTCGTAGAGGTTCATCGAGCCGAACAGCGCGCCGTCCTGGAACAGGACGCCGAACTTCTTGCGCATCTCGAACAGCTCCTCGTCGGGCATGCTCGGGACCGACTCGCCGTGCACGAGGATGTCGCCTCTGTCGGGGTAGAGCAGCCCGACCATGTGCTTGATGCAGACCGACTTGCCGGTGCCGGACGGCCCGAGGATCATCGAGATCTGGCCCTCGGGGATGCCGAGGTTGAGGCCCCGCAGCACGCGGTTGCGGCCGAACGCCTTGTGCACGTCGATGAACTGGATCGCGACGTCGGCGCCGTCGACCGCGTGTTCGTCGTCGCTGTGGTACTGGAACTCGTCCTCGTCGCCGTCGGGGTGGCGGCGGTCGGCCTCCGAGACGACCGAGACGTGCGGCGACTCCTCGTCGAGCGGCTCCTCGCCGTAGACGCCGTCGTCCTCGTAGGAAGGCTCCTGGTCGACCTGCGCGTCGGGCTGTTCCTCCTCCAGCCGCTCGCGGTCGTAGTCCGAGGGGGTCACGTCGTCCTCCTGTCGAGGTTCTTCGGCATCAGCGGATGATGTTGATCTCGGGGTGCGTCGCCAGCAGCGTCTGCGTGAAGACGTAGTTGAAGGCGAACACGCCCATGAAGGCGATCACGACGGCCTGGTTGACCGCGCGCCCGACCCCCTCCGCGCCGCCCGAAGCCGTCATGCCCTTGTAGCAGCACACAATCGCAATGATCGCTCCGAAAAGCGTTGTCTTGAGCACCGAGCCCCACAGGTCGGTCGTCGAGGCGTTCGTGAAGAAGGTCGCCCAGAACGGGCCGAGCGGCGCGCCGTTGACGAGCGTCGCGACGATCCCGCCGAAGATGCCGAACAGCAGCGCGTAGATGTCGAACAGCCCGGTCACGAGCATCAGCGCGAGGAAGCGCGGCACGACGAGGTTCTTGACCGGGTCGACCCCGAGCACCTGCAACGCGTCGAGCTCCTCGCGGATCTTGCGCGCGCCGAGGTCGGCCGTGATCGCCGTGCCGGCGACGCCGGCGAGCACGATCGCCGTCACGAACGGCGCGAACTCGCGGATCGAGGCCAGCACGAAGAAGCCGCCGAGGCGGTCGAGCGCGCCGAACAGGACGAGGAAGTTCGCCGCCTGCAGGCCGGGCGCCCCGTAGCCGAAGGCGACCGTCGAGATCAGCAGCGGGAACCAGCAGAGCTTCAGCGCGAACAGGAACTGCGAGATGAACTCGCCGCCGTACGGGTACGGCGGACGGATCGCCGAGACGATCGTCTTGCCCGTGAGGATCATCATGTCGCCAACCTCCTCAAGGGCGTTCCTCGTCGGCAAGAACGCTCGGTCGGCGACTGCTCGGACCATCTCCTCTAGTCCTCCTGTGGGACACACATGGGAGACACCCCGGATGGCGCTCCCGAATGCAGAGGGTATGGCACCAATATGACGCTTGCCAAACGTGAACCGTTGAGCTTCTGTGAAGGGAACACGCAGGTCTATATACCGATGGGACCGGCTCGGAGCGGCATTTCGCCTACCGGCGGACCCCCGCGCGCCCCATGCTATGTTCGCGCCGCCGTGCCCAGCCCTGCACCCATGCTGCGAGGCGCTACGGCAGCCCTCGCGGCTGTCGCGCTGGCGCTCGCCGGCTGTGGCGGCTCCAGCGCGCCGAAGCCCGAGGCAGCCGCGACCTATCCCGTCGCGACGCACGCCTCCTTCCCCACGCGACAGTCGCTCGCGCAGCACACCGCGTTGAAGCTGACCGTCCGCAACGTCGGCCAGCGCACGATCCCGAACGTGGCGGCGACGCTCACGATGCGCGGCGGCACCGCGGTCGCCGCGTTCGGCTCCTACCTGACCGGCAGCGACCTCGCGTCGCACTCGCGACCGGTCTGGATCGTCGACGCCGGCCCGGTCGACGGCGACACCTCGTTCGCCAACACGTGGTCGCTGGGCGCGATCCGCCCCGGGAGCGCGCGCACGTTCACGTGGCACGTCACGCCCGTGAGAGCCGGCACCTACACGATCGAGTACCGCCTCGCCGGCTCCACCACCGGCCGCTCGCAGCTGCGCGAAGCCGACGGCGACGCCGCCCGCGGCGCGCTCACCGTGGACGTCAGCGGCAAGGCGGCGACGGTGCGCGTCACGGCCGACGGCCGCGTCGTCAGCGTGCCGCAGTAACGCGTGAGGGCTCGCAGCGCCGATGGCGCCACGAGCCCTCACGGTGCACGGACCGGCACCGCCCGTCATTACGGCGCCGGGACCGGGTCTGCGCGCGCAGTGTGCGCGAGCGCGTGCGGACGATCTTTGGCCCGGTGGCGAAAGATCGCGGGCGGCCTTTCGCCAGGCCCGGTCGGCGGACGCGTTCCGCCGCATCGGGCCGCGAGCGCCGCGTATAGTCCCGCGCGTGGGGACGCCTGCCATCGCCCGTCAGGCGCACCCCGCACGCATCGCTTTGGACATGCGGATAGTGTCGGACCACCGTCGGCTCCGTACGCTCGCCCCGCACGGAAATTCACGAGAGGGAACACCCGTCCATGGCCAAGATCCGTCAGCAGAACGTCAGCGCAGCACAGTGGTCGCCGAACGGCGCCGCCCTCGGAGCGCTCGACCTCACCCACCCCGACAACCAGATCTTCGGGGAGAACGTCTTCAGCGTGGCCGAGCAGCGCCAGCGGCTGCCGAAGCCGGTCTTCAAGCAGCTGCAGGCGACGCTCGAGCAGGGCGAGGCGCTCGACAGCTCGCTCGCCGACGCCGTCGCGCTCGCGATGAAGGAATGGGCGCTGGAGAAGGGCGCCACCCATTACGCGCACTGGTTCCAGCCGCTGACGGGCTCGACCGCCGAGAAGCACGACTCCTTCTACAACCCGGTCGGCGACGGCACCGCGATCGCCGAGTTCTCCGGCAAGGAGCTGATCCAGGGTGAGCCGGACGCCTCGTCGTTCCCGACCGGCGGCATCCGCGCGACGTTCGAGGCGCGCGGCTACACCGCCTGGGACCCGACGAGCCCGGCGTTCATCCTCGAGAACCCGAACGGCGCGCTGCTCTGCATCCCGACGGCGTTCACGTCGTGGACGGGCGAGGCGCTCGACCACAAGATCCCGCTGCTGCGCTCCATGGAGGCGCTGTCCGGAGCGGCGACCCGCGCGCTCGAGCTGCTCGGCGACGAGACGACCAGCCGCGTCTTCACGACGGTCGGCCCCGAGCAGGAGTACTTCCTGATCGACGAGCAGTACTACTTCGAGCGCCCCGACCTCGTGACGACGGGCCGCACGCTGTTCGGCGCCAAGCCGCCGAAGGGCCACGAACTCGACGACCACTACTTCGGCTCGATCCCCGAGCGGATCCTCGCCTGCATGCTGGAGACCGAGCGCGAGCTGCAGAGGCTCGGCGTGCCGGTCAAGACGCGCCACAACGAGGTCGCGCCGGCGCAGTACGAGATCGCGCCGATCTTCGAGAACAGCAACGTCGGCTCCGACCACCAGCAGATCACGATGCAGGTGATGCAGACGGTCGCGCGCCGCTACGGGCTCGTGTGCCTGCTGCACGAGAAGCCGTTCGCGGGCGTGAACGGGTCGGGCAAGCACAACAACTGGTCGATGGGGACCGACAGCGGCGTCAACCTGCTGGAGCCGGGCGACACGCCGCACGAGAACCTGCAGTTCCTGTTCTTCTGCACGGCCGTGATCCAGGCGGTCGACAAGCACCAGGGCCTGCTGCGCGCGAGCGTCGCCGGGCCGGGCCAGGACCACCGCCTGGGCGCGAACGAGGCGCCGCCGGCGATCATCTCGATCTTCCTGGGCAAGGAGCTGGCCGACGTCTACGAGGCGATCGAGCAGGGCGTCCAGGGCGAGAGCAGGCCGGGCGGGATCCTGGGTCTCGGCTCGCCGGTGCTGCCGCCGCTGCCGCTGCACGGCGGCGACCGCAACCGCACCTCGCCGTTCGCCTTCACGGGCAACAAGTTCGAGTTCCGCGCGGTCGGCTCGACGCAGACGGTCGCGTTCCCCAACACGATCCTCAACACGATCGTCGCCGAGGCGATCGACGCGCTCGCCGGCCAGCTCCAGGACGCGCTGAACGGCGGCGCGTCGCTGGAGGACGCGCTGCGTCCGGTGCTGCAGAAGAGCTGGGCCGCGCACAAGCGGATCGTGTTCGACGGCGACGGCTACTCGGAGGCGTGGCACAAGGAGGCCGAGGAGGAGCGCGGCCTGCTGAACCTGCGCACGACGCCCGACGCCCTCCCCTACTTCGTCAAGCCCGACGTCGTGTCGGTGTTCGAGAAGTACGAGGTGCTCAACGAACGCGAGCTGCACGCGCGCTACGAGGTCTTCACCGAGCAGTACGCGGTGAAGCTGAACATCGAGGCGGAGACGGCCGCCTCGATCGCGCGCACGCTGCTGCTGCCGGCGGCGCTGCGCCACCTCGCGCTCGCCGCCGAGGCCGGCGTCGACTCGCTCGTCGCCGAGACGCGCAGCCTGGTCGACGACTTCGTCGCCGCGATCAGAGCGCTTGAGACGGTCAATGCCGCCGAGAACCAGGACGACGAGGACGCCGCCGCCTGGGCGATCTACATGCGCGACAAGGTCGTCCCCGCGACGGACGCCGTGCGCAACGTCGCCGACCGGCTCGAGAAGGTCGTGGCGGACGACCTCTGGCCGCTGCCGAAGTACAGCGAGGTGCTGTTCATCAAGTAGGTTCGGCTGCCTCGGACGGTTTGCGAAAGCCCTGCAATGCAGGGCTTTCATCGTTCTGATCGGCGTTTGGCAGCATTTTTTGGCAGCGCGAGCGCTTGGCGAATACAAGTCATGCGCTGTTGAGCAGGGCCCGCCCAAGCGCCACGCTGGTCGCATGCCGAAGCACCACATCTCCCGGCTGTTGCCGGAGGATCAACACAACGCTAGGATTGGGTCGTGATTCCGGCGTTCCACGCCGGAGGCAACCTCCCGCCGGGGATCCACCCCGCGAGCTGGGACGAGATCGTGACCCGCTACGCCACCAACGCTCGCCGCCGCGAAATGCTCGACGGACTGCTCGACGCCCTGCGCTCGCTCAAGCGCGCCGGCTGTCGAACCGTGTACCTCGACGGCAGCTTTGTGACCGCCAAGGAGCTGCCCGACGACTTCGATGCCTGCTGGGAGATCGCGGGCGTCGATCCGAGCCGCCTCGACCGCGAGCTGCTCGATTTCAGCGACCGCCGCGCCGCGCAGAAGGCCCGCTACGGAGGCGAGCTGTTCCCGGCTGAGACCGCTGCCGAACCCGCCGGCACCACGTTCGTCGACTACTTCCAGCGCGACCGCGACACCGGTAAGCCGAAGGGCATCCTCGCCATCGACCTCGGAGCCGTTTCGTGATCACCAACGAGCGCCAGTACCGTATTTCGAAGGCACAGCTCAAGCGATTCGAAGACGACCTCGCCACCCACGACGCCCGAACACCAGGCGCTGAGGTCGACCCGCGACTGCACCAAGCGATGCGCGACGCGCTCGCCAGCGAGGCCGACGAGCTGCGCGCCCAGGTCAAGCACTACGCGCAACTCCGCGACGGCACCATCACCGGACGCCACCTCGATTCCTTGCGCGACCTCCCCACCGCACTCATCGAGGCCCGCATCGCAGCCAACCTCACCCAGCGATCCCTCGCCGACCGCCTCGGCGTCGCCGAGCAACAGGTCCAACGCTGGGAGGCCACCGCTTACGCCGGCGTCGGCCTCGAACGCCTCCAAGACATCGCCGACGCTCTCCGCATCCGCATCCGGGAGAACATCACCTACAGCAGTGCGGCCTGAGCGGACCAGTGACCGGACAGCGATGAGCCAAGAGACACGCGAATCGGTATCGGCTGCGTTTCATGACGCGATGAACGACCTCGCCGGGATTCATCACGTCGCGGTCGCGGGCGTACGAGCATGGCGGGAAACCCTTGAACCGCATCTGGCAGATCCAGTGAATCCCGCTGCTGATTTCCTCATCGGCCACGGAGACCCCCGAACGGCTGACGCGGTTGGGTACCAGCGGTGGCGAATCGACACCGTGCTCGAACGACTTGCCGACGACGGCCCTGTCGCCCGCGCGCTGGGAAGCCAGTGGGCGGTGATGGTCGCGTCCGTGTGGGAGCACGAGTTCCGGCCGCGTCTCGCTGAGGCCTGCGGCGTTTCCAAGTCTGAGATCAAGAATCAACTCATGGCAGACATCACCTATCTGCGGAACGATGTCGTGCATCACCACGGCATCGCGACACGCCACAACGCAGGGCGCTGCCAACAGTTGAAGTGGGCATCCTCCGGCGAGGAGATCAACATCACCACGCAGCGAGTGGCAGACTTCATGCGGTGCCTCGGACTCACATTCAAGCCCTGAGATGTAGGACGGGACTGACACGGAATTGGCAGCAGGATGTCATCGCGCTTCTCAGCGATGAGGCCGAAAATTCCCGTGGTTGCCGCACGTTGCCGCAGGATGCGACAGCCGTACGACTCATCAAGTAGCACCCCGCTTGACCTGCGCAGTGCCCGGAAGCCGCGCGGTTACGTGGCTTCCGGGCAGCCCATCGTCGAGCGCTCAGTCCGCGACCCAGCGCTTGGCGTACGCCAGGCCGTCGAGCTCGCGGACCAACACCTCGCCGGGCGTGAGCCAGGCAAACAGGCGCATCGCGTTCGCGACCCACTCGACGTCGGTCACGAGCGCGAACCGCTTCCACGCGGAGCGATCGCGGACCCACGTGCGCAAGCCCGTCTTGACGTCCTCAGGCCAAGCGGCCGGCTCCAGTCCATGGAAGTCGGTGAGCACGAACAGCAGCCGCAGCTCACCGGACGCGACCGCCTGCAGCAGCACCGGCTCGAGCACCTCCGTGTAATCCCGCTTGCTCAGCCGGCCCGACGCCCGCAGACCGACCGTCCCCGCCGGCATCTGCTCGATTCGCTCGATCATCGCTTCCGTTCTCTCCGAAGCCGCGCACAGCGAACCCTCGCTGGCCTACCGGCCCCGATGACCGCGCCATCCTGCCCCCAATTCCCCCGGTGAACCTGACGGGGCGATCCTAAGCGGACGGCCCGGGCAGCGCGTCAGTGCAGCGTCACGACGCGCTCGTGTACGCGTACGAGCAGCCGGCGCGGGATCGTGGCCGAGGTGGCGGCGGCGCGGCGTGCGGCGCTCGTGGCGATGCCGCAGCCGTGCTGGAACCAGTCGGTCGGCGAGTGCCACCACTCGCCGGCGCTGAGCGCGCGCCACATCGGCGTGTCGCGGCAGTTGGGCGCATGGCCGTTGCCGGCGTAGTGGCCCAGCTCGTGGAGGATCACGGTCTCGAGGTCGACGTGGCGCGCATCGGGGAGCGCCGGTCCGGGATCCCACGGCGCGGCGTAGAGGAAGCGCACGTCCTCCTCGACCACGTGCCGCGCGACGACCCGCCCGCCGCGGCGGAAGCCCACCACCTCGATGTCGGTGAGGCCGAGCGCGCCGCGCGGCAGCGCATGCGCGAAGCCGACCGTGCTGCGCCCGTCGCCGTTGCGAACCGCCGAGCGCGTGGTGCCGGAGTAACGCAGGCCCCAGCGCGCGCCGGCTGCCCGCACGAGCGCGACGAAGCGCTTCGCGGCGACGCCCGGCGGCATCTTCGCGGTGCTGACGCTGAACGGCCAGCGGCGGCGGACGGGCGCTACCCAGCTCGGGATCGCCGTGCGCAGCAGGCCCGGGTCCGGGCCGGCGCCGGGCCTCGGCGAGGGTCGCGCCGGGATGGCGTAGAGCGCCTGCGCGACGAGCGTCTCCTGGCCGCCGGCCTGCACGAACAGGCACGCCCGCCGGACGACCGCCGTCGCCGCCGGCAGCTCATGCCACGACGGCGAGAAGCTCTGTGGCGCAGCCGTGGCGTAGGTGGGCCCGCTCCACACCGGGATGCCGGCCGACGGCGCGCAGGCCTGCTCGGGCGCGACCGTCTCGACGGCCGGCTGCCAGGAGCAGTCCGCCTGGTCGCACTGCGGCGTGACGCTCGCCTGCGCGAGGACCTGCGCGAGGCGGCCCTGCGGCGACGGGCGGACGATCGACGTGATCGCGAGCGTGCCGGAGAAGCCGTCGGCGAGGGCCGACGCCTCTCCCCCAACCGCGAGCGCCGCCCCGAGCAGCACGAGCGGCGCGATCCGTCGCGCCGGCGCTCGACGCCGTCCCTGTCGCCTCTGCCGCGGCACCGTCGGCACAGCGTAGCCGCTGCGTCGTACGCCGCCGGCGCCCGCGGGCTCCACCGTCGGCCGGCACCCGGGACGGGAGACTCAACCGCCATGCACGACCGCTGCTCGGACTGGCGTGCTGCTGAGCGAGACGAAGACGTTCTGCTGTACCGGCACGGCCGTCGGTTGACCGCGGTCAGGAAGGATGCGAACAATCCGAACGTCGTCTGGTGCCATGCCCAGGAGGAGGTACCTGGGGCCCAATCGTGGTGCCGAGGTCGGCGGCAGCTTCTTCAGCACGCTTATGCCATTTTCAACGACGCCTTGCGTGCTGTCGCAGGCGGAGGTCGCGGTCGCGTCTTGCACGACGCAGATGTAGCCGTCTCCGGGAACGACCCATGCCGTGATGCCGAGCCGCGTGCGGATGCGGTGGCTGAGGTTGAGGTTCAGTCCAAGCGGAAGTGACGATGCCGCGAGCATGTGGAGCATCGCTTCTCTCATGCTGGGCGAAAGTCGCTCGGCGCGACCGCGCAGGATTGCGAACGCGTGTGCCTGCCGTGGTTCGACATGGAAGGTGGCACCTGACGCTCCCTGCGGCAGGGACCCCTTCGGTCTCGTCCGCTCTGCAACCAGCGCGCAGGAGACCACAAGCGCGGCGACAAGGCCCGTGGCGAGAATGACAGCCCATGCTTTGCGAACGCTACGTTGGCTGGTCATGGCGGGGTGGGAGCCGTAGGCACGACTTGGCGAGGCTCACTCGAGACGCCCCGCCAAGTCGTCGCTGGTCTACGGGTTGTAGTTGACCTTCCCGTAGGTTACTTCGCTTTCGAATTCGGGCTCGTAGTGGATCAGTGCCTCCAGTAGCCTCGAACCATCGTAGTTCCCGTTGGATATGAATTCGCTAGACTGAGCGCACACTAGCCCACCGGTAATCACACCGTTCCCGTTGAGTGCCGATGCGCAAGCAAACCTGGTTCCAAACACGGTCCGCACCCAGGTTCGCGTTACCCAATGGAACGTGGTGTCGTGGCAGTTCGGCCTGCCCGCTTCAAGCCGTATGCCGACGCAGTACTGGTATTCAGATGCATGTGCCGACGGCGCCGGAGCGGCGAATGCGAGCGCTCCACAGAGCAAGAGCAGCGCCCCCAACGCACCGACCGTGAGGCGCATCGACGCCCGCATCGCTTGAGTCCTGACGATGACTCTTCCCGTATGCAAAGCAGCCCCCGTTCTAGTTGAAGTTCACCCTGCCATAGATGAATGCAGAGAGTATTTCGGGATTGGAGATAAGTGCTTTGAGTAGCCGCGATCCGTTGTAGTTCGGGTTGGATATGAAAGAGCTCGACGGGTCGCACACTAGACCCCCGACCAAGTTTCCGCCGCTGTCGAGGGCCGAGGCGCAGACCCATTCGCCGGCCCACGAACGCGCCCATGTGCGCGTCACCCACTGGAAGCTTGTGTCCCTACAGCGCGCGTTACCCCCATTGACACCGCTTGCTTCGAACCCGCTGCAAAAGTTGTATTCCGACGCCCGCGCCGACGAGACGCTCCCACTGGCCGCGTAGGCAGCCGAAAAGCCCAACGCAACGCAGAGAGCAAACGCAATCAGAACGCGACTGCTGCTTCGGAAGCCACCGACGATTGGATGGGATAAGCCCATCGATCCTCCTTGAGATAGTTATGTGATGACGATTCGTCCCAATGCTTGTCGCTCTTACTTCATTCACCCCTCCTCATTCTGATCTTTGTTGAGCCGCGAGCAGTATCGGTGCCCGGGTGGGCGCTCGCCACAGGGCCCGACCCTGACATCGACCCTGAACCGCTGCCCTGAGATCACCCGGCCCGCGCCATCGGGCGGTTGGCACAACGCCGCATCCTCCGACCGGGGCACCGCGAACCGCAGTGCCCCGTCGAGGTCGCCACTTGCGCGTTCGTCAGACGGTGTTCGCGCTCGGCGCCCGAGCGAGCCCGGCGTCGTCGCCGTCGCGCTGCGCGGCCCGCGCGAGCACGCGCTCGACCAGCGGGCCGAAGGCCAGGCCGAGCGTCCCCCACAGGATCAGCTGGTCGATGACCGAGTAGAGGCGGAACTTGAACAGCGTGTCGGCCGGGAAGCCCGGATAGACGAGGTGCCCACGGGCGTCCTTGAGCGGCTGCGGCGTCTCCGTCGCGAAGTGGCCGTAGGCCACGACGTTGGCGTGCAGCGAGCCGAGCGACGGGAGGATCGCCATCATGAGCGCGATCCACGCGACGAATCCCAGCCCCGCGAGCAGCGTGCCGTTCCATGCCCCGAAGCGGCCGGACAGCCGCCGTGCGCCGATCGTCGCGACGGCGAGCGAGACGACCGAGATGACCACCATCGCGAGGTAGAGGAAGCCGCGCGCGTGGATCGTCTCCGGATGCCCGATCGCGGGTGGGTTCGCCGGATACTTCAGGAACGGCACGAGGAAGACGGCGAGGAAGCACGCCGCGGCGAGCAGCGCCGCGACGGCCCGCGGACGGAGGCGGTCGCCGAGCCGGCGCTGGACGACGATCCAGGCGACGGCGAACAAGCCGCCCAGCGCCACCCCGAACAGGATCAGGCCGACGCCGGCCCCGACGTCGGCCTGGATGCCGCGGCTGAAGATGTCCGGCCCCGCCGGCGCCGCCACCGCGCCGGCGGCCTTGCGCAGCGCATCCTGGACGGCGTCGCGACCGCTCTCGTAGTCGATCGACTGCTGGATGACCGGCTCGGCCATGACGCGCGCGAACGCGAACGCGAGCAGGCCCGCGAACGCGCCCGCGCCGAAGCCGCGCAGGATGAAGCGCCTCTCCATGTCGGCGAGCCCCCGCTAGAGGGTCGGTTCCACGAGATTCGTGGATGCGACGGGTGCGATGCGCCGCGAGATCGTGGAAACGGCCATCTAGTGGCAGGGGAAGCCGAGCAGGTGGCGAGCGTCATGCACGAACTCGTGAATGTGCATGTCGTTGCCGAAGATCGACGTCGCGCCCTGGTCGACGCCGATGAAGTAGTAGAGCAGCACGCAGAACAGCACCGTGCCGATCATCCACTGCGTCCCGCCGGACAGCGCGATCGAGGTCGGGACGTGCGAGCGGGTCGCGGGAGCCGCGGGGGCCGCGTAGCTGGATGTTGCTGCCATGACTGCCTCCTTCGAGATCGTGCGTCTCGGTCGTTGCCTGGGCTGCTCCCCCGAGTGTCTGACTCACGGACCTCCGCGGAGGCTCTCGATCACAGTGGCGCGACCGTCCCGGACTCTCACCGGCGTTCCTCGAACGAGCGCGCCGAGTCTAACCGAACCCGGCGCGCGCGTGCGAGCCCGGCGTCAGAGTCGCCCGTTGTCGCGCAGCCAGACGAGCGCGCGGATCGTGACGTTGCCGCGCCAGTCGGCCGTCTGCGCGGGCGACCACGCCAGCCAGTCGAACATCCAGCCGCCGTCCTCCTGCTGGCCGGCCTCGACGGCGTCGAGGTGCGCCTGCACCTGCTCGTCGGCGATGAGCCGGCGCGACCGGCTGCCGGGACGCGGCGAGAGGTCGAGCGCGCGCAGGGCCTCTCCCTCGGCGCCGCCGATCGGCTCGACGGCGGACGGGTCGACGCGCGCGGCGAGCGCGTCGAGCGCCTGCTCGGCGCGCCGCTCGTCGGGGACCGCGTCGAGGAACGCGCAGGCGTACTTGAGCCAGTAGCCGCGCGGCCGCTCGGCCGTCTCGATCGCGCGCCAGCACCAGTCGGTCGCGCGCTCCAGCCACTCGCCCTCGGCAACGCCGCCGGCGTGGGTCGCCGCGGCCAACCCGAACGCGATGAACGACGCCGGGTCGGGCCCGAACCACGGCGCGTGCGGATAGGCGTCGAAGCCGGGCAGCGTGAACGGGATCGCGCCGTCCGGAGCGGCGATCGACGCGATCCAGGCGCGCGCGTCGCGGGCCAGCGTGCTGTCGGCGGCGCCGGCCTCGTTCAGGATCTCCAGTGCGTAGAGCGTCGCCCCGGGCTGGCTGGCCGGGGCGCGCAGGTCGGGCTCCAGCGCATGGCCGAAGCCCCCGTCCGGATTGCGGTAGCCGCGCAGCGCTTCGACGACGGCCTCCGGTGGACCGTCGGCGAACAGCATGACGTAGCGGTGGCGATCGAGCAGGCGTGCGGCGGACCAGATGAAGCGCTCAGCGGCGGAATGATCGATTGGCATGCACCGCACGCTACGCCGCGGTCGGCATGCGGTCTTTGAGGAATCGGACAGGCGGAAGGCCCGCCAGATTCGTGACCTCGGCCGTCATGTGCGCCTGGTCGGCGTAGCCGGCCACGAGCGCCAGCTCGGCCAGCGGCGCCGCGGGCAGCTGCTGCAGCCGGCGGAAGCGCAGGACGCGCGCCAGCGTCTTCGGCCCGTAGCCGACGGCGTCGCCGACCCGCCGCTGCAGCTGCCGCGCGCTCACGCCCAGCTCGGCGGCGACCGCGCTCACGCGCGCGTGCGGACGCCCCAGCGCAACGACCGCCGCGCCCACGAGCGGGTCGGGCGCGCGCACCCCGCGCAGCGCCAGCGCGCGCAGCAGCAGCGCGTGCGGGTCCGCGCCCGCCGCCAACCGCTCTTGCAGGGCGACGACCACGTCGCGCCCGAGCACGTCGGCCGCATCCGGCGAGCAGTCGCGCAGCTCCGACGCCGGCAGCCCGAGCGCCGCTCCCGCGACGCCGGGCCGCAGCCGCGCCCCGACCACCCGCGAGCCCGGCGCCAGCGACACGACGCGCGCGCGGGTGTCCGGCCCCGCGACCACGAGCCGCTCGCCCGACCAGACCAGGTCCACGCACGCATCCGGCACGATGCGCTGCTCCCGCCCCGCCTCCACGACCTGCTCCCACGTGCAGGCCACCAGCGGCGAGTCGACGAGCTGCTCGACGTAGCTCACCGTACCCAGCCTAGCCGGGCCGGCCGTGAGCGGACGATCAGGCGGTCGCGAGCCCGGCGAGCGTCTCCGCCGGCGGTGCGAGATCGACGCCGACGACTTCCGCGACCGGAGCGTAGGTGACCTGGCCGTGGGCGACGTTGAGGCCGGCGAGGAAGCCCGGGTCGGCGGCGAGCGCGCGCTGGGCGCCCTCGTCGGCGAGCTTGATCAGGTAGGGCATCGTCGCGTTCGTGAGCGCGTAGGTCGAGGTGATCGGGACCGCGCCGGGCATGTTCGCGACGCAGTAGTGGATGATCCCGTCGACCACGTAGGTCGGGTCGCTGTGGGTGGTCGGTCTGGAGGTCTCGAAGCAGCCGCCCTGGTCGATCGAGACGTCCACGAGCACCGCGCCCGGCTTCATCAGCCCGAGCTGTCTGCGCGTGATCACGCGCGGGGCCTTCGCACCGTGGATCAGCACCGCCCCGACGACGAGGTCGACTTCCGGCAGCCGCTGCTCGATCTCCAGGGTGGAGGCGTAACAGGTGGACGCCATGCCGTTGAGCAGCACCTCCAACTCGCGCAGCCGGTCGATCGAGCGGTCGAAGATGTAGCACTCGGCGCCGAGCCCGAGGGCGATCGCCGCCGCGTTCTGGCCGACCACGCCGCCGCCGATCACCATGACGCGCCCGGCCGCGACGCCGGGCACGCCGCCGAGCAGCAGTCCGCGCCCGCCGAGCGGCTTCTCCAGCATGAACGCGCCGGCCTGCGTCGCGATCTTGCCCGCGACCTCGCTCATCGGCGCCAGCAGCGGCAGCCTTCCCCGGCGATCTTCGACCGTCTCGTACGCGATGCAGGTCGCCCCCGACGCCATCAGCGCGCGCGTCAGCTCGGGCGCCGCCGCGAGGTGCAGGTAGGTGAAGAGCGTGTGGTGCGGGCGCAGCAGCGCGACCTCGCCGGGCTGCGGCTCCTTGACCTTCACGATCAGCTCCGCGCCCTCGAACACGGCGGCCGCGTCCGCCACGACCTGCGCGCCCTGCGCGAGGTACTCCTCGTCGGGGATCGCGGACCCTTCGCCCGCGCCGCGCTGTACGAGCACGACGTGCCCGCGGTCCGTCAGCTCGCGCACGCCGGAGGGCGTCAACGCGACCCGGTACTCGTCCGTTTTGATCTCGGTGGGAACGCCGATCGTGGTCATGACGCCATGATGGCTCCGCGCCTGCGCTACTGTCAGCAGACAATGCGTATATCTGAGACATCGACGGTCATGGACGACGTCGACCGCGTCATCCTCAGCGAGCTGATCCGAAACGGACGCGCGACGTTCAAGGAGCTGGGCGCGCTCGCCGACCTCTCCCCCCACGCCGTCGCTCCGCGGGTGCGGCGCCTCGTCGACGCCGGCATCGTCTCCGGCTTCACGGCGCTCGTGGACTACAGCCACGTCGGCCGCGGCCTCGACGCGCTGATCGACGTGCGGCTGCTGTCCACCGCGAAGCCGGAGACGTTCGAGGTCGCCGCCGGCAAGCTGCCCTCGGTGCGGGAGGTCAGCTTCGTCACCGGCCGCTTCGACTACCAGCTGCGCGCCGCCTGCCTCGACGCCGACGACCTCGACCACACCGTCCGCGCCCTGCGCCAGGCCGGCGCCGCCGTCACCGAGACGCGCATCGTCCTGCGCACCGAGACCTACCGGCGCGCGGTGCGCTGAGCGCTGGCGCCGGCGGCGGTAGCGGTCGGCGCGTCCATGCCGGATTCAGGAGCGCGGGCGCGCCAGCCGATAGGTGCGCCATGGACGCACGAGGAACGTGGCTGTGTCCAACTCCGTTCGACCGCGAGCGGCTGCTGGACATGGAGCCGCGGATCGCGAAGGCGCGCGTGGTCGCGTTCGTGGCGGCCGGCGCCGGCCTGCTCACCGCGGGGCCGTGGTACGGCTGGTGGATCGCGGCACCGCTGGCGTGGATCCTGCTGAGCCACTTCCTGCTGCTGAGACCGCTGATTGAGCGCAGTCAGCTGCCCGAGTGGCCGATCGCGGCGACCGTCGTCAACGCGCAGGCGACGATCGGCGTCGCGATCGCGATGACCGGCGGCCCGCGCAGCCCGGCGCAGCCGCTGCTGCTGTTCTCGGTCGTGAGCGTCGCGGCGCGCTTCGCGGGCCGCGGGGTGATGGCGGCGGTCGGCTTCACCGCAGCCGTGCTGCTCTCCTCGACGATCGCCGTGGACCCCGCCGGCTACGCGCGCAACCCGGCGTTCGTGAACGCCTCGGTCGTCTGCCTGATCGGCCTGGCCGCCGCCTGCTACGCGCTCATGCGCTCCGACATCCGCCAGCGCGCGGACGCGATCCTCGATCCTCTCACCGGCGTGCTCAACCGCAAGGCGCTGACCGATCGCTTCGCCGAGCTGGCGCAGCAGGCCGCGCTGACGCGCGAGCCGATCTCGCTCGTGATGTGCGACGTCGACCAGTTCAAGGCGGTCAACGACGACTTCGGGCACGAGCGGGGCGACGCGGTGCTGAAGGAGCTGGCGTACGTGATCCGCCGCAACCTGCGCTCGTTCGAGCTCGTGTACCGGCTCGGCGGCGACGAGTTCCTGATCGTGCTGCCGGGCGCGACGACCGCGACCGCCGTCGAGCTGGCCGACGGCGTCCGCCGCGCGCTCGAGCTGGCGCGGCCCGGGGGACTCGACGTGACGATCTCGGTCGGCGTCGCGACCGCACACGGGAGCGTCGCGTTCGACCCGCTCTTCCAGGCCGCCGACGAGGCGCTCTACCGCGCCAAGCGCGATGGGCGCAACCGCGTGGCGGGGCCGGTCGACGAGCGGGAGCCTGCGCGCGCCGTCAGCGCCGGTCAGACACCTGCGTAGTACGCGCGCAGACCGTCGAGCCGGCCGGCCGGGATGACCGCCGCGCCGACGCGGTCGAAGTAGGCCGCGTCGTGCGTGAGCGTGTCCGGCTCGGGGATCGTCACCGGCTGCGTCTGGACCGCGCGCGTCAGCTCGGGATGCTCCTGCGGGTCGTCCCAGGGCTTGTCGGGGCGCAGGCCGAGCAGCACGTGCTCGCCGCCCTCGCGCGCGATCGCCGTGGCGCGCGCGGCGCGCGGCGCTCTGCGCGCGGCTCTGAGCGCCTCGACGACCTGTCTCCAGCTCATGTCGGCATCTCTGATCCGGTCGTCGCGCAGGTTGATCGTGCGTCTCAGCGTCGGGCTGACGTGGATCGGCTCGGGCTCGACGGCGTTCGCGCCGCGCATCAACTCGTCGGTGCCGTAGAGCGGGTAGCCGTTGACCGCGACGAGCAGGACGTCGGGCTCGGTGCTCGCGATCAGCGTGCGATGCGCGTCGTCTCTCTCCCGCGCGCGCAGCACGAGGAAGTCCCCGTGCAGGCCGGCTTTCAGCCGCCCGAGTCTGTCGCCCCAGCCGAGCGCGTCGGCCGGGTTGCACGTCGCCATCGCGCACAGCTCGGCGTCGCTGAACGCGCCTCTGAGCGCCGCTCTGTTGTGCAAGTCGGCGACCTTCAGCTCGCCGAGCAGGTGCTTGGAGCCCGACGGCGACCAGTCGGCGCCGAGGCAGATGCGCATGCCGGCGGCGCGCGCGGCGACGACGTCGGTCGTCTGGCCGTAGAGCCAGATATTCGAGAACGGCGACCAGATCACCGCGCCGCCGTGCGGTCTCCACTCGGCGAACTGCGGCGGATGCAACGCGGTCGCGTGGATGCCGAGGAACTTCGGCGCGAGCACCCCATGGCTTCTCAGCCCCTCGAAGTCGGCGATCAGTCTGTCGGACGTGCCCTCGGCGAGGTGGTAGAGGAACGCGTGGCCCGCTGCGAGGTCTCTCTTGGCGGCGGCGTACTGGGCGTCCTCGGTGAAGGCGCGCACCGACTGGTTGACCGTCGGTCTCCCCGTCCGGAACGTCTCGAACTCGACGTGGCGGATCATCGAGCCCTCGACCGGCCGCGCGACCTTCGCGCTGCCCTGGATCGCGGTGACGCCGCCGACGACCGCCTTCACCTCGACGTATTTGAGGACGGCCTTGCCGTCCGCCTGGCAGAGCGCGTTCGCCGGCAGGCTGATGTCGGGCTTGTAGTGCGGGTCGTTCGGCCACTGGTCGCGCGAGGTCCACGGTCTCGTGCGGTCGGGGGCGATCCACAGCGGCAGGCAGTTGTACGCGATGTGGTTGTGGAGGTCGATCAGCCCCGGGTAGACGACGCCGCCGGTGTCGACCTTGGTCGCGCCGTCGAACCCGCTCGGCGCTGGATCGCTCCGTCTCTGCACCGCCTGGATCACGCCCTCGCGATCGATGTAGAGCGCGCCGTCGGGGATTTCCGGCTGCGCGTCGTCGAACGTGACGAGGTGGCCCGTCACGACAAGCGGTCTGGGCAGCAGCGGATCCGGCGGTCCTCTCGGCGGCATCGCCGACGGACCCTATCTACTTAAAAACTGTCTGACTACTACTTGATTTTCGGGTGATCGACGACGTAGGGTCGGCGCGATGGCGCACCTGTTCGATCCCGGACCCGTCGCCGAACCGTTCCGCTCGCTCGCGCAGGACTACCCCGGCGCCGAGACCTACCCCGCCGACGCCTTCCGCGTCGAGTGGGGCCCGATCTTCCACCGCGGCCGGCTCGACAGAAGCGCCCGCGTGCTCGCGATCGGACAGGACCCGGCCGCCTCCGAGGACGTCACGCGCCGCATCCTCGTCGGCGCCGCCGGCCATCGCTTCCAGGGCTTCCTCGCGAAGCTCGGGATCGACGTCAGCTACGCGATGATCAACACGTTCCTCTACTCCGTCTACGGTCAGCAAGGCGGCGAGAGACACAAGGACGACGCGGCGATCGTCGCGTACCGCACGCAGTGGCTCGACGCGCTGCTCGCGGGCGGGGCGATCGAGGCCGTGGTCGCGCTCGGGTCGCTCGCCGACCACGCGTGGACGCAGTACCTCAGACACCCCGGCGCGGCCGCCGGCGCCGCAAGCCTCCCCTACGCGCACATCACGCACCCGACGCAGCCGGAGAGCAGCTCGGGCAACGACGCCGCCAGACTCGCCACCGCCACGAGCGCGCTGCTGGCGAACTGGAACGCGGCGCTCGGCCAGCTCCACCCGCGGATCGCGCACCCCGACGCCAGCCGGCCGCTCGTCCTCTACGGTCAGACGTGGGCCGACGACGACCTCGCCGAGATCCCCGAGCAGGATCTGCCGGCGGGAGTGCCGGCGTGGATGCGCTCCCCCGCCGCGTGGGCCCAGCGCACCGGGACGACGGCCGCGCAGAAGCGCGCGACGATCACCGTCACGATCCCGGCGGGCTCGTGAGCAGCGCGCGCAGCGTCGCGTAGACGCAACGCGTCGTCGCCACTCGCGATCCCCGCTCGCGCGCGTGCCGGCCGGTCGCGGCCGATCAGTCGCCGTCGGCCGGCAACAGCGTGAACGGCTCGCCGTCGAGCGCGGTCACGGTGCGGAAGTGCCGATGATCGAACGTCGCCACGCTCCGCGTCGACCACTGGTCGGCGAGCACGACCATCGACGCATCCGGAAGCCCGAGCTGCAGATCGCGATAGCGGGCGCACAGCTTCCGCGCGGTCTTCAGCCCTCTGGCATCGAGCGACTGGACCGTGTAGGTGACCGCGAGATCGTCGAGCAGTGCCAGCTCGGCCTCGACCCCGAGCCGACTCAGGACGAGGTGGTCGGCTTCGGCCGCGGTAAATGCCGAGACGACCAGCTCCCCGGGCCATCTCTCCAGCGTCGCGACGATCGCCGTGTGGTCGGGGTCGTTGGCGTCGGCGGCGCCGTACAAGGCGCCCGCATCGACGATCAGCGCGCTTATCGTCCGAGCTCCCGGCGCACGATCTCGTCCGCGTTGCGCGCCACCGGATCGCCGCTTCCGCGACCGACCCCGGCCGACCGCAGCCGGCGCGGGCCAGCCGCCCGCGTCGTGCGTGCGATCGCCTCGCGGATGATCTCGGCCTGTGAACGCCCGGACTCCGCCGCAAGCCGCCGCAGCGCAGCCACATCCCGATCGTCGAGGTACACCGTCGTCTTCACCATGCCATATACGGTACCAGTCGTCTCGCCACCGCCGATCACCGATCTACGATCCATTCTGGATCGGTTCCGCGCATGTCGAAACGCGGCCCCTTGCGGCGTCAAGGAAGATGAGGCCGCAGATACGCGCGGCGAAGCGAACCGACGAAGGAGGGGCCATGCCCCAGTACGCGCTCTTGATGTACCACCCCGCCGACGGCTTCCCGCCGGCCGACCAGATGGCCGAGCTGCACCAGCGCTGGCAGCAATTCGCGCAGGACCTCATGGCGGCGGGCGCGCTCGTCTCCAACCAGGGGCTGAGAGGCGTCGAGGCCGCCACGACCGTGCGCGTGCGCGACGGCGAGACGCAGCTCACCGACGGCCCCTTCGCGGAGACGAAGGAGCACTTCGCCGGCGTCTTCCTGATCGAGGCCGACGACCTCGACGGCGCGCTCGGATGGGCGGCGCGGATGCCGAGCGCGAGCTATGGCTCGGTCGAGGTGCGGCCGGTCTGGGGATGAGCGGCGACGTCGCCGACGCCGTCGAGCGCGCCTTTCGCGAGGCGCGCCCGGCGGCGCTCGCGACGCTGATCCGCCACGTCGGCGACTTCCAGCTCGCCGAGGACGCGATGCAGGACGCGTTCGCGGCCGCCGTCGCGAGCTGGCCGCGCGACGGCGTGCCGGCGAACCCGGGCGGCTGGATCGCCGTCACGGCGCGCCGGCGCGCGATCGACCGCCTGCGCCGCGCCCGCGCCACCGCCGACCGCGCCGCGCGGCTCGCCGAGCTGGCGCGGCTCGACGCGCAGGCGCACGGCGCCGATGGCGAGGACGCGGCCGAGGAGAGCATGGTCGGCGACGACCGCCTGCGGCTGATCTTCACCTGCTGCCACCCGGCGCTGGCGCTCGACGCGCGCGTCGCGCTGACGCTCAAGGCGCTCGGCGGCCTGTCCACCGCCGAGGTCGCGCGTGCCTTCCTGGTGACCGAGGCGACGATGGCGCAGCGGATCGTGCGCGCGAAGCGCAAGATCGCCGACGCGCGCATCCCGTACCGGATACCGCCGGACGAAGCGCTGCCGGAGCGGCTGCAGGGCGTGCTGTCGGTCCTCTACCTGATCTTCAACGAGGGCTACGACGCGACGGCCGGCGAGCGGCTCGTGCGCGGCGAGCTGTGCGGCGAGGCGATCCGGCTCGCCCGCCTGCTCGCGCGGCTGATGCCCGACGAGCCCGAGGTCTTCGGCCTGCTCGCGCTGATGCTGCTGCACGACGCGCGCCGCGGCGCGCGCGTCGACGACCAGGGCGCCTACGTCCCGCTCGACCGCCAGGACCGCTCACGCTGGGACGCCGGCCGCGTCGCGGAGGGCCTGCGCGCGCTGGAGACCGCGCTGCGCCGCCGCCAGCCGGGCCCCTATCAGCTCCAGGCCGCGATCGCCGCGCTGCACGCGCAGGCGCCGAGCGCGCCGGAGACCGACTGGGCGCAGATCGCCGAGCTGTACGCCGCGCTTGAGCGCATCGACCCCACGCCCGTCGTCGCGCTCAATCGCGCCGTCGCCGTCGGCTTCGCGCGCGGACCGCGCGCCGGGCTCGCGCTGATCGAGCCGCTGCTGGAGGAGCCGGCGCTCGCGCGCTACCAGCCGCTGCACGCGACGCACGCCGGACTGCTCGAACGCGCCGGCGAGCGCGCCCGCGCCGCCGACGCCTACCGCCGCGCGCTCGCGCTCACCGCCAACGACGTCGAGCGCGCCGAGCTGCGACGACGGCTCGACGCGCTCTGACGCCGGCCGCTACGCCTCCGAGTAGACCGGCGCGACGTCCGGCGCCAGCTCGCCCTCCGGGGCGTGGCCGTGCGCCATCGCCGGATGCGCGACCGGCTGCAGGACCGTCAGCGCGACGACGATCGCAACCGCCACGAGCGCGGCGCCCACGAGGTAGGCGAGATGGAAGCCGCCGTTGAGCGCCGCCGCCGCCGACTCGTGCCGGCCGAGCAGCGTGCTCGTGCGGTCCGCCGCAAGCGTCGCGAGCACCGCGAGCCCGATCGCGCCGCCGACCTGCGGCGTCGTGTTCGCGAGGCCGGATGCGAGGCCCGCGTCCTCCATCGTCGCGCCCGACATCGCGAGCTGCACCAGCACCGGGAACGCGAGCCCCGCGCCGAAGCCGAAGAGCACCATGATCGGCAGCAGGTCCACGACGTAGCGGCCGTGGACGGGCGTGCGCGCGAACAGCAGCATCGCGGCACCGATCGCCACGAGGCAGACGACGACGATCGGGCGCGCGCCGTAGCGCATGCTGACCGGTCCCGAGACGCGCAGCGACATCGTCCCCATCACGATCGTTCCGGGCAGGAACGCCAGCCCGACCTCGAGCGGGTCGTAGCCGAGGATCCGCTGCATGTACAGCGCCCCGAGGAAGAACATCCCGAACATCCCGACGACGAGCAGCCCGAGCACGAGGTTGGCGCCGCTGACGTTGCGCGAGCGGAACAGCCGCAGCGGCATCAGCGGGTTCGCGATCCGCGCCTGGCGCAGCACGAACGCGGCGAGCAGCCCAAGCGCGGCCGGCCCGAGCGCAGCCACCTGCCACGCGCCCCAGCCCTTGCCGCTGACCTGCAGGATCGCGTAGGTGCCGAGCATCAGCCCGCTCGTGAGCAGCAGCGCGCCGGGGATGTCGGCGCCTGCCCGCAGGCCGATCCCCGGCCGAGCGGTCACGAGCCGCAGCGCGAGCAGCGCGGTCGCGATCCCGATCGGCACGTTGATGAAGAAGATCCAGTGCCAGTTGATCGACTGCGTCAGCAGGCCGCCGAGCAGCAGCCCGATCGAGCCGCCGGCGGACGCGACGAAGCCGTAGACGCCGATCGCCTTCGCCTGCTCGCGCGGCTCGGGGAACATCATCACGATCATCCCGAGCACGACCGCGGAGGCGAGCGCGCCGCCGATTCCCTGGATGAAGCGCGCGCCGATCAGCAGCCCCTGGCTGTTCGACAGCGCGCACAGCAGCGAGGCGCTCGTGAAGACGGCGATGCCGACGAGGAAGATGCGGCGATGGCCGACGAGGTCGCCGATGCGGCCGCCGAGCAGCAGCAGGCCGCCGAACGCGATCAGGTACGCGTTCACGACCCATGCGAGGTTCGTCTGCGAGAAGCCGAGGCCGTCCTGGATCGACGGAAGCGCGACGTTCACGACGGTCGTGTCGAGCACGATCATCAGCACCGCCGCGCACAGCACGTACAGCGCCAGCCAGCGATGTCGGTCGGTGCCGGGAACAGCTCTCTCTACGGCGGTCATCAAAGCTCCTCGGTCGTCGTCGCCACCGGAGTCATATCATACGGTTGGAACTTCCAACTATGTAGATTGTTTTGACGATTACGTAGTAGTCTCCACCTATGAGCGGAAGGCGCACCTATGGCGACGCATGCGGCATCGCCCGCGCACTCGATCTGGTCGGCGAGCGCTGGGCGCTGATGGTCGTGCGCGAGCTGCTGCTCGGTCCCAAGCGCTTCACCGATCTGCGCGCCGGCCTCCCCCACGTGAGCGCCGACGTGCTCGCACAGCGCCTGCGCGACCTCGAGCAGGCGGGGATCGTGGACCGCCGCAGACTGCCGCCGCCGTACGCCTCGCAGATCTACGAGCTGACCGCGAGCGGTCGCGCGCTCGAGCCGGTGCTGATCGAGCTCGGGCGCTGGGGCGGCGCCAACGCGCCGCCGCCGGCAGACGACATGTGCATGAGCGTCGACGCGCACGTCGTCTCGCTGCGCACGCTGTTCGACCCCGCACGCGCCGGCGACTTCGCCGCGCGGATCGAGGTGCGCCTGGGCGAGGAGCGCTTCGGCGTGACGATCGCGGACGGCCGGATCGAGACCGCGCGCGGCGAGCTGCGCGACGCGGACGCGGTCATCGAGACCGACCCGAGCACGCTGATCGAGGTCCTCCACGGCCATCTCCCGCTCGCCGACGCGCTGGCGGCCGACACGCTGCGACTGCATGGCGACAAGCGCGCGGCCAAGCGCTTCACGACGCTGTTCCCGCTGCCCGCGCCGGCGCCCGCGGCTGCGTGACCAAGCGCACAGAGCGTCCGTGACCTGGCGCACAGACGCGCCCGCGCGCGGGACCTACGGTTCTCGTACCCACCCAACGAGACCAGAGAGAACGCCCATGCTCCGCAAGCTCCGGGCTCTGCTCCGCACTGAGAGCCCGCTCCCCGCCTACGTCCACTACCACCTCGACGACGAGGGTCGCGAGATCCTCTGCGACGAGTCGCGCTGCCGTCCGTCGGTCAGGTCCCTGCCGTATCTGGTGCGGCACTGAGCCGCGCCCTAGCGGCGACGTACCTCCCAGCGCACCAGCAGCCCGACGGTCAGGATCAGCAGCAACGCGATCAACCAGGTCGCTCCGCCGCCGTGTCCGAGCGGCGGCGGGAGCGGGTCCAGCGGCGTGGCGCCGGCTCCGCCGCCTGCGCTCAACCGCCGCGCGGGAGCGGCCGGCCGGCGGTCCGACGCCCCACCGGAGCGAGATTCTCCGACCGCCGCAGCCGACCCGGCCGCAGCGGCGCCGACGCCCCCGGCCGCCGCGCTGCGACCACCCGAGCCGCCCGACGCCGACACGTCGCCGCCTCGCGGTGCGCCGCCGACGCCCGGCGGTGACGCCGTGGACGACGATGACGGCTGGACCGGGGAGGGCGGCGACGATGGCCTCTGCGCCGCCACGGGCGGCGTTGCCGGAAGCGACGGCGCGGGGACAGAAGGCGTCGGAGCCGGGGGCGTGGAGACCGACGGCACGGTCGCAGTCGGGACGGGCACCGACGGCGTCGTCACGCCTGGGACGGTCACGCTGGGCGTCGTCACGCTCGGCGTCGTCACGGCCGGCGTCGTCACGGCCGGCGTTCTGACACTCGGCACGGTCACCGCCGGCACCGTCACCACCAGCGCCGCGGCGAGGCGCAGCAGCGGCAAGGCTCCCATTCCGCCTCCTTTCGGTGCCTACGGGCCTACCGCGCCGCCGCCGCGGCCAAACGGCCGCCTACGCGCCAGCTCGGGCGGAGCGAACCTTCCCACGCATGTGTCAAGGTTGATCGACCCGCTGCTAGGATCGCCGCAATGCGCGACTACCTTGGTGCCATCGGCGAGCGGATCGTCGTCTTCGACGGCGGGATGGGGGCGACGCTCGAGCAGTTCGACCTGACGCAGGCCGACTACGGCGGCCTGGAGGGCAAGTGCCACGAGGCGCTCGTCCTGCACCGACCCGACGTGATCGAGGGCGTCCACGCGGCGATGCTGGACGCCGGCGCCCAGGTGGTCGAGACCGACACCTTCCAGGCTTCGCGCCTCAAGCTCGACGAGTGGGGTCTGGCCGAGCACACGCACGAGATCAACGTCAAGGCTGCACAGATCGCTCGCAGAGCCGCCGGCGAGGAGCGCTTCGTCGCCGGCTCGATCGGCCCGACCGGCTTCCTGCCGGCCTCCGACGATCCGACGCTCGGCAACATCTCATTCCGCGCGCTGGTCGACGTCTTCGCCGAGCAGGCAGCCGGCCTCGTCGAGGGCGGCGCCGACCTGCTGATCATCGAGACCGCACAGGACATCCTCGAGGTCAAGGCCGCCATCTTCGGCGCACGCGAGGCGTTCAAGGCGAGCGGCAGGCAGCTCCCGCTCCAGTGCTCGGTCAGCCTGCTGCCGAACGGCGGCAAGATGCTGCTCGGCACCGACATCAACGCGGTGCTGACGACGCTCACCGCGCTGAAAATCGACGTGATCGGGCTCAACTGCTCGACCGGGCCGGAGGACATGCGCGACGCGATCCGCTTCCTCGGCGAGCACTCCCCCATCCCGGTCCACTGCATCCCGAACGCCGGCCTGCCGCTCCAGGGTCCCGACGGCGAGACGATCTTCCCCGAGAAGCCCGATCCGCTCGCCGCGACGATCGGCGAGTTCGTCGAGCGCTACGGCGTCAACGTCGTCGGCGGCTGCTGCGGCACGACGCCGGAGCACATCCGCGCGATCGCCGAGCGCGTGAGGGACCTGACGCCGTCGACCCGGCCCGTGGCGCGCCCGCCCCACGTCTCCTCGATGATCGCCGCCACGCCGCTCGCGCAGGAGCCGCGCCCGACGATCGTCGGCGAGCGCGTCAACTCGCAGGGCTCGCGCAGAGCGAAGGAGCTGCTGCTCGCCGACGACTACGACGGCCTGCTCCAGATCGCCGAGAACCAGGTCGAGGGCGGCGCGCACGTGCTCGACATCTGCGTCGCGTTGACGGAGCGCCAGGACGAGGACGAGCAGATGCGCCAGCTCGTCAAGAAGATCTCGCTGTCGCTGCCGGCTCCGATCCAGGTCGACTCCACGGAGCCTGAGGTGATGCAGGCTGCGCTTGAGCAGATCCCCGGCCGCGCGATCGTCAACTCCGTGAACCTGGAGGCGGGCCGAGCGAAGCTCGACACCGTCGTGCCGCTCTGCCTCGAGCACGGCGCCGCGCTGATCGCCCTGACGATCGACGAGGAGTCGATGGGCAAGACGGCGCAGCGCAAGCTCGACGTCGCCCGGCGCATCCACGGCTACGTCTGCGACGAGCACGGGATGGACCCGCAGCTGCTGATCTTCGACGCGCTCACGTTCACGCTCGCGACCGGCTCGGACGAGTTCAAGGACTCCGCGATCGAGACGATCGAGGGCATCCGCCAGATCAAGGCGGAGCTGCCGGGCGTGCTGACGTCGCTCGGCGTCTCCAACGTCTCCTTCGGCTTCGGCAGAGCGGCGCGCGAGGTGCTCAACAGCGTCTTCCTGCACCACTGCGTCGAGGCGGGCCTCGACCTCGCGATGGTCCACCCCGCCGACATCACGCCCTACGCCGAGATTCCCGAGCTGGAGCGCGAGCTGGCCGACGACCTCGTCTTCAACCGCCGCGAGGACGCGACGCAGCGCTTCATCGAGCACTTCGAGTCCAAGGGCGAATCCGCCGAGGAGGAGGCCGCCGACCCGACCGCCGGGATGGAGCCGGAGGAGGCGCTGCACTTCCACATCCTGCGGCGCAAGAAGGACGGCGTCGAGGAGTGGATCGACAGATCGGTCGAGAAGATCGGCGCGGTCCCCACGCTCAACGACGTCCTCCTGCCCGCCATGAAGGAGGTCGGCGACAAGTTCGGCGCCGGCGAGCTGATCCTGCCGTTCGTCCTGCAGTCGGCCGAGGTGATGAAGAAGGCCGTCGCGCAGCTGGAGAGATACCTCGACCGGATCGAGGGCTACACGAAGGGCACCGTCGTCGTCGCGACCGTCTTCGGCGACGTGCACGACATCGGCAAGTCGCTCGTCAACACGATCCTGACGAACAACGGCTACACGGTCGTCGATCTTGGCAAGCAGGTGCCGATCTCCACGATCCTCGACGCCGCGCAGGAGCACAGAGCGACCGCGATCGGCCTCTCCGCCCTGCTCGTCTCGACCTCGAAGCAGATGCCCTTGTGCGTGCAGGAGCTGCACGAGCGCGGCCTCGACTTCCCCGTCCTCGTCGGCGGCGCGGCGATCAACCGCGACTTCGGCCTGCGCATCCTCTACCCGCACGGAAGAGATGACGACGCGATCTACGAGCCCGGCGTCTTCTATTGCAAGGACGCGTTCGAGGGGCTCGCGAAGATGGACCAGCTGGTCGACGACGAGGCGCGCGCCGCGCTCGTCGCGAAGACGCGCGCGGCGGCGAGAACGCTGCGCGAGAAGCCGGTCGTCGTGGACGACGCGCCGCCGGTCACCGACAGCTCGGTGCGCTCCGCCGCGCGCACCGACGTGCCCGTGCCGACGCCCCCGTGGTGGGGCGTGCGCGAGGTCGAGGTCGAGCTGGACCAGGTCTACCGCCACCTCGACACGCACGTGCTGTTCAAGCTCCACTGGGGCGGGCGCGGCGTGAAGGGCGAGGCGTGGCGCGAGCTGGTGGAGGGCGACTTCCAGCCGCGGCTGGAGCGCATGTGGCGCGAGCAGACCTACCTGCACCCGCGCGCGAAGCTCGGCTACTTCCCCGCCGCCGGCGACGGCAACGAGGTCGTCGTGTTCGACCCTGAGGACCACGACCGCGAGATCTGCCGGCTCGTCTTCCCGCGCCAGCCGCGCCACGACCGCATCTGCATCGCCGACTTCTACCGTCCGCTCGACTCCGACGAGCGCGACGTCGTGGCGCTGCAGGTCGTCACGGCCGGCGACGAGGTCACCGAGCTGATGGCGAGACTCGAGCGCGACGGCGAGTTCGCCGAGCAGCTCTTCGTCCACGGGCTCGGCGTGCAGACGGCCGAGGGCATGGCCGAGTGGCTGCACGCGAGCGTCCGCTCCGACCTGGGCGTCGAGCTCGACCAGGGCCGCCGCTACTCGTGGGGCTACCCCGCCTGCCCCGACCAGTCCGAGCACGAGAAAGTCTTCGCGCTGCTCGACGCGCCCTCGATCGGCATGCGCCTGTCGGGCGGCTACGCGGTCGAGCCCGAGCAGTCGACCGTCGCGATCGTCGCCCACCACCCGCAGGCCGTCTACTTCGGCATGAGAAGCGGCTTCCTGCCGAAGGAGAAGGCGCCCGACGACCTGATCGCCGGCTCCGACCGCGACCCCTCGCTGTTCGACGAGGAGCCGCCGGACGGCGCCGTCGAGGCCGAGGTCGAGACGGCGGGCGTCGACTAAGGGCCCCTCCGGTTGGGCATACGTCGCCTGGACCGGCGACGAACGAGGAGGACGACATGGTCGACGACGCGCTGTTCATCGGATGGGGCGAGGTCGTGCGCGGCCGGGAGCAGAGAGCGCTCGAGGTGTTCGGCGAGACGGTCGCGTTCTGGCAGGGCGCGCAGAGCAACGGCCGCGTGGAGAGCTTCGAGCCGTGCCTCTTGCAGCCGCATGGCGGTGGTATGGCGGGCTTCATGCTCATCCACGGCGAGCGTGCGCAGCTCGACGCGCTCACCGCCGGCGACGAGTTCAACCGCCTCGTCGCGCGTGCGAACCAGGTTGTGGACGAGCTCGGCGTCGTGAACGCGTTCTGCGGTGACGCGCTCGCGCGCCAGATGGGGTTCTTCCAGACCGCCTCGAACGAGCTGGCGACGGCGTAGGCGCGGAGCGGGTGGCGGCGACGGCCACGTGGCCGTCGACCGCCGGGCCCCGCACAGGGTTCCTACGCCTCGGAGGCGGCGGCCTGCGCCGTCGCCTCCCCGCGCGTGCGCAGCTCGACCGGAGCCGTCTGGATCGCGCGCAGGCGCACGTCGCGCCAGGAGAGGCCCTCCTTTACGAGCGCGGGCATCCCCATCACGACCGCGGTCGCGATCTCGACCGCCTGGAGAATGATCCCGTAGCCGAGCGCGTCGGCCTGCGAGACGCCGTAGCCGCCGCTCAGCACGACGACGCACGCCGCCTGGAAGATGCCGAGGTTCGACGGCGTCGCCGGCAGCACGGCCGTCACGTTGACGGCGAACAGGACCGCTGCGGCAGCGCCGATCCCGGCCCGGTGGTCGAGCCCGAGCGCGACGAGCAGCGTGTAGCAGGAGATC
Organism: Conexibacter sp.; assembly: GCA_035572475.1. Classification (GTDB taxonomy): domain Bacteria; phylum Actinomycetota; class Thermoleophilia; order Solirubrobacterales; family Solirubrobacteraceae; genus Conexibacter. The sequence goes on along the minus strand of DATNAP010000040.1, from coordinate 70,929 downwards.
CACTGCAGCGCCCACGCCGCGAGCTGGGCGGCGACCGCCGTGCCGCCGAGCCTCGGCTCGCGGAAGACGGCGAGCCCGGCGCGCACCCTGGCGAGCGCGTCGCGCGCCTGCCCGGTCAGCTCGCGCAGCTTCGCGAAGCGCGAGCGTCGGCCGGCGCTCAGGAGCGGCGGCGCGAGCAGCACCGTCGCGAGCAGCAGCAGCGGCATGATCGCCACGACGATCAGCGCGCTGTGGTGGTGGGAGAACAGTCTCACGCTCGAGAACGTGATGATCCCGAGCAGCAGCAGGGCGAGCAGGTTCAGGAACGTCTGCGAGACGATCGTGCCGAGCACGACCGGCAGGTGCTCGCGCGGCCGGCCGGTGCGGCGCGCGACGATCAGCGCACGCGAGGGCTCGCCGAGGCGCGCCGGCAGGGTCGCGCTCATCAGCACGCCGATGAAGGTCCCCTGCATCGCGTCGCGCAGGCGCACCCGCCCGTGCGGGATCGCCGCCTTCAGGATCGCGTGCCACGAGACGGCGCGCACCGCCATCGCCGTGCACATCGTGCCGAGCCCGACGAGCACCCACGCGGGGCTGGAGCCGAGCAGCGTCGTGACGATCGCGTGCACACCGATGCGGCGGAACGCGAGCACCGTGCCGACGATCGCGAGCGCGGCGAACGCCAGCATCGCCGCGCGGCGCACGAACGCGAGCACCGGGCGGCGCGCGCCGGCGGGCGGCGGCGGCTCGAGGCTCGGCAGGCGCTGCGGGCGCACGCGCGGCTGCATGTCAGCGGGCCTCGCGCCGGTCCGCACGGCCGCGCGCTGTACCGCTCCCTGCGGCGCCGGCGTCGCGATCGCGTCCTCGTAGGCGTCGAGCACCTCGTGCGCGACATGACCCCAGGCGTAGCGCTCGGCGTGCACGGCGGCGGCCTGCGCCATCGCGACGCGCCGCTCGGGCGCGTACCAGAGGTCGCGCAGCGTCTCCGCGAGCGCGGTCGCGTCGCCGCGCGGCACGAGCAGCCCGTCGACGCCGTCGCGCACGACGTCGCGGTAGCCGGCGATGTCGGAGGCGACGATCGGCGTGCCCGCGGCGAAGCCCTCCGTCAGCACCATTCCGAAGCTCTCACCGCCGAGCGACGGGGCGCAGAGCACGTCGGCCTCCTGCAGCACGCGCTGCTTCTCGGCGTCGTCGACGCGGCCCAGCACGGTCACCCCGCGATCGTCGAGCAGCAGCGGTCGGACCTCGTCGCGGTTTGCGCCCACGACCGTCAGCTCGACAGGGATGTGCTCGCGCAGCGCCTCGAACGCGCGCAGCAGCACCGGCAGGCCCTTGCGTTCGACCGCCTGGCCGACGAACGCGAGCCGCAGCGCGTCGCTCAGCTCACGCGGAGCCGGCACGCCGTCGTGCGGCAGATGGACGCCGTTGGGGACGATCCGATAGCGGCCGCCGAAGAAGCGCTGCGCGGTCCATGCGGCGGCTTCGGAGACGGCGATCCGCACATGCAGGTGGTTGAAGAGGTGGCGCGCGCCCAGCAGGTTCGCGACGTTGTTCGTGAGGCGGTTCGTCGAGTAGGCGTGGAACGTGCCGACGAGCGGCGCACGCGTCGAGACGCACGCGTCCCAACACAGCATCGGCACGATCGGCTCGTGGAGATGGACCACGTCGAACGCGCCTGCGCGGAGCTCGCGCCGCATCTGGCTCAGGCCCGCCGTGCGCGCGCAGAGGTTGGAGACGGCGCCGTTCGCCTTGAAGCCCATCGAGCGCCCGAGCGGGATCAGGTAGTCCGGCAGCTCGCGGCGCTGCGGGGCGGTGCCGCGATGCAGCGCCGCCGAGATGTGGTCGTCGGGATCGTAGGGCGCCAGCACGCGGACGTCGTGACCCTCGGCACCGAAGCGCTCCGCCAGCGCCTCGATGTGCCGGGTGACGCCGCCTGGATACGTCCACGAGTATGGCGAGACGAGCGCTACGCGCATACGCAGGAGATCCTATCGCGACGTCCGGCCCGCTTCGGCATAGCGGGCATCGGGCTGACCTCGGCGTAGGATGCTCGATCGATGGAACCGGATTCGCACCTGCGCACCGCGGACCCGGTGCTGGGCGCGCTGATCGACGCCGCCGGCCCGGATGGGCTCGGCGACGGGCGCGCCGGCCGCCCCGACGACCACTACGGCGCGCTTGTGCGCGCGATCGTCGGCCAGCAGCTCTCGACGAAGGCGGCGCGCACGATCTACCTGCGGCTGTGCGAGCGCTTCGGCGGCCGCACGCCGACGCCGGCGGAGCTGCTCGCCGACGATCCCGAGGCGATGCGGCTGGCGGCCGGCCTGTCGAGAGCGAAGGCGTCCTACCTGCGTTCGCTGGCGGAGCACGTCGTCAGCGGCGAGCTGGAGCTGGAGCGCTTCGACGAGCTGCCCGACGCCGATGTCGCCGCCGAGCTGATCGCGGTCAAGGGCCTCGGCCAGTGGACCGTCGACATGTATCTGATGTTCCACCTCCAGCGGCCGGACGTCCTGCCCGTCGGCGACCTCGGCATCCGCCGCGCGGTCGAGCGCGCCTACGGCCTGCCCGGCCTCCCCGACCCGGCGCAGCTCACGGAGATCGCCGAGCCCTGGCGCCCGCACCGGACGCTGGCGTGCCGGTACCTGTGGCGCAGCCTGGACAACGAGCCGACGTAGCCGGCTGGCGCGGTCAGACCGCCGAGACCTCTTGCTCGTCCGCAACCCGGAAGGACGAGCCGCAGCCGCAGGCGGCGATGACGTTCGGGTTGTCGACCTTGAAGCCTGCTCCCTGCAGGTCGTCGACGTAGTCGATCGTCGAGCCCTGCACGTACGGCAGGCTCGGGCCGTCGACGAGCAGGCGGATGCCCTTGTCCTCGAAGACCTCGTCCCCGTCGCGCTGCTGGTCGAACGCGAGCGCGTACTGGAAGCCGGAGCAGCCGCCGCCGCGCACGCCGACCCGCAGGCCGGCCGTCTCGATCTCGCTGCCCTGGGAGGCGAGGAACTCGTGGACCTTCGCGGCGCCCTTGTCGGTGAGCGTGATCATCACTTCAGCAAGTATAGCGCCCGCCTTCGGCCGCTACCCTTGAGCGCGATGACGACGAGCATGGCAACGAAGGAAGAGCTGAAGGCACGCATCGAGGCCGGAATCCCCGGTGCGAGAGCCGACGTCCGCGGCGACGACGGACACCACTTCGAGGCCGTGGTGAGCGCGCCCGCGTTCGCCGGCCTCCCCCGCATCGCCCAGCACCGCCTCGTCTACGACGTCTTCGGCGGCGAGCTGGGCGGCCGCATCCATGCACTGGCACTTCAGACCAAAGCCGAGTGAGGACTTCACCGTGAGCGACGAGACGCAGAACCCCCTCCGCGACGCGATCGAGGACGCGATCAGATCGAACCCCGTGATCCTCTTCATGAAGGGGACGCCCGAGCAGCCGATGTGCGGCTTCTCCGCCCGCACGGTCGCCGCGTTGCAGGCGCTGGAGGCGCCGTTCGCGGCCGTCGACATCCTGCCCGACCCGCGGATCCGCCAGGAGCTGTCGGCGCTGTCGAGCTGGCCGACGATCCCCCAGCTGTTCGTCAACGGCGAGCTCGTCGGCGGCTGCGACATCGTGATGGAGATGCACGAGACGGGCGAGCTGGCGCAGGCGCTCGGCGTCGAGCAGCCCGACGAGGCTCCGGCGGCCGCATCCGCGCAGGCGGGCTCGGCGCCGTTGTCGATCGAGAACCGGCTCGGCTGAGGCGAGCGACCCGCCGCGGCCGCGCGGGCGTCAGCCGCGCGTCGCGAGGATCCGGCCGACCGCGCGCGGCCGACGGTGGTGGCGGTGGCGGTGGCGCGCCGGCGGCATGACGATCACGCGGAGCGTCGCACGCCCGTCGATCCGGACCTGCCGGTTGAGGTAGGCAGGCCAGGCCTGCCCGGCGAGCATTGCTTTCACGCCGTCGTAGCTGGCGATGCTGCGGTACCCGGCGACGATCTGGGCCATCGACTGCGCAGCCAGCGGCGAGTTGCCGTCGAGGCCGCCGAACAGATCGATCAGGATCGCCAGCGCGACGTTGTCGGGCGCGGCCGCAGTCTCGGCGGGCGTGCCCGCGAGGCGCAGCGTGTGCATCCCGGGCGAGATCCCGTGCGGGATGCGCAGCGTGAAGCGGATCGTGCGCAGCGGGCCGCGCAGCACACGCACCCGCAGCGCCACGCGCACACGCTGGCCCGGGCGTACGACCGTCCGTCCGAGGCGCGCGCCGAGAATCGTCGCGAGCGTCATGCCGCGCTCCATCCGCACGGTCGCGTCGACCTGGGTCACGTGCAGCACACGGAAGCGGGCGCTTGCGATCACGTCGAGCGCGGCGCTCGCCTCGGTCGCCATCGTGAGCGCGAGCGGCCCGGGCGTCCCTTCCTGCAGCACGCCCTGGACGACGTGGCGGTCGCAGAACTTCAGCGGTCTCGCCAGCTCGCGCAGGTGCGCGGTGAGGCACAGGCGCCCGGTCTCCTGCGCCGGCGCGCCGTCGAACGCGCTCGTGACCGCCTGCGCGACGGCGAGCGAGGCGACGCCGGACAGCGCGCTCTGGCCGTCCGGGTTGCCGAGGTCGATCTCGTCGGCGACGTCGGTGCGCTGTACCACGAAGGCGCCGGTGTCGAGGTCCTTCACGCGCACCGTCAACGGCACAGTGGACGGCGCCGCGCCGACCGTGCCGACGACGCCCGCGTTCGCGTCGTTCGTGAGCGTGCCGAGCGTGTGCCCGGGCGCGGCGAGCTTGTACGAGGTCACGTTCCCGGAGTCGACCGGGTTGCCGATGACCGTGAACACATAGGCGTCCTGGAGCGACAGCGACCGTCGGCCGGCATCCTCGAACGGGTGCCCGAAGCCGTAGACGGTGTTGCCGTCGCGGTAGGTGACGGTGCCGATCGCGCCCGAGGCGACCGCGCCGCTGGAGAGCGCGACGGCGAGCGAGGCGCCGGGAACGAGCGGCTGCGGCGCGAACGTGCCGAGCGGTCCGGCCGGCACGGCGAGCAGCGCGCGGCCGTGCGCGAGCGCGGTCTGCTCCATCAGATTGCCGAGCGCCGGCGAGAGGCCCGAGAGCACCAGCGGGGAGGCGATCGGCCGCGCCGCGCGCAGGAGCTGCGGCAGCCGGACCGTGCCGCTCGGCGGCGTGATCGGCAGGTTCAGCATCTGCTCGATCGGCGTGACGAGGCCGACGTCCTCGCCGTACTGGCCGACGGTCGCGGAGATCGCACCGGTGTTGCCGACGACGCCGTTCGCGTCGGGGCAGTAGACCGGGGAGCCGGAGAAGCCCTCCGCGAGGCCCGTGCCTGCGACCGCCGGGCCGGAGACGTGCACGAGGATCCGCGGCCCGGTGCCGTCGGAGTCGGCTACGACGTCGAGCACCTGCACGTCGAAGCTGGAGATGTCGGCGCCGTGGACGACGGTGAGCGCGGTGCAGGCGAGCCCGCGGTGGACGTCGGCGAGCGGCGTGATCGGGTCGCGCGCCCATGCGGATGGCGCTGCCAGCGCGAGCAGGAGGAATGCGCAAGCAAGGGCGCGCCGCATCGCGCGGCACTCTATTGACCCGTCCGGTCATGCGCATCGATTAGGGTGCGCCGCGATGGGCTCGGTCGCCGTCGTCACGGACACGTGTCATTACCTGCCGCGCCAGCTCGTCGCCGCGCGCGGAATCCACGAGGTCAGCCTCTACGTGCATTGGGATCCGGACGGCCAGCCGCGCGAGGACCGCGAGGCCGACCTCCCGGACTTCGACGCCTATTACGGGCACCTGCGCAGCGCCAAGCAGCTGCCGACGACCTCGCAGCCGTCGATCGGCGACTTCCTCGCCGTCTACGAGCCGCTGCTGGCCGAGGGCCGCGACGTCGTCTCGCTGCATCTGTCGGGCGCGATCTCTGGCACGTTCGCGTCCGCCCAGCAGGCGCGCGAGCAGCTGCTCGGTCGCGGCGGCGAGCGGATCCAGGTGCTCGACACGCAGAGCGCCTGCGGCGGGCAGGGCCTCGTCGTGCTGGCCGCGCACGCCGCCGCGGCGCGCGGCGCAAGCGCGGAGGAGGTCGTCGCGCACGTGCGCGAGGCGCGCACGCAGTTGCAGATGTGGTTCGCCGTCGACACGCTCGAGTACCTGCGTCGCGGCGGGCGCATCGGCGCCGCGCAGGCATGGCTCGGCTCGGCCCTGAAGATCAAGCCGATCCTCACGCTGGAGGCCGAGATCACGCCGGTCGAGCGCGTGCGCACGTCGGGCCGCGCGTTCGAGCGGATGGTCGACTACCTGAAGTCGCGCCACGCCGACGGCGCCGACGGCTGGGTCGTGCAGCACATCCAGGCGCCCGCGGAAGCCGCCAGGCTCGTCGAGCGCGGCCGCGGGGTCTTCGGCACCGACCCCTGCTTCGTGTCCGAGATCGGTCCCGTGATCGGGACCCACGTGGGCCCCGGTCTCCTCGGCGTCGGCGGGATCCCGTCGCGGCTGTTGGCCTAGCGGCGGCGACGGCGGCGGCCGAACAGGATCCCCGTCGCCCCGGCGATGCCGCCGCCGATCACGAAGCCGGCGACCGCGGCGGCGATCAGCGCCTCTCTTCTGTGCTCGCGGAGCTGGCGGCGCCAGTCCGTCAGCGCGACGACCTCGGCGCGCAGCGTCTCGATCGAGCTGCCGAGCTCGACGCGGTTCTGCTCGATCGAGGTGCGGATCTGCTCGGGCGTGCGGGTCGGCATCAGGAGGCGACCTCCGTGGCGGTGACGGTCTCGCGGATCTTCTTCGCCTCGTCGATCGCCATCGTCGGCGCGGGCGGCGTGCCGCGCCGCATCGCGCGGTAGGCGACGATCCCGGCGATCGCGCCGAGGACGAACAGCGCGACCGCGACGAGCAGGAAGCCGGCCCAGTAGGCGGTCCCGCCGAAGATCAGGTACGCGCCCCAGGCGGCCGAGTTGAGCAGGAAGAAGAGGCCGGTGAGGACGAACACGCCCGCGACGATGCCGACGACGGCGCCGGTCGCGAGCTTGCGCGCCTTGACCGCCATCTCGGCCTTCGCCAGCTCGATCTCCTCGCGCACGAGCAGCGAGGCCCGCTCGGACACCTGCGTGACCGCTTCGGCAAGCGTGGTGGCTTGTTGGTTCTCAGCGGCCAAGGCGCTTCAGCAGGAGGCCGAGGGCGAGGCCGCCGGCGAAGGCGGCGCCGACGGCGAGCTGGGGACGCTCGTCGAGCGTCGAGGGCGGGACGGGGACGCTCGTGGGCGTCGCGAGGGTGAGCGGCTCGCCCGGCTCGGCGGCGAGCGCGTCAGCGGCGAGCGCAGCCTGCTCGACCGTCGGCTGGCCGTTGTCGGAGGCGGCCGGCTCGGGAGCGGCGTCCGTCATTCCGGCGGCTCCTCGCCGAACGCGCGCATCCAGATCATCGCCGCGATCCGCTGCGTCGCGATGCTGGCGAGCGCGCCGAGGCCGGCGAGCAAGCCCGACCAGACCAGCCGCTTGACGAGGTCGCTCTCAGCCATCAGCTCGCGCATTCAATCAGCTCTCCCGGCGGTCGGCGAGGGGGCGGGCGCATCGGACACTACGCGATCCAGGCCCCCGCAGATCGTCTCGACGATGTGGGTCTTGGCCTGCTCGTATTCCCGTTCGCCGGTCGGCAGCAACGCGAAGATCCAGCCGGTCAGCACCTGCTCGACGGCGCCGTAGAACGCGAGCGCGGCGAACTCGGGCGTGATGTCGGCGCGGAAGGTGCCGGCCCGCTGCGCTCTTTCGACGATCGCGGCGATCCCGTGGTACGCCTCGCGGATGTGCGCGAGGTGCGTGCGGCCGAACGTGTTCGCGGCGCGCGTGACCTCGACGATGATGACCTTCATCAGCTCGGGGTCGTGGCGGTAGGAGTCGACGATGAAGGACGTGATCGCGTAGAGCTTCTCGCGCGGCGGGATCTCCTCCGCGTCGACCTGCTGGATCGCGCGCAGCAGGATGTCCCAGCGCTCGAGGAAGAGCGTGTCGAGGATCTGGTCCTTCGAGTCGAAGTAGTGGTAGACGAGGCCGTAGGCGACGCCCGCCTCGTCGGCGATGTCGGAGACGCGGCAGGTGTGGAAGCCCTGTCGGGCGAACACGCGCACGGCCGCGTCGAGGATCAGGCGCCGCTTGTCGACGGCGGGCTCGGCGTTTGCGCGGGCCATCGCTATGCCGCCGCCTCCAGCGGCTCCGGCCACGCGTAGGCGCGCGGGCGGCGGTGCGCGAGCGCGGGCAGTCTCGCGCGGATCGCGTCCTGGCGCGCGAGGTCCAGCTCGGCGAGCGCGCAGCCCTCGGCGTCGGGGGCGGTCGCGAGCACCGTGCCCCACGGATCGGCGATCAGCGAGCGGCCGCCGGAGGACTTTCCGGGCGCGTGCTCGCCGATCTGGTTGGCGGCGACGACGTAGCACTGGTTCTCGATCGCGCGGGCGCGCAGCAGCACCTCCCAGTGATCGCGCGTCGTCGCGAGCGTGAAGGCCGACGGCAGCACGAGCACGCGCGCGCCGTTCAGCGTGAGGATGCGGAACAGCTCGGGGAAGCGCAGGTCGTAGCAGATCGCCATGCCGACCTCGGTCCCGTCGGCGAGTGCGGTCGTGACGATCTCCTCGCCGGGATCCTCGCCGTCGGACTCGCGGTAGACGACGCCGGCGACCTCGACGTCGAACAGATGGAGCTTGCGGTAGACGGCCTTCGGCTCGCCGTCGGGGCCGACGTGGACGCTCGTGTTGAAGCGCCGGCCGTCCTCGCGCAGCTCGACGATCGAGCCGGCGACCAGGTCGACGCGCAGCTCCCGCGCGAGCTCGCGCGCCCACGTCGTGGACGGCCCGTCGAGCGGCTCGGCCCCCGCGGCGAGCTGCTCGGGCGTGCCGAGCACGTTCCATTTCTCCGGCAGCACGACGAACGCCGCTCCGTCCGCCGCCGCGGCGCGGACGAGCAGCTCGGCGCTCGCGCGATTGCGCGCGCGGTCGCCGGTAGAGTTCAGCTGGATCGCCGCGGCGCGCATGCGGTGGTGGTCTCCAAGGCAGGACAGATTGACTGGTCAGTCAACCGGTCAGCAAGCATACCGCGCCCGCCGATGCCGCCAACCCCTCCCTCAACGAGCCGAATCCCGGCTTACCGCGGGGCCTTCGGCACGATCCGCCCGGCCGCGTTCGACCGCGTCCCGCTGCCGCCGGTGCGGATGCCGGCATGGCGCGGATCGCGGCCGCTGAAGCGCTGGCGCTACGTCGGCGTCTTCGGCCCCGACCTGATGCTGTGCGTGGGCCAGGTCCGCGTCGGCCCCGCCCGCCAGTCGTTCTGGGCCGTGTGGGATCGCGCGACGAGACGCCTGCGCGAGCGCACGCTGCGGTCGAGCGGCGGGGTGCGGCTCGGGCTCGATCGACCAGGCCGGGTGCTCGTGCTCGGCGACGGCGTCGAGATCGACCTCGCGCTCGAAGAGGTCGACGGCGTCGAGACGATCGCGCCCGTGGCGGAGCGAGCGGGCGCGTACGCGTGGACGCGCAAGCAGGGCGGCGTGCGCGCGCACGGCACGGTCGTGCTCGACGGGGTCGTGCGGGAGCTGGACGCGTTCGCGCTGATCGACGACAGCGCCGGCTACCACGCGCGCCGCACGGCGTGGCGGTGGTGCGCGGGAGTCGGGCGCGCCGAGGACGGGCGCCGCGTCGCCTGGAACCTCGTCACGGGCGTCAACGACCCGCCGCGCGACAGCGAGCGGACGGTGTGGCTCGGCGGCGTGCCGATCGAGGTCGGTCCGGCCGCGCGCTTCGCCGACGACCTCTCCGCGGTCGCGACCGACGACGGCGTCGACCTGCGCTTCAGCGCCGAGGCCGTCCGCGAACGGCGCGAGAACCTGCTGGTCGTGCGCAGCGAGTACCGCCAGCCGTTCGGGACGTTCACCGGCGAGCTGCCGGGCTTCGCCGGCCAGCCGCCGATCGTCCTCGCCGACGGCTGGGGCGTGATGGAGCAGCACAGCGCTTTGTGGTGAGCCGGCCCGTTCGCCGCCGAGGCGTGGTACACCGGGCGAATGGATCCCGAGAGATGCGACAAGGCGACCGATGAGAACGAGGACTACGTCGCCGCGATCGGCACGCGGCGGAGAGCGATCGAGGACACCTCCGGTGTGCTCACCGGCGTGTATCCGCCGGGCTACCTCGATGAGCTTCGCGCTGATTGGCCTGACTGAGGTCGTCACCCGCCGCGCCGCTCGCCGGTGCCGCGCAGTGCGGCGAGCAGGAGCTTCGTGTGCATGGCGGCGATCAGCTCCTCGAGCGGCTCGGCGCCGGAGGCGATGATCTCGACGGCGCGGTCCTCGTCGACGCCGCCGGCGAGGCGGCCGAGCAGCACGCGCACCTCCTCCTCCACCAGCGGCGCGAGCGCATCGCGGTAGCGCAGCGTGTCGTAGACGGTGAAGCCGATCGCCTCGTCGTAGCCGCCGGCGCGGAAACGCGAGATCGCCTCGATGATCTTGACGTCGTCGACGTCGTAGCCGCGCGCGTTCGGCGTCAGGACGCCGAGCTGCTCGAGGCGTTCGAGCACGTTGCGCGGCACGTCGTAGTCCTCCTCGACCGCCCGGCGCGACGTGCGTCTGCGCTCGCCGGCGGCCGCGGCCGCGCGCTCGACGATACGGTCCTCCAGCTCGATCAGCGCCTCGAGGCGCTGCGGTTGCTCGTGCAGCAACTGGCGGATCACGCGCAGCGGCATGAAGCGCTGCTCCTGCAGACGCTTGATGAAGGCGATCCGCTCGACGAACTCCGGCGGGTACCACGCCATGTTGCGGCTCGTGCGAACGATCTCGTCCTCGCCGCCGAGCAGGCCCTCGCGCAGGTAGTGCTTGATCGCGCCCGCGCTCACGCCCGAGCGCTCGACCAGCTCGCTCATCTTGAGCATGCCGCCGGCACGCCCACGGGTGCCGGAGGCGGCCACGTGGTCGCCGGAGGCGGATCCCGCATCGGATCCGCCGGCGGCGAGTCCCGCTGCCGGCTTGCCGGTTGCGCGCGGCTCAGCCGCCAAGGAACGCTCCGCGCGCGCCGTCCGCCGCGCCGGCGGCGACGGCACCACTCGCCTTCAGCGCCTCGATCTCGCCGGGCGCGTAGCCGGCCGTGGCGAGCACGTCATCGGTGTGCTCGCCGAGCGCCGGACCGGGCGCGCGCGCCGGGTCGCCCGGCGTGCGGCCGAGCTTGATCGGCAGGCCGAGCAGCCTCACCGGCGCAGCGGCTCCCGGCTGCTCCAGCTCCACCACCATCTCGCGCGCCCGCACCAGCTCCGACTCCAGCGCCTCCGGCACGTCGAGCACCGGCTCGACGCAGCAGTCGTGCGCCGCGGCGAACGCCTCCCACTCGGCGCGCGTCTTCGCGCGAAAGACCTCCTCGACCGCGCGCACGCCGTCGGAGCCGGGCGCGGCGAACTGCTGCTCGATCAGGTCCTCGCGCCCGGCGCCGCGGCACCACGCCTGCCAGAACTTCGGCTCCAGCGCGCCGCATGCGACCCAGCCGCCGTCCTTGCACTCGTACGGGCGGTAGCACGCGAACAGGCCCGAGAGCGGCAGCAGGCCGCGCTTGGGCGTCGCGCCGTCGAGCAGCGTCTGCGCCGCCGTCATCGCGAGGAACGACAGCGCGCCGTCGAACATCGAGACGTCGACGACCTGGCCCTCGCCGGAGCGCTCGCGCTCGCGCAGCGCCGCGAGGATCCCGACCGCCGCCATCAGCGCGCCGCCGCCGACGTCGGCGATCTGCGCCGCAGACTGCACCGGCCCGCGGTCCGGCTCGCCGGTCAGTCCGAGCAGCCCGCCGAGCGCGAGGTAGTTCTGGTCGTGGCCGGCGGCGTCGCGCTTCGGCCCGTCCTGGCCGTAGCCGGTGATCGCACAGTAGACGAGGCCGGGGTTCTCCTGCTTGAGCCGCTCGTAGCCGACGCCGAGGCGGTCGAGCACACCGGGGCGGAACGACTCCAGCAGCACATCGTGCTCGCGCGCGAGCCGCAGCAGCACCTCGCGCCCGGCCTCCGACTTGAGGTCGACGCGGATCGAGCGCTTGTTGCGGTTGAGCGCGAGGAACAGGACCGATCTGGCCGAGTCCTCCGCGCCCTCGACGTACGGCGGTGACCAGCGCACGTAGTCGCCCATGCCGGTGTCCTCGAGCTTCAGCACGTCGGCGCCCATGTCCGCGAGCAGCAACGAGCAGAAGCCGCCCGGAAGCAGGCGTGAGAGATCGAGGACGCGCAGGCCGGCGAGCGGGCCGCTCATGCGATCGCTCGCTTGGGAGTCCCCAGCATCGCACGCGCCTCCGCCACCGTCGCCGGCCGCCGCCCGATCTCCTCGGCCAGCTTGCGCGCGGCGGCGATCAGGTCGCCGTTCGAACGCGCCATCGAGCCGTCCGGGAGATAGAAGTTGTCCTCGACCCCAGCGCGCACGTTGCCGCCGAGCGTCAGTGCCGCCGCGATCAGCATCCACTGGTCGCGCGAGATCCCGATCACGCCCCAGTTGTTCGGGCCGTCAGGACCGCCGGGGACGTTCTCCGCCATGTGCGCGAGGTTGCGCGCGCTCGGACGGATGCCGCCGTTGACGCCCATGACGCAGGAGATCTGGAGCGGCTCCTTCAGCAGCCCCATGTCGAGGAACGGGTCGAGGTTGCCGAGATGTCCGAGATCGAAGCACTCGTGCTCGGGCTTGATCCCCAGCTCGTTCATCGCTCTCAGCAGCGTGTCGATCGTCTCGAAGCTGTTCTCGAAGACCGCCTGGAAGACGAAGCCTCTGCGTCTGGCGGAGTACTTCGCGTAGTTCATCGAGCCCATGTTCAGGGCGGCGACGTCGGGCCGCAGCTCGCGCAGGTACGCGATCCGCTGCTCCAGCGGCACGCCGATCGCGCCGGTCGAGTAGTTGACGATGACGTCGTCGACCTCGGCCAGGATCGCCTCGGTGATCGCACGGAAGTCCTCGACCTCGAAGCTCGGCGTGCCGTCCGGTCTGCGCGCGTGGATGTGGATCATCGCCGCGCCCTCGTCGACCGCACGCCGCGCCTCGGCGGCGTACTCCTCCGGCGTGTACGGGATCCCCGGGCACTGGTCGCGATTGGCGACCACGCCGGAGATGGAGTTGGTGATGATGACGGGGTCTTCGAGGCTCACGGTCGTCTCCTCTATACGGGCACGACGCCGTGCCGCTTCCAAGGCCGCTCGACGCGCTTGCCCTCGGCCATCTCGAGCGCCCGGCAGATCGTCGGGCGCGTGTCGCGCGGGTCGATCACGTCGTCGATCAGGGCGTTTCTGGCTGGGACGTAGACGTCGATCAGTCTTCTGTAGGCCTCGATCAGCTGCGCTCTCATCGCTGCCGGATCCTCGGCCGCCTCGACCTGTCTGCGCATCACGATCTCGACGGCGCCCTCGGCCCCCATCACGCTGATCTCGGCGCTCGGCCACGCGACGATCAGGTCGGGCTCGTACGCCTTGCCGTTCATCACGTAGTAGCCGGCTCCGTACGCCTTGCGCACCACGACCGTGATCTTCGGGACGGTCGCGTTGGCGACCGCGTAGAGCATCTTCGCGCCGTGGCGGATGATGCCCGCCTCCTCGACCTTCGTGCCGACCATGAAGCCGGGCACGTCCTGCAGGAACAGCAGCGGGATGTCGAACGCGTTGCAGAGGTTGACGAAGCGAGCGGCCTTGTCGGCCGAGTCGTTGTCGAGGATCCCGCCGAGCTGCTTGGGCTGGTTGGCGACGATCCCGCACGGGCGCCCGCCAAAGCGCGCGAAGCACGTGATGATCGTCTTCGCCCACTGCGGCTTGAGATCGAAGTACTCGCCGTCGTCGACGATCCGTCTGATCACCTCGTACATGTCGTACGGCTTGCGGTTGGACTCCGGCAGTACGTCGAGCAGGCTCTCCTCGCGGCGGTCGATCGGGTCGCCGGCGGCGCGGATCGGCGGCTTCACCTCGCAGTGCTGCGGCATGTAGGAGAGGTACTGCTTGATGCGCAGGATGCACTCCTCGTCGTCGGCCACCTCCAGGTCCCCGACACCCGACTTGCGGCAGTGCACGCGCGAGCCGCCGAGCTCCTCCTGCGTGACGTCCTCCCCCACCGCGGCGCGCACGAGGTGCGGGCCGGCAAGCGCCATCGACCCGCGGCCCTTGACCATCGGCACGAAGTCGGCCAGGCCCGGGATGTAGGCGGTGCCGGCGGCGCACGGGCCCATCAGCGCGGCAATCTGCGGGATCACGCCGCTCATCACGACCTCCTCGCGGAAGAGGAAGCCGGAGCCGGCGAACAGCGAGCCGACCGCCTCCTGGATGCGCGCGCCGGCCGAGTCGAGCAGCCAGATGAAGGGGATCCGCTTCGTCAGCGCGAGGTCGCGCAGGCGCGTGACCTTGATCTCGCCCGACATCCCCATCGAGCCGGCCATGACGGTGAAGTCGTACGCGCAGACGGCGACCATCCGGCCGTCGACCTTGCCGTAGCCGGTGATGACGCCGTCGGCAGGCGCCTCCTTGCCCTCCAGCCCGCGCACGGAGAAGTGGATGCCGGCGTGGATCCCCAGCTCGGTGAAGGTGCCCTCGTCGATCAGCAGCGCCAAGCGCTCGCGTGCCGTGAGCTTGTCGGCGGCGTGCTGTCTGTCGATCTTCTCCTGCCCGCCGCCGAGCATGTTCTTCGCGCGGCGCGCGTTCAGCTCCTCGACGAGCGGGCGCAGCAGGGACTGCGCCGGTGCGTCTACCGACCCGTCCACTGCGGCTCCCGTCTCTCGAAGAAGGCCTTCACGCCCTCCTGAATGTCCTCGGTCGAGAAGGCGATCGTGAGCTGCGCGCGCAGGAAGTCGAGCGCATCCTCGAACGCCATGTCCTGCTGGCGGTAGATCGCGTCCTTGCCGAGCTTCATCAGCACCGGTGACTTCGCCGCCAGCCGGCGCGCCCACTCGGCGACTGCCGCGTCGAACTCGCCCGCCGGCACGACCTTGTTGACCAGCCCGATCCGCTCCGCCTCGCGCGCGTCGATCCGATCGCCGAGCAGCAGCAGCTCGTTCGTCTTCTTGCGCCCCAGGTTGCGGTAGATCAGCGCCATGATCATGAACGGGAACGCCCCCACGTTGATCTCCGGCGTGCCGAACGTCACGCCCTCCTTCGCCACGACCAGATCGCACGCGAGCGCGATCCCGAGCGCGCCGGCGAGCACATGACCGTTGGCGGCGCAGATCGTCGGCTTGCCGAGCTTGCCAATCGTCGTGAACAGAGCGGGAAAGCGCTCGATCCCGAAGTGCTTGTGCACGAGCGGCACCTCCGCCGCGAAGCCCGCGAGGTTCGCGCCCGAGCTGAACACTCTGTCGTGCGTCGAGGTGAGCACGACGCAGCGCACGGTGGCATCGTCGCGCGCAGCCTCGAAGGCCGCCTGCAGGTCGGCGAACAGCTGGTCGGAAAGGGCGTTGCGGGTGTCCGGTTGGTCAAGCGCGATCGTCGCCACGCCGGCAGCGACCGCGTAGCGCAGGGTGTCGTAGGCCATGGCGCACACGCTACCGCTTGTCAGCGGTAAGTGGGAAGTACTACTGTCTACTTTGCCAGCTAGCCAGCCAGCCGCCCGCGCACGAGGAGACGAGATCCGCATGGCCGCCACCGCAGACGTGCTGAAGCCCGACCACGGCTCCCAGCGCAAGCACTTCATCTTCAACGAGCACCATGATCAGTTGCGCGAGTCGATCAGCCGCTTCGTCGCGAAGGAGCTGGCACCCCATGCCGAGGAGTGGGAGGAGACGACGTTCCCGAACTCGGTGTTCGAGCGCATGGGCGAGCTCGGCTTCCTCGGCCTGCACGTCCCCGAGCAGTACGGCGGGCAGGGCGGCGACTACTTCTCCAGCCTCGTGCTGGCGGAGGAGATGGGCGGCTCGCTCTCCGGCGGCCTCTCGATGGGCGTCGCCGTCCACACCGACATGGCGATGCCGCCGATCCTCAAGTTCGGGAGCGAGGAGCAGAAGCAGGAGTGGGTCGTGCCGGCAGTCGCCGGCAGAAAGATTCTCTGCCTCGGCATCACCGAGCCGGACGCCGGCTCCGACGTCGCCGGGATCAAGACGCGCGCCGTGCGCGACGGCGACGAGTGGGTCATCAACGGCTCGAAGACCTACATCACGAACGGCCACCGCGCCGACGTGATCGTGCTCGTGACGAAGACCGACCCGGACGCGGGCTATGACGGCTTCACGCTCTTCCTCGTGCCGATGGACGCACCGGGCGTGATCCGCGAGAAGAAGCTCGAAAAGCTCGGCATGCACGCGTCCGACACCGCGCTGCTGGCCTTCCAGGACGTGCGCGTGCCGGACTCCGCCGTGCTCGGCCAGATCGGCAAGGGCTTCTACCACATCATGTGGGAGCTCCAGGGCGAGCGCCTGATCGGTGCGGCCGGTTGTGTGGCGGGCGCGCAGCGGTGCTTCGAGCGCACGCTGCAGTACGCGCAGGAGCGCACCGCGTTCGGCCGCCAGATCGGCAAGTTCCAGGTGATCCGCCACAAGTTCGCCGAGATGGCGACGAAGATCGAGTCGGCGCGGCAGATGACCTACATGACCGCCTGGCGCGTGCAGAACGGCGAGTACCCCGTGCGTGAGATCTCGATGGCGAAGTTGCACGCCGCGCGGATCGCGGTCGAGGTCGCCGACGAGTGCATCCAGATCCACGGCGGCGCCGGCTACATGAAGGAGTACGGCGTCGAGCGCGTGTGGCGCGACATGCGCCTGAACCGGATCGGTGCGGGCACCGACGAGATCATGCTCGACGTCATCGGCCGCTCCTACGGGCTCTAGGGGGTAATCAGCATGGGTGAGATCGTCAACGGTTCCGGTTATGCAGTCGGGGACCTGGAACTGCTCGGCGAGGGCTACGGCTTCCGCAAGATCCGCAGAGGCCTCAACGTCAAGGAGCTGGGCGTCAACGCGATCGTGATGCCGCCCGGCTACGAGACCGCCGGCCACTACCACGACGAGCAGGAGGAGCTGTACTTCGTCCACCGCGGCCGCATCGCGATCAGCTTTGGCGACGGCACGACGCATGAGCTGGGCGCAGGCGGCCTCGCGCGCGTCGACGCACCGACGGTGCGTTCGATCAAGAACGTCGGCGAGAGCGACGCGATCTACGTGATCGTCGGGGCCAAGGGCGGGTACGTGGGGCGCGACGGTCGGACGGCCGAGGGGTTGTCGGCCCAGGACGCGCCTCCGGGCGCTCATCGGTGAACCGGGCGTTGACAGCCGAGCCCCGGCGGGGCTGCGGGCGGGTCCTGACGGCTCCGGGTGCGCGCACCCCGGGCTTCCGCCCGGGGCACGTGCATCCTCACCGCCACCCGCCCGATCGGCGCGGGCGCCGCACGCTGTGCGCGCCAACCGCCTGGTCTCTTCCCCTCGATGCCACTCGTCGGCGTGACCAGCACGGCTGACAGCTCCCGCTTGGCTGAGCGGGCTGGGATCGGCGCGGCGGTGGCGCGGCCGCTCCCGCCGTTCACGGAGGAATCCGAGCGGCTGCGGCTGGAGATGCGGGCTTGGGTTGAGGCGGAGCTGGCGCCGCATGCGGCCGAGTGGGAGAAGGCGAAGTTCTTCCCGAACGAGGTCTTCTCGAAGTGTGCGGAGGCGGGTTGGATCGGACTGAAGTTCCCGAGAGAGCTGGGCGGGGGCGGCGATCCGCTGGGGGCGGCGGTGTGGGCGCAGGAGCTGGCGCGCTGTGGGTCGGGCGGGCTCGGTGCCGGTATCGGGGCGCACACGGGCATCGCGCTGCCGCCCGTGTGGAAGTTCGGCACCCCCGACCAGCATGAGCGCTATCTCGTGCCTGGCATCCGCGGCGAGAAGATCGCGGCGCTGGGGATCACCGAGCCGGACGCGGGCTCGGACGTCGCCGGCATCAAGACGCGCGCGAGACGGGTCGAGGGCGGCTTCGTCGTCAACGGCTCGAAGATGTTCATCACCAACGGTGTGCGCGCAGACTTCATCGTCACGGCGGTGAAGACGACCGAGGCGGGCGGCCATCACGGCATCTCGTTCCTGATCGTCGACAGAGGTGAGGGCGTCAGCGCGTCGCCGATCGAGAAGATGGGCTGGCACGCGTCCGACACCGCGCTGATCGGCTTCGACGACGTCTTCGTGCCCGAGGAGAACCTGCTCGGCCCCGAGCACGAGGGCTTCAAGCTGATCATGGCCAACTTCCAGTGGGAGCGCGTGATGATGGCGCTCGGCGCCGTCGGCGCGATGGAGGCGCTGTTCGAGCGCACGCTCGCCTACGCGCAACAGCGCGAGCAATTCGGCCGCCCGATCGGCAGGAACCAGGCGATCCGCCACAAGCTGGCCGAGGTGGCCGTCGCGTTGGAGACCGGCCGCGCGATCACGTACAACGCGCTGCGCATGCACCTCGCCGGCATGAACGCCGTCCAAGAGGTGACGATGGCAAAGCTGGCGACGCAGCGCGCCGCCTTCGACGCCGGCGACGCATGCCTGCAGATCCACGGCGGCGCCGGCTACCTGGAGGAGAACGGCATCGCGCGCGCGGTGCGCGACCTGCGGCTGGGCCCGATCGGCGGCGGCACCGACGAGATCATGCGCGAGATCCTCGGCAAGACGCTCGGGCTGTGAGCAGCCGGCCCGCACGGCCGAGCTGACGCCGCCGTTCATCTGAAGGCCTAGAGTGCGGGCGCGCACGAGCCGCATCACCCCGTATCCGTCACCAAGGAGAAGCACATGGGAGTCCTCGACGACAAGGTCGCGATCGTCACCGGCAGCGCGCGCGGCATCGGCCGCGCGACCGCCGAGCTGCTCGCCTCGCAGGGCGCGAAGGTCGTGATCAACGACCTCGACGGCGACGTCGCGCAGCAGACCGCTTCGGAGATCGGCGGCGAGACGGCCGTCTACGCCGGCGACCTCACCGCCGAGGGCGCCCCGGAGAAGCTGGTTCAGACGGCGATCGACGCCTGGGGCAAGATCGACATCATCGTCAACAACGCCGGCTACACGCTCGACGCGCCGATCCACAAGATGAGCGACGAGTGGTTTCAGCGGATGCTCGACATCCACCTGATCGTGCCGTTCAGAGTGATCCGCGCAGCGGCGCCGCATCTTCGCGAGCCCGCCAAGGCCGAGCGCGAGCGCGGTGAGGAGGTCTTCCGCAAGATCGTCAACGTCTCCTCGATCTCGGGGACGATGGGGAATGCCGGCCAGGCGAACTACTCCTCCGGCAAGGCCGGCGTCGTCGGCCTCACGAAGACGCTCGCGAAGGAGTGGGGCCAGTTCAAGGTCAACGTCAACGCCGTCGCGTTCGGCTACATCGAGACGCGCCTGACGGCCTCGAAGGACGAGGCCAACACGATGGAGATCGGCGGAGAGAGAGTGCAGCTCGGGATCCCCGATCAGCTGCGCGGCATGGCCGCGATGCTGATCCCGCTCGGGCGGCCGGGCACGCCGGAGGAGGCCGCCGGCGGCGTGTTCTTCCTCTGCTCGCCGTGGTCGAACTACGTGCACGGGCAGACGCTGAACATCACCGGTGGCCAGTTCACCGGCATGACGACCTGAGCGGCGGCGACCCCAAGTGCCCGCGGCGCACGCGGAGACCGTGCGCCGCGGCGTCGCGATCTGGAGGTTGCTCATACGAGACAGTCCTCTTGGCGCTCCTCGTAGAGGCGGATGAGCGAGGAGAGGTCGACGTCGAGCCCGTCGGCGAGCGTGCGCAGCGTTCTGAACGTCGGGTTGATCTCCCCGCGTTCGAGCGCGCCGACGTAGTTGCGGTGGAGCTTGGCACGGAAGCCGAGCTCCTCCTGCGAGATGACGCGACAGGCGCGCAGCTCGCGCACGGCGGCACCGAGCGTGAGGGCGTGCGCGGAGTGGACGCGGGACGAAGTACGCTGGCGTGGCATGGGAGTTTCTGCCTCCTTTGCGTGGCCGGGGCGCTGTGCCAGCAGCGCCCCGGCCTTTTTGATGGGGACGGAGGCGAACGTTAGTTCGGGTGGCGGACGGCAACAGCGGTTAATTGCTCGGTCTTGCGCAATAATTTGCAGTCCTGCGCAGAATTGATTCAAAGCGCGCGAGACATGTAACAGGTCGGTCGTCAGGATGAGACGCGCGGTGGAGACCTTCTCTCCGGGAGCCGGCGGCACGGGGCCGACCGGCGGCCCCCATACGAGGAGAGGAGGTGGACATGGTCGTAGCCCTCATGGTGCTCGCTATGTGCGTGATGCTCGCGCTGCTGGTCATTGACCGGCTGACGCGGTAGCGCACCACCGCAACGCTCCGGGCGGGCAGTCGGCCCCGGCGCCCGCCCGGAGCATCCTCGCCTCACCGAGAAAACGAGGAGGCGAGCATGGCGTGGATTCGAGATGATCGAGCACCCATCGGCTCGCCACCGCATGCAAAGCGTAGATGGCGAGGCGGCGAGCGGCAACCGCGGTTGTGTGGTGGGCTGCCAGCTCCGCGTGGCGGCGCCGCTCAGCGCGGCAGCGCGGCGAGCAGACGATCGAGGTCGTCGGCGCTGTTCCAGGCGCCGAAGGAGGCGCGCAGGAGGTCCTCGTCGGGCAGCGAGCGGACGACGACGCCGGCCGCGGCGAGGCGCTCGACCGCCGCGGCGGCGTCGGGCTCGCGCCAGGTGACGAGCGTCGTCCGGTCGCGCGCAAGCACCTCCCGGCCGTGTTCCCGCAGGGCATCGGCGGCGGTCGCAGCCAGCTCGGCGGCGTGCGCATGGACCGCCTCCCAGCCCGCCGCGACGAGCACGTCGAGCGCCGCGTGCGCCTGCGCCAGCGAAGCGGCCGGCAGCGCCGGCGTGTCGTACGCGCGCGCGTCCTCCCACGCGACCGCGTCGAGCCCGGCCGACGTGTCGGCGAGGTTGCCGTAGCCGGGCGCCGGCACACGCATCCGCTCGCGCAGCGCGGGTGAGACGTACAGCAGCCCGGTCCCCTCCGGCCCGCACAGCCATTTCTGCCCGGCGGCGGCGTAGGCGTCCGCACCGAGCGCAGCCACGTCGACCCCGACCGCCCCCGCGCCCTGCGCGCCGTCGAGCAGCACCGGCACGTCGAGCGACGCCAGCGCTGCCGGAGCGAAGCGGCCGCTGCGCCAGCTCACGTGCGAGCAGGCGACGAGGCGCGTGTCCGGCCCCACCGCCTCGGCCACGTCCGCCCACGGTGCAATCCGTACTCGCACGCCGCGCGCCCGCTGCGCGCTGAGCGGGCCGAGCAGTCCCGGATGCTCCTCGTCGCTCGTGACGATCTCCTCGCCCGGGCGCAGATCCAACCCGAGCAGCACGCGTGCGATCCCGTCGGTCGTCGAGGTCGTGAGCGCGAGGTCGGCGGGCGCGCACCCGAGGCGCGCCGCGTACGCCGCGCGCAGCTCGTCCGCCAGCTCGACGCGCCGCTCGAAGTGGGCCATGCCGGCGCGTCCATCCGCCTGCTCCCGCTCCGACACCGCGCGCGCCGCGGCGATCGCAGGCGCCGGCAGCGGCCCGTTCGTGCCGGCGTTCAGATAGGCGATGCGAGCGAGGACCGGGAACTGCGCCCGCAGCGCGGCGAGCGGGAGGGCGGGCGGGGCGGCCTCAGTGCTCATCCGCGCTCGAGCGCGAGTCGGCTCTGCTGCTCGCGCCAGCGCGCGTGCGACTCGTCGATCACGGCGATCGCTTCCTCGCGCGAGAACCACCCGTCGACCTTGACGACCTTGCCCTCGGGCGTCTTGTAGATCGAGAAGAAGTGCGAGATCTCATCGCGCAGCGGCAGCGGCAGATCCTCCAGCGAGTCGATCGACGACCAGTTGGGGTCCTCCAGCGGCACGCACAGCACCTTGTCGTCGACGCCCTTGTCGTCGCGCATCTTGAACAGCGCGATCGGCTTGACCGGGATCACGCAGCCGGGGAAGGTCGGCTCCGAGACGGTGACCATCGCGTCGAGCGGGTCCCCGTCCTCCGCCAGCGTCTGCGGGATGAAGCCATAGTCGGTCGGATAGACGACCGACGAGAAGAGGAAGCGGTCGAACTTGATCGCCTGCAGCTGCTCGTCCCACTCGTACTTGTTGCGCGAGCCCTTCGGGATCTCGACGAGGCAGTGCAGATGACGATCGCTCATGGCTCGGACGATACTGCGGTCGTACGATTGCGGCAGATGGCACACGCGCACGGTCACGACCCACACGACCACGGGCACAGTCCCGCCCACTCGCACGTCCACGTGCGAGAAGGCACCGACGCGCGCGCGTTGACGATCGCCCTCGCGCTGATCGCAGCGTTCATGTGCGCAGAGGTGATCGCAGGGATCCTCGCCCACTCGCTCGCGCTCCTGTCCGACGCCGGACACATGCTGACCGACGCGGCCGCGCTCGGGCTGGCGCTGGTCGCGCTGCGGATCGCGCGGCGGCCGCCGCACGGCGCGATGACCTACGGCTTCGGCCGCGTCGAGATCCTCAGCGCACAGGCGAACGGGATCACGCTCGGGCTGCTGGCGCTGTGGATCGTGTACGAGGCGATCCACCGGCTCGTCTCGCCGCCGGACGTGCACGGCGCGATCGTGCTGGTCGTCGCCCTCGTGGGGATCGTCGTGAACCTCGCGGCGACGTTCGTGCTGGCCGGCGCGCGCCGCGGGAGCCTCAACGTCGAGGGCAGCTTCCAGCACATCCTCACCGACCTGTTCGCGTTCATCGCGACGGCGATCGCCGGCGGGATCGTCCTGGCGACCGGCTTCGCGCGGGCCGACGCGCTCGCCTCGCTGCTCGTCGCCGCCTCGATGCTGTACGCCGGCGTGCGGCTCGTGGTCGCGTCCGGGCGGGTCTTCCTCGAGGCCGCCCCCGCCGAGCTCGACCCGCAGCAGATCGGGCGGATGCTCGCCGCGCAGCAGGGCGTCGTCGAGGTGCACGACCTGCATGTGTGGGAGGTGACGTCAGGGTTCCCGGCGCTGTCCGCACACGTCGTCGTGCGCGCCGGCTCCGACTGCCACGAGCTGCGCCGCACGCTGCAGCGAGCACTGACCGAGCGCTACGGGCTGCGACACACGACCCTGCAGGTCGACCACGAGGCCGCGCCGCAGCCGCCCTTGCAGATCGAGGTGGTCGATCAGGCCGTGAGCGCCGTCTCGCCGAGCGCGAGGCGAGCACCGGAGAAGTAGTCGCCCGCGGGCGAGGCGAGATAGGCGGCGAGCGCGGCGAGCTGCGCCTCGCCGCTGTCAGGCCCGGGCGTGATCGCGACGGTCGTGATCCCGTGCCGCGCCCACTCGATCGACAGCGTCCGCGCGAGGTTCTCGGCGGCGGCGCGCGCCCCGGCGGCTTCCGGACGCGCGCTGTCCGAGCGTGGCGCGATCACCACGACCTTGCCGCTGCGAGCCTGCGCGACGTAGGCGGCGTTCGCGACCGCGCGCACCGTCACCCACGCGAGGTCGAGCGCGGCGCGCAGGCCCCCCGCGAACGCGGGCCGCAGGTCGTGGACGAGCACGTCGGTGGCCGGGTCGACCGCCGCTGCCATCGCATCCTCGTCGGCGCTCGTCGGAAGCCGTGTGACGCGCGCGCCGAGCGCCGCGAGCGGCCCGCCGAGCGCATCCCCGTCCCCGCCGCCGAGCGCCACGACGCGGCCGTCGAGCAGGCCGGGGCGCAGCAGCGCCGCCGCGTCCATCAGCTGGACTCGACCATCAGGGACCTAGGACTGCGCGCCCGCCGGGCTCGCCGGCCCGCGGTGACGACGCGCGGCACGCACGCGGCGGCGGACCTGCTTCTCGCCGTGCTGTTCGAGGTCGGCGTAGAGCGCTCGGATCGCGCCGAGGATCTCGTCGGCGACCGCCTGCTGCTGCGCGCGCGATGGCGTCGCGACCTGCGCGAAGTGAAGCGGCTCGCCGTACTGGACGAGCACCTTCGGGAACTGCAGCTTCTTCCAGTTGCGCACGCGCTGGGAGCCGTAGATCGCGATCGGCACGACCGGCGCGCCCGACTCGAGCGCAAGCCGGCCGATCCCGGCCCGCGCCTTGTCGCCGACTCTGCCGGTGCGCGAGCGGCCGCCCTCGCAGTACATGACGATCGGGGCCTCGCGGGCGAGGATCGAGTGCGCGGTGATGAACGCGTCCTCGTCGTGGTAGCCGCGCCGCACCGGGAAGACACCGCCCGGCGAGTAGACCCACTCCATCGGCTTCGTGAACAGCTGCGACTTCGCCATGAAGCGCACCCGCCGGCGGATGAAGGCGCCGGTGAAGAAGTGGTCCATGAACGAGAAGTGGTTCGGCGCGAGGATCACGCGGCCGCTCGCCGGCACGTTGTCCGAGCCGATGCAGCGCATGCGGAAGAAGATCAGCCCGTAGAGGACCGTGATCGTGCGCACGACCTCGTAGACCCAGTTGGGCTCGCGCGTGCGTGAGCGCTGATGGAATCTGTCGAAGTGCTCGGCCGGCCGCGGGTCCTTGTAGACCTGCGCCTTCATCGTGGAGAGCCGGTCGTCCGCCATCGGGCAGGAGATTACCCGCGACGCCGGAACATGCGCCGGTCCCGTATAAGTCGCCCGCGATGCCCGTGGCCGCCGCAGCCCGATCCACGCCCCCGCGCGTGCTCGTCGTGAGCGCGTCGATCGGCGAGGGGCACGATCTGCCCGCGCGCTTCCTGGTCGAGGATCTGAAGGCGCGCCGGCCCGACGTCGTCGCGCCGATCGAGGACGCGCTGCGCGCGGGCGGGCCGCTCGTCGAGCGACTCGTGCTCGGCGGCTCGGACTTCGAGTCCGACCTCGGGAATCGGATCTACGACGCCGAGTACGCGCTCATCACGCACGTGGCACCCGTGCGCCGCGTCGTCGGCGGCCTCGGCGAGCTGCTGGCCGGGCGCGGGCTGGTGCGGCTGGTCGCCGAGCACCGACCGGACGTGATCGTCTCGACCTATCCCGGCTCGACCGAGGTGCTCGGCCGGCTGCGGCTGCGCGGCCGCCTCGACGTGCCGGTCGTCTCCGCGATCACGGACCTCGCCGCCCTGCGCTACTGGTCGCATCCCGGTGTGGACGTCCACCTGATCACGCATCCCGAGTCGGCGGAGGAGGTGCGCGCGATCGCCGGCCCGCGCACGCGCATCGTCGCGGCGCGGGGCATGAACGACCCGCGCTTCGCGACGCCGCCCACGCGCGAGCAGGGCCGCCGGACGACGGGGCTGCCGGCCGACGGGAAGGTCGTCGTCGTCTCCGGCGGCGGCTGGGGCGTCGGCGACGTCGAAGGCGCGGTCGCGACCGCGCTGGCGCTCGACGTCGCGCGGGTCGTCGTGATGTGCGGGCGCAACGAGGCGCTGCGGCGCCGGCTCGCGGTGCGCTTCGGGCACGTCCCGCAGGTGCTCCTGCTCGGCTTCACGACCGAGGTGCCGTCGCTGTTCGCCGCCGCCGACGCGCTGATCCACTCGACCGCCGGGCTGACCGTGCTGGAGGCATGGGCGCTCGGCTGCCCGACGATCTCCTACGGCTGGGGCCGCGGCCACATCCGCGCGAACAACCGCGCCTACGCGCGCTTCGGGATCGCCGACGTGGCGCGCGACCGCGACGCGCTGGCCGGCGCGCTGCGCCGCGCGCTCGCGCAGCGCGGCTCACCGGTCGCGGCGTTCGCGCGACTGCCGCTCGCGGCCGACGTCGTGCTTGGGCTCATCCCCCCCGGCGATCACGTCGGCGACGGCGGCTGAGCCGCCGAGCAGCGCGGCCCCGCCGGCCACGGCGAGGATCGCCGCGCCGAGCACGAGCCGCTCCGCCGGACTGTCCGCCCACGGCTCGTCGAACACGAGCGGCCCGGCGATCACCGGCACGAGCACCTGCGCAGAGACGACGACGGGCGCGACGCGCGTGGCGGCGATCCGCTGCAGCGCGCTCATCTCCGCCGTCAGCGCGAGGAAGCCGGCGAGCCCGGCGGTCGCGAGCCACAGCAGCGCGGGCAGCCAGACGCCGCGATCGAGCGCGTCGGCGACGAGCTTGAGCCCGATCGCCGCCCACGCGTCGCCGGACGCGGCGGCGATCACGCGCAGGCGCGCGTCGGCGACGCGGCGGCGCAGCGCGAACGGCAGCGCGGTGAGCGTGCCGAGCACGGCCGCGAGCACCGCCACGCCGACCGCGTCGCCCGAGCCGCCGACGCCCGGATCGGCGACGAGCGCCACGACCGCCACGCCGCACACGACCGCCGCGACGCCGACGAGCTCCCACCGGCCGACGTGCTCATGCAGCACGGCGCTCGACAGCGCCAGCAGCAGCACGAGCCCGAGCGCGAGCACGGGCTGGACGATCGTCAAGGGCGCGAGCGTGAGCGCGTAGACCTGCAGCAGCGCGCCGGCCCCGGACAGCGCCGTCCCCCACACCCAGCGCGGGCGACGGATCAACCGGCCGAGCAGCGACGCATGCAGCCGCGCGCCGCCGCCGGCGCGGCGTGCCTCCAGCGCCTGCAGCACATAGGCGCCCTCGTAGCAGCAGGCGGCGCCGGCTGCGACGGCGATCCCGGCGATCATCGCCGCGCCGCCCTGTGGGAGGATCCGCCGCGTGCGACGCTCCGCAGCCACCGCGACCGGCGCGGCGCTCGCCGCCGGCGCGGCGTGGTCGCTGCCCGCGCTCGCTCCGCTGCTGCCGTCATTGTGCGCCCCGCTGGGGATCCCGCGCACGCTGCCGGGCGACGAGCCCGTTGTCGCGCTGACGTTCGACGACGGTCCGCATCCGCGCGGGACGCCGGCCGTGCTGGAGGCGCTGGCTACGGCCGGCGCGCGCGCCACGTTCTTCCTGATCGGCGAGCAGGTGCGGCGCAGCCCGTCCCTGGCGGCGGAGATCGTGGCTGCCGGACACGCGGTCGCGCTGCACGGCGATCGCCATCGCCTCCAGCTGCGCTTCACGCCGCGCGCGCTCGCCGCCGACCTCGACCGCGGCCACGCCACGATCGCCGAGGCCACCGGCGTCGCGCCGCGCTGGTACCGCCCGCCGTTCGGGATCTTCAGCCCGGCCGGGCTTGCGAGCGTGCGCCGGCGCGGCTGGGCGCCGCTGCTGTGGTCGCGCTGGGGCCACGACTGGCGCCTGCACCGCTCGCCGGCGCAGATCGCCGGCGAGCTGACCGGGCGGCTCGAAGCGGGGGACGTGCTGCTGCTGCACGACGCGGACGATTACAGCCAGCCGGGATCGTGGCAACGCACGGTCGCGGCGCTGCCCGCGGTGGTCGAGGCGATCGAGCGCCGCGGGCTCGCGACCGTCGCGCTCTGACGCCCCCGCGCTACGCGCGTTCCGTCACGCGCCGCCACGCTCTGACGGCGGTGGCCGCCATCGTCGCCGCCAGCACGCACACGAGCACGATCGCAACCGCATGGTGCGACCGCGCGTAGTGCGAGGCGTCGGACGTGCCGTCGAGCAGCGCCGAGGCGATCGTGCCGGCGAGCGCCGCCAGCAGCGCGGCGAACACACCGACGAGGATCAGCCCCGAGTCGCGCACCACGCGTCGCAGCGAGACGCCGCGGCGCGTCGCGGTCGCGACGGCGACGCCGGCTGCCGACTCCTCCTCCGGCTCCGCAACGGCCGCCACCGGCTCGAGCGCCGGCGCCGGCTCGACCGCGACGTGCTCGCGATGCCAGGCGACGTAGCGGCGCAGGCCCTCGGCGAACGGGGTGCGCGCCTCCCAGCCGAGCTCGGCCGCGGCGCGCGCGCCCGACACCTCGGCGCCCTTGAAGTCGCCCGTGCGTCCTTCGGTCAGCACGAGCTCGACGTCGCCGATCTCGTCGCGCACGCGCTCGGCGATCTCGCGGATCGTGACCTCTTCGTCGCCGACGAGGTTGTAGGTGCGGTCGGCCGCCTGCGGCGCGAGCCCGGCGACGACGCCCTCGGCGATGTCCTCGACATAGACGAAGCGCCGCGTCTGCAGGCCGCCGCCGGCCAGCGTCAGCGGCTCGCCCGCGAGCGCCTTGCGCACGAAGATCGGGATCACCGCCGCCGGCCGCGCGCGCGGGCCGTACGGGATCCCGAAGCGCAGGACGGTCGACTCGACTCTGTAGAGCTCGCGGTAGGAGCGACAGTACAGCTCGCCGGCGAGCTTCGTCGCCGTGTAGAGGTGCGCCGGCGGCGCCAGCAAGGTCGCCTCGTCGACGTGCTCGGCGTCGACGTCGGAGTAGACCCAGATCGTCGAGGCGTAGACGACGCGCCCGATTTCCAGCTGCCGCGCCGCCTCCAGCACGTTGACGGTACCGCGCGCGTTGAGCTGCTCGGAGCCGACCGGGTCCTGCTGGACCTCGCCGACGTCGGCGGCGGCTGCCAGGTGGGCGATCGCGTCGCAGCCGTCGGCGGCGCGCAGCATGTCCTCCAGCACGCACATGTCGCCGATCACGGTGTCGACGCCGGGGTGGTACGGCGATGGGCGCACGTCGAGGATGCGCGGCTCGTGGCCCGCTGCGATCAGCTTGTCGACGACGTGGGAGCCGATGAAGCCGGCTCCGCCGGTGACCAGGACGCGGCTCATGCGGGGTCGACCTCCGGTCGGTAGTAGAGCGGGACGCACCAGTGGCCCTCGGCCACCCAGTCGGTGTTGGGCAGGTCGTCGCCCGTGCCCATGATGCGATGGCACGGCTGGTCGTAGACCTTGCCGCTGGACTTCTCGATCGGGTCGAAGACGATGTACTTGTAGAGGCCCGACGTCATGCCGTCGGGCAGCTCCAGGCGGCCGGGGTGCAGCGCGTCAAGGTGCTCGCGCGCGGCGTCGTTCTTCCAGGCGACGATCTCCGGCATCCGCTCGGTCTGCACGAGGCCGATCGCGGCGGTGAACTCGCTCATGCGGAAGTTGACCCCCGGGACGTCGTAGCTCGGCTTGCCGTAGTCGCGGAAGGCGCGCGCCCAGGCGATCAGCTCCTCGTCGCGCGAGACGAGCATCCCGCCCTCGCCGGTCGACACCGTCTTCGTCGCGTAGAACGAGTAGACGCCGGCGTCGCCGTAGGTCCCTGGCTTCGTGCCGTTCCAGTCGGCGCCGTGCGCGTGCGCGCAGTCCTCGAGCAGGAAGACGTCGTGCGCGCGGCAGGCGGCGGCGATCGCCTCGCTCTCGAACGCGATGTGGCCGCCGATGTGCACGAGCACGCACGCGCGTGGTCTGTGGCGGTCGATCGCGGCCTCGATCGCGGCGAGCGAGGCGCACAGGTCGTCTCTGCCGCAGTCGACGAACACCGGCTTGCCCCCGGCGGCCATGATCGCGAGCGGCGTCGCCATGAACGTGTTGGAGGGGCACAGCACGGCATGGCCGCGCACGCGGGCGTACTCGAGCGCGGCGATCGCGCCGCCGGCCCACGAGCCGACCGCGACGGCGGGAGCGCCGTTCCAGGCGGCCCACGCTTCCTCGAAGCGGCGGTTCATCGCCCCGTGCGACCACTGCCCCGAGTCGATGACCTCGTCGATCAGGGCGTGGAAGCGGGGTCGGTCGCGCTCGTCGAAGCCGATCGCGAAGCGGTGAAGGTCGATTTCAGTGGTTGACACGAGCGGGAACGCTAATGGTCGAGGCGGCGATCCGCGGCGTCGTCCGCTTTAGAGTCTCTTAAAGCTTGCGCTGCGTCGCGCCCGATAGACGGCGACGAAGTCCGACAGCTGGCGGCCGCGATGCAGGAATCCTCGCACGGTTCGGCCGGTTGCGCGATGGGCGAGCGGCAGCTCGACCTCGATGACCCGAAACCCGGCGCGTACCGCGTCGATCGTCATGCCGATCTCCATCCCGAAGCGGGGAGCGAACGGCACCACCGCCGGCAGCACGGCGGCGCGCAGCGCGCGCTGACCGGAGATCGGCGCGTCCGCCTCGAAGCCACAGCGGCGGCGGATCGCCCACCGCGCGAAGCCGAGCGCGAGGCCGAAGCCGCCGCCGACGCGTCTGGCGAACGCCGCGACCGCGAGGTCGGCGCCGCCGCCGCGGACCGCCTCGACGAGCGCTTTCAACGCCTCGGCGCTCGCGGCCAGGTCGCCGTCGCAGAGGAGGATCACGGCGTCGGGCGCCTGCGCCGCGAGCGGCAGCAGGCGCTGCGCCGCGAGCGTCGCCGCGCCGCCCTTGCCGATGTTGCGCTCGGAGCGCACGACCTCGGCGCCGTGGGCGGCCGCGACCGCGGCGCTGTCATCGCCGGAGCCGTCGTCCGCGACGACGATGCGCGCATCCGGAAACGCCGCGGCTAGGGCGCCGAGGGTCGCCGGCAGGCGGTCCGCCTCGTTGTGGGCGGTGACGATCACGGCGGTGGCGGAGACCATCGGGAGCGGCGGCTATTCTGGCGATCCGCGCGCCCGGCTGCGGCGCCCTCATCCTGTCCCGAGCGATTCCAGGAGGTCGAGCGTGCCCGACGTCGAGGCCCACATCACCGGCACGGTCTGGAGAGTCGAGGTCGCGATCGGCGACGCGGTCGACGAGGGCGACACGGTCGTGATCCTGGAGTCGATGAAGATGGAGATGCCGGTCGAGGCGGAGGATCCGGGGGTCGTGAAGGAGATCCGCTGCGAGGAGGGCCAGGCAGTCTCGGAGGGCGACACGCTCGTCGTGCTCGAATAGCGGTGCCCGGCGTCGTCCACGTCGAGGAGCCGGCGCCCGGCGTCGCGCTGCTCACGCTCTCCAACCCCGACAAGCGCAACGCGCTCGACCGCACGCTGTGCGAGTCGTTGCGCTTCACGCTCGAGCGGCTCGACGCGCGCTGCGTCGTGCTGACCGGCGAGGGCCGCGCGTTCTGCGCCGGTTACGACATCGAGGAGCTGCTCGGCGAGGGGTACGACGACGGCGCCGAGGTCTCGCATCCCTTCCCCTCCGCGCTCGCGGCGATCGAGTCCTACCCGTATCCCGTGCTGGCGGCGCTCAACGGCGCGACGGTCGGCGGCGGGCTCGAGCTGGCGATCGCCTGCGACCTGCGGATCGCAGCCGACACGGTGCAGATGGGGATGCCGCCGGCGAAGCTCGGCGTCGTCTACGCGACCGCGGGGCTCAACCGCTTCTTGGAGACGATCGGCGCCGCGCGCACGCGCGAGCTGTTCCTCACGGGGCGGCGGATCGACGCCGCGACCGCCGAGCGCTGGGGGCTCGTCAACGAGGTCGTCGAGGCGGAGGCGCTGCCTGCCGCCGCGCTCGCGCTCGCGCAGGAGATCGCGGCCAACGCGCCGCTCTCGCTGCGCGGCAACAAGGCCGGGATCCGCGCGCTCGTCGCCGCGGCCGGCGAGCTGGATCCCGCCGTCGCCGCCGTGCTCGCGGCCGAACGCCGGCGCGCGTTCGAGTCGGAGGACCTGCGCGAAGGCCTCCACGCGTTCGGCGAGAAGCGCCCGCCGGTGTGGCGGGGGCGCTGAGCGCCCCGCCACAACCGGGCGCTAGACGATGTGCGTCGACTGTTCCGGTCTCAGCGTGAACGACCCGCTCGCAACGATCCCTCTCGGGCAGCCGACGAAGCCTAGCTGCGTCGACCTGAGGATTTCCTGTCTCTGTAGGTAATCGATCCTCACGACGATGTGACCCGGGCCTTCGGAGAGCGTCATTAGCATGCCGCCTCTGATTTCGTATAGGCACCGGAAGAGGAGCGTTTCGACTAGGAACGCTAACGGCGTGAAATAGACTAGGAAGCCTCTGGGTGATTCGGGCGTGCCTAGCAGTTGCTTCCACGGCCATTCGATCCCCGCTAGCCACGTGATCGTCCCGCCGCTGCACGCGCTGGACGTGACCGACGAGATCGACGCGACCCTTTCTCCTTCTCTCATGGTGACCGAGGAATTGAGTCTTCCTCTCAGCAGCATCGAGCAGGTGACGTTCGTCCCTTCGAATTCGAACGTGACGGAGCTCGACGCGGCTTCTATCGCCCCTGCGGGTTCGAAGAACATCGTTGAGGCAGCGGCCGCCCCGCTGGCGGCGGCGAGCGCCCCCAGCGCGCATGCGATGCTCACGAGCAGCCTGGTCGTGCTGCGCATGCCATTCCCCCTCTCTCGCCGGAGCTCCCCAATACTCCGGATCTAGGAAGTATAGCCCAGGGGTCCAGCGGCCCGCAGGCGCATGACGCGCGGGCGCGCGGGCGCGCCGTGTGTCACGCTTCTGCCTCACGCCGCGGGCCGGGAGCCGTCCGGTCCCAGCCCTATCGTGACCCGATCCCGCCTCGGAGGTTCCCGCCGCCATGCCGCCGTTGATCACTCGTGAGGAAGCGCTGCGCCTCGGCGAGCTGGAGGACCGCCCCGCGATCGAGGCGCTGATCGAGCGCGCGTGGAAGGCGCGCGTCGAGCGCTTCGAGGACAGCACCGACATGTGCTCGCTCGTCAACGCGAAGTCGGGCGGCTGCGCCGAGGACTGCGGCTTCTGCGCGCAGTCGCGTTACGCGGAGGCCGACACGCCGCTGCACGCGATGATGGCGCCCGAGCAGATCCTCGAGCACGCGCGCGCCGCGGAGGCGGCGGGCGCGCACCGCTTCTGCATGGTCACGCAGGGGCAGGGGCTCTCCAAGCGCGACTTCGAGAAGGTGCTCGCGGGCGTCAGACTCGTCGCGGAGCACACGAACCTCAAGCGCTGCGCCTCGATCGGCCACATGTCGCCCGCGCGCGCGCAGGCGCTCAAGGACGCCGGCGTCCAGCGCGTGCACCACAACGTCGAGACGGCCGAGTCCTACTACGGAGAGGTGTCTCAAACCGTCCGCTACGAGGGCCGGCTGCGCACGATCGACGCCGTCAAGCAGGCCGGACTTGAGACGTGCGTCGGCGGGATCCTGAACCTCGGCGAGTCGCGCGAGCAGCGCGTCGAGATGGCGTTCCAGCTCGCCGAGATCGACCCGACGAGCGTGCCGATCAACC
Organism: Conexibacter sp.; assembly: GCA_035572475.1. Taxonomy (GTDB): domain Bacteria; phylum Actinomycetota; class Thermoleophilia; order Solirubrobacterales; family Solirubrobacteraceae; genus Conexibacter. The sequence continues at coordinate 38,288 of DATNAP010000040.1, read as the reverse complement.
TGCTCAACCCGCGCCCCGGCACCAAGTTCGGCGACCGCGACTACATGGATCCGTGGGAGGCGGTCAAGTGGATCGCGATCTTCCGCCTGATCCTCCCCGACGCCCTCTTCCGCCTCTGCGGCGGGCGGGTGGAGAACATCGGCGACCTGCAGCGGCTCGCTGTCAAGGCCGGCATCAACGGCGTGATGATGGGCAATTTCCTGACGACGCTCGGCAACACGCCCGAGCAGGATCGCGCGATGTTCGAGGAGCTCGGCCTCAACGTCGCGCGCCAGCCCGACAACGGCGCCAACCCGCGGCCCGACAACCGCGCCGGCTGGCTGGCGGGAGAGACGCCCGACGTCGTGGAGATGCACCTCGATAGCGCCGGGCCGGCCGGCGCGTCGATCGAGATCAGACTGTGGGACCCCGCCTCGCAGCTCAGATTCGAGAGCAAGCGCGTGATCCCGCCGCGCCCCGACGGGGCGCCCAACACGGGCCAGGGACGACCGACACGGGAGGCGACAGCACGGCGATGATCGAGATCGAGGCACGACTGGACGAGTTGGAGCAGCTGGGGCTCGCGCGCCGCACCCGGCTCGTCAGCGGACCGCAGGGTCCGCGCGTCGTGCTCGACGGCAAGCCCGTGCTGCTGCTCTGCTCGAACAACTACCTCGGCCTCGCCGACCATCCCTCGGTGCGCGAGGCGGCCGCCGAAGCGGCGATGCGCTGGGGCGTCGGCGCCGGCGCCTCGCGGCTGATCTCCGGCACGATGACGATTCATCGGCGGCTGGAGGAGCGGCTCGCGCGCTTCGAGCGCCGGCAGGCGGCGCTGCTGTTCGGCTCCGGCTACCTCGCGAACGCAGGCGTCATCTCGGCGCTGGCGCGCCGCGGCGAGGTCGTCTTCTCCGACGAGCTCAACCACGCCTCGATCGTCGACGGCTGCCGACTCTCGCGCGCGGACGTGTTCGTCTACGAGCACGGCGACCTCGACCACCTCGAGTGGGGCCTGCGCGAGGCGGGCGCGCGCGGAGCGCTGATCGCGACCGACGGCGTCTTCTCGATGGACGGCGACGTCGCGCCGCTGGTGGACCTCGCCGAGCTGGCGGGGCGCTATGACGTGCGGCTGATGGTCGACGAGGCGCACGGCACCGGCACGCTGGGCCCGGGCGGGCGCGGCGCGGTCGCCGAGGCGGGCGTCGAGGACGGCGTCGACGTGATCGTCGGCACGCTCGGCAAGGCGCTCGGCGCCTACGGCGCGTACGCGGCGTGCGACGCGCGCATGGCCAAGTACCTGACGAACGCGGCGCGCTCGTTCGTCTTCTCGACCGCGCCGCCGCCGCCCGCGATCGCCGGCGCGCTCGCCGCGCTGACGCTGCTGGAAGAGGAGCCGCGTCGCGTCGAGAAGCTGCGCTCGAACGTGCGCGAGCTGCGCGGCGCGCTCGCCGCCGAGGGGTTCGAGCTCGGCGAGGAGGACCGCACGCCGATCGTCCCGCTCGTGCTCGGCGACGCGAAGGCGACGATGCGCGCCTGCGAGCTGGCGCTCGAACGCGGCGTCTTCGCGCAGGGGATCCGCCCGCCGACGGTCCCGGCCGGCAGCTCGCGACTGCGGCTTGCAGTGATGGCGACGCACGGCAAGGGCGAGCTGCGCGACGCCGCCCGCACGCTCGCGCAGGCGGTGCGCGGAGCGGGCATGCACCCGGAGGACCTGCGACCGCCGGTCACCGAGCCGTCGCTCGCGACCCCCGAACCGCTCGCAGCCGATCCCGAGCGCGGGCCCGCCGTGCACCGGGACGACGAGCGGCCGCCGGCGCGCGCCGGGGCGCGCCCGTTCGACGCCGAGCGCGACGGTCTCGACCGCGCGGCGTAGCGCCGCGTGCGCGGCCTGTTCGTCAGCGGAACCGGCACCGACGTCGGCAAGACGGTCGTGGCGGCTGCGATCCTTGCCGCGCTGCATGTCCGCGGCGAGCGCGTCGTCGCGTTCAAGCCGGTCGTGAGCGGCACCGCGGAGCGCGTCGACCCCGGCTGGCCGCCGGACCATGAGCTGCTCGCCGCCGCGACCGGCGCCGATCCAAATGACGTCTCGCCCGCCGTGTTCGCCGCGCCGCTCTCGCCGCACCTCGCCGCCGAGCTCGCCGGGGCGCCGCTCGACCCGACGCTCCTGCGCCGCGCGTTCGACGCCCGCGCCGCTGACGCCGAGACGGTGATCGTGGAGGGCGTCGGCGGCCTGCTCGTCCCGCTCACGCGCGACTACCTCGTGCGCGACCTCGCCTGCGACCTCGGCCTGCCGTTGGTGATCGCCGCGTCACCCGGCCTCGGCACGATCAACCACACGCTGCTGACGCTCGAGGCCGCGCGCGCAGCGGGCCTGCGCGTGGCGGGTGTCGTGCTCACGCCCTGGCCGGCTCAGCCGAGCACGATGGAGGACGACAACCGCGCCACGATCGCGCGCCTCGGCGACGTCGAGGTGGCGGCGCTGCCGCGGGTTGCACGCGCGGATGCGGCGCTGCTGGCTGCTGCGGGCGCGACGCTTCCGCTGGAGCGGTGGCTAGGGTGAGGGGTTCGGCGCCGGCTCTGGCGCGCCGCTCAGGCGCTGCCTGCCGCCGGCGGCTGGCGGCCGGCGCCTCGCGCCGGCCGAACTGCGCAAAGCGTGACGATCCGTTTTCATGACTGTCAACGTGACCCCCGTATAGGGGCAAAACTTGACAGGCATAAATCCGGAGCGTGGGCTCGCGGGGGGAAGAGCGTGGGCTCGCGGGGGAAGAGCATGCGCTGGCGGGGGATCGTGCGTAGGCGGGCGCGTGGAACGTCACGGAAGAGCGCGCGAACGCAACAGGTACTGCTCCCTCCCCCCTCCCCAGCAGACGACGGACGCGGCGGACGCCGGCCCCGTCGTGAGCGGCGCGCAGCGGCGGAGCGGAGCGCGGCCGCCGGCCGGGATCGGGGCGCTTATGCCCCGCCTTCGAGCGCCCGCTCGATATAAGGCCCCAGCAACGCCGCGGCGTCGCGGGCGGTCGCGCCGGGCGTGCCCTTCGGCACCGTCACGTAGCTGATCGCCAACCGCACGAGCGTCTCGGCGAGCAGCTGGGCGTCGTGCTCGCTCGCAGCCGGCCAGCCGTCGCGCATGACCGCCGCCAGACGCGCGCTCGCCCACGTCACCACCGGCATCGACTGCGTCGTCACGAGCGGCAACATGCCGGCGGTGCCGTCGTCGCTCAACAGGACGCGCACGAGCGGGTCCTCGCCGGCCGCCGTCAGGAACAGCTCCAGCGCCGCCGCGACGGCGGCCGAAGGGTCGTCGAGATGCTCGCGCACGACCTGCTCGACCGCGTCGAGGAAGCGCTCGCCCTCGCGGATCACGAACGCCGCCGAGAACTCGTCGCGCGTGCCGAACTCCTTGTAGAGCGTCTGGCGCGAGACGCCGGCCGCTCTCGCGATGTCGGCCATCGTCACCTCCGCCCACGGCCGCTGCTGCACCTCGTCGCGCGCGGCGTCGAACAGCGTGTCGCGCAGCAGCTGGCGCGCGGCGACGGCGTACGGGGTGCGCTCGCGGGTCGGGGGCATCGCCCCCATGGTCGCAGCCACGGCCGCCGGCATGACGCGCTCCTTGAGCAGCTTCTAGTCCTCGACCGGCTCGAAGTCGACCTTGTCGCGCACGCCGCAGTCGGGGCAGGCCCATTCGTCGGGCACGGCCGACCACGGCGTGCCGGCCGCGAAGCCCTCGCGCGGGTGGCCCTCCCGCTCGTCGTAGACGTATTCGCAGACGGGACAGCGGAACGTGCTCACAGGCTCCCACCCCCCGCCGCCGCGCCGGCCGTCCCGTACTTCGCGAGCATGCGCCGGCGCGCGCGCGGCGCGATGTTCGCGCGAGCGACGTCGCTGCCGTAGTGCTCCAGCACGCGATGGTCCATCACGCGCCGCCACAGCGGCGGCACGAGCGCGAGCACGATCATCCCCGCGTAGCCGGTCGGGAGCTGCGGCGCCTCGTCGACGTGGCGCAGCGCCTGGTAGCGGCGCATCGGATTGGCGTGGTGGTCCGAGTGGCGCTGCAGGTGGTAGAGCATCACGTTCGAGGCGACGTTGTTCGAGTTCCACGAGTGCTCCGGGCGCGTGCGCTCGTAGCGGCCGTCCTCGCGCCGCTGGCGCAGCAGCCCGTAGTGCTCGAGGTAGTTGACGACCTCCAGCAGCGAGGCGCCGACGACCGACTGCAGCAGCAGGTACGGCAGCACGACCCAGCCGAAGACGGCAACGAGCACGATGTAGAGCGCGACCGTCATCGCCCAGGCGTTGAGGATGTCGTTCTTGTACGTCCACGGGCGGCTGCCGGTGCGGCGAAGGCGCTCGGCCTCCAGCTCCCACGAGGAGCGCAGCGAGCCGATCGCGGTCCGCGGCAGGAACGCCCAGAAGCTCTCGCCGAGGCGCGCGCTCGCGGGGTCCTCCGGCGTCGCGACGCGCACGTGATGGCCGCGGTTGTGCTCGATGAAGAAGTGGCCGTAGCCGCTCTGCGCGAGCGCGACCTTCGACAGCCAGCGCTCGTTCGCGGCGCGCTTGTGGCCGAGCTCGTGGGCGGTGTTGATCGCGATGCCGCTGACCATCGCCATCGTGAAGGCGAGCCCGAGGTCTTCGACGGTCGAGAGGCCGCCGTGCGCCCACATCCAGCAGGCGAACGCGAGGCCGGCGTACTGGAGCGGGATGAAGGCGTAGGTGCACCAGCGGTAGAAGCGGTCCTGCTCGAGCCACTTCAGCACGCTGTCGGGCGGGTTCTCCTCGTCCATCCCGACGATCGCGTCGAGCAGCGGGAAGAGCCCGAACACGAGCACCGGGCCGAACCACCAGAAGACGCCCAGGCCGGTCAGCTCGACCCAGCCCCAGGCGACGAAGGGGCCGACCGGGATGATCAGACCCAGCAGCCATGCGTAGCGCTTGCCGTCGCGCCAGGTGGCGGGGTTCAGCTCCTCCTCGACAGCGACTGTGCTCATGTCTCCTCCGGCGTCGCAGGATGCGTGTGCGTCGCCTAGATTTACATGAACAGCACTCTGTGTCAACCAGGAGGACTTCCCCTCGTGGTTGTGTCGGCTACGCGTCCCCGCCGTCGTCGCCCGTACCGCCGCCCGAGTCGTCGAGCGGCTCGACGTCCACCGCCGTGTTCGTGTCATCCAGCGTGACCGCGACGTCGTCGCCGACCTGGATCCCGTCGACCACGCTCGGGTCGGAGACCGGGACCGTCGTCACCGGGCTGCCGTCGTCGGGCTGGAGCGTGAGCGAGGAGGCGTCGCCGGCGATCGCCGTCACGACGCCGTCGATCTCGGTCATGTCGGTGACGCCGGCGCAGTCGCCGTCGCTGCTCTGCCCCGTCACGCGCAGGCTGTCGGCGACCAGCGTGGAGCCATCTCTGTGATAGGCGACCTCGACCTCGTCGCACTGCGTGGCGTGGGCCGCCTCCAGCAGGCGCTGCGGGTCGCTGAAGCGCAGGCCGCTGCCGTCGCCGGCGCCGATCGCGAACGTGCCGTCGCCGGTGTCGTCGGTGACGACGCCGGTCGCGTCGAGCTCGTCGTCACCGATGCTCGTGCCGCCCGACAGCGCCTTGAGCGCGATCGCGACGTTGCCGTGCCCGCCCGCGGCGATCGTGACGAGCACCGCTTGACCGGACGTCAGGCTCTGGAAGTCGACCGTGACGCCCGCCGCCGATGCGCCGCGCACCCGTCTCGCAGGGCGCGGCGCGCCCCCGGCGATGGTGAGCGCCGAGCCGTCGCCGAGGCGCAGAACCGCACCGTGCCGTGAGCTGCGTACGACGCGCGCGAGGAAGGCGATCTTGCCGACGTGGCCCGTCACACGCGCGCGACCCTTGCCGACGGTGACGACCGCACCCCGGCGCAGACCATGCGCGGAGGTCACGTGCACGTCGCCGACGCGATGCGAGCGGTCGACGAGGCGGACGGTGTGACCGGAGGCGGCCAGCACGACGCCGCGGCCGCTGGAGGGGACGCTCTTGGCGGCGGCAGGCGCGGCGCTCAGCGCGCAGGCGCCCGCAGCGCATGCGAGCAGAGTGAGAGGGCGACGTGGCATACGCCGCTTCTCGGCAGATCGGTCGGCGGACTTGCGCGCGCCAGCGCGCGCCTGGACGCTCAGTCCTCGTGTGGCACGAAGTCGCGCTTGCGGGCGCCGCAGACCGGACAGAACCAGGTCTCGGGGATGTCCTCGAACGCCGTCCCCGGCGGGATGCCGCCGTCGGGATCGCCATCCATCGGGTCGTAGATGAATCCGCAGGACTCGCAGATCCACTTCTGCGTCGTTTGCGTGGCGCTCATGGCTGGAACGGTACCGCGCTCCCGCGCGAGGCGGCTGTACTAGTGTGAGACGTTCGATGGAGCCTGCGCAGCCCGCACCCGGCGAGGAGCTCAACACGGGCGCGGTGACGACGCCGCGATTGGCGACGAGCGTGATCGTGCTGCGCGGCGGAAGCGAGCGGCTGGAGGTGCTGCTCGTGCAGCGCAATCCGGCCTCGCGCTTCATGGGCGGCGCGTGGGTCTTCCCCGGCGGAGCGGTCGACGCGACCGACGGGGAGGGCGACGCCGCGCTGCGCGCGGCCGGCGTGCGCGAGGTGGCGGAGGAGGCCGGCATCGCGATCGCCGACCCGGCGGCGCTCGTGCCGTTCTCGCGCTGGATCACGCCGGCGGTCGTGAAGATCCGCTTCGACACGTGGTTCTTCCTCTCCCCCGTCGCCGACCACGCGGCGCCCCGGATCGACGGCGGCGAGTGCGTCGACTGGCGCTGGAGCACGCCGCAGGGCGCGCTCGACGACCACGCGGCCGGCGAGCTGATGCTGGTCTTCCCGACGATCAAGCACCTCGAGCAGCTTGCCGCCTTCCCCGACGCCGACGCGCTCGTCGCGCACGCCAGCCGGCAGCGCGTGGAGCCGGTCGAGCCGCGGATCGTGCTCGAGGGCGAGGTCGCGCGCGTGCTGCTGCCCGGCGATCCGGGGTACGACGTCGTCGAGGCGTAGCGTGGCGACGACGAGCGCGAGAGCCAGACCGAGAGCGAGTGCGAGACCGAGAGCGGCCAGAGCCGCCGGCATCACCGTCGCCGTCACCGGCCCGACCGGCGACATCGGCCGCGCGTTCATGCGCGGGCTCGAGCGCAGCGGAGAGGTGAGAGCGATCCGCGCGATGGCGCGGCGGGCGCTCGACCCGGCCGCCGAGGGCTGGCGCAAGACGACCTACGTGCGCGGCGACGTGCTCGACCGCACGGCCGTCGAGGAGCTGGTCGCCGGCGCGGACGCGGTGGTCCACCTTGCGTTCGCGATCATGGGCGCCGGCGGCGACGAGGGCCACCGCGTGAACCTGGAGGGCTCGCGCAACGTGTTCGCCGCGACCGTGCGGGCCGGCGTGCCCCGGCTCGTCTACACCTCGTCGGTCGCCGCCTACGGCTTCCATCCCGACAACCCGCCGCTGCTGACCGAGGACGTGCGCCCGCGCGGCACGAGCGCGCACGCCTACTCGGCCGAGAAGGCGGAGGTCGAGCAGCTGCTCGGCGACATCGCGCGCGGCAGCGCGACCGCGGTCTACGTCTTCCGCCCCTGCATCGTCGCGGGACCGGACGCGCTCATGATGATCAGCTCGATCCCGTACGTGCAGCTCGGCGAGCGGATGCCGGAGGCGGTCCGCTGGCTGCTCGACACGGCGGCGCCGGTGCTCAAGCCGGTGATCCCCGACAACGGCGTGACGTTCCAGCTCGTCCATCACGACGACGTCGCGAGCGCGCTGCGTGCGGCGGCGCTGGGAAGAGGCAGACCGGGGATCTACAACCTCGCCGGACCGGGCACGCTGAACATGCGCGACCTCGCCGAGGACCTGGGGTGGTATGCGATCCCGGTGCCGGAGCTGGCGGTCGAGGCGGCGGCCGAGCTGGCCGGGCGGCTGCCGTTCGTGCCCGAGAAGGCGCGGTGGATCAACGCGCTGCGCGTGGCGGTGCTGATGGACACGGCGAAGGCGCGCCGCGAGCTCGGCTGGCGCCCGCGGTACGGCGCGCGGGAGACGCTGCGCGCGATGATCGCCGAGGCGCGCGCGAGCGAGCTGCTGCGCTGAGCGGCGTCGACGCGGGCGCGGCGGCTGGAGGCGCGGCGTCGTATCGTTCCGATGCGATGGCGCATCCCACGCAGACGGCGATCGGGACGTGGAGCGGCGGGCGCTTCATGCACTTCGGCGAGCCGCTCGACGACGAGCGGCTGCTCGCGCTGCTGCGACCGGACGACCGCATCCGCACGGCGATCACGGCCGACGTCTACGGCGCCGGCGACGCGGACCGGATGCTCGGGCGGGCGCTCGCGGGGATGCCGCGCGAGGACTACGTGCTCGTCGGCGCAGTCGGGCATGACTTCTACGAGGGCGAGCGCGCCGGCGCGAAGGGCTTCCCGCGCTTCACCGACCCGTCGCTGCGCGGGCCGGACGCGTACGCGTCGTATCTGCGGCGCGCGACGGAGGCGTCGCTGGAGCGCTGCGGCGTCGACCGCTTCGACCTGCTGCTGCTGCACAACCCCGACCGCATCGGCTACACGAGCGAGGCCGTGTGGGACGGGATGGCGGCGCTGCGTGAGGACGGCCTGACCGACCTGATCGGCGTCGCGCCCGGGCCGGCGAACGGCTTCACGCTCGACCTGATCGACTGCTTCGAGCGCTTCGGCGAGCGGATCGACTGGGCGATGCTGATCCTCAACCCGCTCGAGCCGTGGCCGGGCGAGCTGGCGCTGCCGGCGGCGGCGCGTCACGACGTGAAGGCGATCACGCGCGTGGTCGACTACGGCGGGCTGTTCGGCGGCGACCTGCACGACGCCGCCGCGCTCGGCCCGCGCGACCACCGCAGCTTTCGTCCGGCCGGCTGGATCGAGGCGGGGCTGGAGCGGATCGAGCGGATGCGCCCGATCGCCGAGCGCCACGGCCTGACGCTGCTGCAGCTGGCCTGCCAGTGGAACCTCGCGCACACGCCGGTGGAGTGCGTCGCGCCGACGCTGCTGCAGGAGGCAGGCGCGGACGCGCGGCCGGTCGAGGAGAAGCGGGCGGAGCTGGCCGCGCTGCCGGCCGACGTGCGGTTGAGCGAGGAGGACGTCGCCGAGCTGCGCGCGATCGGCGACAACGCGGGCTGCATGACGCTCAAGGGCGGCGTCCCCGACCACGAGGGGCCGGCGCTGCCCGACCGCTGGCGGCTCGACGACGAGCTGGCCGAGCTGGCCGCCCGCTGGGCGATCGACCCCGCACGCGATCTCGTCAAGACGCACGCGTAGGACGCGCCCGGCCTGGGACCGCGGGCTAGGCGTCCTCCTCGCCCTCGATCACGTGGATGATCGCGTTGATGAGGGCGAGGTGGGTGAACGCCTGCGGGTAGTTGCCCATGTGACGCCCGGACAGGCAGTCGAGCTCCTCCGCGTACAGGTACAGCGGCGACGCATGGGCGAGCAGCCGCTCCAGCAGCATCTTCGCGCGGCGGTGCTCGCCGATCTCCTCCAGCGCGGCGACGAGCCAGCAGGAGCAGATCAGGAACGTGCCCTCCTCGCCGTGCAGGCCGTCGTCGGTCTCCTCGACGCGGTAGCGCAGCACGAAGCCGTGGTCGGTCAGGTCTCTCGCGATCGCCTTGACGGTCGCGACGACCCGCGGATCGTCCGGCGGCAGGAAGCGCACGAGCGGGATCAGCAGGGTCGAGGCGTCGAGCGCGTCGGTGTCGTAGTGCTGGCGGAAGATCCCGTCGCGCATGCCGTGGTCGAGGATGTCCTGCTTGATCTCGTTCGCGAGCTGCTGCCACTGCCCGCCGAGCTCCGGCTCGCCGTGGATCTCCGCCAGGCGCGCACCGCGGTCGAGCGCGACCCAGCACATCAGCTTCGAGGAGACGTAGTGCTTCGGCTCGCCGCGCGCCTCCCAGATCCCCTGGTCGGGATCGCGCCAGACCGCGATCGCGCCTCTCACCTGGTCCTCGAGCACCGGCCACAGCCGCTCCGGCAGCCGGCCGCCGTGCTTCGTGTGCAGGTAGACGGAGTCGAGCACGGCGCCGTAGACGTCGTTCTGGCGCTGGTCGAACGCGCCGTTGCCGATGCGCACGGGCTTGGCGCCCTCGTAGCCCGTCAGGTGGTCGAGCGTCTGCTCCGTCAGCTCGCGCTCGCCGTCGATCCCGTACATGATCTGCAGCGAGCCGTCGCCGTTGCGGTTGACGTCGGCGACGAACTGCATGAAGTCGTCGGCCTCCCAGTCGAGCCCGAGCGCGTGCAGCCCCCACAGCGTGAAGGTCGCGTCGCGCATCCAGGTGTAGCGGTAGTCCCAGTTGCGCTCGCCGCCGGCCGTCTCCGGCAGCGAGGTTGTGAGCGCGGCGACCATCGCGCCCGTCGGCGCATAGGTCAGGCCCTTCAGCACGAGCGCGGAGCGCTGCAGGAAGATGCGCCACGGGTGGTCGGGGAAGCGGCCGTCGTCGAGCCACCCGCGCCAGAAGTGGGACGTGCGGTCGAGCATCTCGGCCGCCTCCTCGACGCTGCGCGGGCCGTGCAGGTCGGCCCCCCACGAGAGCGCGCAAAAGCGCCTCTCGCCCTCCTTGAGGGTGTGGCGCGCGCGGGCGCGGTTGCCCTCGATCCCGATCATCAGATCGGTGCTCAGGCGGAGCGTCGTCTCGCCGTCGGTCGCGTCGGCGACCTGGTAGCCGTCGACCGGCGTCCACTGCGCCTCCGCGCGCGCGTAGTCGAGCGCCGGCTCGCAGATCATCTCGATCTGCACGCTGCCCTGGATGCACTCGATCGTGCGCACGAGCACGCGGTCGGCGTCGGTGTCGGTCGGCGGGCGCGTGTGCGCGGCGGGGTCGCTGCTCCCGCGCCACGGGCCGATCGTCAGCGCATCGCGCACGACGACCCAGCCGGACGGCGTCATCCACGTCGTCTCGACGATGTTCGTGCCGGGCTCGTAGCGCCGCGCGCCGGGGACGTCGACGCCGTAGGGGCCGAGCCGGAAGCCGCCGGCGCCGCGGTCGAGCAGCGCCCCGAACACGCTCGGTGCGTCGAAGCGCGGCACGCACAGCCACTCGATCGTGCCGTGCGGCGCGAGCAGCGCGCCGGTGTGGCAGTCGGACAGGAACGCATACGTGGCGATCGGCGGGAACGGCGAGCGCGCCGGCGCTCGCTCGTGTCCGCGCGGGTTGGCGCGGGGTCGCGTCCGTCTGGTGGCGGTCATGCGCGGCTGCCCACACTCATCCGCGACGAGACGCCGAGGTCGAGCTGGTGCGCCTCCGGACGGCCATGCCGTGATCCTAGCGCCGCCGGAGGAGGCGTCAGACGCTGTTCCAGACGTCCAGGCCGAGGTTGTTCAGCAGGTTCTGCGCCTCGGCGTTGAGGCGGAAGAACTCGCCGGTCCAGAGCATGACGCCCATGGCGATCAGCACAACGCCGCCGGCGCCGATGACGACGCCGTAGTGGCGCTTCACGACCCCGAACGCGGAGGTCATCGAGCCGAACGCGAGCGAGGTCGCCAGGAACGGAATCGCGAGCCCGGCCGAGTAGAAGGCGAGCAGGATCGCGCCGTGGCCGGCCGAGCTGGAGAGCGCGGCGGCGCTGAGGATCGCGCCGAGCGTCGGCCCGATGCACGGCGTCCACGCGATCGCGAAGGCGGCGCCCGCGATCACCGGGCCGCCCTTGCCGGCGCGCTGCATCAGGCCGTCGACGTGGAAGGAGCGGTTCAGGCGCGTCACGAACGGCGTGCTCAGGAAGAAGATGCCCATCGCGACGATCAGCACGGCGGAGACCTTCTGCAGGAGCTGCCTGTGATCGTTGAGCGCAGAGCCGACGGCGGTCGCGCCGAGGCCCAGCAGGATGAAGATCGTGCTGAAGGACAGCACGAACAGCAGGCTCGGGATCAGGACGCGGCGCGGCCCGCCGGCGCTGCGCACTTCGCCGGGCGCGACGCCGGAGACGGCGCTGATGTAGCCAGGCACGAGCGGCAGCACGCACGGCGAGAGGAACGAGACCAGCCCCGCGACGACCGCGAGCGGAATGCCGACGCCGTTGGCGGGATCCATGGTCGGGAAAGCGTACCTCCGGGCCGGTAGCGGCACGATGAGCCGTCGCGTGAACTTCTTTTAGGAATCTCCATATCTGTTGGGTGGCGCATTGGCGCTCGGCCGCTTAGCCTCCATGGGGACGGAGGGTGAAGCGCCGAGGTGGCGCAAGCGAGTGATAACCGTGAGTCCGGGTTCGTCCCCGGATGGAGTTCGAGTCTCCCGCCCTCCGCCATTCCTTGCTCGACCGGCGGCCGGTTGAAGGGCGGGTGCCACGATCATGCGCCTGCGGGTGACGCCCGCGTTAAGCTCTCTCCGCGCCGCCGGCAGCAAGGCTTGCAGCGACACCCGGACTCGGTATCCTGTAGGTACGGTTATCACTTGCTCGGGGTGACTCCCCGCTCACAACCCACCTTCTGAGGTGGGTTGTGTCGTTCTGAGGCGCTACTCCCCCGTCAGGTCCCGCCGCGCGAACAGCGCGAGCGCGGCGGCGAGCGCGGCGGCGGCGAGCGCGAGCATGATCGCGGCGGGGAGCGCCTTGAAGTCCTGGGCGGGCACGAGACCGACGTGGTGGAACGGCGAGGCGCCGAGCAGCCACGTCGGCGCCCCGAGAGCCGAGCCGAAGAGCTGCCACACGAACGCGACGCTCACGAGCCCGTAGGCGATCCCCGTGGTCGCTCGCGGCCAGGCGGCGAACGCGAGCGCGCTGAACCCGAGGAACAGCACCGCCGCCGGCAGGCAGTTCGCGCCCGCGCCGAGCATGTCCGGCAGCGACACGTGGGCGCCCTGCGAGCGCGCGCCGGCCCACGCGAGCAGCGCCGCCAGCAGCGCGAGCACGACCGCCCCGCCGAGCGCGATCGCGAGCCGGCCGGCGAGCCAGCGCCGCCGCCCGACCGGCAGCGCGAGCAGCGTCTCGAGCTGCTGGCCCGCTTCCTCGCGCCGCGCCGCCGCCACCTGCGCGCACGCGAACAGGCTGATCGCGAGGATGAAGAAGAGGAAGTAGAAGCCGAGGATCCCGCTCGGCGTGAGGATGTTCGCGCCGAACCTCGCCAGCTCTCTTCTGATGCTCTCCGACAGTCTCACCGTCTGGAACGTCGTCGAGATCACCCCGATCACGAACGCGAAGGAGCCGACGCCGGCCAGCCAGCCGATCAGGCTGCCGCGCTCGCCGCGCAGCGCCTGCGCGGTCGGCGACCCGAGCAGTGCGGTGCGCGGCGGGCGGCGGTCGTGCGAGCGCAGCAGTCCGCCGCCGACGTCGCGTCGCAGCGCGATCCGCCCGGCGGCCCACAGCAGCGCCGCCGTCACGGCGAGCGGCAGCAGCAGGACCGCCGGACGCGGATCGGCGAACGCCCGCGCCGACTCCGCCCAGCCGAGCGGCGTGAGCCAGCGCAGCCAGCCGGCGCCCGACGAGGTGTCGGCGACGACGCGCAGCACGAACAGCGCCGCCAGCGCCGCCATCCCCAGCTCGAGCGCGACGCGCCGCGACGGCGCGAGCTGCGAAGCGAGCGCGCCGATCCCCGCGAACACGAGCGCCGGCGTCAGCGCCGCGAGCGCGAAGTAGGCCGAGCCGCCGGCCGCGAGCCCGCCGCCGAGGCAGCCGATCCACAGGCCGAGCCACAGCACGAGCCAGCCGGCGCCGATCGCGCCGAGCACGGCGAGGTACCCGTCGCGGCGGCGGACGATCCCGGTGAGCAGCAGCTCCCAGCGGCCCGCGTCCTCCTCCGTCCGCAGCGCGCGCACGGCGGCGAGCAGCCCCCACGCGGCCGCGAACAGCGCGCCGGTTCCGCCGACGCGCCAGGCGACGTAGCCGCCGACGTGCAGCAGGTCGTACGGCTGGCCGTAGAACAGCCGCACCGACGCGTCGTTCCCGAACGAGCGCACGAAGCTGAGGCGATCCTGCACGGTCGGGAAGCTGTGCTCGTACCCGCTCACGTTGACGTAGGCGATGAACGCGAACAGCAGCGCGAACGAGAGCGTGCGCACGCGCCCGTCGGCGAACGCGCGCCGACCGATCGCGAGCGCGGCGGCGGACCCGTCCGCCCGCGCCCGCCGCGCGCGCTCCGGCGCCGGCGGCCGGACCAGGTCAGCCGCCGAGGCGCCCATCGCTCGCGTCGTAGTGGTGCAGGAAGATCTCCTCCAACGACGGCTCGCGACTCGTCAACGCGACGACGGGCAGCTCGGCCAGCGCCGCCAGGACCGGTCTCAGCTCGCCGCCGACCTCCAGCCGCAGCGCGCTCTCCCCCGCCGCCGCGACGGCGACTCCGGGCAGCGCCGGGAGCCGCGGCGCCGGTCCGGAGAACGTGACGTCGATCGTGTGCGCGCTGAGGTGGCGGAGCTGCGCGAGCGTGCCCTCGTCCACCAGCCGCCCGTCGCGCAGGATCCCGACGCGGTCGCACACGGCCTCGACCTCGCTGAGGATGTGCGAGGAGAGGAAGATGGTCTGCCCGCGCTCCTTCGCCTCGCGGACGGTCTCGCGGAAGGCGACCTCCATCAGCGGGTCGAGGCCGGCGGTCGGCTCGTCGAGGATCAGCAGGTCGGCGCGGCTCGCGAACGCGGCGACGAGCTGGACCTTCTGGCGGTTGCCCTTCGACAGCGCGCGCACCTTCTTGTCGGGGTCGACGCGGAAGCGCTCGACCAGCCCGTCGCGGTAGGCGCGATCCTCCGACCCGCGCACGCGCGCGAGCAGCTCGAACGTCTCGGCGCTCGTCAGCGACGGCCACAGGAACGGCTCGCCGGCGACGTAGGCGACGTGGCGGTGCGCGGCGACCGGGTCGCGCCAGGCGTCGATCCCGAACAGCCGCGCGCCACCGCCGGTCGGGCGGTGCAGGCCGAGCAGCAGGCGGATCGTCGTCGTCTTGCCGGCGCCGTTGGGACCGAGGTAGCCGTACACCTCGCCCGGCGCAACCGCGAGGTCGAGGTCGGCGAGCGCGAGCGTCGCGCCGTAGCGCTTGGTGAGGCCCTCAGCGCGGATCGCCTCCATGGCGCGAACGCTAGCGCCGAATGCTCCATCCGGACGCGTGGACCGGTGGTACGTTGCGGCGAGCGACCCGAAGGAGAGCGATCCGTCATGGCGACCGTCACCCGCACGCTGCGCAACTTCGTCGACGGTGAGCACGTCGACCCGGTCGAGGGCCGCAGCGAGCCGATCCTCAACCCGGCGACCGGCGAGCAGATCGCGAGCGCGCCGCTGTCCGGCGCGGCCGACGTCGACCGCGCCCTGCGGGCCGCCCGCCGCGCGTTCGCAGGCTGGGCGAACGCGACGCCCGGCGAGCGCTCGCTCGCGCTGCTGAAGCTCGCCGACGCGGTCGAGGAGCACGGCGACGAGCTGGCCGAGCTGGAAGCGCTCGACGCCGGCAAGCCGATCGAGGCCGTGAAGGCGGACGAGATCCCGGTGATCGCCGACAACCTGCGCTTCTTCGCCGGCGCCGCGCGCCATCTGGAGGGCGTGGCCGCCGGCGAGTACATGGCCGACCACACGTCGATCATCCGCCGCGAGCCGATCGGCGTCGTCGGTCAGATCGCGCCCTGGAACTACCCGCTGATGATGGCCGGCTGGAAGATCGGCCCGGCGCTCGCGGCCGGCAACACGGTCGTGCTCAAGCCGGCCGAGACGACGCCGCTGACGACGCTGCGGCTCGCCGAGCTGGCGGCCGAGCTGCTGCCGAAGGGCGTCTTCAACGTCGTGTGCGGGCACGGCGATCCGGCCGGGCAGGCGCTGGTGACGCATCCCGAGGTCGACATGGTCTCGCTGACCGGCTCGGTCGAGACGGGCAAGTGGATCGCGCGCGCGGCCGCCGACACGCTCAAGCGCGTCCACCTGGAGCTGGGCGGCAAGGCGCCGGTGATCGTGTTCGACGACGCCGACCTCGACGTCGCGCTGGAGACGATCGCCGGAACCGGCTACTACAACGCCGGCCAGGACTGCACCGCGGCGACGCGCGTGCTCGCGGCCGGCGGCGCGTATGACGACGTCGTCGCCGGGCTCGCCGGGCAGGCGCAGGGCTTCGTGCTCGGCGACACGCTGTCGCCCGACACCACGCTCGGTCCGCTCAACTCGGCGCGCCAGCGCGAGCGCGTCGCCGGTTTCGTGGAGCGGCGCGCCGCGCACGCCGAGGTCGTGACGGGCGGGCGCGCGTCAGCGCGCGCCGGGTTCTTCTACGAGCCGACCGTGGTCGCCGGGCTGGAGCAGCAGGACGAGCTGATCCAGCGCGAGATCTTCGGCCCTGTCATCACCGTGCAGCGCTTCGGCGACGAGGCGGAGGCGATCGCCTGGGCGAACGGTACGCCCTACGGCCTCGCCTCCTCCGTGTGGACGCAGAACGTCGGCCGCGCTCTGCGGATGGCGAAGGCGCTCCGCTTCGGCGCGGTGTGGATCAACGACCACATCCCGCTCGTGTCGGAGATGCCGCACGGCGGCTTCAAGCAGTCCGGCTACGGCAAGGACCTCTCGAAGTACAGCCTCGAGGACTACACGCAGATCAAGCACGTGATGGCCAATCTGGCCTAATCGCGCACAAAGTCTGTTCAAAACAGCAACTCCGTGCTCTAGGCTCCGTTGACCGGGTAGGAGCGAGCGCGTGGAGGCGTCAACCATTCCAGCCGCGGCGGGCCTGGCCTCGAGAGGGGTTCCGCCGGCGGCCACGATCGGCCGGATGGCCGCCCCGCTGCTGCGACTGCGCAGCGACGAGCAGCTCGTGCGCCTCTTCCGCGCCGGCAGCGACGAAGCGTTCCGCGTCATCCACGACCGCTACCGCACGCGTCTGTTCGCGTACGCGCGCCAGATGCTCGGCGGCTCGCGCGCCGACGCCGAAGACGCCTTGCAGGACGTGTTCGTGCGCGCCCACGCCGCGCTGCGCGCGAACGACCGCGACGTGTCGCTGCGCGCGTGGCTCTACCGCATCGCGCACAACCGCTGCGTCGACGAGCTGCGCCGCGTCGGCGCGATCGGGTTGTCCAGCGCGCCGGCCGAGGTGCTGGAGCTCGTCCATGCCCCGGCCGCCGACCCGATGGACGTGGTCGAACGGCGCGAGTCGCTGCGGCGACTCGTCGAAGACGTGCAGCGGCTGCCCGATCAGCAGCGCTCGGCGCTGCTGATGCGCGAGATCTCGGGGATGGCCTACAGCGACCTGGCCGTCGCCCTGGAAGTGACGGTGCCCGCCGTCAAGTCGCTGCTCGTGCGCGCGCGGATCGGGCTCGCACAGGCGGCCGAGGCGCGCGACACGGCCTGCGCCGCGATCCGCGCCGACCTCGCGGACGCGCACGAGCGCGGCGTGCGCGCCAGCGGACTGGTGCGCCGGCACCTGCACGACTGCAGCGCCTGCAGCACCTATCGCAAAGAGCTGCGGACGCTCGACGCGCGACTCGCGGCGCTCGTGCCCGCGCTCGGGCCGGCGGCGCTCGTCGCGAAGCTGCTTGGAGCCGTCGTCGGTGGCGGAGGCGGTTCCAGCGTGGCAGGCGGCAGCGCCGGCGGCGCGGCCGCGGCCGGCGGCGCCGGCGCCGCGGCCGCCGGAGCCGGTGCCGCTGCCACGGCTGGCGCCGGCGCGGCGGGGATCGGCGCGGCGCACATCGCCGCGGCCGTGGCCGTCGCTGTCGTGAGCGCCGGCGGAGCGGTCGAGATGCACCAATCGCTCGCCGCGCCCCAGCACCGGCACCCGGCGGCACCGATCGAGCGCGTCGTCGCGATGTCGCCGAGCCCTGCGGCGTGGGCGGCCGCCGACGCGCAGCAGCAGCTCGCCGCCGCACTGCGCTTGAAGCTTCCTATCGTGCCGGCCACCGGCGCCTCAGGCTCGCCGGTCCTCGCGCCCTTGCCGCTCGACGCCGCCGGCCCGATCACCGGCGGAGCGAGCGCTCCCAGCGATCCGCCGGTCAGCGCAACCGATCCGGCGACGCCTCCGCCCGACGGCGGGACGACCGACGCGAGCGGGAACGGGACGAGCGGGAGCGTGCCGGTCGTCGGCGCGTCGAGCGGCTCCTCCAGCCCACCGCCGCCCGCGCCGAGCGATCCGAGCGCGCCTGCGACGTCGAGCTCGGGGGATCCGGCCTCGCCGACCCCGCCGGCTCCGCCCGCGACAAGCGCCGATCCGTCGCAAACGACGACCTCGACCTCCGGTCCGCCGCCGAGCTCGGCGACGACCGGCGGGGCGACGTACCCGCGCTGAGCGCACGCGGACGCAGTTCCGCCACACGCTGGCGCAGGGGCGGCGGCCGCGGCGGGAGCGCGGGCAGAGCTGGCGCACACGCGCTGATAGCGTCCGGCGATCGATCGCCTGCTGCCCCCACTCGACCACGAGGAGCTGTACGTCCGGCGCGGGCAGCGCTCCGGGCTGGCGGTGATGGTGGCGATCCACTCGACCGCGCGGGGACCCTCGCTCGGCGGTTGCCGCATGTGGTCGTACGCGGACGTGCGCGCGGCGACGCTCGACGTGCTGCGGCTCTCCCGCGCGATGACGTACAAGGCCGCATGCGCCGGGCTTCCGCTCGGCGGCGGCAAGGGCGTGATCGCGCTGCCGCCGGGGACGCGGCTGACCGGCGCGCGCCGCCGCGAGGCGCTGCTCGACTTCGGCGACGCGGTCCAGACGCTCGGCGGCCGCTACCTGACGGCGGAGGACGTCGGCATCGGCAGCCGCGACATGCCGGTGGTGGCGGAGCGGACGAGCTTCGTGACGGGATTGGCGACCGCCCGCGGCGGCTCGGGCGACCCGAGCCCGTTCACCGCGATCGGCGTCGAAGCCGCGATCCGCACCGTCTGCGCGCGGCTGTTCGGCTCGCCCTCGCTGGAGGGCCGATCCGTTGCCGTGCTCGGGCTCGGCCACGTCGGCTCGCGCGTCGCGAGGCTGTGCGCCCGCGGCGGCGCGCAACTCGTGCTCAGCGACGTGGATCCCGCGAAGCGCGCGCTTGCGGAGCGGCTCGGCGCGCGCTGGACGACCCCGGGCCGCGCGCTGAGCGCGAACGTCGACGTGCTCTCGCCGTGCGCGCTCGGCGCCGTCTTCACGAGCGAGACCATCCCCAAGCTGCGCTGCCGAGCGATCGCCGGCGCCGCGAACAACCAGCTCGCGGACGAGCGCGTCGCGGACCTGCTCAGGGCGCGGGGAATCCTGTGGGCGCCCGACTACGTGGTGAACGCGGGCGGGATCGTCAACATCGCCGTCGAGCTGCGCCCCGAGGGCTACGACGCGGCTGTCGCCCGCCGCGACTGCCGCGCGATCGGCCGGACGCTCGCGCAAGTGCTCGACGCCGCCGACGCCGCGGGGGTGACGCCGCTCGCCGCCGCCAACGCGCTGGCGGAGCGGCGGTTGGCTCGGCCAGAGCGCCAGCGCGCCGGGGCTCAGGCGATCTGAGCCTGACTCTGCGCTCTGCGCGCGCTCGCGAGCGCTTGCAGGTATCCCTGCGCCGCCAGGTCGTCCAGCGAGGCGACGTCGATGATGCGATGGAGCGCGAGGACGCGCTCTCGCGCTCTGGCCTCGCCAAGCGTGGCGGTCAGATCCGCCCACTCGAACTCGTAGGCGACCTCGCGACCCGGCATCAGGATCCGCGTGGTGAAGCGACGCAGGAGCATCAGCAGGAAGCTCGGCTCCGCCGCCATCTTCGCGAAGCGTCTCTGCGCACGGCTCTTGTCGCGCAGCAGCACCGTGCGCAGCAGCTCGATCGCGGCGACCTCCAGCGCGAGCTTGTCGGGCTGCGCATCGAGCACATAGACCTGCAGCCGCGCCATCTGACGCTCTGTCTCAACGGCGTCGAGCAGTCTGCGCTCCGCGAGCGGCTCACGCTCGGGGGCTTCCTCCTGCCCTGGGAAGGTGCCGAACCAGGCGATCAGACGAAGGCGCGCGCTGACGTTCGGCGTGTTCGTGATCAGCTCCTTCGTCTTCTCGATGCGTCGTTCCCGATCGGGCTCGCACGAGAGCAGGCTTCCGAGCAGCCACTCGTACTGCCAGACGACCGGATCCAGCGTCATGCGGAACGGAGACGCGTCCGCCGGAAGGCGACTGGCCGCTCGCATCAGCACCGTCCCGATGCTCACCACGACAGCGGGATCGCACCCTTCCCAGTATCCGCCGAGCCGGGTGATCATGTCCTCCAATCGCCGGCCCGCATAGCCTTCGAGCCGTCGACTGAACTCGTCCGGGTCGTCGAACGCCTTGGCGACGTGCTCTGCCTCGGCTGACGAGACCTCGGTCTCCGGAATCGTGCTGTACACGTAGCGCCAGAAGATCCGCGGGACGGAGACGCGGTTCTCACGGTCCTCGACGTGACGGGCGCCCTCCCGCCGCCCGCCGCCGAGGATGTCGGACCCTGAAGGGAAGAGCTGTTGCAGCAGCTTGCGCACGGCCACCGGAGCTCGCGCATGCGCGAGCACGTCTTCGAGCCGGCGGCGGCGCTCCTCGATCGCCGGGTCGTCATCGCCGTTCAACGCGCTCAAGCCGTCGCCGAACAGGATGCCGGCGAGGTCGGCGAGTCGCGCGTGCACCTCAGGCTCCAGGACGCGCAGCGCCTCGAGGCCGACGATGTCCACGACGGCCACCTCGCCCTGATGGAGTTCGAGTCCAGCCGACACGGCGTTCGCGACGCGCTTGGCGTCTCGCGGCGTCCGGACGAGGTCCGAAAGCGCGGGGCCGAGCCGATTCAGCCACTCGCCTCCGTCCTGGCCGCCCGTGCAGCCGGCGATCGCTCTCTGCACGAGATCGCGGAGGTAGATGGAGACCAGCAGTGCAGCGCGCGGAGGCGGAACGTCGTGCCGCACCTGGACGATCTTCTCCAGATACGCCCGACCGCGGTCTCTCGCATCTCCGGCGGAGCCGCCGAGCACGGCCTCGACATGCGTCCGATCGAACGCGAGCAGGTACACGATGCTCGGCAGGTCGCCGACCGACTTGACCAAGCGCACCACGTCGCGGATCTCCTGATCGGTCAAGCGGTCGATGTCGTCGATGAAGACCAGGATCCGTGGATCAAGCTGGCGAAGCGCGTCGGCAAGTCGGTCGTAGAGGTCGTCGAGCGTCGGCGTGCTCCCGGCGGCCGCCGACGCCAGCTTTCCCGCCGCGTCGAGCGCCGTGCCCGCCGTCTCACCGGCGAGCGGGATGAAGCGCGCTACGCCGGCTACCGCGCCGGCGTAGCGCGAGATGTGCTCCGCGACTTCCCGAAGCTTCCCCGGCCGCTTTCCGAGGGTGGCGGTGAGCTCCGCGAAGAAGCGCGCGACGAGGTCGTCGTGGCCGGAGAACATCCACGGGCTGAACGGCACGACGATGACCCCGTCCTCTGCTTCGACGAACTGCGTCGCCATGTTCGCGATCGACGTCTTGCCGCTCCCCCATGGGCCGTTGAGCGCGATCACAAAGCCCCCGTCGACCGGGGCGGAGCGAACCTCCGCGGCCACGCGCCGGGCGAGCGGCTCGCGCCCGAACTCGTCCTGGTCCGGCCGCAGGACGGGCGTGTCGCCGGCCAGCACGGTTGGCCGAGCGACACGCGACGGCGCACTCGATATCTGTTTTCTGACAGCCATCTTCAGTGACCATTGTCGCGCGCGATGGGCTCCCGCCGTCGCAGCGCGGACGCGTTCCGGTCACGGCAGCCAGGGTGGGCGCTCGGGGCGCTCGACTTCGGCGGGGAGGCGGTTCTCGTCGGCGAGCTTGTCGAGGTGCGCGGCGAGCGTGACCGTGGCGGCCGGGCGCAGGAACGGCGGCGCGTCGGCCCACGCGGCGTCGAGCAGCTCGTCGATCGTGCGGGCGCCGGCGGCGAGCGCGTCGAGCAGGGCGCGCTCGCGCGCGAGCCGGTGCTCGACGTACTCCGCGATCTTCGCCTGCGGATCCTCGACGAGCGGGCCGTGGCCCGGGCAGATCAGCGCGGGCGCGCGCTCGCGCAGGCGCTCCAGCCCGGCGAGATAGCCGGCGAGCGCGCCCGGGTCCGGCGCGATGAAGACGCTGCCCTCGCCGAGCACGGCGTCGCCGGTGAAGGCGAGGGCGTCGCGGGCGGGGTCGGCGGCGGGCTCCGGCCCGTCAGGCGCGGAGCCGGCCGGCGGAACGAGCAGATACGTCAGGTGATCGGGCGCGTGACCCGGCGTCGCGAGCGCCTCGAACGGTCCGACCCAGTCGCCGTCGGCGACTGGCAGGTCCGCCGCGCCGCGCATGCCCGCGACCGACGCCCGCCCGCCGAGCCGCTCGCGCAGCGCGGGCGCGCCCTCGGCGTGATCGGGGTGGTCGTGCGTGAGCGCGATGCCGGCGAGGCCGCCGCGGCGCTCGACCTCCACGGCAATCGCCTCGACGTGCGCCGGCAGCGCCGGCCCCGGGTCGATCACCCACGCGCCGTTGCGGCCGACGACGTACGTGTTCGTCCCCGTCAGCGTGAACGGGCTCGGATTGCCGGCCCGCACGACGGCGACGTCGTGACGGGCGAGCAGGCTCATCGCGGGTCGAGCCGGTAGACCGGCCCGTTCAGCGAGACCGCGTAGATGCGCCCGGCGTCGTCCTCGCCGAACGACGACAGCGACGAGACGTGCAGGCCGAGCGCATGGCGCGCGCTGGAGCCGTGCTGCGACAGCCGCGCGCTCAGCAGGTCGCCCGCGCAGAAGTCGCCGTAGACGTAGCGGCCGGCGAGCCCCCGCAGGCGCGGGTCGCGCACGACGTAGCCGCCCGTGACGGCGCAGGCGCCGCCCGCGTGGCTGTACTGGAGCACCGGCTTGACGTCGCCGTGGATGTGCAGCGACGGGTCTTCGACGCGGGTGCCCTCGTACGCGCGCCAGCCGAAGTTGACGCCGCGCGCCGTCTCCCGGGTGCGGAAGTCGACCTCCTCGACCCTGTCCTGGCCGACGTCGCCGATGACCATGTCGGCGGTCGCGCGGTCGAACGAGAAGCGCCACGGGTTGCGCAGGCCGTAGGCGTAGATCTCGGGCCGCACGCCGCGCACGCCGACGAACGGGTTGTCGCGGGGGACGCGGTAGCCGCCGTTCGGCAGCGGGTCGATCCGCAGGATCTTCGCGAGCAGCGTGCCGCGGTTCTGGCCGTTGCCGATCCGGCCGTGCTGGTCGTACTCGCCGCCGCCGTCGCCGAGGCCGACGTAGAGGAAGCCGTCCGGTCCGAACGCGAGCTGCCCGCCGTTGTGGTTCGGCTCGGGCTGGCGCTGGAAGAGGACGAGCCGCGCGCTGCCGGGATCGGCGCGGTCGGCGGAGCGCGAGCGCCGGTACTCGACCACGCGAGTGTTCCCGTTCACGTCGGTGTAGTCGACGTAGCAGCGCCCGCTCGTCGCATAGTCCGGCGCGAACGCGATCGACAGCAACCCCTGCTCGCCGCCGCTCTTCACGCGGCGCGTGATGTCGAGGAACGGCGCGCGCAGCAGGTGGCCGTCGCGCAGCACCCGTATCGCGCCGCCCTGCTGGACGACGAACAGCCGCCGCGCGTCGCCGGGCGCCTGCGCGACGTACGTCGGCGACGAGAACGTCCCGATCCGCGTCAGCTTCACGCCGCGGGCAGCGAGGAGGGCGGGCGGAGCGCTGGGCGCGGGAACGCTCCCGCACGCAGCCGGAGCGACCAGCGAAAAGACAGCAACGAGGACAGCTAGCCGGCCAGCGCGAGCCACGCGCCGAGCATGCCACACGGAGCGGCCGATCGGGCGGGTGGCCGTGAGGACGCACGCCGGCCCGCCGGAGGCGGACGGCGCGCGCCCGGAGCGGTCAGGACCCGCCCGCCGACGCGGCCGGGCCCTAGGACGACGGCGCCGAAGCAGGCTCGCGAGGCGCCGCCACCGGCCACGCCGCGTTGCACACCAGCCCCTCCTGTCCGGCCGCCGCCCACAGCTCCTCCGCAATGTGCGGGGCCAAAGGCGCGAGCATGATCACCGCGTCCAACAGCGCCCGCTGCATCGCGGCCCGATCCGAGGCCGACAGCGAGTCCTCGGCTCTGAGCACGCGCTTCTCGAAGTCTCTGACGCGCTCGACCAGCGTCATCACGTTGCGCGCGGCGCGGTGGGTCTCCAGCCCTGCCATGTTCTCGGTGATCCGCCGCACGGCGACTTCGTGCCAGTTGTCGAGCCGCCTGCGCAGCTTGACCGCGCCCTCCTGCGGGTCCGGCTCCGCCACCGCGCCGACGCCCTCCAGCCGCGGCAGCGCGTACTCCCAGAAGTTGTGCAGCCAGCGGTGGCAGTACTGCAGCGCCTGGTCGGTCCAGGTGAGGATGTTCGTCGGCGCGGCGGCGTACAGCACCGCCAGCCGCACGGTGTCGGCGCCGACGCGCTCCAGCAGCGCGTCCGGATCGACGACGTTGCCCAGGTGCTTGGACATCTTGCGCCCGTCGAGGTGGACCATCTCGTGCATCAGCACCCTCTGATGCGGCTCGCCCTCGGCGAGGTGCGGCAGCACGTCGGCGTCGCGCAGGATCTTCGCGGTCATGCGCTGGTCGAACATCGAGCCGCCGCCGTCGGCGCCCCAGATGACGATGTGGACCGGCAGCCAGCGTCTCAGTTCCTCGCTCGTGAACATCGCCGACTCGCGCTCGGCGGCCGGCACGGAGAACGGCAGCCACTGCCACAACCCGTCCACGTGGCAGTCGAGCGTGTCGGTCTCGCGACGAGCCGCCGCCCCGCACTGCGGGCAGCTGCAGGCGATGAAGTCCTCGCGCTCGGCGAGCACGTTGCCCTCGCCGGTCGGGCGCAGGTCGTCAGGCAGGCGCACCGGCAGCTGATCCTCCGGCACGGGCACGGTCCCGCAGGCCTCGCAGTGGACCAACGGGATCGGCGCGCCCCACGCGCGCTGGCGCGAGATCGGGAAGTCGCGCGCGCGGTAGCGGGCGGCCTCGCGCAGCTTCGGCCTGTCCGACGGCAGCTTCCACCCGAGCGCCGCGGCCGACCTCACGCGCGGCGCGAGGCGCGCGTCGACCTTGTCAGCTGAGGGGATCCCGAGCACGGCGGCATAGCCGAAGCGGTCATCGACCGCCGGTGTTATGACAACCGGGAGCGGCCTGTCGAGTCCTGGGATCGCGAGCGCGCGGCCGGTCTGGATCAACGGCGCGGCCTCGGCGGAGCGGTCGTCGCGCTGCACGCCGGCGCGGCGCACGCTGTCGAGCTGGGCCTTGATCTCGTCGTCGATCGCCCATCGTTCGATCTCCGGATAGCTCGGCGAGAGCATCACGAACTCGGCTCTGTCGACCGCGTCTCTGTACGGCGTGAAGACGGTCAGCGGCACGCCGTCGAGCGTCGAGGCGTCGAGCTCGATCCCGTCGATCCGCCCGAGCATCGTGCGCTGGGCGGCGACGCCGGCCGCGTTCCAGCCGCTCAGCAGCTCGATCCCGCGCTCGTTCTCGGGCAGGTAGTCGGCCACGCCGAGATACCACTGCGAGCGGCGCACGAGCCTCACCGGCTCGTGGCAGCGCCAGCAGGCGCCGTCCTCCACCTGCAGCGAGGCCAACACGGTCCTGCACCTGTCGCACCAGTCGACCTGGCCTTCTGCGTGGTAGACGAGGCCGCGTCTGAGCAGCAGCAGGAACAGCCACTGCGTCCACTTGTAGAGCGCGGGATACGAGGTCACCCACTCGCGCTCCCAGTCGAACGAGTAGCCGAGCCTGTCGAACTGCGCGTGCATGCGCGCACGGCACTGCTCGACCCACTCCTGCGGGGTCAGCTCGTTCTTGATCGCGCCGATCTCGCTCGGCAGGCCGAACGCGTCGAAGCCGATCGAGAAGAGGACGTCGTGGCCGCTCATGCGCAGGTAGCGCGCATACGCGTCGCTTATCGAATAGCTGCGGATGTGGCCCATGTGGGCGCTGCCGGACGTGAACGGGCAGGCGGAGAAGATGTAGGCGGCGCGCTCGCGCGGGCCGTCGGTCGGCGTTCTGAACGCGTCTGCCTCCTGCCATGCGCGCTGCCAGCGCTCCTCGATGCTCGCCGGCACGTAGTCCGGCGTCACGCTCTGCGAGGCCATGCTCCCCCCGATCGGCCTTGGTGTTGGTGGTGCTGGTGCGTTTGTCACTCCAAGGATGTCGCCGGGCACTCGGAGTCCCGGCGACGGTGACGTGTCTTCGATTGGTGCTGCTGCAGTGCGCCCGACGGGATTCGAACCCGCAACCTTCGGCCCCTAAAACCGATGCTCTTGGGCTGACGTTCGACTTGTGGCTCCGGACGGGGACCGCGGAAAGCGGCAAGAGCCACTAGAAGAATGATCCCCCAGCTCGAAGGCTCGCACCCGCCATTGCGCACGCGTCTATTTATTCGGCCGTTGACCAGTTGAGCTACGGACGCTCGCAACTGCCGCGAGCCGCCACCCCCTGGCCGGCTCGCGGCCGATCATACCGGAGGGCCTCCGGGACGGTCAACGGAGGAGGCGCGAGCCCGAGCGGTTGCAATCGGGCGCCGGGCCCCTGTAGGCTGGACCGTGGGTCGCCTTCGTCTGATGGGGGATGCGGCGGCCGACATCGGGGATGCATGCCGCAGCAGCGGCCTCGTACGAGGTACGATTAACTGTGTCATCAATTAATGCTCCGGGGGCGCAGGAGCTCACCTCGCGCACGACGGTCCGCGTCGTCGAGCTGCACGGCCCCGGGTCGGTGCGAGCTGCCGAGCGCGCCGTGCCGAGCGGCGGCGCGCTCCTGCAAGTCGAGACGACCGGCGTCTGCGGGACCGACCATCACATCTACGCCGGCCGCCTCGCGGTGCCGACACCGCAGCTGCTCGGCCACGAGGTGATAGGGCGGCTGATGCGCCTGCCGGACGACCACGGGCTCGTGACGGCGGACGGCGCGGCGCCCGCGATCGGGAACCGCGTGCTCGTGGCGCCGGGCGTGCCGTGCGGCGACTGCGAGGGCTGCGCCCGCGCCGGCCGCTGCCTGGACCGCCCCTGCTACGGCCTCACGATGGTCGGGGACGGCCTCACCGGCGGCTTCAGCCCGCTGATGGAACTGCGCGCGGGCACGCGCGTGTATCCGGTGCCGGACGCGACCCCGCGCGAGCGCGCCGTCTTCGCCGAGCCGCTCGCGTGCGTGTTGAGCGCGCTGCGCAAGGCGTTCGGGGCGGACTACGTCCCCGCCGGGATGGACGGGCTCGTGCTCGGCTTCGGCGCGATCGGGATCGTCGCCGCCGTCGCGATCCACGCCGCCGGCGGCCGCGCGACCGTCGTGGAGCGCGACACGCGCCGCCGCGCGCTCGCCGCCGCGCTCGGCTTCGCGACCGTGCCGGACACGAGCGAGGTGACGCACCAGTCTCGGCTCGTCGTCGACGCGGCCGGGACGCCGACCGCGTTCGCGGCCGGCCTGCAGCTGCTCGCCTGGAGCGGCACGCTGATCGAGGTCGGCAACTTCGCGGACCTCGGCCCCATCCCAATCAAGCCGAACGACATCTGCCTGCGCGACCTGCGCATCGTCGGCAGCGGCGAGACGTTCTACGAGGACTTCGCTCCTGCGATCGCGATGGTGAGCGCGACGCCGATCGACCTGCCGCGCGCGATCACCGACGTGCACGAGTTCGGCGCCCTGCGCGACCCGAGCGAGCTGTTCGCCGCGCCGGCCGCAGGCAAGGCGCTGGTGACGTTCGCATGAGCAGCTCGAACGGCCATCAGTCGTTGGCCGGCGCGCAGGTGCTGCTGCTGACCCCGTTCGACGAGGACGGCGAGGTCGACGAGGGCTCGCTCGCGGCGCTGCTCGAGTACGTGATCGGCGCCGGCATAGACGGCGTCGTCGGCGGCGGGACGACGGGCGAGTGCTTCACGCTCTCGGTCGAGGAGCAGGCGCGGCTGATGACGCTGATCTCAGAGCAAGTGCGCGGCCGCGTGCCGCTCACGTTCGGGATCGGCAACAGCGCGACGAGCGTCTCGATCGAGCTGGCGCGCCACGCGCAGGAGCTCGGCGCCGCGTGCGTGATGCTCCAGCCGCCCTACTACTTCCAGCATTCGCCGGAGGCGATCGACGCGCACTTCCTCGCGGTCGCCAACGCGGTCGACGTGCCGCTGATGGTCTACGACGGCGGCGCCGGGATCGAGCTGAGCGTCGAGCGCGTCCGCTCCCTGCACGAGCGGGCGGCGAACATCCGCTACGTGAAGATGTCGATCCCCGACCCGGCGAAGGTCGGGGCGATGCGCGCCGGCGCGCCGGCGGTCGAGCCGCTCGCCGGCGACGAGCTGATGATGCTGATGGGGATGCGCCACGGCGCGATCGGCTCGACGGTCGGCTGGGGCAACGTCGACCCGGAGGCGATCGCCGGGATCCACCGCGCGTTCGAGCGCGACGACCTGCCGGCGGCGCGCTCGCTGCAGCTCGGCAAGGTCGTGCCTGCCGTCGGCGTCTGCATCACGGCCAAGAACGCCTACATACGTTGCTACAAGGAGATCCTCGCGGCGAAGGGCGTGATCGCGTCGGCGACGACCCGCCTGCCGCTGACGCCGCTCGACGAGATCCGCAGAGACGAGGTGCTGTCCGTCATGCGGGAACTCTCGGTGCTCTGAGGGCTGAGGAGGCGATCCCGGCTGCCCGAGCCAGCGCTCGTTCTACTGGACCTCGACGGCGTCCTGGTGGATTCGAGGGACGCAATGGAGACGGCGTGGCGGGCGGTCCAGCACGACCTGGGCGTCACGACGCCGTTCGACGCGTACTTCAGGGAGATCGGGCGGCCGTTCCGCGACATCGTCGAGCGGCTCGGGCTGGCCGGCGAGGCCGATGAGATCGAGCGCGTCTACCGCGCCACCGCGCTGCGCGAGGCGCCGCGCGTGCCGGCCTTCCCGGGAATTCACACCGCGCTGGCGCGGCTCGACAAGCGCGGCGCGAAGCTCGGCGTCGTGACCTCGAAGGCACGGTCGCAGACCGACTGGACGCTCGCGCAGTTCGACGTCGAGTTCGCGACCGTGCAGACGCCCGAACGGCGCCGCCCCGGCAAGCCTGCCCCCTATCCGCTGCTCGTCGCGGCGAGCGAGGCCGGCGTCGGCGTGCGCGAGAGCGTGTTCGTCGGCGACATGGACGTCGACGCGCTCGCGGCGAAGGCGGCGGGGATGCGCTTCCTGCACGCCGCCTGGGGCTACGGCGCGTGCCCGGCCGGCGCCGCGCAGCTCCGCACGCCACCCGAGCTGGGCGAGATCGGAGCGGCGGCTCCGCTCGCGGCCTGAGCGCTACGCGAGGATCACAGCGTCGCCGACGCGCACGCGGCCGGCCTCCAGCACGCGCGCGTGGACGCCGAACGGGAGGCGCTCGGTCGCGTCCGGCTGCGCGGCGGCGCCGCGGTAGGCCTCCAGGTGATGGAGCGTCGGGAAGTCGACGACGCCGGACTCGGCGTTGCGCGTCGTGACGGCGCAGCGCCCGACGTGCCCGGTTACGCGCACCAGTGCGGTGCCGATCCGCAGGGTGCGCCCGAGCCAGCCGTCCTCCGCGTGCGCCTCGACGCCCTCGATCCCGATGTTCATGCGGAAGCGGCGCGGGTCGACCGGAACGGCGTCGCCGCTCTGCACGCGCAGCCGCTCGAGCGAGGCGCGCGAGAGCAGCGTGACGGCGCCGTCGCGGCCGCGATCGACGCCCGAGACACCGTCCCGCCCGCCGGGCGCGGCGACGAGCCGCAGCGCCGCGCCGGCATGCTCGGACAGCGCCGCCGAGAACGGCCCGGCGACGGGCCGGACGCGCAGCGCGCCGCGATAGAAGCCGACGTCCTCCGGCGCGCCCAGCTCGATCGCGTCCTCGACGACGCGGCCGTCCGGGAAGCGCAGCGTCAGACGGCCCTCCGCCGCGTCGTGCTCGGCGACGACGGCGAGGAGCGCGCCGTGGCGCTTGCCGTTCGCCATCGCACCGGTCGCGTCCACGAGCAGGAACGCACGATCGCCCACGATCCCCGTTCCCGTCAGCTCGGCCTCGCGCAGCTCCTGCACGCGCAACCCCTTGACCGGCGTGAACGAGATCCAAGCGATACGGGCGCTCACGCGGCCGATGCTAGCCGTGGATCGGCTGGCTAACGGTCGTATCACGGGATACCATCGTCTTCATGAGGGACGGCGGCGACGCAGTCGACCGGGCGGCGCGTAGTGATGAGGCCACGACCGCGCGCGGCAGAAAGCCCGTCGCGGAGCTGGCCACCGTCCCACCCGCGCTCACCGCACCGACGCTGCTTGCGCGCTGGCGAAGCCTGCCGTACCTGGATCCGGCCAGACTGCGCTCCGACCTCGATGAGCTTCTGCCCGCCGACGGGCTGGACGTCGT
This sequence comes from Conexibacter sp., assembly GCA_035572475.1. Lineage (GTDB taxonomy): Bacteria > Actinomycetota > Thermoleophilia > Solirubrobacterales > Solirubrobacteraceae > Conexibacter. The sequence goes on along the minus strand of DATNAP010000040.1, from coordinate 8,148 downwards.
GGAGGTCGAGCCTCCGCGCTGAGCCGACGGCCGCGGGCGCCGGCCATGCCGGCTCATCGGCCGCGGCCGCGGCGGTCGGCATCGAGACGGCGGCGGTCGCGCTTGGTCGGGCGGGGGCCGCCGGGGAGACCACCGAACGGGTCGAGGCGCGCGGCGATGCGGCGCTGCTCGGCGAGCCGCTCGCGCTCGGCGACGCTCTCCGGCGTCTCCTCGTAGAGCGTCTGCGCGATGCTCGCCGGCCCGCGCCGCTCCGCGAGCCCGCGCACGAGCACGACGCGCGGCACACCGCCGATCGTCAGCTCGATGCGGTCGCCGACCGCCAGCTTGCGGCCCGGCGGGACACGCCGGCCGTTGATCTCCACGTGACCGCCCTTGACCGCCTCGGCCGCGATCGGCCGCGTCTTCGCGAGCCGTGCGGCCCACAGCCACTTGTCAATCCGGACGGCTGGCGCGTCCTCGCTCACGCTTCCACGTTATCTCCGCAACGCCCACGCCGCGCGGTACATTCGAGCCGTCGATGGCCGACGATGGGTCCCACCGATCCCCCGGGACGGACCTCGTGCCGCTGCACGGCGGGCGCGGCGTTCCGCGCGAGCTGGCGGTGGCGACCGACCTCGCGCTCGGCGTCGGCGCGCGGGCGCTACGGGTCGCGTGGCGGCTCGGCTCGGCCGGGCGCTCGGCGGCACGGATCGCGGCGTCGCTGCCGGGCGGCGGCCTCGCGCGGCGGACGGCCGCGACGCTCGCGCGGCCGCTGCTGGACGACGGCGCGCATGCGCGGGCGCGCAGCGTCGAGCAGGCGCAGGCGCTGCTGGAGGCGGTCGTGCCGGCTGTCGTCGAGCTGATCGACGTGGACGCGATCGTGCGGCGCGTCGACCTCGACGCGGTCCTGTCCGCGGTCGACGTCGACGCGCTGATCGCGCGGGTGGACGTCGACGCGGTCCTCGCGCAGGTCGACGTGGACGCGCTGATCGCGCGCATCGACGTCGATGCGATCGCCGCGCGGATCGATGTCAACGCGATCGTGCGGCGCGTCGACATCGACGCGGTCGTCGAGGAGACGGAGCTGGGGACGATCGTCGCGCGCTCCACGAGCGGCTTCGCGAGCGAGGCGCTCGACGCGGCGCGGGCGCAGACGGTGACCGCCGACACGCTCGTGACGCGGATCGTCGAGCGCGTGCTGCGCCGGCACGGTCCGGCGCCGCTCGGACCGCCGCTGCTCGTCGACGAGGAGGACAAGACAGGCGAGGCTCCATGACCCGCGCCCGCGACGCGATGGAGCACCAGGGCCACTACGCCGGCGCGGTCAGCCGGCTGCTCGCGTACGCGGCCGACACCTTCCTGATCGGCGTCCTCTTCACAGCGGGGCTCGCGCTGCTGCGCTTCGCCGTCGAGGCGGCGACGCCGCTCACGCTCGACGTCGAAGGCGCCGTCTTCGCGGTCGGCGCGTTCGTGTGGGCGGCGCTCTACTTCGGCGTCTCGTGGGTCGGCTTCGCGCGCAGCCCCGGCATGTCGCTGCTCGGGCTGCGGATCGTGCGCGGCGACGGCGCCGACCTCGACCAGCGCCACGCGCTGATCCGCCTGCTGGCGTTCCCGCTCGGCTGGCTGACGTTCGGCGTCGGCTTCCTGCCGATCGTCGTCGGCCGCACGCGCCAGGCGATCTACGACCGCATCGCCGACACCGCGGTCGTCTACGACTGGGACGCCGAGGCCGTCAAGCTGCGCGAGCTGGCGCTGCGCGGCGGGCAGCGGCGCACGCTCGGCACGAGCCCGACCGCGGACGGCTGAGGCTCAGCGCCCGAACCAGCGCGCGCGCCGGCTCGCGCCGAACTCGACCTTCTCCGCGACGAGCGCGTCGGACGGCGCCTGGAAGGTGCCCGTCGGTCTCGGGCCGCCGAGGAAGTCGACGTCGACCCGGCCGACGCGCCCGGCGCCAAACTCGATGTAGCAGGAGCCGCGGCCCGCGTAGCCGTCGGCGTCGTCCGCGCCGCGCACGCGCGCGATCAGCTGCTCGGCGACGACGCGCGCGGCGCCCTCGGCGAACACGCCCGCCTTCGGAACGCCGACTGTCGCCACGTCGCCGACCGCGTAGACGCCGGGGTATCTCGTGGCGAGCGTGGCGGAGTCGACCGGGATGTAGCCGTCGACCGTCATGCCGGAGGTGATCACGACGTCGGGCGCGCGGTGCTTGGGCACGCCGAGGAAGAGGTCGTACGGCAGCTCGCCGCCGTCGCCGGCGAGCACGGCGACCTTGCGCGCCGGATCGAGCGAGGCGACCGGGTTGCCGGGGACGAAGCGGATCTCGCGCGCCGCGAACGCCTCGACCAGCGCGGCCGAGGTGTCCGGCGAGGGCGGCACGGGCGTGTCGAACGGGATCGCGAAGGTCAGCTCGCAGTCGTCGCGCAGGCCGCGCGCGGTGAGCTGGTCGTGCAGCAGCAGCGCGCACTCGCTCGGCGCCGGCGGGCACTTGAACGGCGCGCCGCAGACGCCGATCACGACGCGGCCACCGGCGAACTCGGGCAGCGTCTCAGACAGGCGCATCGCGCCCTCGACCGAGTAGAACTCGTCGGCCTCGGCGAGGCCGAGCGTCGCGTCGAAGTCGTAGTCGGCGCCGAGCGCGACCACGAGCACGTCGGCCTCGTGAACGGTCGCGTCGGTCTCGACGCGTCGCGCCTCAGGATCGATCGCGACGATCGTCTCCTGCACGAAGCGCACGCCGGGCTTCACGACGTCGCGATACGGCAGGCGGACGGCATCGAGCGTCGTGCGACCGAACATGACGTCGAGCTTCGAGTAGCCGAAGACGAACGCGTCGGCCTTGTCGACCAGCGTCACCTCGACCTCGTCGCCGAGCGCATCCGACAGCGTCGTGCACAGCTCCAGGCCACCGAAGCCGGCTCCCAGGACGAGGACGCGCAACGCCACGGCGCGAGCATACAGCGGCCTTGCGGCGACAGAGGGCTTGCTTGAGGACCCCCGTGTCCGTACACTTGTCCGGACAAAGGAGATTCCGTGACTGCGACCAAGAGCAATCGCCTCGAGGCACGACTGACCCCCACCGAGCGCAAGCGCATCGAGCAGGCTGCCGCGCTGGCGGGCGAGCCCGTCTCCTCGTTCGTCGTGCTGGCGGCGCTCGACCGAGCCGAGACGGTCGTCAACGAACAGGCGTCCACGGTCGTCCCTGCCGACTACTTCGATCGTCTGCTCGCCACGCTCGACGAGCACGGCCGCGCCCCGGCGCTCGAGCGCGCTGCGCGGCAGGCGCAGCAGCGGCGTCGGATAGCGGCGGCGTGAGCCACCGCATCGAGCGGCTTGCAGACGGTCACGACCTCAGCGCCTTCGCCTCCGGTCAGCGTTCGCTCGACACGTGGCTACGCGAGCACGCGCACGCCGCGACCCGCCAGGGGACGCGGACGTACCTCCTGCTCGAGGAGCGCTCCGCGGCCGTGATCGGCTACTTCGCGATCGCGCCCCACCTCCTGGAGCGCGACGCGATGCCGCGACGCATCGGGCGCGGCGCGCCGCGGCGCATCCCGGCGATCCTGCTCGCCAAGCTCGCGCTCCACGAACGCCTCCACGGCAACGGGCTCGGCAGCGAGCTGCTCGTCCACGCGCTCACCACGATCGTCGACGCCGCGCGCGCGGCCGGCGGGCGTCTCATCGTCGTGGACGCGATCGACGACAACGCCGCCGGCTTCTACCGCGCACATGACTTCGAGCCGACGCCGAGCGATCCCCATCGGCTCGTCCTCAAGCTGAGCACAGTCGCCCATGCGCTCGACCTTCCGTGGCCGTAGGCGGCCCGCAGCCAACCGCGATCGGCGATCGGCAAGCGACGCGGCGGAAGTCCCGGTAAGGTGGGCGGGCGCACACGGGCTCTCGGGATCGGAACTGGAGTTCGTCGTCGCGCGTCGCCGACCTGCGAGTGCCGCACCGTCGTGAGCGCCTGGATCGACATCGTCGCGATCGCCGTCCCGCTGCTGGCCGCCGGGCTGCTCGGGGCCGGGCTGCGCGGGCCGCTGCCGCACGCCGCGCTGCCCCTGCTGTTCGCGCTGATGGTGACGGGCATCGCGCTCGGCTATGTCGCCGCCGCGCATGGGCAGGCGGTCGCCGGCGGCGCGGCCGCAGCGGGCGCGGTCGCCGCCATGCTCGCGCTGGCGGCGGCGATCTTCACGCTCGACGCGCAGCTCGCGGCGGCCGGCGCCGGTCCCGGCGGGCTCGGCGACACGCTGCTGCTCGCCGGCCTGCCGCGCTCGGCGAAAGCGCGCTGGCGCAGCTTCGAGCGCGACCTGTGGGCGTACATCGCCGCCCACAATCCCGGTCGCGGATCCTCGTCGGACGACGACTGACCGCCGCCGCGCCGCGCGTCACGCCGCCGCGCGCACGCGGTCGACGGCCAGCGCCACGCGGACGGCGTCGCGCAGCCGCACCTCGATCGAGCGCCACCCCAGTTCGCGGCCGACGAGCTGGCCGATCTGCACCGTCGCCCAGTCGACGTAGTCGCGCGGGACCGCGACGGTGCACGGCATCCCCGGCCTCGGCTCCGCGGCGCCCGTCCCCCACGCGAGCCACGGCTCGGGCGCGACGAACGTGCAGATCGCGTCGAGCTCGGCCTCGGTGACCTCGGCGATCAGCGCGCGGTCGTCGGTCCACGGCCAGAAGCGCCCAAGGTCGGCCTCGGTCACCGGCCCGGCCGGCCAGTGGTACATCACGCCCTCGATCGCGGGCTGGTGCATGCCGACGACGGGGACGACCGCGGCGGTCGCGCCGGCCGCCTCGCGCAGCGCGTCGGCGGCGAAGACGGCGAGCGAGATGTCGTCGCCGAAGTCGATCGTGAGCGGCTCCGGGATGTGCCCGATCACCTCGGACTCGGCCTGCTCGATCGCGGCGCGCCCCGGTCCCGCCCACGCGCGGGCTGAATCCTCGACCGTGACCAGCTCGACGCGATGGCGCCCCGAGTCCAGGTCGAGGTCGATCACGCCGACCTCGGCGCCGAACGCCCATGGCTGCGCGTACGGCATCCCGTCGACGACGCGGCCCCAGCGCCCGAGCGTGTGGCCGAGCACGATCGCGTCGACCGCGCCGCGCCAGGGCTCGGTCAGCTCGAGCACGGGCGTCGGGTCGGGCAGGTGCGTCCCGTCGGGGGCGACGGCCCAGTCGACGCCGAAGTGGAACAGCGCGACGACCGCGATCGCGCCGTCCTCGCGCAGCGCCCGCGCATGGTGCTCGACGATCCGCGCGAGATCGGTGCTCGCCTGCGGCGCGTACGGCGTGAAGGCGGCGACCTGCGGGTGCGTCAGCCCGATGAAGCCGACCGGGCCGGCCTCGCTCGCGATCAGCGCCGTCGCCGGCAGGCCGACGTCGACGTTCGCGCAGACGACGGGGAAGCCGAGCGTCGGGCACTGCTCCTTGAGGTGCGCGAGGCCCAGGTCGAACTCGTGGTTGCCGAGCGTCGCGACCTCGATCCCCAGCTCGGAGACGGCGCGGAAGCTCAGCGCCGCCCCGCTCGACGCAGACAGCGGGCCGCCGTTGCTGAAGTCGCCGGCGTCGGCCCAGATCGTCGGCTGGCCGTCGCGCAGGCGCTCGACGGCGCGGCGCAGCGCGTCCCCGCCGGGAAGCTGCCCGTAGCTCGTCGCCATCGGCGAGAGGGAGCTGAGGAAGTCGTTCGTGCAGACGATGCGCAGCGATGTCATGAGGCGGCTCCTGGAGGTCGGCGGATGAGGCGTTGGAGGGCGGAGGCGCCGCTGCCGGCCAGCCCCGTCAGGCCGCGCGGGGCGCCGAGGACGACGACGATCAGCAAGACGCCGAGCAGCAGCTGCCAGGTGCTCTGCAGGCGCTCGCTCAGCTGGTGGTCGGCGAGCTCGATCGCGAGCACGCCGACGAGCGGGGCGAACAGCGCACCGGGGCCGCCGACGGCGAGCCAGATCAGCGCCTGGACGGAGAAGACGACGCCGGCGGTGTCGGCCGACATGAAGCCGGAGGCGCCGACGTAGAGCGCGCCGGCGAGGCCGGCGAGCGCGGCGCTCGCGGCGAAGCCGAGCGCGCGCAGGCGCCGCACGTCCACCCCGAGCGCCTCCAGGCGGATCGGGTCGTCGCCGGCCGCGCGCCAGCGCCGCCCCGCGCCCGAGCGGCGGAAGGCCGCATAGGCGAGGTAGACGACCGCCAGCCAGGCGGCGTTGAAGACGTAGATCGAGACCTGCGAGCCGCCGGCGATCCTGCGCGTGTAGGGCGGGATCCCCGAGAGCCCGTTGCTGCCGCCGATCACCGCGAGCTTGAGGAAGACGGTCGCCGCGATCACGCCGACGCCGAGCGTCACGAGCGGCGCGTAGACCTCGACCGAGCCGATGCGGAAGACGGCCATCCCGACGAGCATCCCGACGAGCCCGCAGAGCGCGACCGCCAGCACGAACGCCAGCAGCGGGACGCCCGCGAGCTGGACCCCGCTGAGCGTGTGCAGCACGCCGTCGAACGTCGAGGTGTGGCTGTCGCCGCTGCTCAGCAGGTCGTAGTTCGTGCCGGTCGCGTCGGCCTGCGGGCCGCGCAGCAGCAGGCCCGCGACGTAGCCGCCGCCGGCGAAGAAGGCGCCGTGGCCGAAGCTGACGATGCGGTTCTCGCCCCACAGCAGGTCGAGCGAGATCGCGAGCATCACGAACGGCAGCCACAGGGCCAGCAGGCTGATCGTGAAGTCCGACAGGATCAGCGGCGCGAGCGCGGCGGCCAGCCCGAGGGCGAGCGGCGCAGCGCGGCGGCGGGCGAGGAGGCGCGCGCGCATGCTCACACCCGGCTCGCGACGAGCGTTTGACGGCGCAGCGCGACGATCGCCAGCGCGACGCTCCAGACGACGACCTGCGCGAGCACGTCGTCGGCCGGCACGGCGACCGCCGCCGTCAGCAGCCCGACGCCCGCCGCCCACATGAGCGCGTTGCGGATCGAGCCGAGCCCGGCGAGGATCACGACGAGGAAGGCGCCGACGAGGTAGCTCAGCCCCATGTTCGGATAGACCGAGTCGAGCGGGGCGACGAGCGCGCCCGCGAGCCCGGCCAGGCCCGTGCCGATCGCGAACGCGAGCGCGTTCACGCGCCCGACGTTCATGCCGAGCGTCTGCGCGACGTCGGCGTCCACCGTCGTCGTGCGCACCTTCAGGCCCATCGCCGAGCGCGTCAGCCAGATCGCCATGCCGACGCCGACGAGCACCGCCGCGGCGATCAGCACGACCCGCCACAGCGGGAACGTCTGGCCGAAGCCGAGCGAGACCGCCCCGGTCAGCGGCAGCCCGACGTAGCGCAGCTGCGGCCCCTCCACGATCAGCACGAGCTGGCGGATCACGATCGCCAGCCCGAACGTGCCGAGCATCGACTTGACCGGGTCGTGGTAGAGCCAGCGGATCAGCGCGCGGTCGACGAGCAGGCCGATCGCGCCGACGATCAGCGGCGCCAGCGCGATCGCCGCCCACGCCCCCACGACGGGGCTCAGCAGCACCATCGCGTAGGCGCCGAGCATCACGAACTCGCCGTGCGCGAGGTTCACGACGCCCATCACGCCGTAGACGATCGTGAGGCCGAGGGCGCTCAGCGCGAGCACCGCGCCCACGCTGAGCCCCTGCGCGACGATCTGGACGAGCACCGCGCGTCGTCTCCCCTAGATGGTTGATTCCACGAGATTCGTGGATGCGAGGGGTGCGATGGGCGGATGCTGGGCGACGCGCGGTGTCGAAGCCAATGCCGGCGGCATTGGCGAGACGCCGCGTGGCGTCCAGCGCCGCCCAGCGCGCCCGTCGCGCCGCGAGATCGTGGAATCAACCATCTAGCTGGCCTCACGCCGCGGGCAGCTCGGGATCTTCGACGCCGGCACGATGCTCGGCGGGAACGGATCCGGGTCGCGCGGCGCGAATCTCTGCACGACGTCGTAGAGCGCTCTGTCGTTCGCGCGCCCGAGCGAGACGGTGTGCGTCGTGTGGTGGTTGTCCTTCACCGTGACCGTGCCCTCGCCCGGGGCGTGCGCGCTGACGCCCGGGAACGCCTTCAGGATCGCCTGCGGCGTCGCCTCGCCGGCCTTCTCGATCGCCGCGGCGAGCAGGTAGGCCGACGTGTAGGAGGCCTGCATCGGCATGTTCGTCGGCTGCGCGCTGCCGTATCTCTCCTGGTAGCGCTG
>DATNAP010000039.1:0-34290 GCA_035572475.1 Conexibacter sp. | reverse complement strand
TGTCGATGTCGACGCCGATCTCCTTCGCGTAGAGCGGGTCCATCGCGTGCTCGGCGTCGATGAAGGCGCACGTGCCGCCGAGCTTCTGCGCCTCGGCGAGGATGTGGTAGACGAGCGTCGTCTTGCCCGACGACTCCGGGCCGAAGACCTCGACGATGCGCCCGCGCGGAACGCCGCCGATGCCGAGCGCGAGGTCGAGCGAGAGTGCGCCCGTCGGGATCGCGTTGACGCGCACCTGAGCGCCCGGGTCCCCCATGCGCATGACCGTGCCCTTGCCGAACTGGCGCTCGATCTGCGTCAGCGCGCCCTGCAGCGCGGCATCGCGGGCCTTGGCGGCCTTGTCTTGCTCGGTCATCGCTGGAAGCTCCTTCTGCTCACGTGAGGACATGACGGTACGCCCGTCGTCGGACGGAACGGAGTCGAACGTCCGTTCGCGCACTTGCCTCGATGGTAGGCGGCTGCGTGCGACAGCACAACGCCCGCTTTGCACCGGCTTTCAGGCCAAACTGCTGACGGACAGCGGCTCGTACTGCGAGCCCCCGCGTCGCAGATGCGACCGGTAGAGCACGACCGCCGCACCGCCGAACGCGAGCGCGGGCGGCGGCGGGAGCTCCGTCCCGCGCGGGACCGTCTCCCCCCTCCGCACCCGCGCGACCGTCACGTGCGGCAGATAGGCGCGTGCCTCCGGCTCGTGCCAGCCGCCGTCCGTCAACGCCCCGACGACCTGCGCCTGCAATGCAGCGAGCTGCCCGTGCCGGTCCTCGAGCGCCAGCCCGAGCACGCGCGGCGCTCGCCGCGGCAGCCACAGCGGCGCGCCGAGCGCCAGTCCGGTCACGCTGCCGCTCGCCCGCGCGCGCTGCTCCACGAGTCCGGCGATCGGGCCGATCGCCTCCTGTGCGCGCCAGCCGATGAAGCACAGCGTCACGTGCAGGGCCTCCGGCGCCAGCGCCCGCAGCGCCGGCAGCTCGCGCAGCAGCGGCGCCCGCCACGCGACGAGCGCCGCGGCGACCGGCTCGGGCAACTCGAGCGCGACGAACAGGCGCGCCTTCGGCGGCGAGCCCGCCGGCTCGCTCATCCGGACCCGTCGAATTGACCGAGCAGCAGCCGGCGCAGCAAGTGCAGCGCCACCGTCGTCGTGCGGTCGCGCACGTCGGGGCGCGAGCCCGGCAGGTCGAGCTGCCGCGCGATCCGGCGGGCGGACGGGCCGGCTGCGGCGACCGCGACGTGCACCCGCCCGACCGGCTTCTCCGGCGTCCCGCCGCCGGGCCCGGCGATGCCGGTCACGCCGATCCCGACGTCGGCGCCGAAGCGCGCGATCGCGCCGTCCGCCAGCGCGTCGGCGACTTCGGCGGACACCGCGCCGTGCGCTGCGATCAGCGCCGGGTCGACGCCGGCCAGCGCCACCTTCGCCGCGTTCGAGTAGACGACGGCGGCGCCGGCCACATACGCGGAGGAGCCCGGCCGCTCGGTCAGCCGGCCCGCGAGCAGCCCGCCGGTGCAGGACTCGGCGACGGCGACGGTCAGCAGCGGCGGCCCACTCAAGAGCGCCGCGACCTGATCGTCGATCGTGCTGCCGTCCTCGGAGAAGAGCTGCGTGCCGTGCCGCTCGCGCACGAAGTCGGCGAACGCCGCATAGGCCTGCTCCCCGCCCGGCTCGTACAGCGTCGCGATCTCGATCTCGCCGCGGCGCAGGCAGGTCGTAATCTCCAGCGGCGCGAGGTCGAGTCCCGACTGCTCGGCGACGAGCAGCGTCTCGGCGATCTCCGACTCGGGGATCCCGATCAGCCGCAGGATCGCCTGCTCGTACGGCGTCGCGCCGGCGAGCGCGGCGCGGAACGCATCCGTCCTGTGGGCGGCGGCCCACATCGGCTGCAGCTCGCGCGGCGGACCGGGCAGGACGACGACGGTCGGGCCGCCGCAGCCGTCGGCCGGCGGCACGACCACGCCGGGCGCCGTGCCGACCGGTTCGAGCACCGTCGCGCCCTCCGGCACAAGCGCCTGCTTGCGCGTGCCGCGCGCCATCGCGGCGCGGTCGACGTTCGGGAAGCGCTGCGCGAGCGGCGCGACGATCGCCGCGATCCGCTGCTCCAGCGCCGCGTCGAGCACCAGCGGCCGCCCGGCGAACTCCGCCACCACCTCCGTCGTCAGGTCGTCGGCCGTCGGACCGAGACCCCCGCTCGTGACGATCAGGTCCATCCCCTCGGTGGCCATGAAGCGCAACGCCGCCGCCATGTCCTCGCGGCGGTCGCCGACGATCGCGATGTGGGCCAGCTCGACGCCGATCTCCCGCAGCCGCTGCGACAGCCACGGGCCGTTGCGGTCGGCGATGATCCCGCTGAGGACCTCGGTGCCGGTGATGACGATGCCGGCGCGTGCGCTCACGTGCACGTCGGCGCCTGGGAGAGCGGCAGCGGCTGCGCGCCGGCCCGCGTGATCTCGTAGGCGATCGCCTGCGAGGAGGCCGGCACGCTCACCGGCTTGCCGTTCACGCGCAGCTCCACCGCGTTGTTGCCCAGCGTGAGGCGCAGCTTGCGCGCTCGGTACACGGGGACGCTCTGACCGGCGCTGAACTGGGCGCCTCTGATCAGCACTCTGCCTCGATCGCCGACGAGGCAGACGTAGACCGTCCCGGTGGGAACGATCTGAACGCTTGCGCGCGCCGGTGCGGCGGCGGGCGCCCTCTGCGTCGTCGTCCCAGTAGCCTGCGTGCCCGCGGCGCGGGTCGACGTCGTCCCGCCGTTCCCCCCGCCGCCGCCGCCCCCGCCGAAGAGCACGCCGACGAGCCCGAGCACCACGAGCAGCAGCACCACGGCGCCACCGACGATCATCCACGGCGGGGCCGTCCGCGGCGGCCCGTACGAGCCCGTCCTGGCCCCGACGCCGCGCCGCTCGCGACCGAGCTTCGGGCTGATCGGCGTCAGCTCCTGCTCGCTGGGCCGCTCGTAGCGCAGCTTGTACTCCTCCACGAGCGTGCGCGCGTCGAGGCCGAGGAAGTCGGCGTACTCGCGCAGGAAGCTCTTGATGAACGTGGGAGCCGGAAGCAGGCTCCACTCCTCGTTCTCGAGCGCCCGCAGGTACTTGGCGCGGATCTTCGTGGCCTGCTCGACCTCGGTGATGTCGATCTTGGCGCGCATGCGCGCCTCGCGAAGGGTGGCACCGATCTCCGGCATGGCGACGCGTAGGCTACCGCGGCTCTACGCGATGCCTTCGTCGCCCTCGACGCCCGGCGCGTCGGCAAGCGAGTCCGTCAGCGGGGCGGCGGTGGCGGTCGACGTCGCCGAAGCACCGGGTCGCTCGTTCAGCGCGACGAGGATGCGCGGCACGTCGGCCTCGGTGATCAGCACCTGACGCGGCTTGGAGCCCTCGTAGCCGGAGATGATCCCGCGCCGTTCGAGCATGTCGATCAGGCGGCCCGCGCGCGTGTAGCCGAGCCGCAGACGGCGCTGGAGCATCGAGGTCGAGGCGGTCCCCATCTGCGCGACGAGGCCGATCGCCTCCTCCAGCAGCGGGTCCTCGTCCGGGTCGAAGCCGTCGTCCTCGCCGGAGGCGCCGTCGGACTCGTCGACGACCTCCTCCAGCAGCTCTTCGTGGAACTCGGGCTCGCCCTGTCTGCGCCAGCTCTCCGTCAGCTCGGCGATCTGCGGCTCGTCGATGTACGCGCCCTGGATGCGCTGCAGCTTCGAGGAGCCGACCGGGCTGAAGAGCATGTCGCCCTGGCCGAGGAGCGACTCTGCGCCGTTCTGGTCGAGGATCACGCGCGAGTCGGTCTGCGAGGACACGGCGAAGGCGATCCGCGAGGGGACGTTCGCCTTGATCATGCCCGTGATCACGTCCACACGCGGAGACTGCGTCGCGAGCACCAGGTGGATCCCGACCGCCCGCGCCTTCTGCGCGAGGCGGATGATCGAGTCCTCGACGTCGGCAGGCGCGACCATCATCAGGTCGGCCAGCTCGTCGATCACACACAGGATGTACGGCAGGGCGGGCTCGCCGCGCGCCGCGCGCGCTCTGTTGAGCTCCGGCAGCGAGCGCGTGCGCGCGAGCGACATGATCCCGTAGCGCTCCTCCATCTCCTTGACGAGGTTCTGGAGCGCGTTGGCCGCCATCCGCGGGCTCGTGATGACGGGCGTCAGGAGGTGCGGAATCGACTCGTAGTGGTTGAGCTCGACCTGCTTGGGATCGACGAGCACCAGGCGCAGCTCGTGCGGGTCGGCGTGCAGCAGCAGCGACGAGAGCATCGCGTTGATGCAGCCGGACTTGCCGGCGCCGGTCGTGCCGGCGACCAGCAGGTGCGGCATCTTCGCGAGGTCGACGCCGATCGCGCGGCCGGCGACGTCCTTGCCCAGCCACACCGTGAGGGGGGACCAATCCTTGGGAGCATCCTGGAGGACGTCGCCGAGGTGGACGATCCGCCGGCGCGCGTTCGGCACCTCGACGCCGACGGCCTGCTTGCCGGGGATCGGCGCGAGGATGCGGATCTCGGTCGCGGCGAGCGCGTACGCGAGGTCGTCTTTGAGCTGCGCGACCTTGCCGACCTTGATGCCGGGCGCGAGGCGGATCTCGAAGCGCGTGATGTGCGGGCCGGCCGTCATCCCGACGACCTTCGCCTCGATCCCGAAATGGCCGAGCGCCTCGATCAGCTGCGCGGCGATCTTCTCCTGACCCGCCGTGTCGGGGCGCGACTGGTCGGCCGTCGAGCGCGTCAGGAAACGACCGGACGGGATTCTCCAGACGAACGCCGGGTCGTCGGTGACGGATGCGCGGTAGCGGCCCTGCGGCGTGAGGTCGGCGGGGTCGACGTCCGCGGCGCCCGTGGTCACGCCGGGCTCGTCCGGCTCCTCCAGTTCGAGCTGCTCCAACTCCTGTGCGACCGGCTCCGGCGCGGGCGCGAGATCCTCCTCGAACGCGTCGTCCGTCGCCGGCGCGTCGTCGCCGTAGAGGTCGGGGTAGCGCTCGCGACCGTCGAGCGACGGCGCCTCGACGTGCGTGGCGCGCACGACGAGCTGCTCGTCGTCGGGCTCCGGCGGGACGATCGGCTCGGGCGCCGCGGGGGCGGCTGCGCGGCGCGGCGCGAGCGTCGCCGCGGTCCGCGTCGTGTCGGCGGCGCGCTGCACGACGCCGGCGATCGTCACGCCGCTGATCAGCAGCAGACCGGCGAGGAACAGGAAGACCGCGATGATGTGCGAGCCGACGTCGGAGAACAGGTGCGACGTCGTCCAGTAGAGCAGCGCGCCGACGGCGCCGCCGTTGGCCTCGAGCGTCGCGGTAGCCCACGGCCCGGGGTCGGCGACGTGCGATCCGAGGCCGAGCGTGCCGGCGGCGAGCGCGAGCGCGAGCGCCGCGAACAGGCACAGCGCGCCCGCGCGGACCGGACGCAGCGTCGGCACGAGCGTGCGCGCGACGACGAGGATCCCGCCCGCGACGAGCGCGACGGGGGTCGCGTAGGCGACCTCTCCGAGCAGCAGCCGCAGACCGTCGCGGGCGGCACCGCCGAGCGAGCCGCCCGCCGCGCCGAGGTAGAGCACGAACGCAAGGAAGACGCCGAGCGCGGCAAGGCCGAGTCCGAGCAGGTCGAGCTGGTGCGGCGAGAGCGCCGGCCGCCACAACGACGCGCCGACGGAGCGCCGGGCGCGAGCCCGCGTCGAAGAACGCGAGCGCGATCTTCTCGGAGCGGCTCTGTTGCGGCGGCGAGTCGTGGTGGCCATCTGCATGCCGTTGCTTCGACGCGCACCGATCAGCCCCTGCCCACCGGTGGGCGCTGCGTCTGCTGACCGGTCAGCCGTCGCCCGTCGTGTTGGCGCGATCGTTTAGTCGTCCATAAGCGCTGCGTCTAGCATTGCGGCCATGAGCGACATCTCGCGCCCAGCTCGCGTGCTCGTCGTCGAGGACGACGACGAAATCGCGCAGGCGCTCCAGCGCTCGCTGCGGCTGGAGGGCTACGAGGTGCGGATCGCGAGCGACGGCGTCGCGGCGCTCGACGACGCGCACGCGTTCCTGCCCGACCTCGTCGTGCTCGACCTCGGCCTCCCCCAGCTCGACGGGATCGACGTCGCCAGAACGCTGCGCGCGCAGGACGACGTCCCGATCCTGATGCTGACCGCGCGCGACGCGCTCGAAGCGCGCGTCGAGGGGCTCGACGCCGGCGCCGACGACTACCTCGTCAAGCCGTTCGAGCGCCAGGAGCTGCTCGCCCGCCTGCGCGCGCTGCTGCGCCGGCGCCCGCCGCGCGGATCCGCGCCGCTCGTCTGCGGCGACCTGCGCCTGAACCCGGACACGCACGAGGTGGAACGCGGCGAGCGCAGGATCGACCTGACGCAGCGCGAGTTCGAGCTGCTCGAGTACCTGATGCGCAACGAGCGCATCGTCATCTCGCGGCAGCGGCTGCTCGACGAGGTGTGGGGCTACGACCCGTTCTCGACAACGAACACGATCGAGGTGTTCGTCTCCAATCTGCGACGAAAGCTTGAGGCCGATGGCGAGCCGCGGCTCCTCCACACGATCCGCGGCGCGGGCTACGTCCTCCGCGCGTAGCGCGCTCGCCGGCGTCTGGGCCGCCTACCGGCGGCTGCCGACGCGCTGGCGCCTCGCCGGCGGCTCGGCCGCGCTGACGTTCGTGATCCTGCTCGGCTTCGCGGCGATCGTCGGGTTGCTGACGACGCGTCAGATCCGCGTCCAGTTCGACGACTCGGTGCGCCAGACGGCGAACTACCTGCAGAGCCGCGCGAGCATCAGCTTCAACCCCCGCTCGGGCGCGGCGAGCTGCGGGCGCCTCGGCGACCTCGCGAGCGGCGAGGACGCAAAGGTGCGCGTCTACCTGCTCGTGCAGCCGCCGCAGCTGATGTGCGAGTACGGCGGCGCGAACCCGGCGTCGCCCCGCTTCTCGCTGGGCGGCTCGTTCCCGAACGACCAGCAGGGCTACCGCGTCGAGATCCGGCAGGTCAACGTCGACCCGATCGGCACCGCGGTGATCGTCTACGCCCGCCCGCTGTCGGCGATCGACCGGACGGCCGCGAAGGTGCGCTTCTTCCTGATCCTCGGCGTGCTCGGCGGCAGCGGCCTGGCGCTGCTGGCCGGCCTGATGGTCGCGCGCCGTGCGATGGCGCCGATCGCCGCGCTGACCGCGAGCGCGCGCGAGATCGAGCGCACGCGCGACCCCGGCGGGCACGTCCCGCAGCCGGAGGCCGACGACGAGGTCGCCGAGCTGGCGCGCACGCTGGAGGACATGCTGCAGGCGCTCGACGCCGCGCGCGACGAGACCGAGGCCACGCTCGAGCGCCAGCGCGAGTTCGTCGCCGACGCCTCGCACGAGCTGCGCACGCCGCTCACGAGCGTGCTCGCGAACCTCGAGCTGCTCGCCGAGCAGGTCGAGGGCGAGGACGCGCAGGCCGCCGTCGGCTCCGCGCTGCGCTCCTCGCGGCGGATGCGCCGGCTGGTCGCCGACCTGCTGCTGCTCGCGCGCTATGACCGCAGCCCGCCGACCGGGACGGTCGCGCATCGCCCCGTCGATCTCGCCCGGGTGCTCGTCGACGTCGCGGGCGAGCTGGAGCCGGTCACGGGCGGCCACCATCTGACGATCGCCGCGCCCGAGCCGCTCGTCGTCGAGGGCGCACTCGACGAGCTGCACCGGCTCGCGCTCAACCTGATCGAGAACGCGCTGCGCCACACGCCGCCGGGGACGCACGTGCATGCATCGCTTGCGCGGGCCGGCGAGGAGGTCGTGCTCACGGTCGAGGACGACGGCCCCGGCATCCCGCCGGAGCTGCGCCCGCGCCTGTTCGAGCGCTTCGTGCGCGGCCGCGGGGACGGCGGTGGCGGCGGCTCCGGCCTCGGCCTCTCGATCGTGCGCGCCGTCGCGCTCTCGCACGGCGGCGCGGTCGACCTTGAGAGAGGCTCTGCGGGGACTGGCGCCCGCTTCGTCGTGCGGCTGCCGAGATCCGGCGCTCGCGCACCGGAGCCGGCGCCAGCGGCTGGCGCCTAAACCTCCACTACGACGGGCAAGACCATCGGCCGGCGCTTGAGGCGGTCGTAGACGAACGCGGCGAGGTCGTCGTGCAGCTCCTGCTGGACGAGGTCCGTCTCGCGGATCCCGTCGCCGGCGGAGCGCGCGAGCGAGTCCTCGACGGCGCCGCGGATCTCCTCGATCAGCTCGTCGGCCTGCTCGACGAACGGCACGCCGCGGAAGATCACCTCGGGCGGCGCGACCGACTGGCCGTCCTGCTCGGAGATCGTCGCGACGACGATGAAGATGCCGTCCGCGCTGAGCATCCTGCGGTCGCGCAGCGCGACGTCGGCGGGGTCGCCGATGTCGACGCCGTCGACGAAGATCATGCCCGACTGCTCTCTGTCGCCGAAGCGCGCGCCGCGCGCGTCGATCTCCAGCGGCAGGCCGTTCTCGCCCTGGAAGATCGCGTCGGGATCGATCCCGACGGCCTCGGCCAGCTCCGCATGCAGGTGGATGCGCTTGAAGTCGCCGTGCATCGGCAGCACGTAGCGCGGCTTCGTGAGGTTGAGCATCAGCTTCAGCTCCTCGCGATAGCCGTGGCCGGAGGCGTGGATCGGCGCGTCGGCGGTCGTGATCACGTCGCAGCCGATGTGGTAGAGCCGGTCGATCGTGTCGTTCACGGCGCGCTCGTTGCCGGGGATCGGCGTCGCGCTGAAGACGACCGTGTCGCCGTCGTGCAGCTTGATGTGGCGGTGGTCGTTGTGCGCCATCCGCCGCAGCGCGCTCAGCGGCTCGCCCTGCGAGCCGGTCGAGACGATCACGAGCTTGTGGTCCGGGAAGTCGTCGATCTCGCGCGGCTGGACCAGCATGCCCTCCGGGACGTCGATGTGGCCCAGCGAGCGGCCGATGTTCACGTTCTTGCGCATCGAGCGCCCGACGAGCGCGACCTTGCGGCCGAGCGCGGCGGCCGCGTCGACGACCTGCTGCACGCGGTGGATGTTCGAGGCGAAGCTCGTGACGACGATGCGCCCCTCGCAGCGCGCGAACGCCTCCTCGAGGTGTGGCCCCACGCCCGCCTCCGACGGCGAGAAGCCGGGCCGGTCGGCGTTCGTCGAGTCGCCGCACAGCAGCAGCAGCCCGTCGCGCCCCAGCTCGGCCAGCCGCGACATGTCGGCCGGTCGGCCGTCGACCGGCGTCTGGTCGAACTTGTAGTCGCCGGTGATCAGCACGGTCCCCAGCTCGGTCGTGAGCGCGACCGCGTTGGAGTCGGGGATCGAGTGCGTCATGTGGACGAGCTCGATGTCGAACGGCCCCGCCTCGATCGTCTCGCCGTCGGCGACGTCCTCCAGCTCGACGTCTCTCATGCGGTGCTCGTCGAGCTTCGAGCGCGCCATCGCCATCGGCAGCGGACCGCCGTAGATCGGCGGCGGGTCGGCCTTCAGGCCCAGCTCGCGCAGCACCCACGGCAGCGCCCCGAGATGGTCCTCGTGGCCGTGCGTGATGACAATCGCCTCGATGTCCTCGGCGCGTTCTCGCAGGTAGGAGAAGTCGGGCAGCACGAGGTCGATCCCGAGCATGTCGGCTGTCGGGAAGCGCAGGCCGGTGTCGACGACGACGATGCGGCCGTCGTACTCGACGACCGTCATGTTCTTGCCGATCTCGCCCAGCCCGCCGAGCGGAAGGACGCGCAGGGTTCCGTTGCTCACGCTTGGGCCGTCGCCAGCAGTCCGTGCCGCTCCAGCGCGGCGCGAATGACCCCCAGCTCGCGCTCGTCTGCCTCCACCATCGGCAGCCGCAAGCCGCCGACGCGATGGCCGAGCAGGTTCAACGCCGCCTTGACGCCGATCGGGTTCGTCGTCACCGACAACGCCTCGTAGAGGTCGTGCAGGCCGGCGTCGATCTCGCGGCGGCGCTCCGGCTCGTCGACCATCCGCCGCATCTCGTCGCCGACGACGTGGCTGGCGACGCAGATCCCGCCGACGCCGCCCAGCTCCAAGGTCTCGCACAGGACGTCGTCGTTGCCCGCGTACAGCTGCAGGCCATCGATCGGCGCAAGGTTGTCGTTGTTCGCCTGCTTGACGCCGACCACGTTGTCGATCCGCTCGGCCAGCTCGGCGAGCAGCTCGTTCGGCATGTCGACGCCCGTCCGCGACGGGATGTTGTAGAGGACGATCGGCTTGTCGGTGGCGGCCGCGCAGGCCTCGAAGTGGGCGACGATCCCGCGCCGGTTCGGGCGGTTGTAGTACGGCGTCACGTGCAGCATCGCGTCGGCCCCGAGCGCCGTCGCGCGCTCCGTCAGCTCGACCGCATGGCGCGTGTCGTTCGAGCCGACGCCCGCGACGACGGTGCCGCGGCCGCGCAGCGTCTGCACCGCCAGCTCGACGACGCGCAGGTGCTCCTCGTCGGTCAGCGTGGCGGCCTCGCCCGTCGTGCCGCACGCGACGACGCCGTCGGACCCGTGCGCGACCAAGTGCTCCAGCAGCGCGACGGTCGCCGTCTCGTCGACGCGCAGGTCCGCGTCGAACGGGGTCACCATCGCGGTCAGGATCGCTCCGAGCTCGGCCATGTCAGCCCATTATCGCAGGGCGTCGGTGAAGCGACGCGGGACACGCGGCTTGCCGACGCGCCCCTCCTCCCACAGCGAGATTACGACCAGCTCGTCGCGCTCGCGCCGGCAGACGAACAGCAGGTCGCGGTCGACGAGGTCGCGCACGTAGACCGAGCCGCGGCTGGCGTCGGCGCCTGCCGGCGGGTCCTCGCTCCAGCGCCCGGCCTCCCAGGCGCGCCGCACCCGTCCGGCGATCTCCGGTCTCGGGTCGAGCAGGCCGGTACGCGAGCCGACGCGCTGGCGGAAGCGCTCGACCGCGTGGTCGGTGACGGCCACCAGCACGAGTCAGAGCAGATGCTCGAGACCGACGACCGGCGACTCGGTGAGCGAGCCGACCTTGCGCACGGCGAGCAGCACGCCCGGCATGAACGAGACGCGGTCGACCGTGTCGTGACGGATCGTCAGCGTCTGGCCGACGTCGCCGAGGATGACCTCCTGGTTGGCGACCATCCCGGGCAGCCGCACCGAGTGGACGGGAGGCGCGGGCTTCCCGCTGGCGGCGGCCATCAGCTCGGCGGTGCGTGCGGCGGTGCCGCTCGGCTTGTCGAGCTTTCTGTCGTGATGCAGCTCGATGATCTCGGCCTTCGCGAAGTGCCTGGCCGCTTCGGCGGCGAAGCGCATCATCAGCACCGCGCCGATCGCGAAGTTCGGCGCGATGAAGACGTTGGCGCCGCGCGCGGCGCGCAGCGGCTCGACGTCGAACCCGGTCGTTCCGATCACGACGTGCACGCCCGCCGCGACGCACTCCAGCGCGTTCTGCAGCGCCGTGTCCGGCCGCGTGAAGTCGACGACGACGTCGGTGTTCGGGAGCACCTCGGCGAGCGTCGTGCCGAGCGCGGGGTCGGCGCGGCCGGTCAGCTCCATGTCGTCGGCGCCCATCACGGCGTCACAGACCGTCGCGCCCATCTTGCCGGCGGCGCCGGCGACGGCCACGCGGATCATCGGCGCGCTCATGCCGCCACCGCCTCGGTGAGCGGCGCGATCGCCCCGTCGAACGCGCCCTCGTCGGGGCCGATGCCGGCGACCGACAGGCGCTCGGGCGCGAACAGCTCGCCGGCGAGCATGAGCAGGTCCTCATGCGCCACGGCGTCGATCCCGGCGATCACCTCGTCCACGGACAGCAGCGGCACGTCGCCGAGAATATGCGAGCCGAGCCGGTTCATGCGCGCCCCGGTCGACTCGAGCGAGAGCACGACGCGGCCCTTGAGGTTCTCCTTCGCGCGCGACAGCTCCTCCTCGCTCGCCGGATCGCGACGCAGCCGCGCGAGCTCGCGCGCGATCACGTCGAGCGCCGGCGCGAGGTTGTCCGGCCGCGTGCCGACGTAGAGCCCGACCTGCCCGGTGTCGGCGTACTGCCCCGTGAAGGACGAGATCGCGTAGGCGAGGCCGCGCTGCTCGCGCACCTCCTGGAACAGGCGCGAGGACGAGGTCCCGCCGAAGATCGTGTCGAGCACGCGCAGCGCGAAGCGGCGCTCGTCGTCGCGCGCGAGCCCGAGCCCGCCGACGCAGACGTGGTACTGCTCGGTGTCCTTGCGCTCGAAGCGCACGGCCCGTGGGCGCTCCTCGCCCGCCGGGATCGGCGCGAGCGGCTCGCCGGCCGTCGCCGGCGCACGCGCCGCCGCCAGCTCCACGAGCGCGTCGTGGTCGACCGACCCGGCCGCGGCGATCACGACGTTGCGCGGCACGTAGCGCGCCGCGTGGAACGCGCGGATCGCCTCGACGGGCGTCTCTGACACGACCTCGTCGCGCCCGATGATCGCGCGCCCGAGCGGGTGCTGGCCGAAGACCGCCTCCCCCAGCACGTCGAAGACCTTGTCCTGCGGGTCGTCCTCGTACATCGCGATCTCCTCGAGGATCACCTCCCGCTCGGAGTCGACGTCCCGGAACGCCGGCCGCCACACCATCTCGCCCATCACGTCGATCGCGTCGGCGAGGTGCGCGTCGATCACCCGCGCGTAGAGCGACGTGCTCTCCTTGCCGGTGCCGGCGTTCAGCTCGGCTCCCATCGCGTCGAAGATCTGGTCGATCTCGACGGAGGCGTACCTGTCCGAGCCCTTGAACAGCAGGTGCTCGATCAGGTGCGAGAGGCCCGCCTCGGGCTCGCGCTCGTGGCGCGAGCCCGTGCCGATCCAGTAGCCGAGCGAGACGGACCGGACGGAGGGCATCGCCTCCGTCACGATCCGCACGCCCGAGTCCAGCTCGGTGATGCGGTGGTCGGTGTCGGTCACCTGACGGTGGCGCCGGCTAAGCGTCAGTCGCGGTCCGGGTCGCGGTCGCGACGCGGCCCCCGGTCGCGGTCACCGCCGCGCCCGTTCCGGTCCCCACCGCGCCCACGGCCGCGCGGGCCGCGCTCGCGGTCGCCCCGGTCGCCGCGCGGCGGCCGGTCACCGCCGCCACCGCCACCGCCGCCGACGGTCGCCAGCTCCTCGACCGACTTGCCGGCGATCTCGGGGTCGTCGGCGAGGCGCAGGCCGATGCGGCCGCGCTCGCGGTCGACCTCGACCACGCGCACCTGGATCTCGTCGCCCTTGTTGAGCACGTCCTCGACCGTCTCGACGCGTCTGCCGGGCGAGATGTTCGAGATGTGCAGCAGGCCGTCGGTGCCCTTTGCCAGCTCGACGAAGGCGCCGAAGGTCGTCGTCTTGACGACCTTGCCGGCGAACTCGTCGCCGACCTCGACCTCCTTGGTCATCGAGCGGATGCGGTCCGCGAGGGCGTCGCCCAGCTCGCCGTTCTGCGCGTAGATGAGGACCTGGCCCTCGTCGTTGACGTCGATCTGCGACTCGAACTCCTCGCACAGGCCGCGGATCGTCTCGCCGCCCTTGCCGATCAGCAGGCCGATCTTCTCCGGGTCGATCTGGACCGTGGAGATGCGCGGCGCCCACTTGCTCAGCTCAGCGCGCGGGCCGTCGATCGCGGCAGCCATCTTGCCGAGGATGAACGTGCGGCCCTCCTTCGCCTGCTTGAGCGCGTCGCGCAGGATCTCGAAGGAGACGCCCGTGATCTTGATGTCCATCTGGAGCGCGGTGATGCCGTTCTCCGTGCCGGCGACCTTGAAGTCCATGTCGCCGAGGTGGTCCTCGACGCCGGCGATGTCGGACAGGACGATGTAGTCGTCGCCCTCCTTGATGAGGCCCATCGCGATGCCGGCGACCGGCCGCTTGAGCGGCACGCCCGCGTCCATCAGCGACAGCGAGGAGCCGCACACCGAGGCCATCGAGGAGGACCCGTTCGACTCGAAGATGTCCGAGACGACGCGGATCACGTAGGGGAACTCCTCCTGCGAGGGGATCATCGGCACCAGCGCGCGCTCGGCGAGCGCCCCGTGGCCGATGTCGCGGCGCTTGGGACCGCGCATGAAGCCCGCCTCCCCGACCGAGAACGGCGGGAAGTTGTAGTGGTGGAAGTAGCGCTTGCTCGTCTCCAGCCCGAGCGTGTCGAGCCGCATCTCCTCGCGCGTGGTGCCGAGCGCCGCGACGCTGAACGCCTGCGTCTGGCCGCGCGTGAAGAGCGCCGAGCCGTGCGTGCGCGGGGCGACCGAGACGTCGATCGAGATCGGACGGATCTCGTCGGCCTTGCGGCCGTCCGGGCGCACCTTCTTGACGGCGATGCGCTCGCGCACGAGCGTCTTCTCCAGCTTGTCGGCGACGCGCTGGACGGCCTGACGCGTCTCCGCGTCGTCCTCGTCGGGCGCGTACTTGGCGAGGATCTCCTCGACGACCGCCTTCGTCGCGTCCTGGCGCTCGAGCTTGTCCTCGACGGAGGTCGCTCTGTCGAGCTTTCTGCCGTGGGATCTCGCAACGGTTCTGTAGAGCTTGTCGTCGACCTGCGGGACCTCGACGTCCTTCTTGGCCTTGCCGGCCTTCTTCTGCAGGTCCCACTGCGCCTTGCAGAGCTTCTTGATCGCGTCGTGCGCGATGTCGAGCGCGTCGAGGATCTCCGCCTCGGGGATCTCGTTGGCGCCCGCCTCGACCATCAGGATGGCCTCCTCGGTGCCGGCCACGACGAGGTCGAGGTCGGTGTTCTCGAGCAGGTCCTCCTCGTCGGGGTTGACGACGAAGTTGCCGTCGATCTTGCCGATCCGCACCGCGCCGACCGGCGTCGGGAACGGGATGTCGGAGACCATCAGGGCGGCGGAGGCGCCGTTCATCGCGAGCACGTCGTACGGGTTGACGTGGTCGACCGAGAGCGGGATCCCGACGAGCTGCGTCTCGTAGCGCCAGCCCTTCGGGAACAGCGGGCGGATCGGGCGGTCGATCAGGCGCGCGGTCAGCGTGCCCTTCTCGCCGGCGCGGCCCTCGCGCTTGAAGAAGCTGCCGGGGATCTTGCCCGCGGCGTACATCCGCTCCTCGATGTCGACGGTGAGGGGCAGGAAGTCCACGTCGCGCAGGTTGCCTGCGGTGGCGGTGGACAGGACCATCGTCTCGCCCGCCTGGACGACGACGGCACCGGAGGCCTGCTTGGCCATCTTGCCGGTTTCGAAGGAGATCTCCTTGCCCGCGATCTCCACGGCGACGCGCGTAGCGGCGTCAGACATATACGTACTCCTTTGTCTCCGCCCGTCGGTCGGCGGAGTGCTTTGCGTTCTCTTCGGTATCCGAACCCGTCAATCGTAGCGATCCGGCTGCAAAGCGCCGTCATCGAAGATCGTGGGCGTCGTCACGACGCCCGCCCGCACGCCGCTCTCGAAGTCGCGCCGCACGCGCGCGAGGACCGCATCGGAGCGGCGGTCGGCGTCGAAGCGCTCGACGTCGAGGCCGAGCGAGCGCGCCCGCTCCCACAGGTGCGGGTCCTCCAGGCGCGCCTGATCGGCGTAGAGCGCGGCGTGCATCTCCGCGAAGCGGCCCTGGAGGCCGGCCGCCTCCGCCGCGCACGCCGCCGCCCAGGCGCGCGGGTGCTTCGATCTGACGGGGAAGTGGCGGAAGACCCAGCGCCCGGCGGCTGCGGCGAGGCGTTGCTGGAGCGCGCCGCAGTACGGGCACTCGTAGTCGGCGTAGACGACGAGCCGCGGCTCGTCGGAGCCGCCTCCGAGGACGTGGTCGTCGGGCGCGATCGGCGGAAGCGGTGCGCTCCCGAGACCGCCGCTCACTACGCGCGTGCGGCGAGCGCGTCGAAGATCAGGTTGGCGCCGGGCAGGTCGGCTGGCGAGGGCGCCTCGTAGCTCCACTGCACGACGCCGTCCGGCCCGACCATCACAAGCGCGCGCTGCGGGAAGCCCATCTCGTGGTAGACGCCGAACGCTCTGCACGTCGCGCCCTTGGGCTCGAAGTCCGAGAGCTGCTCGATGCTCACGCCGAGCCTGTCCTTGAACGCCGTCTGCGTCCAGGTGGAGTCGCAGGAGACGCCGTAGAGCGTGGCGCCCTGCGCGGCGAACTGTTCCAGCACCTCCTCGTAGAGGTTGAGCTGGTCGGTGCAGACGGGGCTGAACGCGAACGGGTAGAAGACGAGCACCGTCGTCTGCCCCGCGAGATCGGCGTTCGTGAACTTCGATCCGTCCCCCCGACGAAGCGTGAAGTCGGGCGCGGGAGTGCCGGCCGCGACGACGCTCACTTGCGCAGGCCGAGCTCTCTGATGAGCGCGCGGTACCCGTCGAGGTCCTTGCGCTCCAGGTAGTTGAGGAAGCGGCGGCGCCGGCCGACGAGCATGAGCAGACCGCGCCGCGAGTGGTGGTCCTTCTTGTGGGTGCGCAGATGCTCCGTCAGATCGTTGATGCGCTCGGTCAGCATCGCGATCTGGACCTCGGCCGAACCGGTGTCCGCCTCGCCCTTGCCGAACTTGGCGACCAGCTCCTGCTTGCGCTCGCTCGTGAGGGTGCTCATCGGCGGGGAACCGTAGCAGAATGGGCTGCGTAGACCGCCCGAGCGTCCTCGACGTCGCGGCGCATCTGCTCGATCAGCGCCTCCGCCGACGCGAACCGCCGCTCGCCGCGCAGGCGCGCGAGGAACTCCAGCGTGAGCTGCTGTCCGTAGAGGTCGCCGGACCAGTCCAGCAGGTACGCCTCGACGAGCACGACGAGGTCGGTCTTGAACGTCGGGCGGACGCCGACGTTGACAGCGGCGCAGCGAACCTCCTCGCCGACCAGCGCGCGCGCGGCATAGATCCCGTGCCCGGGCTGGATCAGCGCCTGGTCGGGCACCAGGTTGGCGGTCGGGAAGCCGAGCTCGCGCCCGCGTCTGTCGCCGGAGACGACCGCGCCGCGCACCACGAACGGCGCGCCGAGGAAGCGCGCCGCGACGTCGACCTCGCCGGCGAGCACGAGCCCGCGGATGTGCGAGGAGGAGACGACCTCGCCGTCCGCCTCGACGAGCGGGACGACGCGCGTCTCGAAGCGTCCGTCCGCCGCCAGCAGCCGCGTGTCGCCCTGCGCGCGGTGGCCGAAGCGGAAGTTCTCGCCGACGGAGACGTGCGTCGCCCGCAGCGTGTCGACGAGCACGTGCGCGACGAAGTCCTCCGCGCTGCGCTGCGCGAACGCCCTGTCGAACGGGATCACGACGAGCTCCTCGACGCCCAGCTCGGCGACCAGCTCGGCCTTGCGCTCGAGCGTCGTCAACAGCTTCGGCGCCGCCTCCGGCCGCACGACGCTCAGCGGGTGGGGCTCGAACGTCAGCACGGTGTCGCTGCCCTCGATGACGGCGCGGTGGCCGAGGTGGACGCCGTCGAACTCGCCGACGGCCACCCGCCGCGGGCGACGTTCGGCATCCTGCAGGAAGGTGATCCGCATGGCGGGGAAACCTTATCCGCGGAAGCCCACGGTGGGCTTGAGTTGCCCGCCGCGGGGCTCTGCGAGCGCGATCAGGCCCGCATCGTCCGTGAGGCGGACGGTTGCGCCGACCGCTCGGTCGGTGGCCGCCGGATCGGCGACGGCGACCCCGTGCGAGGCGCGCCGCGCCTCCTCCCCGATCAGCTGCAGCTCGGGCAGGAACGCCAGCGCCTCGCTGAGCGCCACGATCCGCTCGGGATCGGCGTCGGCGACGTCGAACGGCCCGATCGCGGTGCGTCGCAGCGTCTCGCAGTAGGCGTCGCCCAGGTCGGCGACCAGCGATCGCACGTACGTGCCCGCGGAGCAGCGGATCGCGAAGCTGCGGCGCGCGCCCTCGCGCGCCAGCTCCTCGAACGCGTAGACGGTCACCTCGCGCTCGGCCAGCTCGACCTCCTCCCCCGCCCGTGCGCGCTTGTACGCACGCACGCCACCGACTCTCACGGCCGAGTAGGCGGGCGGGCGCTGGCGGATGACGCCGGTCGGCAGTGTCAGGTCGCCTTGCGGGAGGACACCGGTCTCCGCGATCTCGCCGTCGGGGTCTCCTGTGGTCGAGGTCGCGCCGAAGCGGGCGACGGTCTCGTACGCCTTCGGGAGCGCCATCAGGAAGCGCTGGACCCGCGTCGCGCGGCCCACGAGGATCAGCAGCAGGCCGGTCGCGAACGGGTCGAGCGTGCCGGCATGTCCCACCTTCACGCCGCTGCCGAGGCGCCGGCGCGTGCGCGCGACGACGTCATGCGACGTCGCGCCCGCCGGCTTGTCGACCAGGACCACCCCGTCCGCATGCATGTCGCGCAGCCTACGGCGCAGTGTCCGCGCATGCCCGCCCGCCGCGCGCGCGTCCGCTCGCTCCGCTCAGGCGCCGCCCGCGCCCGCTGCGGCCGCCGTCGGCATCGAGGGGGACGCGCGGTGGCTGGTGCGCCACCGCCCGCGGCGCCTCGCGGTTCGCAGTGCTCCGCCCGACGCGCGCTTCACAACGGAAGTCCACGGAAGCACGCAGAACGTGACGATCCGTTTTCATGACTGACAATCTGTACCCCTATGCGGTAGGCAATTTGTCAGTCATCGAAGTAGAGCGTGCGGCGGCGGGCGCCGGACCCGGCGGTGCGGGCGGGCGGCAAGGCCGGCGGCGTGGGCGGGCGCCGGACCCGGCGGCGCGGGCGGGCGGCGGACCCGGCGGCGTGGGCGGGCGCCGGACCCGGCGGCAGGGCCGGCGGCGCGGGCAACCGGCGGGTCCGGCGACGCGGGCGGGCGCTCGAAACGTGACGGAAGAGCGCACGGACGCCAGAGAACCTGCTCCTCCCCCCTCCCCAGCCGATCGGCGCACGCGCCGCGCGGCGAGCACGTCGTGAGCGGAGCGCAACCCAGCGCCTACGACGCCAGCGCGCGGAGCTGCGCCGCAACCTGCTCGCGCAGGAACGCCACCAGCTCGTCCCACGGCAGCGTCGTCGAGAACCCGGCCGCCTGGCGGTGGCCGCCGCCGCCCTGCGCGCGAGCGATCGCGGAGACGTCGACGCGGTCGTCGCTCGCGCGCAGCGAGACCTTGCGCTGCTCGGGATCGGTGGCGCCGAGCCGGTCGCGCACGAGCGCGGCGACGGCGGTGCCCTCGATCGCGCGCAGGTGGTCGACGACGCCCTCGGAGTAGTTCTCCTCCGCTCCGGCTTCGGCGAAGTCCGCGCGGCTG
Source organism: Conexibacter sp. (assembly GCA_035572475.1). Lineage (GTDB taxonomy): Bacteria > Actinomycetota > Thermoleophilia > Solirubrobacterales > Solirubrobacteraceae > Conexibacter. The sequence continues at coordinate 15,299 of DATNAP010000039.1, read as the reverse complement.
AGCTGGGTGAGCGTGAGCCGCCCGTCGTCGTGGCGCTCGACCTGGCCGAGCGCACGCGCGAGCAGCGCGACCTTCGCGTAGGGAACGCCCTCGTAGATGCGGTGGTAGACGTCGTGCACGTCGACGCCGGCGTCGATCAGCTCGGCGGCCATCATGTGCGCGCGCGTGCCGGTGTTCTCGTACATGAACTTGCCGGTGTCGGTGACGAGCCCGACGTAGAGCGCCTCTGCGATCTTCAGCGTCGGCGTCACGCCGAGCCCGTGCATCAAGTCCCACACGATCTCCGCGGTGCACGAGGCTTCGGGCACCACGTGGTTGACCGTTCCGAAGTGGGTGTTGTCGTGATGGTGGTCGAGGTTGACGATGTGCGCCCCTTCGACGTCGAGCGCCTCGGCCGGGTTGCGATCGACGTTGCCGCAGTCGAGGAAGACGACCGTCCGTTCGCCGGCGTCCGCGGGCGGCGCGCTCACGAGCCCGTCGAGCTCGAAGAAGCGGTACTCGTGCGGCAGCGGAAACTCCTCCGCCGCCATGAACATGACCGCGTCCTTGCCGAGCGCGGTCAGGATCTCGTGCATCGCGAGCAGGGAGCCGAGCGCGTCGCCGTCGGGATGCTCGTGCGTGACGAGCAGGAAGCGCTCGGCGCCTTGAAGCTCGGCCAGGACCTCCGCGCGTGTCGCGCGCTTGCCCCGCTCGCTGACGCTCACGGCGTGTCCTCGTGGAGCAGCTCGGTCAGGCGCATGCCGCGCTCGACCGTGTCGTCGTAGGCGAAGTCGAGCGTCGGCGTGTGCTTGAGCCGCAGCTCGGAGGCGATCCGCTGCTGCAGGAAGCCGTGCGCAGAGGCAAGCCCCGCAAGGCTGTCCGAACGCACCGCGTCGTCGCCGAGGACGCTCACGTACACGCGAGCGTGACGCAGGTCGGGGCTTGTCTTGACGGCTGTCACGGTGACGAACCCGACGCGCGGGTCCTTGAGCTCTTGGGTGATGGCGTCGCTGAGCACGGCACGGACCGCCTCGTCGACGCGACGCATGCGACTGCCGCTCATCCTAGACCTCGCACCGGATCCACGTACCCGAGAGCCCGCACCGGTCAACTCCCGATCATCTGCGTACGTCCTCCACCGACACGACGATCCGCTCGACGCGCACCCCCTGGGGGAGCCGTTCCTCCAGCCACCGCTCGACGCGCTCCACCGCGGTCGTGAGCGTCGGCAGGTCGCCGCCGACGAGCGCGGCCGTGAGCGTGCTGCGCTGCCAGAGGTCTTGATGGCCGGTCTCGGCGACGGCGACGCCCAGCCGCGTGCGCAGCTGCGCCTTCAGCGACGAGAGCTCCTTGCGCTTGCCCTTCAGGCTGCCGGCGTCGGGAAAGTGCACGTCGATCACGAGCACGGCGACGAAGCCGGCGCCGTCCTCGACGCTCATCAGGCGAGCTCGCGTTCGACCTTCCGCGTGGTGTAGGCCTCGAGCACATCGCCCTCCTTCACGTCGGCGAAGTCTCTCAGCACGATGCCGCACTCGAAGCCGGACGCGACCTCTCTGGCGTCCTCGTTGAAGCGCCGCAGCGATCCGATCTCGCCGTCGTAGACGACCGTGCCGTCGCGCACGAGCCGCACCTTGGAGCCGCGCACGACTCTGCCGTCGGTCACGTAGGAGCCGGCGATCGTGCCGATTCTCGACGCGCGGAAGATCTGGCGCACCTCGACGGTCGCGACCTGCTCCTCGACCTCCTCCGGCTCCAGCATGCCCTCCATCGCGGCGCGCAGCTCCTCGATCGCGCGGTAGATGACCGCGTAGGAGCGGATCTCGACCCCCTCGCGGTCGGCCACCTGGCGCGCGTCGCCGACAGGGCGCACGTTGAACGCGAGCACGATCGCGTCGGAGGCGGCCGCGAGCATCACGTCGGACTCGTTCACGCCGCCGACGCCGCGGTGGATCACGTTGACGGATATCTCCGTCTGCGGCAGCTTGGCGATCTCGTCCTCGATCGCCTCCAGCGAGCCGGCCACGTCGGCCTTGAGCACGAGGTTGAGCTCCTTCAGCTCGCTGCGGAAGATGTCCTCGAGCGAGATGCGCTTGCCGGAGCGCCGCGCGAGCGCCTCGGTCTTGAGCCGATTGGCGCGCTCGCCGGCGAGCTGGCGCGCCTTGCGGTCGTTCTCGACGACGCGCACGAACTCGCCTGCCTCCGGGACCGAGTCGAAGCCGAGAATCTCGACCGGCTCGCCCGGCTCGGCCTGCTTGACGCGGTTGCCGAGGAAGTCGTTCATCGCGCGCACGCGCCCCCAGTGCGGACCGGCGACGAGCGCGTCGCCGACGTGCAGGGTCCCGCGCTGGATCAGCACGGTCACGACCGCGCCGCGGCCCGGGTCGAGCTTGCTCTCGACGATCACGCCCGACGCTTCCGTGTCCTTGTTCGCCTTCAGCTCCTCGACCTCGGACATCACGAGGATCGTGTCGAGCAGGTTGTCGAGGCCTTCTCTCGTCTTCGCCGAGACGTCGACGAACTCGGTCTCGCCGCCCCACTCGACCGGCTGCAGGCCGAGCTGCGTCATCTCCGTGCGGACGCGGTCGGGCTGCGCGCCCTCCTTGTCGATCTTGTTGACGGCGACGAGGATCGGCACCGCGGCGGCCTTCGCGTGGTCGACCGCCTCCTGCGTCTGCGGCTTCACGCCGTCGTCGGCGGCGACGACGATCACGGCGATGTCGGTGACCTTGGCGCCGCGCGCGCGCATCGCGGTGAACGCCTCGTGGCCGGGCGTGTCGAGGAACGTGACGACCTTCTCGCCGTGGTGGACCTGGTAGGCGCCGATGTGCTGCGTGATGCCGCCCGCCTCGCCCGCCGTCACCTCGGTGTTGCGGATCGCGTCGAGCAGCGACGTCTTGCCGTGGTCGACGTGGCCCATGATCGTGACGACCGGCGGTCGCTCGACCAGCGAGGACGCCTCGTCCTCGAAGACCGGCTCGGCGTCGACGTCGTCGGCGGCGTGCACGACCTCGGCCGTCTTGCCGAACTCGGTCGCGAGCAGCTCGATCGCCTCGTCGGAGAGCGTCTGCGTGAGCGTCGCCATCTCGCCGAGCGCCATCAGTCTCTTGATGATCTCGGGCACCGGGACGTCGAGGTACTCGGCGACGTCCTTGACCGTCGAGCCGGAGTTGATGCGCACGTGCGCGGGACCGCTCGGCTGGCGCGTCTCCAGCGGCGCCGGCTCCTCGTAGGTCCCGCGACGGCGCCGGCCGCGCCGCTGTCGCCGCGGGGGCTGGTTCGGGCCGCCGCCCGGGCCGCCGGGTCCACCGCCCGGCGCGCGGCGGCTCGCCTGCGAGTCGATCACGACGCGACGGCGCCCGCCGGCCGCGCCGGGGGCGCGCTCGCCCTGCAGCGAGTCGCGCGTCGGACGCTGCTTCTGCCCGCCGTCGCCGCTCGCGGCGGCGTCGGCTCTCGCGCGCGGCGCGGCGGCGGGCTTGCCCGCGCCGTTCTGGCCGAGCGCTCTGAGCGCGAGCGCCTCGTCGACGGTCGCGGACGGGGCCGCCGCGTCGATGCCGGCAGCCTGCAGCTTGAGCAGGAGGTCCTTGACGGCCATCCCCTGCTCCTTCGCGATGTCGTTGACGCGCTTCTTGCTCATTCCTCGTCCAAGTGTACGTTCTCGCCGCTCGGCGGCGCGGTGACCGCGCGCCGGAACGCGCGCGGGAAGGCTCCTCGTCTCACTGCTCGCCGCAGGCACCGGGGCGTGCGGCACGTGTACGCGCCGCGTCCCGGCGTCCGCGCCTCCGGATCGGCGACGACGGCTCCGTCGACGACGACCCAGCGCAGCAGCGAGCGCTTCGGCGCCGCGCGGCCGCAGCCGACGCAGCGCCGCTCCGGCTCGTGCGCTATGACGCGGCGTCCTCGTCGCCGCCGCCGACCGGCGGGTCGGTGACCACCACTTCGGTCTCGACGTCGCCGTCCGCGGCGACGGGCGCCTCCTCGCCCTGCTCGTCGCCGTCCGCGGACGCGCCGTTCTCGCCGCCGCTGACCGCGGCCACCTCGTCGCCCTCGACGTCGTTGAGCGCCTGATGGGCCTCCAGCCCGCAGTAGCGCGAGCCCGACAGGGCGGCGTTCGGGCAACGACGGCCGTTCGAGAGGATCGCGGCGCAGCGGCCCTGCACGGCGTCTTCCTCTTCGTAGCCGTGCTCGGCCTCCTCCTGCGCGAACTCGGTCTCGGAGCGGATGTCGATCCGCCAGCCGGTCAGGCGGGCGGCGAGGCGCGCGTTCTGGCCCTCGCGGCCGATCGCGAGCGAGAGCTGATCGTCGGGCACGATCACGGTCGCCTGCTTCGCTTCGTCGTCTACGAGCACCTCGCGCACGCGTGCGGGCGAGAGCGCCTTCGCCACGAAGCGGGCGGGCTCGTCGTTGTAGGGGATGATGTCGATCTTCTCGCCGCGCAGCTCGGAGACGACCATCCGCACGCGCGAGCCGCGCGGCCCGACGCAGGCGCCGACCGGGTCGACGCCGTCGGCGTGCGAGACGACGGCGATCTTCGAGCGGTAGCCGGGCTCGCGCGCGACGTTCGTGATCTCCACGAGGCCGTCGGCGATCTCCGGCACCTCCAGCTCGAACAGCGACTTGATCAGCTCGGGGTCGCGGCGGCTGACGATGATGCTCGGGCCCTTCGTCGAGGCGGAGACGTCCTTGATGACCGCCTTGATGCGCTGCGAGTGGTCGTAGCGCTCGCCGTCGACCTGCTCGGACTTCGGCAGCAGCGCCTCGACGCGCTCGCGCAGCTGCACGAGCGTGTAGCGCGAGTCGGACTGCTGGACGATGCCGGTGATCAGCTCGCCGACGCGATCGCGGTACTCCTCGAACATCATGTCGCGCTCGGCTTCGCGGATCCGCTGGAGGATCACCTGCTTCGCCGTCTGCGCGGCGATGCGGCCGAAGTCCTCCGGCGTCACGTCGACGCGCTCGATCTGGTCTTCGTAGGCCTTGAGCTTCTCGAGGTCGAGCTCCGGCGCGACTTCCTCGCGCGCCTCGCCCGTCTCCGGATCGACGTTCGCGATCGCGCCCTCGTGCTCGGCCGCCGCCGCCTCGGCCTCCTCTTCCTGCTCCTTGAGCAACTGCGCCTCGAGCTCTTCGGGGATCTTCAGCTCCCAAACGGTGAAGTCGCCGGTCTCGCGGTCCATCTCGACCTGCGCGTAGGGCGCGGCGCCGGGCGTCTTCTTGTACGCCGACAGCAGCGCGTCCTCGAGCGCGACCATCAGCTTCTCGCTCGAGATGCTCTTCTCGGCAGCGAGAGCGCGGACGGCATCCAGGATCTCTTTCGACATGCGGCTTACTCTCCTGGGACGAGGTTGGACCGGGCGATGGCGCTGTAGGGGACGGCGACGACTCCGCCGTCGACGGCGAGCGTCACCTCCTCGTCGGTGGCTCCGACGAGCTCGCCGGTGAAGGATGTGCGGCCGTCGTGCGCCTCTCGCGTGCGGACGCGGGCACGGCGGCCGAGGAAACGGTGAAAGTGGGCAGGCTTGGTGAGCGGACGGTCGCTTCCCGGCGAGGAGACCTCGAGCGCGAAGCGCTCGCGGACCGGCGCCAGGTGGTGCGTCACGCGCTCGCAGAGGTCGAGCGAGACGCCGTCGGGATGGTCGATGAACAGCCGGATCGTCTCCCCGGAGACCTCGGCGAGCAGCACCTCGACGTCCGGCTCGGCGGTGGCGAGCTGGGCTTCGATGTCGGCCTGGAGGCTCTGCTGCGGGGGATGGTTCATGTCAACAAAAAAAGTGGGCGTGCGCCCACTTTCGGTACGACCGTCGGGCAGCGCCCAACGCGAAAGCTGTGCGATGAGCTTAGCACCACCCTCATGGCGCCGTTGACCATTTCGTTGCGGCTCCGTCGCGAAGGTGGCGCGTATCGTGTGCCCGGATGGCCGCCGATCCCCGCACCGTCGCCGCCGATTACATCGCTGCGCTCGACGGCGACACGCGCGAGGTCGCGTTCGCCGAGTGGGGCATCACGGTCGATGCGGCCGGCTGGCCGCTGCACGTCGGCGTGGCGATCCGCGACGGCGTGCTGCGCGCGCAGGCGCAGGTGATCGAGGCCGGACGGATCGAGCCGCACGACCTGTTGCGCTGGAACCGTCAGGTGCCGTTCATGCGCTTCGCCCACACGCGCGACGGCGAGGTCTGGATCCAGGGCGACCTGCCGCTCGTCGCCGTCTCCCCCGCCGAGCTCGACCGCTTCCTCGGGCTGCTCGTGCTCAGCGCGACGCAGGCGCGTCAGGCCGCGCCGGCGCCGGCTGACGCCTGACCGTCAGCCGCCGCACGCGTCGCGCCGCCGGGCGCGCGTGCGCGCCAGCCGCCGCCGCGTCGTGTGCAACGTCGCGTCCTCCGGCATCAGCACCGCGAACCCCGCGTCACGCGTGACCATGTCGGTGATGCCGCTGGCGAACAGTGTCGCGGCATGGACCGCGTCGTAGGACTGGAGCCCGTAGGCGCGCATGAGGTCGGGAACTGCGTCGGCGACCTCCTCGACTTCGACACAGTCCCAGGTGAGGTCATCGAGCAACTCGACCCACAATTGCTTCGCTCGCTCCAGCGCGGCAACTGCGCTTCTGCGCTGCGCTCGCTCGAAGCGCCGAAGGCGTCGGTCACGGCCGGGCATCGCGTCACGCAGCGCCTGATTGAAGATCACCTCCCACAGCTCGAGTTCCAGGAGGCGGTTGAAGACGACCATGCTGCCGGAATCGCCCAGCTGGCGGAGCACCGCGTCGCATGCACTGTGCTCCGGCTCATTGGAAAGCATTATCTCGACGACGACGTTCGTGTCGATCACTATCGCTTCCGGCGGTTCCCATCCAGGATCATCGAACGCGACGACTGTCGCTCGCCGTCGATTGAATCTCGCGGGCATGTCAATACCGTCCGCGCCGTCGGACAGTGTCGGCGCCCGGACCAAGTCTCAGTGTGTTTGCGATGCGATCGAAGCTCGCGGCGCGCTCTGCGGGGTCGGTGATCTTCTGTCTGACGGCGCGCCTTCGAATCTCCGCGGCGAGCACGCCGCGTTGCACGTTGTCGGGTGGTCGTTTGGGCATGGGCGCGAGGCTACGGCCGCGCGGCGGCGCGGTCTACACAGCATGCGTTGGATCGGGTGGCGCGGGTGCCGCTCAGCGCGTGGCGGCCGCGCGGGAGCGGTCGCGGTAGACGCGGTAGTCGCCGCGCTCGGGGCGCAGGCCGGCGGCCTGGGCGAGCGGGCGGCGCGCCTCGGCGTGCCGGCCGAGCTGCTGGAGGCAGCGCCCCAGGCAGAACAGCGCGAAGTCGTTCGTCGGCGCCTGCTCGACGACCGCCGCGAACTCGGCGGCGGCTTCCTCGTAGCGCTGCACGTGGAACAGCGCGCGTCCGAGCGCCTCGCGGATCGACGCCTTGTCCGGCGCGAGGTCGCGTGCGCGGCTCAGTGGGATCGCGGCCTGATGGTGGTCGCCCGCCTCGAGCAGCCCGGTTCCCCGCTGGAAGAGCTCGTAGACGTCGGCCATCCATCCAGTGTAGGAGGCGCGTCCACCGGGACCACAGGGTGCTCAGCGAGGTGAGGGAACCGTGCGGGCGCGCGCCTCGCGCAGCCGCGCCACGACGTCGAGGATCGCCGCCGCCACGTCGCCCTTCGGCGCGCGCGCGACCGGCTGCTCGCTGTCCGGCGTGACGATCGTGACCTCGTTGTCGGCCACGTCGAAGCCGATGTCGGCGCGCGAGATGTCGTTGACGACGATCGCGTCGAGGCGCTTGCGCGCCAGCTTCCCGCGCGCGTGCTCGAGCGCCCCCTCCCCGTGCTCGGCCGCGAAGCCGACGATCGTCTGCTCCGGCCGGCGCGCGGCGGCGAGGCCGCTCAGCACGTCGGGCGTCGGCTCCAGCGCGATCGCGTCGGGCGCCTCCGCCGAATCCTTCTTCAGCTTGTGTACGGCCGGGGCGGCCGGGCGGAAGTCGGCGACGGCGGCCGCCATCAGCAGGACGTCGCACCCCGCGAACTCATGCGCACACACGTCGGCGAGCTGCGCGGCCGTCTCGACCGCGACGACGCGCGCGCCCGGCGGCGCAGGCAGGGCGACGTTCGCAGCGATCACCGTCACGTCCGCCCCTCGCCGCGCCGCCTGCTCGGCGAGCGCGAAGCCCATGCGGCCCGACGAGCGGTTGCCGACGTAGCGGACGCTGTCGATCGGCTCGCGCGTGCCGCCCGCCGTCACGAGCACGCGCACGCCCGCGAGCGAGCCGCTGGACGGCGCGCGGGCGGGAACGGCTTCCGCGATCGCCGCCTCGCAGGCGGCGAGCAGCTCCGACGGCTCGGCGAGGCGCCCGATGCCGTGCTCGCCTTTCGAGGCGAGCGGCCCGACGCCGGGATCGACGATCCGCGCGCCCCGCTCGCGCAGCCGCGCGAGGTTGGCCTGCGTCGCCGCGTGCTCGTACATCGCGTCGTTCATCGCCGGCGCGACGATCAGCGGGCAGCGCGCCGCCAGCGCCGCGCTCGTCAGCAGGTTGTCGGCGAGCCCGGCGGCCAGCTTCGCGAGCGTGTTCGCCGAAGTAGGTGCGATCAGGAACGCGTCGGCGTTGGCGACGAGCTGGAGGTGGCTGATCGGTTCGTGCTCCGGCAGCGGATCGCCGGGGAACGCGCCGCGCAGCGGGTCGCGCGCGAACTCGCTCGTGAGAACGGGGGCGCCGGTGATCCCCTCGAACGTCGCGACGCCGACGAAGCGCTCGCTCGCCGCCGTCTGGATCACGCGGACGCTGTGACCGGCCTTCGCCGCGAGGCGGACGAGCTCGACCGCCTTATAGGCGGCGATCCCGCCGCTGACGCCGAGCAGCAGCCTGGCCACATCCGGTCCTTTCGCTCCGTGGGAGCGAACCCCTACCGCCCGCTTAGCGGTAGTGGTACTTGATCTTGCCCGCGGCGACTTCCTCGAGCGCGATCGTGAGGTAGTTCTTCGAGCGGGTCTCGACCATCGGCGGCGGAAACTCGTCGAACGTGCCCTCGCCGAGGTTGTGGTAGTACGAGTTGATCTGCCGCGCGCGCTTGGCGGCGACGACGACGCTCGCGTAGTCGGAGTCGACGTGCGTCAGCAGGCGATCGATGCGGGGAGAGATCAAGAGCGGGCCTTTCGCGGAGGTTGGACTCTGGATTCTAGCCGCTTACGGCGCGATCTGGACGAGCGTCCCGATCGGCGTGGAGGGATAGATCTTTGCCGCGGCCGCCTCGGGCAGCTCGACGCAGCCGACGCTCTGCGGCGTCCCGAACGAGGCGCGGTTGAACGCGTGGAGCGCGTCGCCGCCGTTGAAGTAGGAGACCCATCTGATGCCGGGATCTCTGTATCTCGTGCCGTCCGGGTTCGTGCCCGACATCGTCGTGACGTCGTAGCGCAGGTAGACGGGGAACGTGCCGAGCTGCGTCGGGGCGGCCGGGACGCCCGTGTTGGCCGGCGTGCTGACGATCGTCTTGCCGTCGTGGATCAGCGTCGCCGTCTGCGTGGCCGAGTCGCGGTGCACGAGCACGTAGCTGTAGCCGTCCTTGTTCACCTGGTGTGCGCGCAGCGCCGCGAACAGCGCCGACCACACGCTCGGACCGGCGATTCCGTCGGTTGCGAGGGCGTGGTCGCTCTGGAACGCCATCAGCGCGCCTCTCGTGAGCGCCGTCGCGGCCGCCGGGCTCCACTGCGAGGTGAGCTGGCTCGGAAGCGACCAGCGCCAGCCGAAGCCGCCCTTCGGCGGATCGACGGCGGCGGAGAGCTGGGCGCCGTCGTCCGGGGCGACCGGGGCGCTTCCCCGCGCCGGATGCCATCCCAACGGCAGGTAGCCGAGCTGCGCGAGCAGCTCGTGCAGGCGCAGGGTCGAGCCGGGCGGGACGGTCCACGAGACCGCGACAGGCTGCGCGCCGGCGGTCGCCGCGCTCGCGCCCGCGAGCGTGACGCCGGCCGGCAGCATCAACCGCACCGCCGCTCCGAGCCCGAAGCCGGTGCCGCTCGGCGTGAAGACGAGCGTGTGGCTGTCGGCGCGCCGCCAGCGGCCGGCGACGGGGGCGGCGAACGTCGGGCGCGCGGCGCCGAGCGCGCCGATCGGCTTGGAGAACGTCACGCGCACGGGGGTCAACGGACCGAGCCGGCCGCCCGGCGGCGGGCTCGCGACCGCGAGTTCGGCCACGCCCCGCGGGAACCACGTGACCGTGCTCGGCTCCGGGAGCTGCTCCCACGTGCGCGGCGCGCCGGCGACGAGCAGCGAACCGGCCGCCGGCTGCCGTCCGAGGTCGACGACACGCTGCGGATGGTGCAGCACGACGTGGCGCAGGCTCCCGCGCTGGCCATAGGCGATCCGTGTGACGGGTGCCGCGAACGCGACCCGCAGCGGGGCGCCGGCGCGCAGCGTCGTCCAGCGCGTCCGCACCGGCGCACTCGGCGTGCGGACGCTGAGCTGCTTGACGACGTCGTGCCCGAGCGCCCACCCGGTCCAACCGGGCCGCCGCACATGCACCTCGACCGTCAGCAGCGTGCCGGGCGCGAGGTGCCGCAGCGGCGTCACCGCTCCGCCCTGCTCCGCGACGGGCACGCGCGCGCCGTGGGCGTCGTGCGCGGTCACGCGCGTGAGCGTTCCGGCGAACGTCCCGAGCCGGATGCGCGCGAGCGCGGCGCCGTCGCTGCCGACGTCGACGCCGGAGAGTCCGAATGCGACCGCCGCCGCGGCTGCGACGACGAGGCCCGTGCCCAGCAGGACGCCGATGAGCACCCGTCTGCCCGTGCCGGCGTTCGCCCGCTCCGATCCGGCGGCCTCCCCACCTCGCACGACGTCGCGCGAGATCCCCCGACGGCGGGCGTGGATGCTCAAGCGTCGCTCACCTTCTCCACAATGATGCAGATCGCGCGGACGGCGTCAAATTCCGTGCGCGGAGAAGATGGCGGCTTCACGCGCTGCCCAGCAGCTGAATGTGATCGGCCTCGGCCGCCCCACCGAACGGCCGCGTGAGGCCGAACTGCTCGAGCGTCGCCTCCGAGACGCCCTCGACGCCGGGCGTGTCGGACGCCTGGCCGCGCGTGTGCGGATCGTTGGGGAATCCGCCAACCTCGACCGAGTGCTGGGGCGTGCGGTAGCCCGAGATCCCGATCAGGTGCAGCCCGAGCGCCTTGCCGAGGCGATCGAGCCGCGCGGCGATGATCGGCTCGACGCCGACGCTGTAGTTGGTCCCCGGCGCCGGGAAGAAGCCGGTGCCGCCGCCGTGCGACACGAACGGCGCATTCGTGACGCCGGGCCCCGGGCCGCCGAGTGTGCCGCTCGTGGGCAGCGCGCCGGCCGCGGTCTCCTGCGCCTGGATCTTGCTGAGCGTGTGGCGGAGCCCGTGCTCCCGCTGCTGGAGCGCTCCGAGCTGGCCGCGGCCGCGCGTGCGCGCGCGGACGATCTTCATCTCCTCGCCGAGCGCCCGCAGGCGCAGCCGCGCGATCTCGTCGCGCTGCACGATCGCGCCGTTGACGATCCGCTGGCGGCGCACGGCGATCCGCGCGAGCCGTCTCGTCTCCACCGCCACGGCGGTGCGCGCGAGCACGACGTCGGTCGTCACATGCTCGTTCTGCTTGCGCAGGCGCGACATGTCGTCGAGCTGCTCGAGCAGGTCGCTGAAGCCGTGCGCGTGCAGCACGACGGTCATCACGTCGTCGGGCGGCGACTCGTACTGCGCCACGAGCTGGCGCGCGAGCACGGCGCGGTCGACGCGGAGCGCAGCCTGGAGTCGCAACAGGCGGGCGCGCTCCTGGCGCAGCTGCTGCTGGACCTGCTCGAGCTGCGCGCGCTCGATCGCGAGCTGCTGCTCCAGCGCGCTGGCCTGCGCGTCGATGTCCGCGATGCGCGAGCGCGAGCGCGCGATCTGGCGGTTCTCGCGCTGGATCGTGCTCTGGACGCCCTGCTCGTGCTGCTGGGTCGACTGGATCCGCTGCTGCAGATCGCTCACGCTCGGCGATGCGCCTGCGATCGCGGTCGCGCTGAGCGCGATCGCGGTGGCGAGCGCGCCGGCGCGGCGCGCGCGTGAGCTGGCGGGGGCGTGCATGAAGCGGGCTGGCGACGAGAAGCCGACGACACGGTAGTCATCGGCTGGCCCGGCAACCAGCCGTGGGCGCGCGCTTGCAGGTGGGCGCGTCGGCGATCGGTCGGGCCCGCATGGCGGCGGGTTGCGCCTTGGCGCGAGCGCGTCTCAGCGGTCGCGGGCCAGCTCGGCGCGCACGAGCCGTTCGAGCGCGCCGACCGCATCCTCCTGGCGGTCGTTCATGACCTTGTGGTCGAACTCGTCCTGCGCCGCCAGTTCGCGCTCGGCGACGGCGAGCCGTCGCTCGATCTGCTCGGGATCGTCGGTGCCGCGGCCGACGAGGCGCTCGCGCAGCGCCTGTTCCGACGGCGGCACGATGAAGACCTGCACCGCCGCGGGCAGCGTCTTGCGGACCTGGCGCGCGCCCTGCACCTCGATCTCCAGCACGACCGGCACGCCGGCGACGGTGCGGCGCTCCAGCTCTGAGCGCAGCGTCCCGTAGCGGCGCCCGGAGTATGCGGCGTGCTCGACGAACGCTCCCGCCGCGACCTTGCGGTCGAACTCGGCGTCCGTCAGGAAGTGGTAGTCGACGCCGTCGCGCTCGCCTGCGCGCGGCGGGCGCGTCGTGGCGGAGACCGACAGCTCCAGCTCCGGGATGCGCGCGAGCAGGCCGCGGATCAGCGTCCCCTTGCCGACGCCTGACGGGCCGGTGATGACGAACACACGAGCCACGCGCGAGCGGCGCTCGGCGCTAGCGACGGAGCAGGGCGACGAGCTCGGCGCGCTGGCGCGGGGAGAGGCCGCCGATCGTCTTGCTCGGGGAGATGCGGCACTGCGTGAGGACCTTGTTCGCCTTCACGCGTCCGTACTTCGGCACCGCCAGCAGCAAGTCGAAGACCTTCGCCGTCTCGACGTAGGTCGGCGGTTCCGTCAGCAGTTCGTGAATCGCGACGCGCCCGGCCTTGAGGTCGCGCTTGAGCTGCGCGCGCTTCGTGCGGATCTCGTTCGCGCGCGTGAGCGCGATCATCCGCTGGTGGAGGGAACGCTCGGGCGCGGTGGCGTGCTTGGCGGGCGTTTCACTGGCAGCCGGCGGCATTGGCGGCGAGTCTACAACGTGAAGCCCGCTCGGCAAGCGCCAACCGCCGAATTCGCCTCGACCTCAAGTTGAGGTCGAGGTATGTCGAGAGTGCCTGGAAGGATCTAATCCGTTTGCAGGCGTTTCGCGAGACGAACGGTCGCGTTCGCACTATCTCGTCTATGCGACCCGCGGCGGCTCGGCGCGCGACGCCGGCACGCGCTGAAGCTCCTGCAGCGAGATCACCGGCGCCTCGCCGCGCCGGGCGGCCGCGATCGCGCGCGCAGCGGCCATCGCGCCGGTCATCGTCGTGATGCACGGGATCCCGCGCGCGACGGCGGCCGAGCGGATCTCCCAGCCGTCCGCACGCGCGCCGGTGCCGACCGGCGTGTTGACGACGAGCCGCACCTCCCCGCGCTCGATCTCGTCGAGCACGTTCGGCGCGCCTTCGCCGATCTTGCACAGCGAGCGCACCGGAATGCCCATCCGCTTGATCGCCTGCGCGGTGCCCCCGGTCGCGACCAGCTCGAACCCCAGCTCGTGCAGCTGCGCGGCGACGCCGGCGGCGGCCGGCTTGTCGCCGTCGGCGACGGTGATGAAGACGCTGCCCGCGTCGGGAAGCTGCGACCCGGCTGCCGCCTGCGCCTTCGCGAACGCGGTCGGGAAGTCGCGCGCGATCCCCATCACCTCGCCGGTCGAGCGCATCTCGGGGCCGAGCAGCGAGTCCGCGCCGGCGAAGCGGTCGAACGGCAGCACGGCCTCCTTCACGCACACGACGTCGCCGACCGGATCGGCCGGCAGCGCAAGATCGGCGATCCGCTCGCCGAGCATCACGCGGCAGGCGAGCTTCGCGAGCGGGTAGCCGATCGCCTTCGAGACGAAGGGGACGGTGCGCGAGGCGCGGGGGTTCGCCTCGATCACGTACAGCTTGCCGTTCACGTCGACCGCGTACTGCACGTTGAGCAGGCCGACGACGCCGAGCGCCTTCGCGATCCCCTCCGTGTGCTCGCGGATCTGCGCGAGCGCGTCGAGCCCGAGCGAGTGCGGCGGCAGCACGCAGGCGGAGTCGCCGGAGTGGATCCCGGCCTCCTCGACATGCTGCATGATCCCGCCGATCCACACCTGCTCGCCGTCGCACAGCGCATCGACGTCGAGCTCGATCGAATCCTCGAGGAAGCGGTCGAGGAAGATCTCCTTGCCGCTGCCGTGGTCGGCCCCCACGCGCTCCAGATAGTCGCGCAGGCCGTCGAGCGAATAGACGATCTCCATCGCACGCCCGCCGAGCACGTAGGACGGCCGCACGAGCAGCGGGAAGCCGACTCCGGGCGCCTTCGCCAGCGCCTCCTCCGGCGAGTGCGCTGTGGCGTACGGCGGCGCCTCGTAGCCGAGCTGCGCGAGCAGCCTGCCGAAGCGGCCGCGATCCTCCGCATGGTCGATCGCGTCGATGCTCGTGCCGAGGATCGGCACGCCCGCCTCAGCGAGCCCGGCGGCGAGTCGCAGCGGCGTCTGCCCGCCGAACTGCACGATCACGCCCTCGGGCTGCTCCACCTCGCACACGCCCAGCACGTCCGCGAGCGTGAGCGGCTCGAAGTACAGGCGGTCGGACGTGTCGTAGTCGGTCGAGACCGTCTCGGGGTTGCAGTTGACCATCACGGCGTCGCGGCCGCTCTCGCGCACCGTCATCGCGGCATGCACGCAGCAGTAGTCGAACTCGATGCCCTGCCCGATGCGGTTCGGGCCGGCGCCGAGGATCACGACGGATCTGCGCTCGCCGCGCTCGACCTCGGACGCCGCGGGACGGCCGCCCGGCCGCGGGCGCTCGCGCGCCGAGTAGTAGTACGGCGTGCGCGCGGCAAACTCGGCAGCGCAGGTGTCAACCGACTTGAAGACGCGCTCGCCCGCCTCCGCGCCGTCCGGATCGAGCGCCAGCTCCTGCAGCTCGCACAGGAACCACGGGTCGATCTGTGTGCGCGCGTGGAGCGTCTCGACGTCGAGGCCGCGGCGGAACGCCTCCAGCACGAGGTCGAAGCGGTCCGGGCCGCCGTGCGCGAGCGCGTCGAGCAGCGCCTCGTCGCCGGCGGGCGCCTTGACGCGCGCGTCCAGCTCGCGCGAGCGCAGCGCCTTCGCGAACGCCTGCTTGAACGTGCGCCCGATCGCCATCGCCTCGCCGACCGACTTCATGTGCGTCGAGAGGCCGGCGTCGGAGCCGGGGAACTTCTCG
>DATNAP010000038.1:0-22071 GCA_035572475.1 Conexibacter sp. | reverse complement strand
GACGAGGGCATCATCGCCGCCGAGGACATCGCGGGGAACGCGACGCATCCGATCGCGTACGTCGACATCCCGCGCGCGACCTTCTGCATGCCGAACGTCGCCTCGTTCGGCCTCACCGAGCAGCAGGCGAAGGACGCCGGCTACGACGTCGTCGTCGGCAGAGTGCCGTACGGCGCCGTCGGTGCCGGAACCGTCTACGGCGATCGCACCGGCCTGATGAAGGTCGTCGGCGACCGCAGATACGGCGAGCTGCTCGGCGGCCACATCATCGGCGCGAAGGCGACCGAGCTGATCCAGGAGCTCGTCAACGTGCGCGCGCTGGAGGGCGGCTATCCGGAGGTCGCACGTATGGTGCACGGGCACCCGACGCTGTCCGAGGGCGTGATGGAGGCCGCACGCGCAGCGGACGGCTGGCTGATCCACGGGTAGGCGCGCGACGCGCCAGGCGACCGTGCAGCCCGTCTTCTGGTTCGACCTCGGCAGCCCGGAGGCGTACCTCGCCGCCGAGCGCGTGATGGCGGAGCTGCCGGTCGCGCCCGAGTGGGTGCCGATCCTGGAGGCGGGGCTCGGCGGGCGGAGGCAGAGCGGCGACGCCACGGCGCGCCAATCCGCGATTGAGCGGGCCGCACTCTCGCAGCACGTCCAGCCGCTGCGCTGGCCGGCCGACTGGGCCGACCAGGACATGCGCGCGGCGATGGTCGCCGCGACGTATGCGAAGCAGATCGGCCGTGCGGTCGCGTTCGCGCTCGCGGCCTTCCGGCAGGCGTTCGCCGGCGGCCGCGCGCTGGACGAGGACACGATCGTAATCGCGGCGGCCGCGTGCGAGATGCATCCGCGCGCGGTCGTGCAGGCGCTCGGGCGCGGCTCGGTCGCGGCGGCGCTCGACGCCGCCACGGCGTCGGCGGCCGCGGCCGGGGTGCGGCAGACGCCGGCGATCGCGATCGGCGACGTCGTGTTCGAGGGCGCGGACGCCGTCGAGCGCGCGGCGCGCGCGCTGGAGGGCGAGGCCGCGTGAGCGCGCGCCGCGCCTACCGCCTGATCGTCACGCGCGGCGGCGCCGGGCCGGCGTGGCTGGCCGGTCCGCGGCGCGTCGACCACATCGAGATCGTGGCGATCGACAGCGGCGAGGTCGTGCTGTTCTGGGACCTGCCGGCCGTGCAGGCACGCCGCCTCGTGCGCGCGCTGCGCGAGGATCTCACCCGTCTCGAAGCGGACGAGTTCCTGACCGCCTGGCGGGACGCGGAGCAGCCCGGCGAGTAAGGTCAGGCGCATGGCCACGACGCCGGCAGCGAGACAGCGCGGCGACCGGCCGGAGGCAGCTCCGGCGCCCGAGACCGCGCGCGAGTGGCTCGCGACGATGCTGCTGATCCGGCGGTTCGAGGAGCGCGCCGGCGAGCTGTACGCGAAGGCCAAGATCGGCGGCTTCCTGCACCTCGCGATCGGCGAGGAGGCGACGATCGTCGGCGCGGCGCGGGCGCTGCGCGAGCGCGACTACCTGATCTCGACGTACCGCTCGCACGGCCACGCGATCGCGCGCGGCACGCCGCCCGAGGCCGTGATGGCGGAGCTGTTCGGGAAGGAGGGCGGTTGCTCGCGCGGGCGCGGCGGCTCGATGCACATGTTCGACCTCGCGCGGCGCTTCATGGGCGGCTACGGGATCGTCGGCGGGAACCTGCCGATCGCGGCCGGCTTCGGACTGAGCGCGGATCTGCTGAGAACGGACGACGCGACGCTCTGCATGTTCGGCGACGGCGCCACCAACCAGGGCACGTTCGGCGAGACGATGAACCTCGCGGCGCTGTGGAGGCTGCCGGTCGTCTTCATGGTCACGAACAACCAGTTCGGGATGGGAACCGCGTTGGCGCGCCACTCGGCCGTGACGGACCTCCAGCGCAAGGGCGAGTCGTTCGGCGTGCCGGGCGTGCGCTGCGACGGGATGGACGTCGCCGACACCCATCGCGTCGTCGGCGAGGCGCTCGCGCGCGCCCGCGAGGACCGCCAGCCGATGCTCGTCGAGGCGATCACCTACCGCTTCCGCGGCCACTCGATGGCGGACCCCGAGGAGTACCGCACCAGAGCGCAGGTCGCCGAGTGGCGCAGACGCGACCCGATCGCACTGTGGTCCGCGCGGCTGATTGAGCGGGGCGCGATCGACCAGGGCGAGGTGGAGGCGCTCGACGCGGCGGCGGTCGCGCAGGTCGACGAGGCGGTCGCGTTCGCCGACGCCTCCCCCTTCCCGGCGCCCGAGTCGCTCTACGACGACGTCTACGCGCTCGGCGACCAGGTTCGCGGCTGGTACTCGGTCGACGAGCGCTCACCGGGCGTGCACCGCGGGGAGCACGAGCGCGAGATGGACGTCGACCCGCGGATGCGCGAGGAGTACGACCAGCACGCCGCCGGGCGGCACGACTCCGGCGGCGCGCCGCGCCCGGCGGACGACGCGCAGGCGCGTGTGCACGATGGGGAACGCGGCGGCTGATGGCCGTGATGCGCTACCGCGAGGCGTTGAACCAGGCCTTGCGCGAGGAGCTGGCGCGCGACGAGCGCGTCTTCCTGATGGGCGAGGACATCGGCGTCTTCAACGGCGCCTACAAGGTCACCGCCGGGCTGCTGGAGGAGTTCGGCGAGGCGCGCGTGCGCGACACGCCGATCTCCGAGAACACGATCGTCGGAATGGGGGTCGGCGCGGCGATGACCGGCACGCGCCCGGTCGTCGAGCTGATGACGATCAACTTCTCGCTGCTCGCGATGGACCAGATCGTCAACCACGCGGCGCACATCCGGTACATGTTCGGCGGGCAGGTCGCCGTGCCGCTCGTCGTGCGGATGCCGCAGGGCGCCGGGCACCAGCTCGGCCCGACGCACTCGCACTCGCTCGAGGCGTTGTATCTGCACGTGCCCGGCCTGCTCGTCGCGGTGCCGTCCACGCCGGCGGACGCGAAGGGGCTGCTGAAGAGCGCGATCCGCGACAACAACCCCGTGATCTTCATCGAGCACGAGTATCTCTACGGCCAGCGCGGCGACGTCCCCGATCGGGCGGACGGCGATCACCTCGTGCGATTCGGCGAGGCGGCCGTGCGGCGCGAGGGCGAGGACGTGACGATCGTCGGCATCTCGCGCATGGCGCTCACGGCTCAGCGCGCGGCAGACGTGCTCGCCGACGAACACGACATCTCCGCCGAGGTGATCGACCCGCGCACCCTGCGGCCGTTGGATCTCGACACGATCCTCGCGTCGGTGCGCAAGACGAACCGCTGCGTGGTGGTCGAGGAGGGCTGGCCGCACGGCGGCGTCGGCGCGAACCTCGCCGCGCTGATCGGAGAGCAGGCGTTCGACGACCTCGACGCGCCGGTCGGCCGCGTCACCGGCGCCGACGTGCCGATGCCGTACTCGAAGCCGCTGGAGCAGATCGCATTCCCCCACGAGCCGCAGGTCGTCGACGCCGCGTTGGCGACCATGCGGGACATCTAGAGAGGACCCACTCGTGCCCGACGTCGTCATGCCCCGCCTGTCCGACTCGATGGAGGAGGGCACGATCCTCAGATGGCTCGTCGCCGACGGCGCCGCGGTCGCGCGCGGAGACGAGATCGCCGAGATCGAGACGGACAAGGCGAACATGACCTACGAGGCCGATGCGTCCGGGACGTTCGAGCGCGTCGCGGCGGAGGGCGACACGCTGCCGATCGGGGCGCTGATCGCGCGGATCGGGGGCTCCGCTGCGGCCGGCTCGTCTGAGGGTCAGGCCGTGCGGCGGGCGGGTCCTGTCGATGGCGGAAGTGTCCCGGAGGGCGGAGCCTCCGGGACAGCTTCCGCCACGCCACCCGCCCGATCATCGTCTGAGGGCTCGGCCGAGCCGGCCAGCTCCGCCGAAAGCGCAGCCGCTCCCTCCCCCTCGATGCCCGCTGTGGGCGGGCGCTCCGCCGAACCGCCCGCGACCGCGCCGAACGGCCGCATCAAGGCCTCGCCGATCGCGCGGCGGCTGGCGCGTGAGCGGGGCGTGGACCTGGCGGGGCTCACCGGCAGCGGCCCCGGTGGGCGGATCGTGAAGGCGGACGTGGAGGCGGCGGGGTCGGCGCCCGCGCAGGCCGCTCCCGCGGCACCGCCCGCTCCCGCGGCACCGCCCGCGGTTCCCGGTCCCGTCCTGCCCGGCGAGCGCGGCGGGGGGAAGGGCGAGACGACGGTGGAGGAGCTGTCGCGCACGCAGCAGACGATCGCGCGGCGGATGGCGGAGTCGAAGGCGACCGTGCCCGACTTCCACGTCTCGACCGAGGTCGACATGGCGGCGGCGGTCGCCGTGCGCGAGCAATTGAAGGCGCTCGCGAACGAGGGGCATCCGGCGCCGTCGTTCAACGACTTCGTCGTCAAGGCCACGGCGCTCGCGCTGCGGGAATTCCCGCGCGCGAACGGCGCCTACAAGGACGGCCGCTTCGAGCTGCACGAGCGAGTCAACGTCGGCGTCGCGGTCGCCGCCGAGAACGCGCTGCTCGTGCCCACGATCTTCGACGCCGACATCAAGTCGCTCGGCGAGATCGCGGTCGAGGCGCGCGCGCTCGCCGCGCGCGTGCGCGCCGGCCAGATCACGCCGCCCGAGGTGAGCGGCGGCACGTTCACGGTCTCGAATCTCGGCATGTTCGGCGTGACCGAGTTCACCGCGATCGTCAACGGCGGCCAGGCAGGGATCCTCACCGTCGGCGCGCTGCGCGACGTGCCGATCGTCGTGGACGGAGCCGTCGTCCCCGGCAAGCGCATGACACTCACGCTCGTGAGCGATCACCGCATCCTCTACGGCGCCGACGCCGCCCAGGTCCTCGCCCGCATCCGCGCCCTGCTGGAGTCCCCCCTTGCGCTGGCGCTCTAGGGCTTGACGGCGAAGCCCGCTTCGCGGAAATGGCCGTCGAGCGCGAGCGCCTCGCCGATCCCGCGTTCGCGCATCACCGCGAAGCTCACGTGATCGACGAGCGACGTGCGGCGCCGCAGGTCGGCGAGATGGGACTCGACGGCACGGGCGTGCAGCTCGGGCGTGATCCAGGCGATCTGGATGCGCGGAAGGACGTCCTGCATGAGTCGTCGCGCAACGGCGCCGCCGAGCCGACGCTTCACAAGTGCCTCGGCTTCGACAACCACGTAGTTATGCGTGACAGCGCGCCGCTCGGTGAGCACCGGCGTCATCGCCGCGACGGCTTGGCCGTGGCGGTCATCGTCCCGGTCGAGGTACGGGAGCAGCACCGACGTATCGACGAACGTCACGGCTCGAATGTGTAGTCGTCATGGCGCTCTGCCAGATCCGGAATGCCCGACGAGCCGCAGCCCGCGGCGGCCAGTGCCCGCTTCAGCGCCTCGTCCTCAGCGACCAACTCCGGACCCAGCACCTCTGCGAGCGCCTCTCGCACGACGGCTGCTCTTGACACGCCGCGCTGCTGGGCAACGCGCTCCAGCGCGGCGGCCTGCTCCTCTGGAAGCTGCACGATCGTTCGAACCATGCGCTCGATGATATCAGTCCGGAGGTGGCTGTCATCACATTTCTAAGCGGTTTTCGGCTATAGACATGCGGGAATCGGGGCCTGTGATCGCTTGGGTCCTCGCGGCGCTCGCCATCGCCGCGCTCGCGCTGCGGCCGCGCAGCGCATGGTCGGCTGCGGCGGTCGCTGGCGCGGCAGCGCTCGACGTCCTGCTCGTCGGCGCACGCGTCGGGCCGTCGCTGCGCGCGGTCGCGCCGATGGTCGCGTTTCTGACGGCCGCGCTCACGCTCGCGGCGCTGGTCGAGCGAGCCGGGCTGGCGGAGCGCGCCGCAGCAGCGCTCGCGCGCCACGCGCGCGGCAGCATGCTCACGCTCTACGTCGCGACGTGCGCGATGTGCGCGCTGCTGACCGCCGTCGTCTCGCTCGACGGCGCGGTCGTGCTGATGGTTCCGGTCGCGCTCGCGCTCGCACGCCGGCACGATGCGCCGCTGCCGGCGCTGTTCGCAGGCGTCGTCGTGGTCGCGAACGCCGCGTCGATCGCGGTGCCGATGGGCAACCCGACGAACCTCGTCGTCGTCGAGCGGCTCGGGATCTCGACCGGCGCGTTCGTCGCGCACATGCTGCTGCCGGGAATTGTCGCGGCCGTCACCTGCGCGGCCGGCGTGGCACTGCACGAGCGCGACGCGCTGACCGCACGGCGGCGGCCCGCCGCCCCAGCCCCCGCGCCGCCGCTCTCGCGCGCCGAGCGGCACGCCGCAGCAGCGCTCCTCGCGGCGGCCGCCGCCGCGTGGGCGGCCGCGCCGTTCGGCGTGCAGCCATGGCGGCCGTTCGCCGCCGTGACGCTGCTCGCGCTCCTCACCGCCCCGCGCGCGAGCCGCCCGCGCCCGATCGTCCCGTGGCGGCTCGGCGTGCAGGTGCTCAGCCTGCTGGTCGTGACGAGCGCGCTCGGCGTGCATCTGCGCTCGCCGGCGTCGCTCGGCGCGGCGGGGCTCGCCGGGATCGCGCTCGCGGTCGGGGCCGCGTCGGCGCTCGCGAACAACCTGCCGGTGAGCGTCTGCGTCGCGGGCCTGCTGAGCGCCGGACCGTCGGCGTACGCGGCGCTGATCGGACTCGGCGTCGGCTCGCTCGCGACCCCGCACGGATCGCTCGCGACGCTGATCGCGACCGACCTCGCCGGCGAGCACGCACCGCGCGCACGACTGCTGCGCAGCGCCGCGCTTGCGGCGGCGGGCGTGCTGCTGGCGGCGCTGCTGCTCGCCGGGGGCGTCTGATCCCCACTGGAAAGGGAGCGCCCCGGCCGCGATGCTGTTGGCGACGATGGAGTCCGGATCCCCGCCGACCATCGAACGCGAGGCGAGCCATCGCTACGGCATCGTGCTGGCGGTCGCGCTCGCGACGGTGCTGTTCCTGATCGTCTCGCCGGAATCCTCCTGGAGCCGTGCGATCGGGCTGCTGCTCGCCGGCGGCATGCTGCTCGTCGTGATCACGACGAGCAACGGCGCCACCTGGCGACAGCGTGAGTCGGCGGGGCTGGTCACGCTCGCGACGACCGTCGCGCTCCTGCTGGCAATCGGATTCGAGTGGATCCCCGTGTGGGTGGGCACCGCGGTGAGCGCGGTCCTCGTCCTCATGACGCTCGTCGAGTTGGTCCGTGGGCTGATCGTGCTGTTGCGCGCGCGCGGCGTGATCGTGCAGGCGGTCGCCGGCGCGCTCGCCGTCTATCTGCTCGTGGGGATCGTCTTCGCGTTCGTGATCACGACGATGGCGAGAGTCGGCCACGGGCCGTACTTCGCGCAAGGGACCGACGGCAGCGAGAGCCAGCGCGTCTACTTCAGCTTCACGTCGATGACGACGACCGGCTACGGAGACCTGACGCCCGGTCAGCGCGGCGGCCGCGCCGTCGCCGTGCTGGAGATGCTGACCGGCCAGATCTACCTCGTGACGGTCATCTCGCTGCTGGTCGGGAACCTGCGGCAGCGGCGCGAGCGCGACGAGGGCTGAGCGGCAGATGCCGCGACCAGCGCGAACCGCCGAGCTGGCGCGCACCTCGCTCGCGCGACTCGTGGAGATGCAGTTCGTCGAGCGCTCGGTCGCGCTCGGCTCGCTCGCCTTCACGGCGATGGTGCCGCTGCTCGTGATCGCCTCCGCGTTCCTGCCCGGCACCGACGGCCTCGCCGACGAGCTGATCCGCCGCTTCCACCTGCGCGACGGCACGGCCACAGTCGTGCGCGACGTGTTCGCGCAGCCGGACGCGGTGCGGCAGTCGATCTCGTGGTTCGGCGTGCTGCTGCTGGTCGTGGCGGCGCTCAGCTTCACGCGCGCCCTGCAGCGCGTCTACGAGCGCGCGTGGCGGCTGGAGCCGCGCGGGCTCGCGGGCACCCGCGCCGGGCTGATCTGGATCGGCGGGGTCGTCGTGTGGGCGACGGCCTTCGGCGCCGCGCGGCGGGGGCTGCTGCAGCTCACCGGGCCGATCGGGTCGCTCGCGATCCTGCTCGGCGGCGACGCCGTCGGGTGGCTGTGGTCGCCATGGATCCTCTTGTCGAGACGGATCGCGTGGCGGCCGCTCGTCCCGACCGCGCTGCTGACCGCGGTCGCGCTGACGGCGATCAGCGTCGGCTCGGTCGTCTACATGCCGCAGGCGATCGACCGCTCCGCAACCCACTACGGCCCGATCGGAATCGGGATCGCGCTCGTCTCCTGGCTCGTCGGCATCGGCTTCGCGCTTACGATCTGCGCGGCAGTCGGGGCGGTGCTGGGCGAGGCGATGGCCGCGCCGGAGGATGGTGTCAGCCCGCGCTGATCGGGTTGTACCAGCGGATGCCGGGGAAGCGAGAGAAGTCGCGGTCGGTGCTGCAGACCGTGAGGCCGTGTTCGATCGCAAGCGCAGCGAGATGCGCGTCGTTGGCGACATCGGGCCGCGTCTCGCCGTGAAGGAGATCGGCGAGGATCTGCTGATGGCGCTCGGTGGGAACGGGAATCCATGACTGGGGGCGTGCGAGCCAGCCTTCGATGCGCGCCCAGGCCTCGGTGAGCGGCATCGGGTTGGGCGTCAAGGCGCGGTTGCCCATCAGTCGGATGAACCCGAGCAGCGTCGGCCACGGAAAGGCAACGCGGTCGGGCGCCCTCATGACGTCTTCGAACCAGGCGCGCGCCGCCACGTGGTGCGGCCCGTGCTCGAGGTGCGCGTAGACGACGAGATTCGCGTCAACCAGGATCACAGCCGTGGCGGGTCGATCAGGTCGAGCGCCGCCGTCACGTCGTCGATGTCGATCAGGAGCTCGCCTGGCCACGGCTCGACTCTGAAGGGCTCGGTTGGCGCTCCGCGTTCGGCGGAGCGCTCCGCCTCCAGCCCCATCCGCAGCAGGTGATTCACCTCGGCCTTGAGGGAGCTGTGCCGTTCGCGGCGGCGCTGCTCGAGCTGTGCCACGACATCCGGCTCCAACGTCAACGTCGTTCGCATGCATCAGAGCATAGAGCATTTGATGTCTTGATGCCGGCCTTCATTCCCGCCCCGCCTGAAAGACCACGTTCGGCGTCCCGCCGTCGCGACGGATGCCGCCGTGCGTGCGGACGACGACGCACCAGGCGCGGCCGCTCGCCGGGTCCGGGGCGCAGGTGCGGAAGAGGCGGCCGGGGACGACCGCGACCGTTTCCGCCAGCGCGACATGGCGGCGGAAGGGGACGGGCGCGTACGTGCCGATCCACGCGATCGCTCGCGCACGCGCGTCCGCGAGCGCGCGCGTGTCGCGCACGACGCCGGGGTGGTGCAGCAGGCCGCCGGCGAGCAGGCCCGCGGTCACGAGCAGCACGAGCGCGACGCCCGCGCGGTCGCGCGCGACGACGACCGGCTCATCGCGCCGCAGGCGCCGCACCGCGACCGCGAGCAGCGGCGCGAGCGCGGCGACCGCGACGAGGTTGAGGAAGCTCGCGAGCAGGAGCGCGGCGACGATGTGCGTCTGTCCGTCGCCGGCGAGCGGCCGCCAGTGCAGGAGCAGCGCGTCGAGCAGCGTGAGCACCACGAGCAGGGGCGCGAGCCACGCCCCTCGCAGGCGCCAGCGCAGCCGGGCGGCCCACACGCGCTCCATGCGACCGAGAGTAGGGAACCAGGGCGTGCGCACAAGCCAGGCTGGCCGCACGCGGCGCGAGGTGTGTATGTGAACGTCCACCCACCCGTTCGGGGGGCCGAGCGCGAAGTACGCTTGCCAACGATGAAAGCCCTGTCGCCGCGCCCGGGCGGGCCCGCGGTGGCGGAAGATCCCGCGGACGCGCCGACCCGCCTCGTCCCCGCCGACCGCGTCGAGCTGCTGCGCTCGATGCTGCTGATGCGCGCGATCGAGGCGCGCGCGCTCGCGCTCTACAAGCAGGGCAAGGTCCCCGGCTCGTTCTACGACGGCTTCGGACAGGAGGCGGTGTCGGTCGGCGCGGCCTTCGCGATGGGCCCGCGCGACCGCCTCTGCCCGCTGCACCGCGACCTCGGCGCGCACCTCGTGCGCGGAGTCGCGACAGAGCGAGTCCTCGCGCAGTACATGGGCCGCGCGAGCGGCGTGACGCGCGGACGCGACGGCAACGTCCACTTCGGCGACCCCGCCGTCGGCGTGATCGGGATGGTCTCGATGCTGCCCGACATGATGTGCGTCGCGACGGGCATGGCGATGGCGTTCAAGCTGCGCGGCGAGCCGCGCGTCGCGCTCACCTGGTGCGGCGACGGCGCGACCTCGCGCGGCGACTTCCACGAGGCGATGAACTGGGCCGGCGTCCAACGCCTGCCCGTCGTGTTCGTGCTGGAGAACAACCAGTTCGCGTACTCGACGCCGCTGGCGAAGCAGTTCGCCGTGGACCCGGTCGAGCGCGCGCGCGTCTACGGCTTCCCCGGCGTGACGGTCGACGGCAACGACGTCGAGGCGGTCTTCGAGGCGGTGCATGCCGCGCGCGAGCGCGCGGTGGCCGGCGACGGGCCGACGCTGATCGAGGCCGTGACGATGCGCATGCACGGCCACGCCGCCCACGACGACATGCGCTACGTCCCGCCGGAGCTGCTGGTCGAGTGGGCCGCGCGCGATCCGATCGAGCGCCAGGAGCGGCGCGTCGCCGCGGCCGGGGTGGACGTCGCGGCGCTGCGCGCGGCGGTGGACGAGGAGGTCGCGGCAGCCGCGGAGGCGGCACTCGCCGCGCCGATGCCGGATCCGGCGGAAGCGGCGAGCGGCGTGTTCGCAACGAGCGAGCCCCAGCCGCTCGGCGACGGGCGCGCGCCGTGGAGCGGGTTCGCCTGATGGCAACGATGACCTACCTGGAGGCGATCTCCGACGCGCTGCGCGAGGCGCTGCGCACGGACGAGCGCGTCTTCGTGATGGGCGAGGACGTCGGCGCGTTCGGCGGCGCGTTCAAGGTCACCGACGGCTTTGTCGAGGAGTTCGGCGAGGCGCGCGTGATCGACACCCCGCTGGCGGAGTCGGCGATCGTCGGGACCGCGGTCGGCGCGGCGGTCGTCGGGATGCGACCGGTGTGCGAGATGCAGTTCGCCGACTTCATCAGCTGCGGCTTCGACCAGCTCGTCAACGTCGCGGGCAAGACGCACTACCGCTTCGGCCTCGCGGTGCCGATCGTCGTGCGGCTGCCGAGCGGCGGCGGCTTCTCCGGCGGCCCGTTCCACTCGCAGAGCCCCGAGGCGTGGTTCATGCACGCGCCCGGGATCAAGGTGCTCGCCCCGAGCACGCCGGAAGACGCGAAGGGCCTGCTGACCGCCGCGATCCGCGACCCGAACCCTGTCGTCTTCATGGAGCACAAGCACCTCTACCGGCGCGTCAAGGGGGAGGTCCCGGCGGGCAGCTACGAGACGCCGATGACCGCGCGGATCGCCAGCGAGGGCACCGACCTCACGGTGATCGCCTACGGAGCGATGGTGCATGCGGCGCTGGGGGCGACGGAGCATCTCGACGCCGACGTGGAGGTGCTCGACCTCCGCAGCCTCGTCCCGCTCGACGTCGACATGATCCTCGCCTCGGTCGCCAAGACCTCCAAGGTCGTGATCGTGGACGAGGCGAACGAGACCTGCGCCGCCGGCGCGCAAGTCGCCGCCCTGATCGCCGAGCACGCGTTCGAGCAGCTCGACGGCCCGATCCGCCGCATCGCCGCGCCGGACGTCCCGATCCCCTTCAGCCCCCCGCTCGAACAGGCCGTGCTGCCGAGCGTCGAGCGCATCCGCGATGCCTGCCGAGACCTCCTCGACTACTGACGTCACGATGCCCCAGCTCGGGGTCTCGGTCGTCGAGGGGACGATCCTCAGATGGCTCGTCGCAGTCGGCGACACGGTCGTCGCCGACCAGCCGCTGTGCGAGGTCGACACCGACAAGATCGTCACGGACATCCCGAGCCCAGCGACCGGAACGCTCACCGAGATTCTGGTCAACGAGGGGACCACCGTCGAGGTCGGCACACTCCTCGCCCGCGTCGCAGGCGCGAACTCTGGTCATCCATGCCTGCCTGAGACGCATGAACGACCAGAGTCCGCGTACGGGTCGCCGGTGGTACAGCGACTGGCGGCCGAGCATGGCGTCGACCTGGCGCGCGTGACAGGCACCGGGCGGGGCGGACGGGTGCGCAAGCAGGACGTGCTGGCGGCGATCGACCGTCCGATGCACACGGAGAGCCCGTATCGCGCCGAAGAGCCGGCAGGCCAGCTCAGCCGCATGCGCAGAGCGATCGGCGCGCACATGAAGCGCTCGCTGGAGACCGCAGCCACCTGCACGACATGGATGGAGGCCGACATGTCGCGCGTGGAGGCGGCGCGCACAGGCGCGAAGGCGAGCAGCCTGCTCGGCGTCACGGCGCTGCCGATCGTCGCGCGCGCCGCGATCGACGCGCTCGCCGAGCACCCGGCGCTGAACGCCACGCTGGAGGGCGAGCGCTACACGCGCCACGACGCCGTCCACCTCGGCGTCGCCGTCTCGCTCGGCGAGGAGGGCCTGATCGTGCCGGTGATCCGCGATGCGCACCTGCTCGGCGTGGAGGAGCTGGGCCGCGCGATCCGCGAGCTGGCGGGCAGGGCGCGGCGGGACGAGCTGACGCCCGACGAGGTCCACGGCGGCACCTTCACCGTCACGAACCCCGGCCAGTTCGGCTCGTTGATGGCGACGCCGGTGATCAACCAGCCGCAGGTCGCGATCCTCGACCTCGAGGCGATCGTCAAGCGCCCTATCGTTGTCGGCGACGACGATGGGAACGACGTGATCGAGATCCGACCGCAGACGATCCTCGGCCTCTCGTGGGACCACCGCGCGCTCGACGGCGCGCAGGCGGCGCAGTTCCTCGGCGCGCTGCGCCGGCGGCTGGAGGCATGGGATGGATGAGGTGTTCGTCGTCCGCCTCGGCACGGTCGAGTACCGCGCCGCGCTCGCGCTGCAGGAGGCGGTGCGCGAGCGGCGCATCGCCGGCGAGCTGCCGGACGTGCTGCTGCTCGTCGAGCACCCGCCGGTCTACACGCAGGGCCGCCGCTCGCAGGACAGCGACCTGCCGTTCGCGGCCCAGTGGTACGCCGAGCAGGGGATCGACGTCGTGCCGGTGCGGCGCGGCGGCCAGCTCACCTACCACGGCCCCGGCCAGCTCGTCGGCTATCCGATCGTGCGGATCGAGGACACGGTCGGCTACCTGCGCACGCTGGAGGCGGCGCTGATCGCCGCGCTCGGCGACGAGGGGCTCGGGGCGCGCAACCGCCCCGCCGACGGGATCGAGTACACCGGCGTGTGGGTGGACGAGCGCAAGATCGCCTCGATCGGCGTGCACGTCCGCCAGCACGTGACGACGCACGGATTCGCGATCAACGTCGACAACGACATGCGCCCGTTCGAATGGGCGGTCGCGTGCGGACTGCACGGCGTGCGCATGACCTCGCTCGCCGACGAGCGCGGCGAGACCCGGCTCACCCGCCCACCGGCGACCGAGCCGCTCGCGCTCGCGCGGGAGCCGTCCCCCGCGCTCGCCTCGCTCGCCGACCGCGTCGTAGCTCGCTTCGCCGAGGCGTTCGATCGCACGCCCGTCGACGTTCCGGCCGAAGCGCTCGCCGTGCCGCTGCCACAGGCCGCTCAGGTCGTCTCGTAGCGCGTCCCGCGACGCTGCCCCGACCGGCGCAGACGACCGCCGCGAACGAGCCGATCGAGCAATGCGAGCGCCTCAGCGCGATCCAGCCCCGTCGCCGCGCGCACGTCTCTGTTCGTGATGGGTCCGTCGCTCGCGAGCCGCGCGACGACGTCGTCGAGCTCCTCTGCGCTCAACCGCAGACCTGCCGGAGGCCGCAGCGACCCGCTCAGCCGGTACGTCGCGTCGGCGGTGCGTCCACGCCGCTCCAGGAATCCTTCGTCGCGCAAGCGGCGAAGCGTCTCCCGCGCGCTGTCGGCGTCGACGCTCAGGATCTCCCGGACCCGACCGTTCGTCAGGATCTCGCCGCGCGCAGCGTGCACCAGCGCGATTCGATCCGCCCCGCGCAACGTCCCACGATGCTCGAGCTCGCGAACCCAGGCGCGCTCGACCGGCGCGACGGCGCTCCGAATCGGAAGCTCGACCGTCACCTCGTGGCCGTTGTCGGTGAAGCGCGGCGGATCGAGCATCTCATCAGCCATCGCGTCCTGAATCAGGTCGATGCCCAGCCCCTCGTCCTCGGCGAGCCCGTACCGCCGCAGCGCGCGGATCACCACGAGGTTGCGCGCCGCGCTCGCCTCACGCATGTTCTCGACGGTCACGGGCTCCGGCAGGCCGCCGGGCGATCGGATCATGACCGACGAAGGACGCATCTCCACGCGCACCGCGGTTCCCGCGGCCTCGTAGCTGCGATGCGCGAGCGCATTGGCGATTGCCTCGCGCAGGACGACGATCGGCAGCCGCGGAAGGTCGTAGCGGCGGACGCCCAGGACGACGAGCTCGGTGCCCAGCTCGGTCACTACCCGTTCCACCGTGGCCGTCAGAACCTCGTGGATCGGGCCACGGATCTCCACGCGGCGGTCGTAGTCGACCGTCGCGTCATCGGCGAAGCGGCGAAGCTCCACATGCGCCTTGCCGAGTGCACGACTGGGATCGCGCAGCAGATAGAGAGCGCCGGCGACGGTCAAGCGGTCGCCGTCCGCCAGCTCCGCCTCGCGCAAGCGCTCTGCGCCGGCTCGCTCCCAGCGCATAGCCTTGGCCAGCACCGCGCGCAGTCTCGGATCGACGGAGCGCACCGGGACGTCGACCGGCGTCGACTCATAGCGCGAGGCTGTGCGCTCGTTCGCAAAGCGGACGAGCTCCACGCCGAACAGAGGCTCGTCGCGGGATCCACGGCGGATCTTCACCACTCCGCCAGACGTCTGAGCGAAGCCCTCGCGACGCCGGGCGACGGCAAGGACGCACACCGCACGACCCTCCACGTCGACTTGGGCGACCGAGTAGCGGCCGATGTCCCGAGCGCTCTGCATCGCGCGATGGATGTCATCGAGCGTGCCGGCGTCGAGCGCGCGCCCGAGGAGCTCGCCGTCGTCACGGACGCCGATCAGGATCACCCCGCCGTCCGCGTTCGAGAACGCGACGGCGGTGTCCTGGAGCTGCACGCTGGAAGCACCGGACTTGAACTCGACGTGCTGCCCTTCCGCGGAATACGCCCGCGCGAACTCAACCCGCGTCATCGCGAGCTGCGGCGCAGCGCGGCTCTCCGGATGAAATGGAGGATATGCCAATGTTCTGGAAGCGCGAATCACGAGTTCAGAAGTTTGTCATAAGTCCACGTCGCCGGCCGCGCGCAGCGGCCAGCCGGCCGGCCGGGCATGATTCGCGGGCATGCGCATCTCCGCGAAGGTGGACTACGCCGTGCGCGCGGCGATCGAGCTGGCCGCGGCCGGCGACCAGCTGACGAAGTCCGAGGCGATCGCGCGGGCGCAGGACATTCCGCCGAAGTTCCTCGAGAACATTCTCGGCGACCTGCGGCAGGGCGGGCTCGTGCGCAGCCAGCGCGGCGCGGAGGGCGGCTACCGCCTCGCGCGGCCGGCGGAGGAGATCACCGTCGCCGACGTGATCCGCGTCGTCGAGGGGCCGATGGCGTCGGTGCGCGGCGGCCGGCCGGAGGACGTCGAGTACGCGGGCAGCGCCGAGCCGCTGCGCAGAGTGTGGATCGCGGTGCGCGCCTCGCTGCGGCAGGTCAACGAGCACGTCACGCTCGCCGATCTCGCGAGCGGAAGATTGCCCGCCGACATCGAGGCGCTCACGCGCCCGAAGGACGCCTGGGTCACGCGCTGAGCGCGGCCGGCTCCGGCTCGGCGAGCGCGCGCGGCAGCGCCGTCGAGCGCACGTGCACGATGTCGCCGACGGCCAGCTCCAGCTCGTCCGCCTCGCCGCGGGTGAGCTGCACCGCCAGCTCCTCGCCGTCGCCGAGCACCAGCTCCGCCCGCACCTCGAAGCCGAGGTGCACGACACGCGCCACCTGCGCCTCCAGCGAGCCGGGCCTCGCCTCGTGCGAGAGCGCGATGTCGTGCGGGCGGACAAGCGCGTCGCCGAGCCGCGTGACCGGCCCCAGGAAGCGCATCACGAACGCGCTCGACGGGCGGTCGTAGAGCTCGCGCGGCGTGCCGACCTGCTCGATCCGCGAGTGGTCCATCACGGCGATCTGGTCGGCGATCGACATCGCCTCCTCCTGGTCGTGCGTGACGAGCAGCGTCGTCACGTGGACCTCGTCGTGCAGCCTGCGCAGCCATTCGCGCAGGTCGGCGCGGACCTTCGCGTCGAGCGCGCCGAACGGCTCGTCGAGCAGCAGCACTCTCGGCTCGACCGCGAGCGCGCGCGCCAGCGCCATCCGCTGGCGCTGGCCGCCGGAGAGCTGCGACGGGTAGCGCGTCTGGTAGCCGGCGAGCCCGACGATCTCCAGCAGCTCGTCCACGCGCGCCGCGACCTCCGCCTTCGGTCGCTTGCGCACGGTCAGTCCGAACGCGACGTTGTCGCGTACGGTCATGTGCTTGAAGGCGGCGTAGTGCTGGAAGACGAAGCCGATCCCGCGCCGGCGCGCGGAGACGGACGTCTGGTCCTCGCCGTGGATCTCGACGCGGCCGGCGTCGGGCGACTCCAGCCCGCCGATGATTCGCAGCAGCGTCGACTTGCCGGAGCCGCTCGGCCCGAGCAGCGCGGTCAGCGAGCCGTCCGGCACCTCCAGCGAGACGTCGTCCAGGGCGACGTAGTCGCCGAACCGCTTGGTCACACCGGTCACGGAGATCATCCGTCCCCCTCTTTACGCGGGTTGATCGTGGTCATCGCAAGCAGGGTTCCCAGCGCGATCAACGCGAGCAGCGCGGAGGCGGCGTAGGCGCCCGCGAGATCGAAGTTCGAGAAGCGCTTGTCGACCAGCAGCGTGAGCGTGTCCGTCTCGCCGGCGACCTTGCCCGAGACGACGCTGACCGCTCCGAACTCGCCGATGCAGCGCGCCACGCTCAGCACGACGCCGTACGCGACGCCCCAGCGGATCGACGGCAGCGTCACCCGGCGGAACGTCGTCCAAGCGCCGGCGCCGAGCGTCGCGGCGGCCTGCTCCTGCTCGTCACCGATCTCCTTCAGCACGGGCGTCACCTCGCGCACGACGAACGGCAGCGAGACGAAGATCGTCGCCAGCACGATCCCCGGAACCGAGAAGATCACCTGGACGCCCGCCTTCGTCAAAGCCGGGCCGAGCCAGCCGTGGATCCCGTAGACGAGCACGAGCGAGAGGCCGATCACGATCGGCGAGACCGCGAACGGCAGGTCGATCAGCGCGTTCACGACCCCCTTTCCGCGCCATCTGCCGCGCGCGAGCGCGAGCGCCATCACGATCCCGAAGATGGTGTTGAGCGGCACCGCGATCGCCGTCACCTCGAGCGTGAGCTGGAACGCGTGGATTGCGGCCGGCGTCGTGATCGACGCCCACACGGCCGCGATCCCGTGCTCGAACGTGCGGTAGAAGACGAGCCCGACCGGCACGAACAGCAGCGCACCCAGGTACGCGAGCGCGACGGCGCGCAGGCCGATCCGCCACCGAGGGCTAACGGTCATGGCGCGCCCCCCAGCGGCCGAGCCCGCGGATCGCGAGCAGCACGAGCAGCGAGACGAGCAGGAGCACGGTCGAGACGGCCGCGGCGCTGATCGGCGCGTCGCTCTCGATCAGGTTGAAGACGTAGACCGAGCTGACCTGCGTCTTGAACGGGATGTTCCCGCTGATCAGCACGATCGAGCCGAACTCGCCGATCGCCCGCGCGAACGCGAGCGCCGCGCCGGAGAGGATTGCCGGCACGAGGTTCGGCAGGACGATCCGGCGGAAGATCGTCGCGTTGCCGGCGCCGAGCGACAGCGCCGCCTGCTCCATCTCGGTGTCCAGCTCGATCAGCACCGGCTGCACGCTGCGGATCACGAACGGCAGCGTCACGAACAGCAGCGCGAGCAGCACGGCCACCTGCGTGAACGCGACGTTGATCCCGAGCGGGCTTCTCTGTCCGTAGAGCGTCAGCAGCACGAGCCCGGCGACGATCGTCGGGAGCGCGAACGGCAGGTCGATCAGCGCGTTGACGACTCGTTTGCCGGGGAAGCGGTCGCGCACGAGCACCCACGCGATCAGCGTCCCGCCGACGCCGTTGATCAGCACCGTCGCGAGCGAGACGAGCAGCGTGAAGCGCAGCGCCGAGGTCGCCTGCGGACTCGTGACCGCGTCCCGGAACGCGCCGAGGCCGCCGTCGAGCGAATGCGCGACGACGGCCGAGAGCGGCAGCAGCACGATCACGCTGAGCCACAGCGTGGCGACGCCGAGGCCGAGCTCGCCGAAGCGACGCTCGGCCCGGCGGACGGGGACGGTGACGGCGGTCGCGCTCATTTCGCCGTCGAGACCCCCGCGCTCTGCTCGATCTTCGTGATCGCGCCCTTTTCCACGTCGAAGAGCTGGTCGTCGACCGCTCTCCAGCCGCCGAGCCGATCGATCGTGAAGAGCCCGGGCGGGGTCGGGAACCTGCTCCTGCTCGCCGCCAGCACGGCGGCGTCGACCGGCCGGTAGCCCCAGTCGGCGAAGCGCTGCTGCCCCGGCTGCGAGAGCACGTAGTCGAGGAACGCTTTCGCCGCGGGCGGGGCGGTCTTCGTCGTCGCGATGTCGATGTCGATCTTGATCGTGTCGTCGGGGATCACGTAGTCGACCGACTGGCCCTTCTTCTGCGCGGTGGTCGCCTCGTACTCGTAGGAGAGGAGCACGTCGCCGTTGCCGGACGTGAAGTCGTTGAGCGCGTCGCGGCCCGACTTGTCCTGCACCGGCACGTGCGAGATCAGCGATCTGACGTAGGCGAGCCCGGCGGCCGGGTCCTTGCCCGCGTGGGAGGCCTGGCCGTAGGCGGCGAGCAGGTTCCACTTCGCGGCGCCGGATGAGTACGGGTTCGGCGTGAGCACCTTGATCCCCGGTCTCACGAGGTCGGCCCACGTGTGGATGTGCTTCGGGTTGCCCTTGCGCACGACGAACGCGACGACCGAGGTCGTGACGATCCCTCTGTTCGGTCCGCTGTTCCAGTCGGCGGCGACGATGCCGTCTCTCACGAGGCGCGTCATGTCGGGCTCGGTCGAGAACGTCACGACGTCGGCTCTGAGGCCGGCGTCGACGGCGCGGCTCTGGTCGCCCGAGGCGCCGTAGGAGGTCTTGAAGCCGACGCCTCTGCCGGCTGCCGTCTGCTGGAAGTCGGGGATGATCTGGTCGTAGACGACCTCAGGCGTGGAGTAGGCGACGAGCGAGAGCGTCGTCCTGCTGCCGCTGCTGCTGCTCGCGTTCGTGCTGCCCCCGCTCGCATCCGAGGAGCCGCCGCACCCGGCAACGGCCGCCAGCGCTCCGATCGCGAGCAGGGCTGCGGCGGTCTTGCGAATGTGCGAAGTCAAAACTCCTCCAAGCCAGTCGGGATTCATGGGATTGCTGTTATACAGCATCTCCATAGAACATGTCGAGATAGTGGGAGTAGTAGGGAAGGTCGGGAATCCTCTCGCCGCGCGCGGCCGCTACCTTTCGAAGGGAGATGAGCGCGACCGAGGAACGCAGACACGTCACGCGCTCGCGCGCGAACCCGGGCGGGATGGATGTGCTGAAGGTGCTCGGCCCGGAGGTGCGCCCGTTCCGCGAGCGCAAGCCGCCGTGGTTCAAGGTCCCCGCCCCCGGCGGGCCCCGCTACCGCGACCTGACGAGCATGATCAAGGCGGAGAACCTCCACACCGTCTGCCAGGAGGCCGCCTGCCCGAACGTCGGCGAGTGCTGGGAGCGCGGCACCGCCACGTTCATGATCCTCGGCGACACCTGCACGCGCCGGTGCGGCTTCTGCAACGTGCAGACCGGCAAGCCGACCTGGAACGACCCGCTCGAGCCCGCGCGCGTCGCGCGTTCGGTCGCGAAGATGGGCCTGCGCCACGCGGTCATCACGAGCGTCGACCGCGACGACCTGCCCGACTACGGCGCGAGCGCGTTCGTCGGCGTGATCCGCTCGATCCGCATGCAGGCGCCGCAGTGCAAGGTCGAGGTGCTCACCCCCGACTTCCGCGGGCAGGAGATGCCGCTCGCGAAGGTGATCGCGGAGCGGCCCGACGTCTTCAACCACAACGTCGAGGTCGTGCCGCGGCTCTACCCCGTCGCGCGGCGCGGGTCGGAGTTCCTGCGCTCGTGCCGCGTGCTGAGGAACGCGAAGGAGATGGGCGGCGAGGAGGTCGTGACGAAGTCCGGCCTGATGGTCGGCCTCGGCGAGACGCACGAGGAGATGGTCGAGACCTTCGGCGTCCTGCGCGAGCACGGCGTGCAGGTGCTGACGGTCGGGCAGTACCTGCGTCCGACGGAGCGCCACCTGCCGATCGTCCGGTACTGGCATCCGGACGAGTTCAAGGCGCTGGAGGAGGCCGCCTACGCGCTGGGCTTCGACCACATCGCCGCCGGGCCGCTCGTGCGCTCCTCGTATCACGCCGACCAGCACGTGCCGCAGGAGCGGCCCGGCGTCGGGCCGCTCGCGGCGTAGGTTCGGCGAACGTGGACGTCGAGGAGGCGATCCGCAGTCGCCGGACGCACAAGGTCTACGGCGCCGCGCCCGTCGACCGCGCGACGCTGGAGGCGCTGCTCGATCTGGCCCGCTGGGCGCCGAACCACCACCTGACGAACCCGTGGCGCTTCCGCGTGCTCGGGCCCCGCGCGCTTGCGGCGCTGAAGGCGGCCGCCGGCGCCGAGGCGGCCGCGAAGCTGGATCGCGCGCCGACGCTCGTGTGCGTGAGCGTCGTGCAGGCCGACGAGGATCCGGTCGCCGACGAGGAGGACCTGCTCGCAGCCGGCTGCGCCACGTACGCGATCCTGCTCGCGGCGCACGCGCGCGGTCTCGCCGCCTACTGGCGCACGCCGGCCGTCCTGCGCACCGCGGAGGGTCGCGCCGCGCTCGGCATCCCGGAGGGTGAGCGCGCGATCGCGCTCGTGCACCTGGGCCCGCTGCGGCAGGAGAAGGCGCCGCCGGAGCGCGCGCCGGCGGCGGACGTCGTCACGTACCTGGACTGAGCCTCGCGCGCCGCGCGCGTGCGAAGCTGCGCGCCCCCCCGTGTTCCCCCTCAAGGACAACATCCCGACCGACCGGTTGCCGATCGTCACGCTGCTGCTGATCGCGGCCAACGTGCTCGTCTACTTCGTGCTGCAGCACGGCGGCATCGGCAGCGGACCCACGCAGTCGGGCGTCGTGCATTACGGCGCGATCCCGGCGGAGGTGACCGGCGAGCGGCCCGACACGGGCCCGATCGCGGCGTGGCTGACGATCGTCACCGCGATGTTCATGCACGGCGGGATCCTCCACCTCGCCGGCAACATGCTGTTCCTGTGGATCTTCGGCACGACGGTCGAGGACTCGATGTCGCGCCTGCGCTACGTCGCCTTCTACCTGATCGGCGGGCTGTGCGCGATCGGGCTGCAGATCGCGATGAGCCCCGGCTCGACGGTCCCGACGATCGGCGCGTCGGGCGCGATCGCGGGCGTGCTCGGCGGCTACATCCTGCTCTACCCGCGTGCGCGCGTCATCACGATCGTGCTCGTGATCCTGTTCTTCACGTTCATCGAGCTGCCGGCCTGGCTGCTGCTCGGCGCCTGGTTCGCCGAGCAGGCGGTCTTCGCCGCCACCTCGCTCGCGCACCCCGACGGCGGGAGCGGCGGGGTCGCGTACTTCGCGCACGTCGGCGGCTTCGCGTTCGGGCTGCTCGCGATCCGCGCGTTCGCGCAGCGGCGCAAGCAGCTCCCGCCGCCCTCCACCGGCCGACGAGCGGAAGCAGTGCTGCCGTGACGACGCGCCGCATCGTCACGGCGGTCGCGATCGTGTTCATCGGCTTCTTCGCGTTCCTGACCTTCGACGACATCATCAGGAACGGGATCGACGTGCTCGCGCTCGTCTCGCTCGTCGTGCTCGTGCTGTTCGCGGTCGGGATCGTCGGCGCGCTCGCGACCGGGCCGGACGATCGCGAGTAGCGCTTAGAACCTCTTTCAGAATGACCGGCGGCCGGCTGGCACCGTCTCGCGGCGCCGGCTCGCCACCCGCGATGTTCGACGCAGCATTGCTGCGCCTTCACATCGCGTGCGGCGTCCGGCATCCACGATCCGGCACCATCCGAC
>DATNAP010000037.1:0-37002 GCA_035572475.1 Conexibacter sp. | reverse complement strand
CCGCGGACAGCCGCGCCAGACGCACGAGCACGGTGCGCGTGACCCGCTCGGGCGCCAGCTCGGGCACGCGTGACGCCTGCTCGGCGCTGGGGCTGATCTCCTGGGCGGCGATCGTGCGCGCCAGCTCGTGCAGCAGGAACGGGTTCCCGCCGCTGACCTCGTGGCAGGTTGCGGCGAACGCCTCCTCGGGCTCGCGCCGCAGCTCCCGCGCAAGCAGCGCACCGGCCGCGGCGGGGCTGAGCGCGCGCGGCGTGAGCCGCTGCGCCTGCGCGTCGGTCGCGATCCGCGCGAGCGCGCTCGCGGCGCCGGCCTCGTCGGGGCGGCAGGCGAGCACGAGCAGCACGGGCAGCTCCTCGAGCCGTGGCAGCAGGAAGCCCAGGTAGTCGAGCGACGCGGCGTCGGACCAGTGCGCGTCGTCGACCGCCAGCAGCAGCGGCTGCTGCTCGGCGAGCGCCACCGTCAGCCAGTAGAGCCCGTGCAGGACCGCGATCGCGTCGCCCGCCGGCGCCGCGCCGGCCAGTCCGAGCGCGCCGCGGGCGGTGGCGGCGGCGCCCTCCAGCAGCCGCTCGCGGGCGGCTGGAGCGAGCGCGAGCAGCGGCGGCTCGAAGAGCTGGCGGACGAGCGCGAACGGGAAGTCGCGCTCGAGCTCGGTCGCGCGCGCGGCGAGCACGTGCATCCCGGCCGCGCGACCGCGCTCGCGCGCCGCCTGGACCAGTCGCGTCTTGCCGAGCCCGGCGGCGGCCTCGACGACCGCGAGCCGCCCGCCGCCGGCGCATGCCTCGAGCACCAGCGCGTCGAGCTCGGTCAGCTCCCGCTCGCGCTCCAGTAGCTCCGTCACGCCAGCAGCGTGGCACGAAGCGCTCCGTCAAGGCGCTGGTCGCCCCCGACTCCGGCTACACCATCGCCGTGCGCACCGCCAGCACCGCCGCCTGCACGCGATTGGTGACCTCAAGCTTCATCAGGATGCTGGAGATGTGGTTCTTGACGGTGTGCCGGCTGATGAACAGCTCGGTCGCGATCGCGTCGTTGTCCTTGCCGTCGGCGATCAGACGCAGCACCTCCTGCTCGCGCCCGGACAGGACCGAGCGGGGCTGCGGCCGTTCGCCGGCCCCGCTCGCGCGCAACCGGCGCACGAGCGAGGCGGCGACCCGCGGAGCTATCAGCGCCTCGCCCGCGGCGGCCGCCCGCACGCCGGCCAGGATCGTCTCCGCCGGCGCTTCCTTGAGCAGGAAGCCCGCGCCGCCCATGCAGACGATGTCGACTCCGTCCCGCTCGCTGGTCGCGCGCGCGAGCGCGAGCACGTGCGTCACGGGCACGCGCTCCTTGATCCGGCGGATCGCCTCGCACGCGTCGTCGTCGGCCATGTCTGGCAGGTCGGGATCGACGACGACGACGTCGGGCCGGCAGCGCTCGACCAGCTGCAGGGCGGCCTCGACGCTCGGCGCCTCGCCGACGACCGCGATGCCGTCGCGCTCGAGCAGCGCGCGCAGCCCGGCGCGGAAGAGGAGGTTGGTGTCCACGAGCACGACCGTGGTGTGGTAGATGTGCATCGCCTCAGCCCTCCTCCTCGGCGCTCGAGCCGACCAGTCGCAACGCCGCCTCGCGGTCCGGCGCGCCCAGCCGTCTCAAGGTGCCTGACAGGTGCCGTCGCACCGTGATCGCCGAGATGCCGAGCCGGGTTGCGATCTCGGTCGTCGTCAGCTGGCGCTGCATCAGCTCGAGCACCTGCGACTCGCGCTCGGAGAGCTGGGTCCATGTGCCGGCCACCGTCCGCACGCGCCGCTCGTGCGAGCGGGCGCGCAGCGCCGCGATGACCTGGCCGGTCGCCGCGCGCGGGAGCGGCGCCTCGCCCGCCAGCGTCGCCTGCACCGCGCGGCCGAGCGCCTCGGGCTCGATGTCCTTCAGCAGGCAGCCGGCGGCGCCGGCTTGCAGCGCGGCGATCAGCTGCTCGTCCGCGACCGACTCGAACAGCACGATCAGGCGCGTCTCCGGAACGGCGGTCGCGATCCGGTCGGCGGTCGTGATGCCGCCGCCCGGGAGCTGCGCGTCGAGCAGGCAGACGCTCGGTCGCCGTGCGCAGACGGCGCGCAGCGCCCCCGCCGCGTCCGCCGCTTCCTCGGCGACGCGCACGCCGACGAGGCTCAGCGCATGGCGCATCGCGAGGCGGGCGATCGGGTGCGCGTCCGCCAGGACGGCGCACGGCGCGCCCGTCACGGCCGGCGCTCCACGACGTCGGCGTCGCTCGTACTGCTGTCGCTCTCCCTGCGGGACGCGCTCTCACCGCGCCCAGGGCTTCGCAATACGGTCAACGTCCCTTCCCCCAGTCATCGTTGACTTACGAGACCTGCGAAATCCTGTTTGGCAACCGGTATCCGGTGTGATGATGGGTCGGAACCCTATCAATCGCTTACGTCGGCCGGCGCAGTCCGGTTCGCCGTCGCTTACGCCATGAGGGGATTCTCATTCATCGTTCAGTCCATTGAACGCTGAATATGAGGCAACCGGCCTATTGGGATCCCGGACTGTCCGCGTAAGACTGACCTGCGCAAGGTCATGAACGACGGCTGCACCGGGGGCGCGATGGGGATCAGCACGACCAGCAGGGAGGCCGCCTGCGCTGCGGCGACGGGCGAGAGCTCCGTCCGGGCGCGGCGACTGCCGCTGCGGCAGTGGCTGCGGGCGAGCGGCGGCGCACCGGGGGCGGCGCCAGCCGAGCTCGTCGAGGAGCTGGAGCAGGAGGTGGCGCTGCTGCGCGAGGAGAACGCGCGCTTGCGCGTCGCGCGCGAGCGGATGGCCGATCGGCCGGTGAACGAGCGCGTGCGCGACATGCTGCCGCTGCTGCGCGCCAACGCCGACGCGGGCGCGGACGTCGGCGACGAGCCGTGGGAGCTCCTGACCGAGTGCATGCTGCTGCGCGACAGTCTCGCCGACGCCTGCTGGGAGCTCGAGCGCGGCGCGCGCGAGCTGCGGCGGCGCCTCGAGACGATTCTCGCCGGATCGGAAGGCGCGCGGGCCGAGGTGCTCGTCGGCGACGACCTCCCGGACGCGGCGTGACGCCCCCCACCATCCTTCTGACAACCGAGGCCACTTATCCCTACGCCGTCGGTGGGGTGAGCTCGTGGTGTCATCTCGTGGTCGGCGGCCTTCCGGAGTTCGCGTGGCGAGTCCTTCCCATCCACGCGGGCGGCCGCCGGCCGCGGCCGTTGTTCGCGCTGCCTTCGCACGCCTCGCTCGCGGGGCGGATCGAGGTGTGGAGCGAGCAGCTGCCGCGGCGACGTTGGATCCGCGACCGTCTGCACGGCGGGCGCCCGTCCCTTCCGGCCGAGCTCGCGCGCGCGCTGATCGGCTGGCACGCCGACCACGAGGCGCTCGTCGATGCGCTGGTGTGGTGCCGGCGACATCCGGGGGAGCTGCGCGCGACGTTCCGCTCGCTGCGCGCCTGGGACGCGTTCGTCGAGGGGCTGCGCGACGCGCTGCACGCCGACGCGCCGGAGGCCGGCCCCGCGCCGCCGCTGGACGCGGTCGACGCGGCGACGCTCTACCAGCGGCTGTACTGGGTCGCGCGCGTCGCGGCCGTCGCGACGCCGCGCGTCGACCTGCTGCACGTGACCGCCGCCGGCTGGGCGGCGATCCCGGCGCTCGTGCACCAGCGCCTCCACGGCACGCCGCTGCTGCTGACTGAGCACGGCGTCTACGTGCGCGAGGCGTATCTCGCCGCTGCGCGAGGGAGAGCGCCTGCCGCGGATCGCTTCCTCGCCAGCCGGCTGGCGCGCGGGCTGAGCCTCGCGACGTACGCCGCCGCCGACGTGATCTCGCCGGTGACCGCCGCGAACGCGCAGTGGGAGCGCAAGCTCGGCGTCGCGCCCGAGCGGATCCGTGTGATCCACAACGGCATCGAACCGTCGGAGGCGTGCAGCGCGCCGCCGGGCGACCGCAAGGTCGTCTCGATCGGACGCATCGATCCGCTGAAGGACGTCCAGACGATGCTGCACGTCGCCGCCGAGGTGACTCGCCAGGTGCCCGACGCGCGTTTCGAGTATTGGGGTCCTCCGACCAACGGACAGGAGGCGTATGCGCGCGCGTGCGAGGAGCTGCGGCGCCGGCTCGCTCTCGGCGAGCGCTTCCGCTTCATGGGCTCCACCCCGGAGCCGCTGGAGGTCATGCGCGGTGCGGACGTGGTGCTGATGACGAGCATCTCGGAGGGCCTGCCGATGGCGATCCTCGAGGCGATGGCGCAGGGCCGGCCGGTCGTCGCGACGGGCGTCGGCGGCGTGCCCGACGTGCTGCGCGGCTGCGGCGTCGTCGTGCCCTCCGGGGACATAGCGCGACTCGCGACCGGCGTGGCGATGCTGCTGCGCAACCCGAGCTTCGCCGAGCGGCTCGGCCGTCGTGCGCACGAGCGGGTGCGCGAGCGCTACACCCAGCGGCATTGCATCGACGGCTACCGCGAGCTGCTGCACGAGCTGGCCGGCGGCGCGGTCGCGGCAGCATGAGCACCGATCCGCTCAGCGACGAGCGCGCCGGCGGGATCGTCGGCGCGCGGCTCGGGCGCCCGCCGCAGGACCTGCTCGAGGCGGCCGTCGTGCTGGAGGCGTGGGGCGGCGTGAGGAGTCAGGACGCGCTCGCGCTCGAAGCGGCGCTGCTGCCCGCGCGCGTCGAGCCCGACGCGATGCCGGCGCGCTGGGATGTCGAGGAAGAGGAGGAGGGGCGCGAGAGCATCGTCGCGGAGGGCATCGGACTGCTCGTCGCGATCGTCGCCGTCGCGACGTGGGCAGGTCCGCTGAGCCGGCAGCTCGGCGCCACGACGCTCGAGCAGGCCCTGCGCGTCGCGCTGCCGCTGACGCTCGGCCTGCAGTGGACGATCCGCAGCCGCTACCTCGGCCGGCCCAGCGGCCTGCGCTGCCTCGCGGAAGAGCGCGGGCGCGTGCTGCTCGTCCTGTGCATGCTGCTGCTCGCGCTCGCGCTGGCGCCGCACGTCGGCGTGCTCGCCGCGGTGCTCGTGCTGATCTGGGTCGGCGGGACGCTGCTTGCGCGGCGCGGCTGGGGGCTCGTCTACGCCGCGCTCGTCGCCGGCGAGGCGGTGGCGCTCGCACATCACGTGCCGGCCGCGCGCTCGCTCGTCGGGCTTGCGACCCTCGTCTTCTGGGCATGCGTCGCCGCGGTCGCGACCGCGCCCGGGCCTGCGCCCACGCAGGCGCCCGGCCGGCTGCGGCGCGCGCTCGCGGCCGGCGCGATCGGCACGCTGCTCGGCTTCCTGCTGATCGGCGACCACAGCCTCGGGTGGGGGGTGCACGGCGCGTTTCCGGGGCTTGCGCTGGCGCCGTCGGTGCTCGGCAGCCTGTGGGGCGGCTACTACCTGTGGCAGTTCCACGCGGCCGTTCCGCGCGGCTTGCGGGGCGTCCCGCTCGCGCAGGCGAACGCGCAGATCCCGGGCGGGCCCGCAATGCGCATCCTGCTCGGCGCGCTCGCGCGCCTGGTCGGCGTCACGACGGCGCTGTCGCTGCTCGTGCTCGCCGCCGCACCGTGGACGGAAGGCACCGATCGTCCCAGCCTCTTCATCGCCTTCGGGGCGGTCGCGCTGATGTGCCTGTTCGTGAGCCTGCACGAGTCGCTCGGCTTCACGCGCTGGGCGTTGACGGTCGCCGCCGTCAGTCTCGCGGTCGAGCTTGCG
This sequence comes from Conexibacter sp., assembly GCA_035572475.1. GTDB lineage: Bacteria > Actinomycetota > Thermoleophilia > Solirubrobacterales > Solirubrobacteraceae > Conexibacter. The sequence continues at coordinate 31,331 of DATNAP010000037.1, read as the reverse complement.
ATCGACCGCCTCGTGCACGTCTCGACGCCCGGGGTCGCGTTGGCGGGGGCCGGGACGATCGGCGCGCTGCTCGCGCTCACTCCGTTGATAGGCCAGCTGCGCTCGCCGGGGCGAATGCTCGCGACCGCGCTGTGGATCAAGTGACGCCGCGCGCGCGTGCCCTCAGCACCCGGCGCGCCATGCGCCGAGGCTCAGCCGCTTGCCGATCGCGTTGATGCCGAGCCGGCGAGCAGCGGCGCAGAAGGACGCCGGCGCGAGCACGTACTCGGCGTCGTAGACGCCCTTGCCGGCGCGCAGGAACGGGCGAGCGGACCCGCATTCGCGGTACTGGAAGCACTGCTCGAGCACGGCGAAGTCGAAGCTCGGCGCGAGCGCGGCGGCCTGGTCGAGATCGTTCTTGAGCGCGACGGCGAGGTGCTGCGCGTGCACGGCGCGCGCGACCCAGCGGTCGAAGCGCAGCTGGTCGGCGGCGCTAAGCGGGAAGCCGCTGTGGTTGCCGTAGCCGTCGACGTTGTCGGGCTCGACCGCGTCGAAGCCCTTGCCGCGGCACATCGCGAAGCGCGCGCGCAGCAGTGGCGCGAGCGCGGCGATCTGGCGCACGTCGAGCCAGCGCTCCCCGGGCCAGCCGTTGGAGGCGCCGAGCAGCGCGCGCGAGAAGCGGCTGGCGTCGGGGCGCCATTGCTCCCACGTGCCGACGTCGACGTAGCAGACGACGTAGCGGCCGGCGCGGTGCAGGCGCGCGACGGTCGCTCGGCTGGTGTCGAAGCCGTCGACGTCGTAGAGGCGCGCGCGCACGCGCGTGTCGAGCCGTCCGTCGAGCTGCCACTGCCAGCTCGCGTGCGCCGGCGGGCGCCGGGGCGAGACGGCGCCGGGCGCGACGCCGCCGCAGGCGGCGAGCAGCGCCAGCACGGCGAGCAGGGGCGCTGCGCGTCGCGTCACGGTGGCCGACCGTAACAGACGTAGCCGCGCGCCCTGCCGCTGTTCAATCGTTGAACGCGACAACGGGCCAAGTGACCCATTGGTAGGAAACTCCTCGGTCGGGACACTGGCTCGGTCGTCCAAATCTCCGGGGGAGCGCCGTATGCGATCGAAGTCGACCGTCGCCGTCATCGTCCTGTTCGCCTGCTGCGCGCTGCTCGCGCTCGCGAGCGCCTCGGCCGGAGCCGCGCAGCGGATCGACATGCGCGTGCTGCTGCTCGGCGCGAGCGGCACGGAACCGACCTTCCTCGCGTGGGAAGCGCAGCTCAAACGCGAGGGCGTGCCCTACGACGCGATCGTCGCGAGAAGAGGCCACACGCCGATCGCCGCCGAAACGCTCTCCAGAAGCCTCGAAGGCGGGATCGAAGCGGGCAGGTACCAGGCGATCGTCGTCGCGGTCGGCAATCTGCCCGTGTGCGAAGAAGGCGGCTGCTTCTCGGCGCTCTCGACCGAAGAGTGGAGCGCGATCGCCGAATACGAGAGAACGTTCCACGTCCGGCAGATCAGCCAGTACGCCTACCCGGCGCCGGAATTCGGGCTCAACTGGCCCAGCTCCGGCGGCGCGTTCGAAGGGGTCTCGGCGAGCGTCACCGCGGCGGGCGAAGCCGTCTTCCCGTACCTCAGAGGCCCGGTCTCGATAGGGAGCGGCACGTGGGGCTATCACTCGACGCCGCTCGAAGCCGGCAACTTCACGACGCTCGTCACCGACGGCGAAGGCGACTCCGTGCTCGGGGTGTACAGGCACGCCGACGGGCGCGAAGAGCTCGTCGGGACGTTCGACGGCAACCAGTACCAGGTCCAGTCGCAGCTCCTGCGCCACGGCGAGCTCGCGTGGGTCACGCGCGGGACCTACCTCGGCTCGCAGCGCAACTACCTCGAGCTGCAGGTCGACGACGTGTTCCTGCCGGACGACATCTGGAGCACGACCACCCACACGACCGACTACGCCCCCGAAGACGCGGTGCGGATGTCCTCCGAAGACGTCACGACCGCGGTCGAATGGTCGAGATCGACGGGACTGCGCCTCGACATGGTCTTCAACGGCGGCGGCAGCGTCGAATACAGAGCCGAACACGCCGGCAGCGACCCGCTGCTGACGGCGTTCAGGGAAAGAGCCGCGACGTTCGGGTGGATCGACCACACCTACGACCATCCGAACCTCGACTGCTCCACGCAGGCGTTCATAGAAGGCGAGATCAACGACAACGTCAGATGGGCGAGAGAAGCGGGCTTCACGGTGAGCGCCGGCGAGCTCGTGACCGGCGAGCACTCCGGCCTCGCGAACCTGATCCCCGGCAACCCCGGCACGATCGACCCGCCGGACCTCGACGAAGCGGTCGTCACCGCGACCGGCGGCTCGCTGGGAGGTGCCACCTGGGAATACGGCGTCACCGGGACCGACGAAGGCGGCGAGACGGTCGCCTCCACCACAGCGCTCACGACGAGCGGCGGCACGAACCAGGTGAGACTCACCTGGGAAGCGATCTGCCACGCGAGAACGTACAAGGTCTACCGCCGCAGATCCGGCGGGAGCTGGTCGCTGCTGAGCACGATCTCGCAGCCTGAAAGAGCGTTCACCAACGAAGGGCCGGTGACGATCTCCTACACCGACAGAGGCGGTGAAGGCAGCGCGGGCACGCCGCCGAGCACGAACGGCGCGGTGCTCTCGCCGTACGGGCAGAACCCCTCGTTCACCGCGGCGCTCGAAGCCACGGGGATCGCCGACATCGCGACCGACGCCTCGAAGCCCTACCCGGTGACGCCGACCGAATCGAGCGGGCCGACGTACGCGGCCGGCGCGACCTGGGTTGACGGCAGAGCGCGCGCGGTGCCGCGCTATCCGACGAACGTCTACTACAACGTCGCGACCAGAGAAGAGCTCGTCGACGAGTACAACCACCTGTACCTGCCGCCTGAATTGGGTGGCGTGTGCGTCAACACGGAAGTGACGACGTGCCGCTCGAGCGCGGCGAGATGGGAAGACATCGTCGAACTCGAATCGCAGCTCATCTTCAGCCACATGATGGGCAACGATCCGCGCCCGCATTACTTCCACCAGACGAACCTCGCGGATGCGAGAGCGAGAGAAGGCGCGGTGCTCTACCCGGTCATGAACGCGACGCTGTCGCTCTACGAAAGATACTTCTCGACCTCCAGCGCGCCGATTCAGCAGCTGACGCACTCGCAGATCGGCGAACTGCTGGGCAGGCAGTCGGTCTGGGCCGGCTTGAACGCCAGCACGGTGACGGGCTACATCGAAGGCGAAGAAGTCGTCGTCGCCAACGGCGAAAGAGCGAGCGAGCCGGTGCCGCTCTCGGGCACCGAAGTCGGTTCCTCGTACGGCGGTACGAGATCCGGCTGGGCCGAAGACGCCGCCGGTACGACGAGATACAGGGCCGCCAGCGCCTGGCCGAGACCGTAGGGGATGACGCGCAAGCTGCATTGACGATGATCGATGGAGTGCAGTAGTGTTCCATTCGTGACCGTCGATATAGCGATCACGCCGAAGCGGAAGCGGGCGGCAGGCGAGCGCTGCTGCGAGCCGGTCGTGCTGCCGGAGGTCGACGCGGCGGGTGCGGAGCGGATCGCGGTGGTGGCGAGGGCGCTGGCTGATCCGGTCCGGGTGCAGCTCGTGGACGTGCTGCGGCGGCATGCGGGGGAGGTGTGCGTCTGCGAGCTGGAGCCGCTGTTCGAGATCTCCCAGCCGACCCTCTCGCATCACCTGCGCAAGCTGCGCGAGGCCGGGATCGTCGGGGTGGAGCGGCGCGGGCTCTGGGCCTACTACTACGTCGTGCCCGAGGCGCTGGAGGAGCTGCGCGGATGGCTGTCGTGACGCTCCGAGCCGTCGCTGCGCTCGCGGTCGGCGTTGGCATCGGCGCCGCGCTCGCGCGTCGTCGCCGGCCGGACGCCGAGCAGTGCTGCGCGACGTCGGCGCCGCGCGCGGGCTGCTGCTGATGGAACGTCCCCGCCTCGCGCGTCGCGCGCTCGCCGAGGGGCTCGCGGCGTTCGCGCTCGTGTTCGCCGGCTGCGGCGCGATCGTCGCGAACACCGTCCACGCCGGCGCGCTCGGCGGGATCGGCGTCTCGGCGACGTTCGGGCTGGTCATCATGGCGATGATCTACGCGACCGGGCACCTCTCGGGCGCGCACATCAACCCGGCCGTCACCGTCGCGTTCACGCTGACTCGGCACTTCCCGCTGCGCGACGCGCTCGCGTACGTCGCCGCGCAGCTCGTCGGCGCAACGGCCGCCGCGTTCGTGCTGCTGGCGGCGTGGAGCGAGAAGCCGGCGCAGCTCGGCGCGACGGTGCCGAGCGTGGGCGCCGGGACGGCGCTGCTCTACGAGATCGTCCTGACCGCGTTCCTGATGTTCGTGATCGTCGCGGTGGCGACCGACACCCGCGCGGTGGGCGCAGCGGCAGCCCTGGCGATCGGCGGGACGGTCGGGCTCGACGCGCTGTTCGGCGGGCCGGTCACGGGAGCGTCGATGAACCCGGCGCGCTCGTTCGGGCCGGCGCTCGCCGCGGGCGCCTGGCACGACTTCTGGATCTACCTCGCCGGCCCGTTCGTGGGCGCGGCGCTGGGCGCGTTCGCCTATCAGCTCGTGCGCGGGGAGCACCCACGCCGTGCGGTCGTCGTCGCGGAGCGCGGCTGATGGCAACCGCGCTGTTCGTCTGCCTGCACAACGCCGGCCGCTCGCAGATGAGCGCGGCGCTGTTCGAGCGCGAGGCGGAGGGGCGGCATCGCGCGCTCTCGGCGGGCACGCTCGCCGACCCGGCGGGCGCGCTGCATCCGGAGGTCGTGGCGGCGATGCGCGAGCTGGGGATCGACCTCGCCGAGCGCAGACCGCAGCTCCTGACCCCCGCACTGGCCGAGCAGGCGGACGTGGTGGTGACGATGGGCTGCGGCGACGCCTGTCCCTACATCCCCGGCAAGCGCTACCTCGACTGGCAGCTCCCCGACCCGAAGGGCCAGCCGATCGAAGCGGTGCGCGCGATCCGCGAGCAGATCGCTCAGCACGTGCGCGCGCTCGTCGCCGAGCTGGACCGCTGAGGCCGCCCGCGGGCAGGGCCGAGAGCCGGAACCGGGACTCGAACCCGGGACCCCCTGTTTACAAGACAGGTGCTCTACCAGCTGAGCTATTCCGGCCAGACCTGCCCAGCGTAGTCGATCCATGGGCGCCCGCCGACGGGCGCTCGGCCCGGGCGAGCGCTCAGCCGTCGGCGCGCGCTCCGGCGGTCATCCGCAGCCGCTCTTCGTAGACGCGGATGACCTCGGAGAGCGGAACGCCGAGGCCGTCGGCGACGGCGACGAGCGCGGCGAAGGAGGGCGTGATCTCGGCGCGCTCGATCTGGCCGACGTACTTGCGACCGACGCCGCCCCTCGTTGCGACGCGCTCCTGCGAGAGCTGCTGGCGGGCGCGGATCTCGCGGATCGCCGCGGCTAGCGCCCGCAGCTCGGCGTCGATGGTGGGAGGCACCGCGCGAACTCTTCTGCGGTTCCCGGTTGCTTTCCACCCGCTGTAGGCTGCAAAATGTATCGCGCAGGGGGTATTTTCCCCTGTCGAAGGGGTCTTGGAGGCGTCCCCCAGGTCTGACCCGGCGCGCCCCGTGGACCTCGACCGACGAGTCCGTCACCCCCAGCGGGCTCGCCACGGAGGCGCCCCGGCTCTCGAGCCGGGGCGCTCGCGTGACGAGCTGCCGACGGCGTGCCTGTAACGCGCCCTGCGCGCGAGGGTACGTAACGCTGGAATGGAGCTCGAGCGTCTGCATCGGCGTGCACGCGAGCGCGGCGTGAACCCGATCGTCTACTGGCTCACGCGCGCGGTCCTGCAGCCGCTCTTTCACCTCTACTTCCGCCTCTCTCGGATCGGTCGCGAGCACATCCCCGCCGACGGTCCGGTGATCTTCGCGGCCAACCACCGCAGCTTCCTCGACCCGTTCGTGATCGGCACGATCACGCGGCGGCCGATCTATTACGTCGCCAAGAAGGAGCTGTTCTCCAACCGCCTCCAGGGGTGGCTGCTCAACGCGCTCGGCGCCTTCCCGGTCGACCGCGGCAACGCCGACCAGGACATGGTCGACACCGCCAAGGCGATCCTCGCGCGCGGCGACTGCGTGCTGATATTCCCCGAGGGCACGCGCGTGCGCCCCGGGCCGCCCGGCCGCGCCAAGCGCGGCGTCGGCCGGCTCGCGCTGGAGACGGGGGCGCCGATCGTCCCGATCGCCGTGATCGGCACGGCGGACGTGCGCCGAGGCTGGCGGATCCGGCCGAGAAAGGTCCGCATCCGCGCCGGGCGTCCGCTCACGTTCCCGCGCGTCGAGGCGCCCTCGCGCGAGCTGGCGCAGGCGGTCACCGACCGCATCTGGCCGTGCGTGATGCTGCAGTGGGAGTGGCTCGGCGGGATCTCGCCGCTGCGGCGCGCGGCCATCGTCGGCGCCGGCGCATGGGGGACGGCGCTCGCGGTCGCCTTCGCGCGCGCGGGACTCGACGTCGAGCTCGGCTGCCGCTCACGCGAGCAGGCCGACCTGCTGCGGGCGACAGGGGAGAACGCGCGCTACCTCCCGGGCGTCGCGCTGCCGAACGAGGTGAAGCCGGTCCACGCCGCCGAGCTCGAGCTGGCCGTCCACGACCTCGTGTGCCTCGCTGTCCCCGCGCGCGAGCTGCCCGCCGTGCTCGCGGCGCACGGCAGCGCAATCCCGCAGCGAGCCGGCGTGCTCGTGGTCTCCAAGGGGCTCGTCCCGCCGCTCGGCACGCTGCCCTCCGCGTACGCCTCCGAGCGCGTGCAGGCGCGCACCGTCGCCGCGCTCGCGGGTCCGTCGCACGCGGCCGACGCGCTCGCGACGGGCGCTTCGCTTGTGCTCGCCACCCCCGACGACGCGTTCGCGGCCGAGCTGGCGTTCGTGCTCGCGAGCGCCGGCTTCGACGTCCACAGCTCGCGCGACGTCGCCGGCGTCGAGCTGGCCGGGTGCGCCAAGAACGCCGCCGTGCTGGCCGCGGCGGCGGCGGCGACCGCGGGCCCCAATGTCGCGGGCGCCGCCGCGGGCAAGGTCTTCGCCGAGGTCGACGAGCTCGCGCGTGCGCTCGGCGCCGCGCCCGACACGTTCGCCGGCCTCGCCGGCGCCGGCGATCTCGTCGCCACCGTCGTCGCCGACAGCAGCCGCAACCGCCGCGCGGGGGAGCTGCTCGCGCGCGGCGTCCCCGCGGCCGAGATCGCGCCGACGCTCGGCCACGCCGTCGAGGCGGTCGACACCGTCCCGCTGCTCGCCGCGCGCCTGCGCGACGCGCAGCTCGCCGCGCCGGCGACGCTCGGCCTCGCCGCGCTCGTCGAGGGCCGCATCGAGCCCGAGCGCTGGACCGCCGCCGTCACGCAGCCTGTCCGCACGTCGCGGCGGGCGCGTGCGGCATAGCCCTCCGAGCAGCCATGCGACGCGCCGCAGCCTTTTCCCGCAGCCGCACGCGAACGGCGATACTGCACGTGCGGTGCCCGACGAACCCGACGCAAAGGCGGACCTCGACCGCAGCTTCTCCGAGCTGTACCGCACGCACCTGCGCGACGTCTACTCCTACGCCTACTACCGCGTCGGCAACCACCACGACGCCGAGGACCTCACCGAGCAGACGTTCCTGCAGGCTTACCGCCACTACGAGCGGGCGCTGCGCGAGTCCGACGGCCGCCCGCTGCGGCCCTGGCTCATCCGGATCGCGCACAACCTCGCCGCCAACTACTACCGCGACCGCGCCCGCAGGCCCGAGTCCGCGATCGAGGACGCGGCCGTGATCAGCGCGCCGCACACGACCGAGACGCTCGTCGAGGGGCGCGAGGAGCTGGAGCGGATCCTCGCCGGCGTCCAGCGGCTGCCCGACGACCGCCGCGAGGCGCTCATCATGCGCTTCGCGCTCGGGATGGACAACCGCGAGATCGCGCGTGCGCTCGGTCGCAGCGACGGCGCCACAAAGGTCTTGCTGCACCGTGCGGTCAAGCAGCTCGAGGGGATCGTCGGCGAGAACGGCGCGGATCCGACCGCGGAGGAAGCGGCGTGAGCACGACCGAGTTCGAGGCACGCCTGCGCGCGGCGCTGCACCCGGTCGAGCCCCGCGAGGACTTCGCGGTACGGCTGGAGCGCGGCCTCGTCAACCTGGCGGAGCTGGCCGCCGACGAGCTGGAGGCGTGGGAGCTCTCGTCGATGCGCGACCCGCGCAACTGGGCGCGCCCCGCCGCCGCGGCGGTCGTCGGCGCCGGCGCCGGAGCTGCGCTCGTCGTGCTGCGCATGCGCGGCCGCCATCGCCGCCGGCGCGCGCAGTCGGCCAACGTGCTCGACCTCGCCGAGCGCACCGTGCGGGATCTGGCCGACGAGGCGCGTAGGTTGCTGCCCTGATCCGCGCGCCTCTGTGGCGCGTAGGAACGCAGTGACCGATGCCGACGCTCCGCGACCATCATCGCCCGTCGTTCCGCGACCTCGCCGACGAGGACCTCATGCAGCTCGTCCAGCGGGCGGAGGCGGCCGCCTTCGAGGTCGTCTACGACCGGCATGCCACGGCCGCCTTCTCGCTCGCCTACCGCATGTGCGGCGCCCGCCCGCTTGCCGAGGAGGTCGTGCAGGAGGCCTTCCTCTCGATCTGGCGCAGCGGGGCGCGCTACGACCGCGCCCGCGGCAGCGTGCGCACCTGGATACTCGGGATCACCCACCACCGCGCGATCGACGTGCTGCGGCGCGGCGGCGTGCAGGAGCGCCATCGCGCCTCCGACGAGGGCATCGAGGAGCGCTTCGAGGCCGGCGAGCGGACCGACGTCGAAGTCGCGCGCCGCGAGGTCGCCAAGGAGGTGCGCGGCGCGCTCGAGGTGCTGCCCGACGAGCAGCGGCGGGCGATCGAGCTCGCCTACTACGGCGGCTTCACGCAGAGCGAGATCGCCGAGATCCTGGGCGTCCCGATTGGCACGGTGAAGGGCCGGATGCGGCTCGGCATGGACAAGCTGCGCGACGTGCTCGCGCCGCCGGCGGAGGTGCTCTCGTGAGCGAGCGCTGCCGACACCACGACACCGTCGCCGCCTACCTGCTCGGTGCGCTCGCCGCTGCGGACCGGCGCGAGTTCGAGGCCCACCTCGCGGACTGTCCGTCCTGTCGCGAAGACGTCGGCGAGCTGCGCGTCGTCTCGGACGCGCTGCTGCTGGCGGCGGCGCCGACGCAGCCGCCCGACGAGCTGCGCGACCGCTTGATGGAGACGGTGCGCGCGGAGGCCGACGTGCTGAACGCCGCCGGCCCGGAGGCGGACGCGCCGCGTCCGGCGCGTGCGCGGCGCCGTCGCCCGCGCCTGGCGGTGGGACGACCGCTCGCGCTGGCCGGCGCGGCGGCGGCCGTCGCCGGGGTTGCGCTCGGCTTCGGACTCGGCAGCGCGACGAACGGCGGTGGAACGCACACGGTCGTGCAGGTGCGCACGGTGCAGGCGGCGGTCAGCGGTCCGGCCGCGGCGGGCGGGACGGCGACGATCGTCGAGCGCGGCGGGGTCGCCACGCTGCAGGTGAGCGGCCTGCCGCTGCCGCCGTCCGGCAAGGTCTACGAGGTGTGGCTGGTGCGCCGCGGCGCGACGGCGCCGGCGCCGACGGACGCGCTGTTCAGCGTCAGCCACGGCGGCAGCGGCCGCGTGGCGCTCCCGAGCGTGCAGGACGTGACGACGGTGCTCGTGACGGCGGAGCCCGACGGCGGCAGCCAGGCGCCGACGTCGAGACCGTTCATCAGCGCATCGCTGTGACGTCGCCGGGAGGTTGTCGCTTGCGATGACCGGACGGCGAAAGCCGATTCCTTCACGGCGACGTTACCCGCGGCTGCTACCGTCCGCGCCGCGATGCCCACGTGCTACCGCCACCCGACGCGTGAGACCGGCGTCTCCTGCTCGAGCTGCGGGCGTCCGATCTGCACCGACTGCATGACGTCGACGACGGTCGGCATGCGCTGCCCGGAGTGCGCGCGCCAGCGCACGCGCGTGCACCGCGTGCGCGCGAACGAGATCCCGACGCCCACCGCGACGGAGGCGATCATCGCGGTCAACGTCGTCGTGTACCTGGCCGAGCTGGCGACCGGCGGCGGCTTCGGCGGCGTCGGTGGGACGGTCTACGAGAAGGGCGCGCTCTACGGCCCGCTCGTCGCGCCCGGCGGCGAGTGGTGGCGGATCCTCACGAGCGGCTTCCTGCACGCGAGCATCCTCCACATCGGCTTCAACATGGTCTTCATCTGGATGATCGGCCGCTCGCTCGAGCAGGCGATTGGCAGTGCGCGCTTCGTCGTCGCCTACCTCGCCTCGCTCGTGTGCGGGTCGTTGGGCGTGCTGCTGCTCGAGCCCCATGCGGTCGCGGTCGGCGCGTCGGGCGCGGCGTTCGGGCTGCTCGGCGTGCTGATGGTGGAGGCGCGCCGGCGCGGCATCAGCCTGTGGTCGACCGGACTGCTTCAACTGGCGCTCTTCAACTTCGTGTTCACCTTCTTCGTTCCGGGGATCGCGATCGGCGCGCACGTGTTCGGCTTCGCCGGCGGCGTCCTCGTCGGCGTGGTCTTCGACCAGTTCGATCGCCGCCGCCTGCCGCGGGCCGCCTCGCTCGCCGCGGGCGCCGTGCTGACCGTCGCCGCGTTTCTTGCGGCGCTCGTGGTGGCTTAACGCAAAGCGGCGGCGCGCTGTCCGCGCGCCGCCGCCGTGAACGTCTGAGCCGTCCTCGCTAGTGGCAGGAGATGTTCGCGTTCGCGGTCGAGTCCGCGGTCGCGCCCGTGCCGTCCTCCAGGAAGAAGAACGTGCTCTGGATCGGCGCCTTGTGGCTCTTCGGGCACTTGTACGCCTCGATGTAGCCGCGCTTGACGCCGTGCACGACGCGCGTGATGCGGTTGGTCGTGGCCTGGATGCGTCTGACGACGATCGGGCCGCCGATGATCGTCTGGAGGTCCGCCGGGATGTTGTTCGTCAGCGAGTACCCATACCGGCCGTGGATCTTCTTCAGCGGCGCCGTGAACGTGTCGTTGATCAGCGCCGGGACCGTGATCACGACGTTGAAGACGACGCTGTTGCCGTGCGGGCCGTTGAACAGCGTCAGTCTGCCCGTCGAGGTCACGCCGAGGTCGACGGCCGTGCCGGTGGCGACGCCGCTACCGATCTTGGAGCCGGGCGGGCAGGCGCTGAGGCGGTTGTGCGCGGCCTTCAGCTTCGCCTCGCTGCACGAGGGGAAGAGGTTGCCGTTCGGCTTGCCGACGCCGGCCGGGAACAGCACCTGGACTCTGGTCAGCTTCCAGCGGCTGCCGGCGGGGTGGGTGATCCTCGCGTCGTATGAGAGCGAGATCGGCATTCCGTGGCTCGGCGAGTACGGGCCGCCGACGAGGTGATTCGGGGATACGCTCGCCTTGAGCGAGGTGGTGAGCCCGGGCGCGGACGCCGCAGTCGCGGCGGCGCCCGTAATGAGGATTGCGGCGGCCGCGACGGCCGCGATTCGTCCTACGCGGATGGATTGCATCCCTCGATGGTAAACGTGCCCGTACCGGTCCGTCCAGGGAGAACCGGCCAAACCGTCAGAGCTCGACGACCAGGGGATTTTGCGCCGCAACTTCGGGTATCGATTCGGGTTGCAGCACATGCGCGAGCAACTCCAGCCCGTCGATCAGCCGCGGCCCCGGCCGCGAGAAGTACGCCGCCGCGTCGACCGCCACGACCTCGCCCGCTCCGAGCGCCGCGAGCTGCTGCCGGAAGGTCGTCGCCTCGGCGTGCGCGCGCTCCGCGTCGTATCCGCACGGCATCACGATCACCACGTCCGGCTCGGCCGCGGCGACCTCCTCCCACGTGCGCCGCTCGGAGTGCTCGCCCGCCATCCCCAGCACGTCGAGGCCGCCCGCGTACTCGATCAGCTGCGGCGTCCAGTGGCCCGCGACGTAGACGGGGTCGAGCCACTCGAGCGCCGCCACGCGCGGTGCTCTGCGATCGCGCACGGCAAGCCGCACGCGGTCGATCCGCGCGGCGGCGTCCTGCACGAGCGCGACGCCCGCGTCTCTGCGATCGGTCGCCTCCGCGAGCGTGCGGATGTCGCCGAGCACCTCGCCGAGCGTGCGCGGGTCGAGCGAGATCACGCGCGGGCGGCTCGCGATCTCCTCGGCGACGGCGCGCACGTCCTCGAACGAGACCGCGCAGACCGCGCACAGCGCCTGCGTGACGATCAGGTCGGGCGCCAGCTCGTGCAGCGCCTCGACGTCGAGCTCGTAGATCGCCTCGCCCTGGTCGGTGCGGGCGCGCACGGCGGCGTCGATCTGGCCGGCGGTGAGGTCGCCCGGCAGCGCGTCGCGCGTGACGTGCGGCAGCTCCTGCGCCGCCGGGGGATAATCGCACTCGTGCGTGACGGCGACGACCTCGTCGCCGAGCCCGAGCGCGAACAGCGTCTCCGTCGCGGACGGGACGAGGCTCACGATCCGCATGGCGGGCGCGTCGGGTCGACTGCGATCACGGGAGCAACGATATGCCACTGCTGAGCGACGAGCAGATCACAACCGCGCTGGAGGACAGCCCCTGGCGGCGCGAGGGCGAGGCGCTCGTGCGCGACTGGCGCTTCGCCGACTTCGCCGCGGCGATCGCGTTCGTCGAGCGCGTGGCCGAGGTGGCCGAGGCCGCCAACCATCATCCCGACATCCTCGTGCACGGCTGGAACAAGGTGCGCTTGACGCTCTCGACGCACTCGGAGGGCGGCATCACCGCGGCCGACGTCGCGCTCGCGGAGCAGCTCGCCGGCGTCGGCTGACGCCGGAGCCTGCTGCTACGGTTCGCCCACCAGTCGATGAGCGACGACGACGACCTGTCTCGAAGTAGCGGCCCACACGTCGCCGCGGTGTCATGACCGCGCTGCTGCTCGTCGGCCTCCTCCTGCTCGTCGCGGTCAACGGCTTCTTCGTCGCGGCCGAGTTCGCGCTCGTGCGCGCCCGCCGCTCGCGCATCGAGGAGGCGGCGAGACAGGGCGAGTCCGGCGCCAGAACGGCGCTCGCGGAGCTGGAGGAGATCACCGAGTACCTGTCGGCGTGCCAGCTCGGCGTCACGCTCGCCTCGATCGGCATCGGCTTCCTCGGCGAGCCGGCGCTGGCGAAGCTGATCGAGCCGGCTTTCGGCGGGCTCGCGCATGGCGTGGCCGTCGCGCTCTCGATCGCGATCGCCTACGTGATCGTCACGGCCGTCCACATCACGGTCGGCGAGCAGGTCCCGAAGGTGTGGGCGATCCAGCGCGCCGACAGCACGGTGCGGCGGATCGCGCGGCCGCTGCACCTGTTCGCGCGCGCGTTCCACCCGTTCGTCGCGCTGCTCAACCGCGCCTCGAACGCGATCCTGCGGCTGCTGCGCGTCGAGCCGCTGTCCGGCCGCGAAGCGGGCGGCACGCCCGAGGAGCTCAAGCAGCTGATCGCGGAGTCCTACACGGGCGGCAAGCTCGACGAGGGCGAGGCCGGCATGCTCGCGGGCGTCTTCCACCTGCACGAGCAGGAGGCGCGGCAGGTGATGACGCCGATTCCCGCGGTGGTCACCGTCGACGTGTCGGAGTCGGCGGAGGCGGCGCTGCGCCGCTGCGTCGAGTCGGGCCACACGCGCCTCGTCGTCACCGAGGACGAGAACACCGATCGCATCAAGGGGCTCGTGCACGCGAACGCGCTCGCGAAGCTGCTGATGGAGCACGGGCCGGACGCGACGATCGAGCGGCTCGTGCGCGACGCGCCGATCGTCCCCGAGACGAAGCCGCTCGACGACCTGCTCGCCGACCTGCAGCGCCAGCGCAGCTCGCTCGCCGTCGTGGTCGACGAGTACGGACGCACGGCCGGGTTGGTGACGGTCGAGGACATCGTGGAGGAGGTCGTCGGTGAGATCGCCGACGAAACCGACCCGACCGCCGGCGGCGTGCGACGGCTGCCGAACGGCGACTGGTTCGTGCGCGGCCACGTCGCGGTGACGGATCTGGAGGACTACGGCCTCTCGCTGCCGGTCGACACCGACGCCTACAACTCGGTCGGCGGCTTCGTCTTCGCCGAGCTGGGGCGGCTGCCGAAGCGCGGCGACACGATCGCCGCCAACGGCTTCTCGATCCGCGTCGAATCGGTGCGCGAGAACCGCATCGAGGCAGTGCGGATCAGCGAGCGCCGGCCGTAAAGCTGCTCATCTCTCACCACAACGCACCAAACCTCACAAAGCGCTACCGTGCCCGGTCCACGATCGCCGGCCCCAGCGGCCAGGCGGTTGGAGGAGGAGAGAGGTAGTGGTGGGCTTGTGGTCCGCCGTCGCAACGAGACCGGCCCGCTTGCGCGGGCCGGTCTCGTGCTTCTGGGAGGAGGTGCTGCTGTGAGGTACGTCGCACGCAGAACTATGCCCGCACGCCATGAAGCGTCCCTAAGCAGTCCCTGAGAGTCCTCTCACGAATACGTGTGCAGGCCTCTGCCGGTCTTCTTGCCGAGGTGGCCGGCGGCGACGAGGTCCTCGACCGTGCGCGGGACCGGCGAGCCGATCGCCTCGCCGATCGCCTTCGAGACGTCGAGGCCGACGTAGTCGAGCAGCGCGAGCGGACCCATCGGATGTCCGGCGCCGAGCCGCATGCACTCGTCGATCGCCGTCGGCTCCAAGTCCGTCTGCTCCATCAGCTCGACGGCGCTGAAGAGGAATGGGAACAGCAGGCGGTTGACGACGAAGCCGGCGATGTCCGGCACCTCGACGGCCGTCTTGCCGAGCGCCGCGCACAGCGCGCGGGCGCGCTCGCGCACCGGCTCGGTCGCCTGCGGCGCGTACGCGAGCTCGACCAGCGCCATCTTCGGCACGGGGTTGAAGACGTGCAGACCGACGAAGCGCTCGGGACGGCCGGACGCGTCGGCGAGCTTCGCGACCGACAGCGACGAGGTCGTCGTCGCGAGCACCGCGTCGTCGCCGGAGACGCGGCCCAGCTCGGCGAGCACGCCGCCCTTGACGTCGTAGTCCTCGGCGGTGGCCTCGACGAGGAACGTCGCCGACCCCAGCTCCGCGATCTCGGAGACGACCGTGACGCGGTCGGCGATCGGCTCCTCGCTCAGCTTGCCACACCACTTCGCGACCGCGCCGCGCGCGCGCTCCGCCGAGCCTTCAGAGCGGGCCCACAGCAGCACGTCGCCGTGCTGCGCCGCGACTGCTGCCATGCCGCACGCGATCGCGCCCGAACCTGCGATTCCCAGCTGCTCCTCCACCGCAAATGCTCCTCGTGCGTTGACTCCTCAGTCAACCGAACACTACGCGTCGGCGGCGCACGGAAGCTCCACCACGGCCCGAGCGCCGCGGCAGCCGCGCAGCCGCCACGGTCGCACGCCGCGATCGACGCGCACGATCCGCCCATCGCGGTCGAGCCACACGAGGTCGAGCGCGAACCGCATCCCGCAGGTGTGGATCGAGCGCGTGCGCGGCAGCAGCAGGCCGGAGTTCGGCGGGATCGCGTACAGCCCGGCGAGCCCGAGCAGACGCGCGAGCGGGCCGTGCGCGAGGCGGATCTCCGCCGTCTCCAGCCCTCGCACGTTCACTCGCGGAAGGCGTGCCAACCGGCGCGGCAGGTTCACGCGTCCCAGCGGAAGCCGGTCGCCGACGGGCGCGGCTCGAGCGGGCTCGCCGGCAGGCCGTCGGGCGGGGCGGGCAGGTTGTAGCCGCCGGGCGCCAAGTCGTTGGGCGTGTCGGGGTGAAAGAGCGACGCGAGGTACTGCGCCTGCCCGCGGCCCGGACCCAGCTCGAACTGGCCGCCGCCGTAGGCGCCGATGCCGTGCGCGGCGCAGTAGTCGTAGCCCGCGCACAGCCGCTCCAGGCCGCCGAAGCGCGAGGGCTTGATGTTCACCATCTGCGGCGCGAACGGCAGCGCCTCGATGTCGGCGATCGCGTGGATCGGCGCATCCCAGGTGATGCGGTCGCGATGGGGCAGGAGCACCTCGTCGATGCCCGGCGCGCTCAGGTCCGGGTCCTCCAACCACGCGTCGGGAAACCCCTCGGCGACCCGGCGGTAGAGCACCGGATCGGCCGGGTTGTCGACGACGGTGCCTCTGTAGAGGCCCTTGAAGTCGGCCGAGTCGACCGCGCCGGTCGCGCGCAGCGCGGCGACGAGCGCGTCGTCCCACGCGGGCGTCGGGTCGAGCTTGAAGCGCAGCGTCGGGTAGCGCTCCAGCAGCCGCTCCAGCTCGTCGACCGACGCGACGCCGTCGACCTCGGGCAGCCGCCGCGAGTTGACGAACGTCACGGGCTGCGGCGTGCGGCCGACGGCCGCGTGCAGCGACGTGCCGGCCTGGGACAGCGCGAGGTCGAGTGCGGCCGAGTGGAACGCCCAGCGGCGGTAGAGGCGCGAGACCTCGCCGCGCACCGGCTCGACCGGGAACAGGTCGAGCGCGTCGATCCGCGCGCAGAAGTCGCCGAGCGTCGTCTCGCCGCCGCTCGCGAGGTCGAGGTACGCGCCCGCGCTCTGCAGGTTGTCGTGGTCGGCGCCGTCGTAGACGACGTCCTCGCCGACGCCCTCCGTGCCGCCGCCCTGCAGATGGATGACGGTCGTCTGGCGGCGGAAGCCGCTGGAGACGTCCATCACCAGCGCCTCCAGCGCGTAGGACTCGACGACGAGCGGCAGGCCGGCGAGCAGGTCGAAGGTCCCCATCGGCCGGGGAGCCTATCGGTCTGCGTCGCCGCCGCGTTCGAGCCGGGCGACGAGCTCCTCGAGCCGCAGCTCCTCCAGCCCACGGCCGACCGCCTCCAGCTCGCCCGCGCACCACTCGACGAGCCGGCGGCCCTCGGCGACCAGTTCGAGCGTCTCGCGCAGGCCGGCCTCGCCCGAGTCCAGCCGCCGCACGATCTCCTCGATCCGCGCGCTCGCCTCCTCGTAGCTCGTCGGCGCGGGTGCCGGCTGCTCGCCGCTCATGGCGCGCCATCCTCGATGTTCGCCCGGACGCGTCCGTCGTGGAAGCGCAGCGACAGCGCGCCGGCCGCGCGCGCGGCTCCGGCGGTCGTGACCAGCTCGCCGTCATCCGCGCGCTCGACCAGCGCGTAGCCGCGCGTGAGCGTGCGCTCGGGGTCGTGCGCGCCGAGCGCGAGCAGCAGGCGGTCGAGCTCGCCGCGCCGGCGGACGTGGTCGACGCCGGCGGCCTCCGTCTTGCGCCGCAGCACGAGCAGTCGCGTGGCGGTCAGCTCCCGCTCGCGCGCGGCGCCGCGGCGGGCGCTGGCGCGCAGCTCGCGCACCAGCTGGCGCAGCTCGCGACGATGGCGCGCGAGCTGCTCGGCCGGCGCGCGTGCCATCGCCGCCAGCGCTCGCGCGCGCGTGACGACGGCGCGGCGGCCGTGCAGGTCGAGCCGGAGCGCCTCGCGCAGCAGCGTCGCGCGCGCCTCGCCGACGTCGAGCCCCACCGCCGTCTCGGCCGCATGAGTCGGCGTGGAGCACGAGACGGCGGCGACGTCGTCGATCAACGTGCGGTCCGTGTGGTGGCCGACCGACGCGATCACCGGCACGCGCAGCAGCGCGACGGTGCGGCAGAGCGTCTCGTCGCAGAAGGCGAACAGGTCCGCGAGCGAGCCGCCGCCGCGCGCGACGACGATCGTCTCGACCTGCTCGATCGCGGCCAGGTCGCGCAGCGCCTGTGCGATCGCCGGCGCGGCGTGGCGGTCCTGCACCGGTGCGAACGCCCAGATCAGCTGCCCGGCCCAGCCGCGCCGGCGCAGCCCCGCGAGCACGTCGTCGCGCGCCTTGCCGCCCTCGCCGGTCACCACGCCGATCGTGCGCGGCAGCAGCGGGCGCGGCAGCCGCTTCTGTGGCTCCAGCAGCCCGTCCGCCGCGAACCGGCGGCGCAGCCGCTCGACCTGCGCGAGCAGGTCGCCCTCGCCGGCGACGCGCAGGCCGCTCGCGCGGAAGGAGAACGACGGCGAGGACGTCGCGCTGCCGGCGTAGTAGTCGCAGCCGCCGGCGATCACGACCTGCGCGCCGTCGGCCGGATCGATCGCCAAGCGGTCGAAGTCGCTGCGCCACATCGAGCACGGCAGCGCGCCGCGCGCGTCGCGCAGCTCGAACCACACCGACGCTCTGCTCATCCGCAGGTTCCACAGCTCGCCGAAGATCTGCACCTGCGCGAACGCGCGCAGCCGCTCGCGCAGCCGCTCGGCGTAGGCGCCGACGGGGAAGGGCCCCGGCAGCGCGCTGCCCGGGATCCCGGCCGGGGCGCCGCGGGCTGCGTCCGTCTCGCTCATCCCCGCCGAGCGTAGTCGCCGGCGGCCACGGCCCCGGTCAGGCCGCCGGGTCGGCGACGCTCGCGAGCGTCGCCATGTCCGGCGTCGCCGGCTCGCCGCGCAGCTCGCCCGCACATGCGAGCACGTCGAGGCGGGCGATCTCGCGCTCGCCCTCGGTGCGTGCCGGATGGCCGGCGGGCAGGTCGCGGATCAGGCGGCGGATGCGCTCGCGCAGCTGCAGCGCGAAGTGCGGCGTCGAGGCGCCCATCAGCTGGCGCACGTCCTCGACGGTGACGTCGTGGCCGGGGTGCAGGCGGTCGGGATGCTCGGCTTGACTCATGGGGAGGCGTTCGCGTTGAGCGGCTGGATCTCGAGGTCGCTGTCGATGCGCGACTGGACCGGCAGGGAGATCGCGTTCTGATCCCCGATCAGCCAGCCGTGATTGTAGACCCCGCGCACCGGATCCTGCGTGTAGCCCGGCTGGATGTCGAGCAGGTAGCTGCCGACCGGCACCGGCAGCAGGCTCGGATCCTCGACCAGCAGCAGCGGCCCGTACGGCCCGCTTGCCGACAGCGGTGCGGCGGCTGCGGCGTCGAGCGTGCGATGCGCGTTGGCGAACACGAGCCCGTGCCCGGGGTCGTCGACGCCCCAGCCGAAGCGTCCGTCGCGCAGCCGCGCGAACGCGATCGCCGAGCGCACCGGGTCGGGCGCCGAGATGCGCGTGACCGGGCCGATCGCTCTCAGCGCCCGCGCGACGCTCCGGCCGACGATGCTCGGCGGCGCGAGCAGGTAGATCCGCGGCGCATGGTGTGCCTGCAACGCCGCGAACGTCGGTCCGGGGATCGTGTCGCGGTGCACGAGCAGCAGCGGGTTGCCGGTCTTCGCGGCCCAGCCGGCGGCCGGCATCGCATATGCCGGGTTGTCGGCCGAGACGACCGCGACGGCGCGGCTCGCGTGACCGATTACGATGCTCTGTAGCCGGTCGATCGCTGCGGCCAGCGCGATCGGGTCCGAGCCGGCGATCGTGGTCGAGCGGTAGCCGGCGGGCGCGGGGGCGTCGCCGATGCGCACGACCTGCGCGCTGTTCAGCTCCGAGGCGCCGGTCGGCGCGAGCGCGTCGAGCGCGTCCTTGCTCGCGGCCGGGAGGCTGCCGCCGTCGGACAGCAGCAGCGGCGCGCGCAGCGGGGCGCTCATGAAGACCGCCGCCGCGAGCGCCGACTGCCAGACGTGCTCGTCGGCGAGCACGACGGCGCGCGGGCGTGATTCGGCCCCACCCGCCCCGTCGCCCGGGTAGACCGCGCGCGCCACGGCGGCCGCGTTCGCGACCGGATCGGCGCCGCCGACGCGCGTCGTGTTCTTCGTCGCGAAGCCGGGGAAGCCGAGCGCCTGCGGCGCGTTCGCCTGCGAGCCCGAGCTGCCGAGCTGCGGCGCCTCTAGGCGCCGGGGCTGGCCTCCGCAGCCGGCGAGCAGGACGAGTGCGAGCGCGATGAGCGCCGACAGTCCGGGCGCGAGGCGGCCAGGAGGGTTTGGCGAAACCCCCGCGGCGTCTGGCGGCGGGCGACGCTGCGCGGATGCTGCGTCCTCGCTCGGCGCAATAGCGCTGCTATTGCCGCCTCCTTGCGTCCTTGCGGGCGGGCGGGTCCGGTTCCGACCGCACGCCAGCCACTCACGCGGGTTTCGCCAAACCCTCCTAAGCATCCGCGGCACGATAGCCAGCCGTCCGCGTCGCCGAGCTGGCCGTGCGCCGCTCAGCGCAGCGCCGCGACGATCCGGACGGACACGCGCCCGCCGTCGCGCTTCGTGCCGAGCGCCAGCGAGCGGTACGCCTGGAGGTAGGGCACGACGGACTCGAGGTGAGCCACCTGAAGCGCGTCGAGCGAACGCAGCAGCGACACGAGCGGCGGCACGACGAGCACGAAGGACGGCGTGTAGCCGTCGCCGAGCGTCGCGATCGCCGCCTTCCCGGTCGGGCTGGCGTCGAGGCGCTGCCGCGGCGCGAGCAGGTCCTGCGCCGAGGAGGCGCCGTAGCCGGCGGCGAGCTTGTCGCCCCGCGCGAGCGCGACGATCGGCTGGGGGAGCTGGGGGACGGCGACCTGGAAGCCGCGCGCGCCCGCGAGCGAGAGCGGCTGCGGCGCGATGTGCAGCCCGCCGGCGACGATCGCCTGCAGCCGTGTCAGCAACAGCTGCGCTGACGCGTCGTTCGTCATCTGCAGGAGCACCCCGCCGCCGATGTCGAGCAGCGACTCGCCACGCACGAACAGCGCGAGCCCGCCGAGCGGGTTGAGCAGATCCTTGTCGAGGTCGAGGCCGGTGCTCCTGCGCACCTGCGTCGCCGCGGCGCCGTGTGCACCCGCGCTGTCGAGCGCGCTCTCGATCGCCGGGCCGAGCGGCGGGGTGGCGAGCGCGAGCCACGAGTCGCCGGGGAGCTGGCCGGCGCTCACGGGCTTGCTGGTCGACGCCTTCAGCGCTCTGACGAGCTGCGCGTCGACGGAGGCTTCGAGCGCGATCCGGTCGGCCGTCGCGGTGAGGCTCGCGACCGCCGGTCCTGAGCGGGCCAGCCGGGCGAGCATCCCGCGGGCGTTCGCGGGCGCCTTGCCGGACAGGTCCCCGAGCCCGGCGACGATCGCTCTCGGGTCGGCGTAGGCGAACGCGAGCGCGTTCGCGGGGACGCCGGCGACGGCGTCCTTGAAGCGTGCGTCGTCGGCGAGGCTGGAGCCGCGCTGCGCGTCGATCGCGGCTCTCAGACCGGCGAGCGTGCCGACGACGTAGAAGTCTCCGACGGGCGCCGCGTACGTCGAGCCGACGACGAAGTCGTCGCCGTGCTGCCCCCCGGGCTCCTCGGTGTATGCGACGCCGCGGTAGCTGCCCGCCGGGTGCAGGTCGCTCTGGCGCAGGCGCGCATAGGCCGCCGCGAACGCGCTGCGGTCGGCGATCGCGAGCGCCACCGCCCCGTCCGGTCTGCCCGACGACAGCAGCAGGAACGCGCCGACGCGCTGCCCGAGCCACGGCTCGACGTCGCGCGAGAAGCGGACGTGGTCCGCTCGGCTGCTGCGATCGAGCAGCCTGCGCAGCGCCGCGCCGGGATCCTGCACGCGCGAGACCTTGCGCGCGGCCGCCAGCACGCCGGCCTTCATGTCGCCGCCGGGGCGCACGATCGCCTGGGCGTAGGCGGCCGCGCTCGCCGGCGCGACGGTGGCGGGATCCGGACCCGGGGCGCTCGACGACGGCGCCTTGGTGCCGCTGCCGCAGCCCGCGACGAGCAGCAGTGCGAGCGACGCGAGCAGCGCAAGCAGGCGCGAGCCGTGGGGGAGGCGGCGGGACATCGGCGCGAATCCTCGCACAGTGCGGTGTCTTTCGAGTCGGTCTCACGTGACGGCTTGACACTTCCGCCGGCCCGTCATCTAGGATGCCGCGCCAACGCCGAATCCACGGCCAGAAGTCGTGGACCGGGGGACCCACAAAGTCCCATGGGGCTAATCCCGCGGTGCATCCGCGAGAGGCGCCGGCTCTTTCCGCGCCAGCCCGACAGCTAACCCCGGAGGCCGACGAAAGAGGAAGCGGTTGCGCGCACGGGCCCTCGTCGCGCCGGGTCTCACGATGGTTTGCCTAGCCTGCGTCCCCGCCGTCTCGGGGGCCGCGAGCGGCGGCGCGAGCGCCCCCAGCTCGTCGGCGAGAGCCTCCGGCGACCCCGCGCAGGCGCCGGCCCCCGCCGCTCCGCAGGACAAGGCCGGCGGCGCCGCCTACGGCTCGACGCCGGAGATCCTGCACCCGACCGTCCCCGGCTCGGTCGGCGAAGTCAGAGCCGGCGTCGCCTACGCCCCGGCCGCCGCGCCGCTGGCGGTGCAGCAGGCGATCTGGGCCGCCAACACGCTGCGCCACAAGCCCTACGTCTACGGCGGCGGGCACAAGAGCTTCCGCTCACGCGGCTATGACTGCTCCGGCACCGTCTCGTTCGCGCTCCACGGCGCCGGCCTGCTCAGAGCCCCGCTCGATTCCAGCGACTTCATGAGATGGGGTCAGCGCGGCAGAGGCCAGTGGATCACGATCTACACGAACCCGGGGCACGCCTGGATGGTGATCGCCGGCCTGCGGCTCGACACGGCCGGTCCCGGCCAGTCCGGCCCGCGCTGGCGGACGGTCCCCGGCTCGACGCGTGGATTCCGCGTGCGTCACCCCGTCGGCTTCTGAGCTGCCGCCGCGGCCCCTGATCCGCCGCTCGATAGGCTTGAGCCACCTGTCCTTCGAAGCTGCCCCAAGGAGGATCCGATGGCCGGCTTGACCGGGCGTTTCTCCACCGTCGTAAAGGCGAAGATCTCGAAGTTGCTCGACCGCGCCGAGGATCCCTCCGAGACGCTGGAGTACAGCTACCAGAAGCAGATGGAGCTGCTGCAGAACGTCAAGAAGGGCCTCGCGGACGTCGTGACCGCGAAGAAGCGCCTTCAGCTCCAGTCGCAGAAGCTCGAGCAGCAGGTCGTCAAGCTCGACACGCAGGCGCGCCAGGCGCTTGCCGCCGGCAACGAGGACCTCGCGCGCACCGCGCTGGAGCGCAAGAGCGCGGTGCAGAACGAGCTGCAGGGGCTCGACTCGCAGGTCGCCGAGCTCGAGGGCCAGCAGCAGTCGATGACCGAGAACCAGCAGAAGCTGCAGGCGAAGATCGAGGCCTTCCGCAGCAAGAAGGAGGTCGTCAAGGCGCAGTACTCGGCCGCCGAGGCGCAGGTGCGCATCTCGGAGGCGGCGACGGGCGTCGGCGAGGAGATGGCGGACGTCGGCCTCGCGATGCAGCGCGCGCTCGACAAGACCGAGAACATGCGCGCTCGCGCGCAGGCGGTCGACGAGCTGGAGAAGGCCGGCGCGTTTGAGGACCTCACGCAGCTCGGCTCCGGCGAGGACGACATCGACCGCCAGCTCAGACAGCTCAGCAGCTCGACCCAGGTCGACAGCGAGCTGGAGAGAATGAAGGCCGAGCTGTCGGCCGGCGGCCACAACGCCGGCGAACTCGGCAGCGGCGGCGACGCCCCCAGCGCGGGCGGGCAGTCGGCATGATCGTGCGGATCGCGACCGAGGGCCAGTACGAGCTTCCGGACGGCGAAGTGACGGCGCGCCTCAACGTGCTCGACAACGACGCGGTGGCGGCGGTCGAGGCGGGCGACGAGGCGCGCTTCACCGACCTGTTCGCGCAGATCGTCGCGTACGTGCGCGAGCACGGCACGCCTCTCAGCGACGACGACCTGCGCGGCTCCGACGTGATCGTCCCGCCGCCCGACACCTCCTTCGAGGAGGCGCGGCAGGAGTTCTCCGGCGACGGCCTGATCCCGGACTGACCCGGACAGGCGAGAGCGCCCCAACCGAACGGCCGAGGCGCTCTCGTGCTCCGCTCCGCGAGCGGAGGCTGGGCAGTCAGCCGGCGGCAGGGTGAGCCGGCGCGTGCCCATCCGCCGGGCGCCGCAGGCGAATTGCCTCGCCGGTGGCAGCCAGCAGGCCTGTGGTCAGCAGCAGGAAGCCGATGCCGGTCAGCAACAGGGCGGCGCCCATGACGATCGAGAACAGCCCGACCGACTCGGCGAAGTAGGACGTGTTGAGCGCGGTGCTGAGCGCGGTCTCGGTGACCCACACGTTGCGGGCGGGATTGTCGACGGGCCGCCCGCCTCTCGTGATCGCCTGCGACGCGTCGTTCGTGCCCCTGCCGTCGGCGCTCGCATAGCGCGGCATCTGCGCGTAGGTCAGGCCGCCGCTCGCCTCGAGCGCGTGGATGCGCATGTACTGCGCGAAGCAGCGTGCCCGAGTGCCGTTGTCGATCGACTGGTCGGCGACTGAGCAGCTTGGGAGCGAGACGTCCTTGAGCCCCGCTGCCTGCGCCTCTCTGGCGATCGCGGTGGGGGTCATGTCCGGGGTGCCGACGACGGCCTCCTGCTTGAGGTTGTCGTTGACCGTCGAGCGGCCGTTGATGCCCGCGACGACCGCGCCGATGCCGAGCGCGATGAGGACGACGCTGGCGGCCACGCCGCCGTACCGGAAGATGCTGCGCATTGAGGCTCTCCTCCTCGGAAGATGATGTCCCGGTCATGGCTCCGGGGATGAGAGGAGTCTCCGCCTGGCGCGAACCGGCGGCGTCCGTGCGCGACCGTGCATCCGCGGGGTAGGCGCCGGCGCCGCGACTGCGGGGAACCCGCAGCGTCAGATCGGGGTGCCCCAGAGCGGGAACCACCGTTCGAGCTCGGGCTCGATCGGCAGTTCGGCGCCGACCTGCGCCTTGAGCCGCAGCTCGCGCTCGTTGTCGCGCTCGTGGTCGCCGGCGCCGGGGGCGAACGGGTAGAAGGCGCCGCGCTTGTAGTTGTAGATCCAGTAGAGCGGCCGGCCGCTCGCGTCCTCGAACGCGAACACGGCGCACAGGATCCGCTCGCCGTAGCCGCCGGCCTCCAACGCGCCGCTGACCGCGTTGACGCCGACGACGAGGTCGTCGAAGTCGGCATCGCGCAGGATCATCCAGCGGTAGTCGTATTCGTCGTCGCGGGTCTCGACGGTCGTCCCGCTGTCCTGCGAGGTGCCCTCGACGACCTCCACCATGTCGTGCGCGATCTGCTCGAAGTCGGCGGTCGCGAGCGCCTGGAAGACGATCCCGGCGACGCCGCGGGTTCTGATCGACAGCTCGGTCTCGAACGTCACGTACGCGGTCGAGAGCGCGAACAGGCGGTCGGGCGCCGGCTTGGCGAGCTTGCGCTTGCCGGCGAGGATGTCGAACAGGCCCATCGTCGGGGGTGCGCCCGGTCCGGCGGCTACGCGGCGCCCTGGAGCTGCGCCTCGAGGCGGTTCAGCGCCTCGAGGCGCTTCTCGAGCGGCGGATGCGTCGAGAACAGCGTCGAGATGGCGGACTTCGCCTTCGGCGGGAAGATGTAGAACGCGGCCATCCCCTCCGCGGAGCGCAGGTCGCGCTGCGGGATGCGGTCCATCGAGCCGTTGATCTTCATCAGCGCGGAGGCGAGCGCGCTCGGGCGCCCGGTGATGACCGCCGAGCCGCGGTCGGCGGCGAACTCGCGGTAGCGCGAGAGCGCCTGCAGCAGCAGGAACGAGATCGCATAGACGAGCACCGAGACGAGGATCACGACGGCGGCGCCGGGGCCGTTGTTGTCGTTGCTGTTGCCACCGCCGCCGTAGCCGCCGCCACCGAACATCGGCCCGAAGATGAAGCCGAACTGGACGATGTAGGCGGCGATCGCGGCGAAGAAGCTCGCAACCGTCATCACCATCACGTCGCGGTTCTGGACGTGCGTCAGCTCGTGCGCCATCACGCCCTCGAGCTCGGCGGGCGAGAGCAGGTCCATGATCCCGGTCGTCGCGCAGACGGTCGCCTTCTTCGGCGAGCGGCCGATCGCGAAGGCGTTGGGCATCGGCGTGTTGGCCACCGCCACGCGCGGCTTCGGCAGGTTCGCCTGCACGCACAGACGCTCGATCATCGCGTGCAGCTGCGGCGCCTCCTGCGGTCTCACCTCGCGCGCGCCCATCGCGTGCAGCGCGAGCTTGTCGGAGAAGAGCACCTGCACCAGGAACATGCCGGCGACCACGATCAGCAGGGCGGTGACATGCGCGGCGATCACCACGCCGATCAGCACGGCGTAGACGAGGCCGAGCAGGAATATCGTGAGCGTCATCCGGAGCTGAAGTCCGGTGTCGCGGCCGAATGACGTCGGGCGGGCCATGGTGCAGGATCCTCCTGGGAGTCAGGTTCCAGGACCCATGATGGCAGACGAGATGAGCGGTTCCTAAGGGCCCGTCGGCGGCAGGGCCTACGGCTCGCCCCACGCCAGCCGGCTGCCGGCGTCGGACGCCACGCCGAAGACGTCGTCGAGCAGCGGCTCGGGCTCGGCGACGCCCAGCCGGTCGCGCAGGTGCTGCTCGACCTCGGCGCGCGAGGAGCCGCCGACGGCCATCTCGATCGCGACGAGGCGGGCGGCGCTGGGGACGCCGTCCGTTTGGCCGTTCGGCGCCCCGGCGTGCTCGGGCTCGGCCGCGTGGCGGGCGGGTCCTGTCGCGGCGCGAGGCGATTTCGCGAGCGGGGTCGCGAAATCGTCCTCCGCCGCGCCACCCGCCCGATCGGCGTCGGCTGGGGCGGCGGTGCCGCCAGCCGTCTGGGCGGCGTCGGCTGGGGCGGCGGTATCGCCAGCCGTCTGGGCGGCGTCGGCTTGTGCTGCGGCTGGGCTGGGCGCAGCCGCTCCCTCCCCCTCGATGCGAGACCAGGTCGGCTCGGGGGTCGGGACGGTTGGCGCGGCGCTCTCGGGCGCGGCGTGCGGCTCGGGCGTGGCGACGATTGGCGCGGCGCTCGCCGGCGCGGCGTGCTCCGGCGGCTCGGGGGTGGGGGCGGCGGTGGGCGGCCACGGCGGACGCGGCAGGCGATCGGCGGCCGCGCGGTCGTCGGCGTGCAGCTCGCGGGTGAGGGCGGCGACGGCGTCGGTCAGCTCGGCGGCGAGGCGGCGGGCGGCGGTGCTGAGCGTCTCGATGCGGGCGGCGCGGGCGGCGGTCTCGGCGTCGACCTGCAGGCGCGCTGCTGCGAGGTAGCGACGGACCTCCTCCTCGGCGCTGCGGCGGTGCTCGGCGATCGCCTGCTCGGCCGCGCGCGCTTCGCGCTCGGCGGCGTGCACGATCGCCTCGACGTGCGCCGCAAGGTCTGCGCCGAGCCGGCCTCGTGCCGGTTCCGCAGGGCTGTCGTGGGGGAAGGCGCCCATGCCGTTTCGCGCCGGAGTATGACAGCGCCCTCACAAAAAGCCCAGCGTTCCGGCGCATTCAGGGGCTCGTCCGTTTGCGGTGCCTGGTAGGCTGCGCGCCGCCGAGTCTCCCGCTGCGCGCGGGAGAGCGGGGGACCCACGGAGGCGTTCCCTTGGGGCGAATCGCGGCCTGATGGCCGCGTAGCGCATCGCGCGAGCCCGACAGCTAACCCCGTAGGCGCCAGCTCCGATGCGACTTCGAACCGTCCTGCTGCTCGCCGTCGTGGCCCCGCTCGCGCTGTGGGCGGCGCTGCCGCTCGGCTCCAACGCGAGTCCCCGGGCGAGCGTCAGCTCGCTCCAGAGCAAGATCGACAGCAAGCGCAGCCAGCTCGGCAGGGCAAACGGCCGCGCGCACGTGCTCACGACCGACATCTCCTCGCTGAGCGGTCGCATCGCCGGGCTCGAGGGCACGCTCTCGACGCTGCAGCGGCGTGAGGACACGATCGCGGCCGACCTCGGCGCCAAGCAGGTCGCGCTGGGCCGCACCCAGCGCGAGCTGCGCGCGGCGCGAGCCCGGCTCATGCGGCTGCGCGCGCAGCTCGCCCACGCCAGACGTGTGCTCGCCGCCCGCCTCGTCGAGCTCTACGAGTCCGACCAGCCCGACATCGTGACCGTCGTGCTCGACGCGCA
The DNA here is from genome assembly GCA_035572475.1 of Conexibacter sp. Lineage (GTDB taxonomy): Bacteria > Actinomycetota > Thermoleophilia > Solirubrobacterales > Solirubrobacteraceae > Conexibacter. Next base: position 3,779 of record DATNAP010000037.1, on the reverse strand, counting down.
CGGCTTCGCCGACCTGCTCGAGCGCGGCGCCGCCCTTCAGCGGATCGGCGTGCAGGACCGCCAGATCATCACCGCGGTGCGCGACGCGAAGGCGCAGATGACCGTCGTGACGGCGCGCCTCGGCGGGCTCGAGCAGCGCCAGCAGGCGATCGCGGCGCAGATCGCCCAGCGCCGGGATGCGGTCGCGCGCGTGCGCGACGCGGTCGCGGGCAAGCGCGACGCGGTCGACCGGGCGCGCAGCCGCAAGCGCGCGCTGCTCGGCTCCGTCCGTGCACACGCGCACAAGCTCGACGAGGACATCAGGTCGCTGCAGGCGCAGCAGGCGAAGATCGAGGCGACGCTGCGCTCCTCCCCGGGCCTGGGCTCGCTCCCCGCCGGCCCGATCAGAGGCGGCGGGCGCTTCATCCGGCCGGTCAACGGTCCGATCACCTCGCCCTTCTGCGAGCGCCGCGCGTGGGAGGCGTGCCACCCCGGCATCGACATCGGCGTCCCGTCGGGCACGCCGATCCGCGCCGCGGGCACCGGCACCGTCGCGATCGCCGGCTGGGTCAGCGGCTACGGCAACTACACCTGCATCAACCACGGCGGCGGCATCTCGACCTGCTACGGCCACCAGTCGCGGATCGAGGTGCGCGTCGGCCAGCAGGTCGCGCAGGGTCAGGTCATCGGGCTGAGCGGCTGCACCGGACTGTGCTTCGGTCCGCACGTGCATTTCGAGGTGCGCATCAACGGGGCGGTGACGAACCCCGTGAACTACCTCGGCTGACGGTAACGTTCGGTCTGTGCTGAAGCAGATCGACGTCCTCGGGCTGCACCTGCAGACCTTCGGGATCCTGTTCGCGCTCAACTTCCTCTGCTGGGCCGCGCTCGTCGCGCGGCGGCTGCGGGAGATCGGCAAGCCGGTCGACTGGGCCTACGAGATGCTGTTCGCCGCGCTGATCGGCGGGCTCGTCGGCGCGCGCGGCTACTACATCGTGCAGAACTACGGCGAGGTCAAGCACGATCTCGTCGGCAACATCTTCTCCGGCTCGGGCCTGATCTGGTACGGCGGGCTGATCGGCGGCGTCGTCGCCGTGCTGGCGTGGGCGCGCTGGCGCGACTTCCTCAGACTCGCGCTGCTCGACATGGCGGCTCCGGCGCTCGCGCTCGGCTATGCGATCGGGCGGATCGGCTGCCAGGTCTCCGGCGACGGCGACTACGGCAAGGTCTCCAGCGTTCCGTGGGCGATGCCCTACCGCCACGGCGCCGTGCCGACCGCGCCGGGCGTGAAGGTCCAGCCGACGCCGATCTACGAGACGCTCTCGATGGGCCTGCTCGCGCTCGTGCTGTGGCGCCTGCGCGACACGTTCCGGACCGGGACGCTGTTCGGCATCTACCTGATCGGCGCCGGGCTCGAGCGCTTCGTCGTCGAGCTGTGGCGGCGCAACGAGCACATCGTCGGCGTGCTGACGGCCGCGCAGATCGAGAGCCTCGTGCTCGTCGTCGCCGGCGTCGCATGGCTGCTCGTGCTGCTGCGCAGACACGGGACGCTGCTGCTCGACCCGGCGCTCGCACGCCGCGCCGGGCGTTCTCGCGCCGCCACCGCGTAGCCCGCGCGTCATCGCGCTGCGCCGCCGCTTGCCTGTGGCCGGCGCATCGGTAAAGATGCGCCGTGCAGGACCGTCGCATGGACGCGGCGGTGGGCAAGCCGCCGGGGGATGCGGCGGGGGAATCGAAGCAAGGGGGTTCGCGCATGCGCGCGACGAAGGGGTACGTGGCCGGCCTGGGCACGACGACGGCGCTCATCGGCGCGATCGGCTGTGCCTTCGCGATCTTGTCGGCGGCCATGGCGGTGCACGGCTGGCCGCTGACGCTCGGGAGCGACCCGGGCGTCCCGACGCTCGAAGGCGGCGCGGCGCCGCCGGAAGGAGCGTCGCTGCTGGCTCCGGGCCTGCTGGGCGCCGTGCGCGACGCCGGTGCGGCCCCCGCGCCGGCCCGGCGTGACGGCGGGCGGCTCGTGACGTCCGTTCCTGGAGGTCGCGGCACGCTCGCCGGGGAACCGTCGGTCTCGGCGCTGGACGCGCCGGCCGGTGCGCCGGCGCCCGCCGGCCTGCCGCGAACGGGCGCCGCGACGGCGTCGACCGGCGGCCGGCCCGGAACGACGCCGCCGACCGGCGGCGGCACCGCCGGCGGTGGCACGCCGCCGCCGTCCTCGCTGCCCGGCAGCGGCGCGGGCGCCAGCTCGACGGTGGGCAGCACGGTCACGCAGGTCGCGAGCGGCGCCGGCGGCGCCGTCACGCAGGTCGGCCAGCAGCTCGGCGGCGCCGTGCAGGACGCGACAGAGCAGGTCGGCGGCGACGTCGGCCAGGTCAGTCCGGCGGTCGGCCAGACGGTGACGCAGACCGGGCAGGTCGCGGGCGGCGTCGTGACCGGCGCGACCGGAACGGTCGGCCAGGTCGTCACGGGCGCCGGCACGGCGGTCGGCGTGCTGCTCGGCGGCAGATGAGGCCGCCTCCGGTCCCGGCGATCGGGAGCGAGCCGGCATAATCACGGCCGCATGGCCGCCATCGAGCACGATCAGCTGCAACGGCTCGCCCACGTCCTGCCGCTCGGCAGCCGCGTCAACGCGCACGGCCATCTGGAGCTCGGCGGCTGCGACGCGGTCGAGCTCGCGCGCGAGTTCGGCACGCCCGCCTATGTCTACGCGGAGGACGATCTCCGAACGCGCGCCCGCGCGTATGTCGAGGCGATGCGCGCCCGCCACGACGCCTTCGACGTGCTGTTCGCCTCGAAGGCGTTCCCCTGCACCGCCGCCTACCGCCTGTTCGCGGCGGAGGGGATCGCGTGCGACGTCGCCTCCGGCGGCGAGCTGGCGCTTGCGCTGCGCGGCGGCTTCGACCCGGCGCGGATCTACCTGCACGGCAACGCCAAGTCGCTCGCCGAGCTGGAGGAGGCGCTCGACGCCGGGGTCGGCCACGTCGTGCTCGATTCGTTCGACGACATCGAGCGGCTCGAGCGCGTCGCCGGCGCACGCGGGGCGCGGCAGGCGGTGCTGATCCGCGTCACGCCGGGCGTCGCGGGCAGAACGCACGCGTCGATCTCGACCGGCCAGGCCGACTCGAAGTTCGGCTTCGGGATCGACGACGCGCGCATCGCGATCGAGCGCACGCGCGCCTGCGAGCACCTCGACCTCCAAGGGCTGCACATGCACATCGGCTCGCAGCTGCTCTCGCTCGACGCCTACCGTCCGGCCGTCGAGGCGATCGCGACGCTCGGCGACTTCCCCGTCTACAACCTCGGCGGCGGGCTCGGCGTCGCGTATACGGCCGAGCAGCGGCCGCCGTCGATCGAGGAGTACGTCACGGTGCAGGTCGACGCGGCGAACGAGCTGCTCGGTCGGGGCAGGAAGCTGCTGATCGAGCCCGGCCGCTCGCTCGTCGCCAACGCGTGCGTGACGCTCTACACGGTGCAGACCGTCAAGCGCAACGTCTCCACCTGGGTCGGCGTCGACGGCGGCATGTCCGACAACCTGCGCCCGATGCTCTACGGCTCGCACTACGAGGCCTTCTTCGCCGATCGGCCGAACGCCGCCGGCTCCAGCGAGCGCTGCCACGTCGCCGGCAAGCACTGCGAGTCGGGCGACGTGATCGTGCGCGACGTGCCGCTCGCGGACCCGCGCCCCGGGGACGTGCTCGTCACCCCCGCGACCGGCGCCTACGGCCACGCGATGGCGAACAACTACAACGGCATCCCGCGCCCGCCGGTGCTGTTCTGCAAGGACGGCGACGCGCGCGTCGCCG
>DATNAP010000036.1:0-102883 GCA_035572475.1 Conexibacter sp. | reverse complement strand
GGCAAGGTCCACGGCGTCGTCGTCCAGATCAGCAGCTCGTCGCCGGCCTCCAGCGGGCCGACGGGTCTGGTCACCGGCAGCCGCACGTACGCCGACGGGTCGATCACGTCCCTGTAGGCGCCCGGCTGGCCGAGCTCGTGCGAGGAGAGCGCGGTGCCGCAGCGCGGGCAGTACGGCACCACCTTGTGGCCCTCGTACAGCAGGCCGCGGTCCCAGATCGTGCGCAGCGCCCACCAGACCGACTCGATGTAGGAGTCGTCGAGCGTGCGGTACGCGTCCTCGATGTCGACCCAGTAGCCGATCCGCTCGGTCAGGTCGGCGAAGTCCCGTACGTAGCGGAAGACCGACTCGCGGCACTTCGCGTTGAACTCCGCGATGCCGTAGCGCTCGATGTCGTCCTTCTCTCTGAAGCCGAGCTCCTCCTCGACCGCCAGCTCGACCGGCAGCCCGTGGCAGTCCCAGCCGCCCTTGCGCTCCACGTAGTAGCCGCACATCGTGCGGTAGCGGGGGAAGATGTCCTTGAAGATGCGGGCGAGCACGTGGTGCGTGCCCGGTCTCCCGTTCGCCGTCGGCGGTCCCTCGTAGAAGATCCACGGCGGCCGGCCTCTGCGCCGCCGCACCGTCTCGTGGAAGACGCCTTCGGCCCTCCAGCGCGCGAGCACCGCCTCCTCCAGCGCTGGGAAGGACTGCTGCGGATCGACGGGCGTGTGCGGCGCGGCCATGAGCGCCTGATTCTAGGTGGCATCCGGCGCGCAGCGCGCGGCGCCGAGCCCGCTCAGAACGGCAGCGCCGCGGTGTGGCGCCGCGCGACGACGATCTCGCCGTCGGCCGCGGGCGGAAGCGCCGGAGCGTGCGCGGGGGACGCGCCGGCGCCGAGCCGTTCGAGCAGCGCGTCGCGCGCGGCGAGCGGCTCGTCGCCGAGCCGGCGCACGGTGCTCGCGCCGGTGTCCGGCAGCGCCCCGCCGAAGGCGAGCACGTCGATGCCCTCGCGCGCGCTGCGCACGGCGTAGACGAGGCGTCCGATCGCGTCGAGCGAGGCGCGCGTGCCGCCGAGCACCAGCGCGTCCGGCTGGAGCGCGCGCAGCGCGCGGCCGAGCCGCGCCGGTTCCGTCGCGGCGGTCAGCGTGAGCGTGCGCAGACCGGCGCGCCGCAGCAGCAGCTCCAGCGCCTGGACCTGCAGCGCGGCGAGGTCGCCGGGCGCGGTCGCGTCGGAGATCAGCACGGCCTCGGAGCGGGACGCCGGCGCGGCGACGCGGCGCAGCGCGGACAGCCAGTCGGTCGCGAAGCGCCACGCGAAGCTGTGCTCGGGGCTGCCCGGCTCGTCGGCGTGCAGCTCCGCGACTGCGGGGAGCAGCACCTCCTGGACGGTGCGCTCGAGCGAGCGGATCGCGAGGCTCTCCTCCAGCAGCCGCGCGGCCTTGTCCTCGTCGAAGCGCGCGAGCGCCAGGCCGACGCGGTTGGACGACGGCGGCCCTGCCCCGCGCTGGCGCGCGATTGCGATCGCCGAGGAGACGTTCTGCGTCTCCTCGAAGGCCTGCTTGAGCGCCTCGACGTCGGCAAGCGCGTACTGACGGTGCCCGCCGGACGTGCGCGCGGGCGCGGGGTAGCCGAAGCGGCGCTCCCAGCTGCGCAGCGTGTTGGGGGACACGCCGAGCATCACGGCCGCCGCATTGGTGCGGATCCCACTCATCGCACCGGCACTCTCCCCGCTCGGAGCGGGAAGAGCAACACGTGCAAGGCAAGCTGCAGCGCGCAAGAGCGCGTGCAGTGGGAGGACCTCAGTCCTCGAGCACGATCAGCGCGGCGCGCGGCGGACCGCAGGCGCCGACGCGCAGTGGCATGCGCACGCCGAAGACGTTGGCCGGGCGCACCATCAGGCGGCGCACCTCGTCCTCGCCGCCGGCCGCGTGCATGATCGCGCCGGCGAGCGACTCGGGACCGGAGGCTTCCGCGTCGGCCGGCGTAAGGATCTCGGTGATGGGACGGTTGATGATGTCCGTCTCGGCGACCGCGAGCAGCGACTCGCTGGCGGACGACATCGCGCACACGTGCAGCGAGCCGTCGACGATCACGAACGGGTCCTCCGGCTTCGGCGCGACGTCCGCGCGCGCCTCCAGCAGCAGCCCGAGACCGCATTCGCCGCAGACGCGCGCGGGCGGCGCCGGCGTCTCGTTGTTCGGCGGCGGCGCACCGCAATGCCCGCAGAACCACTGGGAGGGGCACGCCTCCTCAGCGGTCGACGGGACAAGGCGCAGCGCTGCGCGTCCCGTGAAGTCGATTGCCATGATCCCCTCTGCCTCCGTGCCGTTCTTCCCTGATTACGCCCCGTCGGCGACAAGCCGTGCGGGCGACATCCCTGTCGTGAGGCTCACGGCCTGGTGGCTCGCAAGCTCGATGGTCTGACGGGCTGCCTCTCCTGGCGTGCCCGCGAGGATCATAGCGCCTGTCGTGCGCACGCGCGTCCGCTGCGGACCGCGCCGATAGACCGCGACGGGCAGCGGGCCGGTCGCCAGCCGTACAGCGTACGCCCAGCGGGCGACGGCGTCGTCCGACAGCGCCCCGCCTGCGATCACCACGACGTCCGGTCGATGCGTCGCGAGCGCCTCCGACATGTTCGCGATGCCGCGGACCGACAGCCCGAGCACGCGCGCACCGGCACGCATCGAGAGGAGTTCGAGCGCACGCGCATAGGCGGCGTCCGGATCCAGCTCGTCGCGTGTGGCGTCGCCGATCACGACCGTCGCCGCGGACTGCATCCCCGGCGTCACGAGCCGCTGCGCGCGGCGCAGCCAGCTGTTGCCCCACCGCGCGGCGAACGCCCACTGCACGGACTCGGTTCCGTGCCGGCGGGCGACCTCGTCGAGCGAGTTGAGCAGGACCTCCTGGACCGTGCGGTCGAGCGAGCGCAGCGCAAGGGCTCCCTCGATCGCGTTGTCCGCGCGCGCCTGATCGAACGCGTTCAGCGCCCCGACGAGCGCGTTCGTGTCCGCCCCCAGCCCCTCACGCGCACGTGAGACGGCGGAGGAGATGGAGAGCCCGTCGAGCAGCGCATCGCGGAGGGCAGCGATCTCCCCGTGCGTGTACAGGCGATGACGACCGGGCGAGCGCTGCGGACGCGGGAAGCCGAAACGACGCTCCCACGCGCGCAAGGTATTGGGGCTGACATTGAGCAGAGCCGCCGCCTCGCTGGTCTTCAGGTAGCGCATCACAGGAAAGGTCGGCGTTTCCGCACGCCGCGTCCGTGGTCTCCACGTATTTGCACAACTTTGGGACCGAAAAGGGTGCAAAAGCTCCATCGACCCGCTACAGTTCTGCGCGAAGGGCAGCGGGTCCGCGCCGCCCTCGGAAGCGGTGCGGGCCGTACGTGCAGCGCAACCAACCGGAGGCTCTGAATGTTCTACAAGGGCAAGTAGTCCATTCCCTTGCTTTGAATGGTCCGTCCGGACCGTTACCTTCCGGGCATGCGTGTCATCCACGCGTGGCCGAGAAGGGACAGCCTCGCGAGGGGGATCACCCTCGTCGGCATACTCGGTTGTGTCGCGTGGGCGATGGTTGCCGCCGATCCTGGTCGGCTGTCCTGGCTTTTTGGTGTGCTTGCCCTCGGTGTCATCGGCGCCGACCTGTTCGGCACCGGCACCGGGGCGCAAGCCGTCTTCATCTCCAGCTCCGCGCTGGCCGCGATCGTCCTGCTTGCCCTGTTCGGGCCGGCATGGGCGTTCGCGATCGTCGCCGTCTCGGAGCTGATCGCATGGGCGATCGAGCGCTACCGCACCGAGCGCATGGCGATGAACATCGTCGGCAGCGGCCTGCCCGTGCTGATCGCCGGCACGCTGTTCGAGGCGCTCCGCCCCGCGCAGAACGGCTCCGCCGGGTTCTACCTCGCGCTCGCGCTGGCGGCGGCGCTGGTGTTCCCGCTCAACCTGCTGATCGTCGCGGGCATCACGTCGATGCTCGACGGCGTCTCCTTCTGGGGAATCATCTCCGTCGCCTTCTGGCCGTTCCTCGGCTCGATCGGCATCAATGTGCTGCTCGCGCTCGCGGCCACCGGGCTGTGTCTCAAGCTCGGCCTTGGCGGCACCGCGTTCGCGGCCTTCACGCTGATCGCGTTCAGCTACATGGCGCGTCTCGTCGCCACCGCGCGGCACCGCAGCAAGCAGTACGCGTCGCTGTCGTGGGGCGTCCTCTCCGGCCTGCTCCGCACGCTCGACATCCGTGACTCGCGCGCCGCGCGTCACGCGGCGGCGGTCGCCGCGTTCGCCCGCGACATCGCGAGCGAGGCGGGGATGTCGCACGACGAGCAGGAGCTCGCGCACACGGCCGGCCTCCTGCACGACATCGGCAACTTCGCGCTGTCGGACCGCGTGTTCGAACGCGGCCGCGTGCTGACGGACGAGGACTGGGACGCGATCCGCCAGCACCCCGCGCTCGGAGCCGACATGCTGCGCGACCTCGGCCTCTACGGCCCGGTCGCCGAGATCGTGCGCGCCCACCACGAGCGGGTCGACGGGCGCGGCTACCCCGATCGCCTGAAGGCCGACAAGATCCCCGAGATCGCGAAGATCATCGCCGTCGCGGAGGTCTACGACACGCTCACGGCGCACGACACGTACCGCACGCCCGTCAGCTCGTTCCAGGCGCTCACGGAGCTGCGCCGCGTCGCCGGCTCACAACTGGACGCCGACTACGTCGAGGCGCTGGCGAACGTGCTCGCCGGCAGCGACGCGAGATACCGCCACGCCGACGCCGCCGACTTCGGCAGCGAGCTCGACCTGGAACGGCGCATCAACGAAGCCGCGGCGAGCGGCTGAGCGCCGAGCGAGGCGCTTCCGACACGCCGAAGCGCGCCACGTCGCGTGGCGCGCTGGGGGATGGGCTCCGGTTGTCGGGGGATCAGCCCGTGGCGCGCTGCAGATACGAGTCCTCACGCTGCTGCTGCACCGTGAAGCTGCTCTGCTGCAGCGAACGCACGAACTGTTCGATGTGCTCGACGCTGAAACGACGCTGCCCGCCGGGCGTCCGGTAGGACTGGAGGTAGCCCATGTCGGACCAGCGGCGGACCGTGCCGAGCGAGACGCCAAGCTCGCGGGCCGCCTGCGAGGTGGAGAGCCCCAACGGCCGCGCGTTCATCCCGTGCATCTGCAAAGGCATGGATGGCATTAGGCAGGGTTTGCGCCGTTCTGTGTGGATCGCGGGAGGTTTTGCACAACCTCCCGCGCCGAACGTGACGCGAGTCGTGCCGGGTGCAAGGATCCTCACGTGGGACGGACCGGCGTCGCCTGCGTGCTCGCACTGCTCGCCGTCGCAGGCTGCGGCGGAAGCGCGTCAGCGCCGCAGGCATGCATCCAAGCACAGTCGAGCGAGGTCCTGCACGCCTTGGCGCATGCGCCCGGCCGCGTCGCGCTCGCGGACGGCACGCTGCTGTCGCAGTGCGTGCGGCGCACCGTCGACGACGTGCGCCTGCAAGCGCTCGGCGCGACGTTCACGCTGGCGGCCGACACGCTCGCGCAGCGGATGCGCACGAGCGACGCCGCCGCCTACCAGCTCGGCTTCCTGATCGGCGCGACCGCGCGCGGCGCGGCCCAGGCCGCCGGACTGCAGGACGATCTCGCCCGCCGCGTCGCCGGATCGGCCGGGCCCGACGGCGGTCCGCGCCGCGCCGCGCTCCTGCGCGGGCGTGCGGCAGGATTGCGGATCGGATGAGGCTGCGGCTCTACCACCACGGCGACGGCGCGCGCGTCGCCTACCGCGAGGCGGGCGCCGGACCGGCGCTCGCGCTGCTGCACTCGCTCGGGCTCTCGCATCGCGAGTGGGAGCCGATCGTCGAGCCGCTCTCGCAGCGCTTCCGCGTGGTGCTGCCCGACCTGCCGCTGCACGGCGACAGTGAGGACCGCCCGCGCCATCCCTACACGCCGGCGTGGCTCGCCGAGGTCGTCGCCGGCTTCTGCACGGAGGTGCTCGGCCCGCGGCCGCTCGTCGGCGGCCACGATCTCGGCGCCGAGCTGCTGCTGCGCGCGGTGCTCGACGACCGCCTGGCGCCGCGCCGGCTCGTGCTGATGCCGAACCGCCTGCACCGCCGCGCCGAGCATCGCAGCGGCCGCTCGCTGTGGCGCGCCGCCGCGATGGCGGCCGTCCCCGGCCTCGACCGCGCGCTCGCGCGCGGGGCGCCGCTCCTGATTCGCCCGTCGCTGGGCGAGAAGCTGTCGGTGCAGCACAACCCGGCGGCGCGCGACCTGATCCGCCACGCGCTCGCAGACGTCCCCGGCAATCCCGGCCGCGCCCGCTCGTGGGCGAAGTTCGCGCGCAGGTGGCCGAGCGAGCCGCAACGCGACCTGCTCGACGCCTACCGCCACGTGAGCGTGCCGACGCTGCTGCTGTGGGCCGAGCAGGATCCGCTGTACCCGCTGGCCGTCGCGCGGCAGGCACTCGACCTGCTGCCCGACGCGCAGCTGCGCGTGCTCGACCGCACCGGCTTCCTGCTCGCCTACGACGACCCCGTCGGCCTGGCGCGGGAGCTGATTTCCTTCTGTGGACAACCTTGACTCGATCTTGAGACCCGGAGGACGGAATGGGCGTGCAGGAGACGGAGCAGCAGCTGTGGGGCGGTGAGACGACGAAGGCGGTGGCGAACTTCCCGGTGTCGGGCGAGCGCGTGCCGGTGCCGGTCGTGCGCTGGCTCGGGCGCATCAAGGGCGCCGCGGCGCGCGTGAACGGCGAGCTGGGCCTGCTCGACGGGGCGCTCGCGGAGCGGATCGGCGCCGCCGCCGACGAGGTCGCCGACGGCCGCCACGACGCGCAGTTCCCGATCGACGTCTTCCAGACCGGCTCCGGCACCTCGTCGAACATGAACGCGAACGAGGTGATCGCGACGCTTGCCGGCGAGGGGACGCACGCGAACGACCACGTGAACATGGGCCAGTCGTCGAACGACGTGTTCCCGAGCGCCGTGCACCTTGCCGCCCTGGACGAGGCGACGAACGAGCTGCTGCCGGCGCTCGCGCAGCTCGAAGCGTCGTTCGCGGCGAAGGCGCAGGCGTTCGAGGACGTCGTGAAGTCGGGCCGCACGCATCTGATGGACGCGGTGCCGGTCACGCTGGGGCAGGAGTTCGCCGGCTACGCGGCGCAGATCCGGCTTGGTGCGCGTCGCGTGGGCAACGCGCTGCCGCAGGTCGCGCAGATCCCGCTCGGCGGGACCGCGACCGGCACGGGCCTGAACACCCACCCCGAGTTCGCGGCGCGCGTGCGCGCGAAGCTGAGCGAGGCGAGCGGGCTGTCGATCTCTCCGCCGGAGGATCCGTTCGAGGCGCAGGCGAACCGCGACGCGCTCGTGGAGCTGTCCGGCGCGCTGAAGGTGATCGCGGTCTCGCTCACGAAGATCGCCAACGACCTCGCGCTGATGGGCTCGGGCCCGCGCGCCGGGATCGGCGAGCTGTTCCTGCCGGAGCTGCAGAAGGGCTCCTCGATCATGCCGGGCAAGGTCAACCCGGTGATCCCGGAGGTCGTCCTGCAGGTGAGCGCGCAGGTGATCGGCAACGACACCGCGATCACCGTCGGCGGCCTGCAAGGCCAGTTCGAGCTGAACGTGCGGATCCCGCTGATCGCCCGCAACCTGCTGCAGTCGATCGCGCTGCTCGCCTCGACCGCGCGGCTGTTCGCGGAGAAGTGCGTGGACGGGATCGAGGCGAACCTCGCCGGCTGCGAGCGCTCCGCCGAGTCGACGCTTGCGACCGCCACCGCGCTCAACCCCTACATCGGCTACGACAAGGGCGCCGAGATCGTCAAGGAGGCGACCGCCTCCGGCCGCACGCTGCGCGAGGTCGCGGTCGAGGCGGGCGTCGAGGAGTCGGTGCTCGCCGAGGCGCTCGACCTGCGCAGAATCGCGCGGGGCGGGTGACGTCGCCCGCAGGTCGCCGCTTGCGGTGACCGGAGGGCGATAGCCGATCAGGCGGCCAAGGTCGGCCACAGCCCGTATGCGGGATACGGCGGGTCGTTCGGGAGACGGCCCGTCGCTGCCTCGCGCACCGGCCCGCGCAAGCTCGACTGGAAGCGGACGTCGCGGTCGTTGACCTGGTACTGCGTCCGCACGCGCACCGGCAGCGCCGTCATCGCCGTCCAGCTGCGCTCGATCGCGGCCACCGGTGGCGGTGCGTCAGCCCGCGGACCGGCGCACGTCCGGCCGTGCGATCAGCCCGTGTAGAGCCGCGCGAGCGTCTCGGCGACGCAGACCGGCTTGCCGCCGCCCTCCGTCTCGAACGTCAGCGCAGTCGCGAGCTGGATCCCGCCCGGCACGTCTTCGACCGACGCGACCGCCGCGCGCATGCGGACGCTGCTGCCGACCGGCAGCGGCGCGGGAAAGCGCACCTTGTTGACGCCGTAGTTGATGCCGAATGCGAAGCCCTCGATCGCGAACAGCTCGTACGTGAACTTCGGCGCGAGCGAGAGCGTGTAGTAGCCGTGCGCGATCGTGCCGCCGAACGGCGTCCCCTTCGCTCTCTCGACGTCGACGTGGATCCACTGGTGGTCCCCCGTCACGTCGGCGAACGCGTCGATCTCCTCCTGCGTCACGAGGTGCCAGTCGCTGACGCCGAGCTCCTCGCCGATGCGCGCCTTGATGTCGTCGATGCCGTTGAGCGTGATCATGCAGCCGACCGTACTAGTCTGCCGCCCATGCCAGCGCCGCTTCTCGCCGTCGACGCGCCGTCGCTGCTCTACCGCGCGTGGTTCGCGCTGCCGGACTCGATCACCGACGGCGACGGGCATCCGGTCAACGCGCTGCTCGGCGCGACGAACGCGATCCTGCGCGTCGTCGCGGACGAGCGCCCGCGCGCGGTCGTGATCTGCTCGGGCGCCGAGGCCGCGCGCTATCGCGTGGAGCTGTTCGCCGGCTACCACGCCGACCGCCCGCCGGTGCCCGAGGGGCTGGCGTGGCAGATCGCCGCCGCGCCGCCCCTGTTCGAGGCGCTCGGCTGGGCGCTCGCCGACGCGGGAGAGCTGGAGGCCGACGACCTGCTGCATTCGTTCGCGCTTGCGGAGGTCGAGGCCGGCGGCTCGGCGCTGCTGATGACGGGCGACCGCGACATGTTCCAGTGCGCGTCCGACGACGTGACGGTGCTCTATCTCAAGACCGGCGTCAGAGGCTTCGAGGCGATGGGCCCGCGCGAGGTGCGCCAGCGCTACGGCGTCCCGCCGGAGCTCGTGCCGGACTTCATCGCGCTGCGCGGCGACCCATCGGACGGGCTGCCGGGCGCGAGAGGGATCGGCGAGAAGACGGCCGCCGACCTGCTGCAGCGCCACGGCTCGCTGGAAGCGGCACTCGCGAGACCGATCGGTGAGACGCCGCGCGTGCAGGGCGCGCTGCGCGACCAGGCCGGCGAGCTGCGCGACTTCCTCGCGATCGCGACGCTCAGACGCGTCGCGGTGGCCCGGCCCGCGGACCGGCCTATCGACCTCGACGCGGGCGCCGACGCCGCCGCGGCGCTCGGCATGCGCAGACTGGCCGAGCGGCTGCGCGGCGCGGGCGATCCGTCGCGGCTCTAACGCCCGGCGAGCTCGCGCGCGCGCAGCAGCACCGCGTCGAGCATCGGCTCCGTCAGCCGGCCGGTGAACGTGTTCTGCTGGCTCGGGTGGTAGCTGCCGATCAGCGTCAGGCGACCGGTCGAGGGCAGCTCGGCACCGTGGCCGAAGCGCGGCTTCGGACGCGGGACCGGTTCCCCCAACGCGGCGCGGGCGCGCAGCGCCACGTCCCACGCGAACGCGCCGAGACAGAGGACGACGCGCAGCTCGATCAGCAGACCGAGCTCGCGCACGAGATACGGGAAGCAGTTGTCGCGTTCGGCGGGCAGCGGCCTGTTCGCGGGAGGGGCACAGCGAACTGCGGCGGCGACGTAGGCGCCGCGCAGCGCCAGCCCGTCGCCGCGCGAGCGTGACTCGGGCTGGTTGGCGAGCCCGCAGCGCCACATCGCCGCGTACAGCCAGTCACCCGAGCGATCGCCCGTGAAGACGCGACCCGTGCGGTTGCCGCCATGCGCCGCCGGCGCGAGCCCGAGCACGAGGATGCGCGCGGCCGGGTCGCCGAAGCCGGGGATCGGCCGGCCCCAGTACTCCTCGTCCGCGAACGCGGCGCGCTTCTCGGCCGCGACGCGCTCGCGCCAGTCGACCAGGCGCGGGCATCTGCGGCAGGCGACGACCTCGGCGCTCAGCGCGGCGAGCTTCGCCGGCGCGTCGGCCGACACGCTACGAGGCCGGCGCGAGCGGCGGCGGGTCGATCCCGAGCAGGCCGAACGCGAAGCGCTCGATCACGGGCTGCAGGTCGGCCGAGTGCTCGGGCTCACCGAGGCGAAGCTGGCGCGAGACCAACTCGGCGATCGCACCGACGACCGCGAACGCGTCAAGCTGATGCTTGAAGCGCGGCAAGACGCCGTCCTGGGCGTGGGCGTGGTTCTCCGAGAACAGCACCTGCGCGAAGCTCGCGACGATCTCGTCGCGGCGGCGCATCGCCGCCGGCCCGGCACCGATGATCTCGACGAGCAGCGTCTGCGCCTCGTTCGGGAACTCGTCGATCACGACGAGGAACGCACGCATCCCTTCGCGCATGCGCGCGACCGGGTCCTCGCCCGCCTCGGCGACCGCGCCGAGGATGCGGCTGAGCAGCACCTCGTAGGCGGCGTCGAACAGCGCAAGGATGCACGTCTCCTTGTTTTCAAAATGCTCGTAGAAGGTCGCCTTCGACATGCCGGCCGCGCGGCTGATCGACTCGGCGCTGGCGTCGGCGTAGCCGGTCTCCGCGAACACGGACGCGGCGGCCGCGAACAGGCGCTCGCGTTGCTGCGCGAGCCGGACTTCGAGCGGCGGGGCGTGACGGCCACGCGGCACCGTCGGGCGGGTGGGGGAGCGTTCCGAGCTTGCCATCGCGCGATCAGGCGCGAGTGTAACTCGGACCAGGTGAATTTGCTGTGTCGCGCGAACGCGAGCGCGTCAACGGCCGCGGAACCCGCGGCGTCCTCTGCGCCTGCGCGCGCCGCGCGGGTGCCAAGCGCCGCCGACGCACCGCTCTGCCGCCGATTCGGCGCGCTCGGCGGCCGCGTAGGCCACGTGCAGCACGCCATCCATGCACGCCTCCCGCCAGCGCGCGCCGGCGGATCGCTTGCGGGCCCTGCGTCGAACGCGCATACGCCAGTGTTGCCCCGCTCGGGCCATCCCGTCACCTGCGCAGTGCGCAAGTGCACAGCTTCCGCACGCCTTCTCTGCGCGTCACGGGGTGACTCAGCCGAGCGCGCGTCCGTACTGGCGCTCGTAGTACTCGCGGTAGTCGCCCGAGCGGATCGGCTCCCACCACCACGCGTTCTCGCGATACCAGGCGACCGTCTGCTCGAGTCCCTCGGCGAAGTGGACCTGCGCCTCCCAGCCGAGCGCGCGCAGCTTCTCCGAGGCGAGCGAGTAGCGCCGGTCGTGGCCCGGCCGGTCGGTGACGTACTCGATCAGCGAGTCGTCGTTGCCGGTCAGCGCGACGATCCGCTTGACGACCTCGAGGTTCGGGCACTCGTCCGGGCCGCCGCAGTTGTAGACCTCGCCGGGCGCGCCGTGGGCGAGCGCGTGCCCGATCCCGCGCCCGAAGTCCTCGACGTAGAGCCAGTTGCGCACCTGCATGCCGTCGCCGTAGACGGGCAGCTTGTCGCCGTGCAGCGCGTTCAGCACCATCAACGGGATCAGCTTCTCGGGGTACTGGTAGGGCCCGTAGTTGTTCGAGCCGCGGCAGATCAGCGTCTCCAGGCCGTACGTGTGGAAGTAGGAGAGGACGAGCAGGTCCGCGCCCGTCTTGGTCGCGCTGTACGGGCTCGACGGCTGCAGCGGGGACTCCTCGGTGAAGGACCCCTGCTCGATCGAGCCGTAGACCTCGTCGGTGGAGACCTGCAGGAAGCGCAGGCCTGCCGCGCGCGCCGCCTCCAGCAGCACGTAGGTGCCGATCGCGTTCGTGCGCAGGAACGCGTCAGGGTCGGCGATCGAGCGGTCGACGTGCGTCTCGGCGGCGAAGTTGACGACCGCGTCGACGCCCTCGATCGCGTCGGCGACGGCGTCCGGATCCTCGATCGCGCCGTGCACGAAGCGGATCTGGTCGAGCGTGTCGTGCAGGTTCTCCTTGCGTCCGGCGTACGTGAGCTTGTCGAGCACCACAACCTCGTCCCCGTGGTCACGGACACGGATGCGGACGAAGTTCGAGCCGATGAAGCCGGCTCCCCCACAGACCAAGAGCTTCATGCGTGCACAGCCTTTCGCTGGTTCAGATAGTCGGAGACGCCATCCTGCCAGGGCGGCAGCACGGGCGCCTCCGGCCGCGCGCTCGCAAGCGCGCTGAAAGCCGGCCGCGGCGCCGGCCGCGGCATCTCCGCGGTCGTGCACGGCAGCACGCGCGTGCCCGTGCCCGCTTGCCGGAAGATCTCCGTCGCGAAGCCGTGCCACGAGACGGGCGCACCGCCGCCGGCGACGTGGAAGACGCCTTGCGCCTCCGAGCGCGCCAGCTCCAGCAGCGCCGGCGCGAGGTGCGCGGTCGCGGTCGGGCAGCCGATCTGGTCGTCCACCACCTTCAGCTCATCGCGCTCCGTCGCGAGGCGCAGCATCGTCGCGGCGAAGTTGGGGCCGCCGACGCCGAACAGCCATGAGGAGCGCACGACCGCGTAGGAGCCGCCGCACTTCGCGACGAGCTTCTCCCCCTCGAGCTTGGAGGCGCCGTAGACGCCGCACGGACCGGTCGGGTCGGACTCCACGTACGGCGGCGCGTCCGCCGGGCGGTCGCCGTCGAAGACGTAGTCGGTCGAGACGTGCACGAGCCGCGCGCCGACGCCCGCGGCGACGCCCGCGACGATCGCCGCGCCGATCGCGTTGACGCGAAAGGCGCCGGGGCGGTCTGACTCGGCGCCGTCGACGTCGGTCCAGGCAGCACAGTTGACTATCGCTTCCGGCCGCGCCTCGGCGAGCGCGCGCTCGACCGCCTCGCGATCGGTGACGTCCAGCTCCGCGCGCGCCAGTGCGACCACCGCGTCGCCCGCCTCGCGCGCCGCGCGGACGACGTCCCGGCCGAGCATCCCGCCGGCGCCGGTGACAAGAACCCGCACGGCTAGAGGATGCCGATTTTGCTGTTGTCGCCGACCATGAAGCGGTAGGCGCGCGGCTGGCTGTCGTCGCGGCGGATCTCGACGTTGCGGCCGAGCAGCGAGGACTCGATGCGGCCCGCGAGGTTGCAGACGGACGAGCCGGCGAGCAGGATCGAGTGCTCGACCTCGGCGTTCTCGATCGCGCAGCCTTCGGCGATCGCCGAGTAGGGCCCGACGTAGCAGTCGGTCAGCGTCGCGCCGGCGCCGATGATCGCCGGCCCGCGCACGGTCGCGCGCACGAGCCGCGCGCCCGCCTCGACGATCACGCGACCCTCGACCTGGGAGTCGACCAGCTCCCCGTCGATCCGCTGCTCGACCTGCTCGAGGATCAGGCGGTTGGCCTCCAGCATGTCGTCGAGCTTGCCGGTGTCCTTCCACCAGCCGGTGACGATGTGCGGCTCGACGCGACAACCCGAGTCGACAAGGTGCTGGATCGCGTCGGTGATCTCCAGCTCGCCGCGCGCGGACGGTTCGATCGCGCGCGCCGCGTTGTGGATCTCCGGCGTGAACATGTACACGCCGACGAGCGCGAGGTCGGTCGCCGGCTGCTTCGGCTTCTCGACCAGCCGCTTGACGGTCTGGTGGCCGTTCAGCTCGGCGACTCCGTAGTTCTCCGGGTCGGGGACGGGCGTCAGCAGGATCAGCGCTTCCGGCGCGTTGCTGCGGAACTGCTCCACCAGCTCCGCTATCCCGCCCTGAAGCAGGTTGTCGCCGAGGTACATCACGAACGGCGCGTCGCGCAGGAACGGCTCGGCGGTGAGGACCGCGTGCGCGAGCCCGAGCGGCTCGTCCTGGAGGATGTAGGTGATCTCGACGCCGAACTGCGAGCCGTCGCCGGCGACCGCCTTGATCTCGTCGCCCGTCTCCGGCGCGATGATGATGCCGATCTCCGCGATGCCGGCCGCGGCCATCGCCTCGATGCCGTAGAAGAGCACGGGCTTGTTCGCGACCGGCACGAGCTGCTTGGCGCTCGTGTGCGTGATCGGGCGCAGGCGTGTGCCCTTGCCCCCAGAGAGGATCAGTCCCCGGAGCTGCTCCATGGCGCTCAGCGTACCGGGGGGCGCTGTGCGCTGCTGCCGACGCTTCCGGCGAAGGTGCGGCGGTAGCCGGTCGGGGTCGTCGCGGTCGCGCGGCGGAAGTGCTGGCGCAGGATCGCGGCGGAGCCGAACCCGCAGCGGTGCGCGACCGTCTCGACCGACAGGTCGCTCGTCTCCAGCAGACGGCGCGCATGGTCGATCCGCTGCGCGTGCAGCCATCTGAGCGGTGTGGTGCCGGTCTCCTCGCGGAAGCGGCGCGCGAACGTGCGCTCGGAGGTGTGGGCGTGGCGCGCGAGCTGCTTGACGGTGAGGGCCTGGTCGAGGCGGTCGAGCGCGTAGGCGCGCGTCGCCTCCAGGCTGCCGTCGTCGCGCGGCGGGACGGCGCGCTCGATGAACTGCGCCTGCCCGCCGGCGCGATGCGGCGCGACGACCGTCTGGCGCGCAGCGTGGTTGGCGGCCTCGGCGCCGTGGTCCTTGCGGATCAGATGGAGGCAGAGGTCGATGCCGGCGGCAACGCCGGCGGAGGTGAGCAGGTCGCCCTCGTCGACGTAGAGGACGTCGGGGTCGACGATCGCGCGGGGGAACAGCTCCGCCAGCCGCGGCGCCGCGCGCCAGTGCGTCGTGACTCGGCGGCCGTCGAGCAGGCCAGCGGCGCCGAGCGCAAAGGCGCCGGTGCAGATCGAGGCGATGCGGGCGCCGCGGGCGTGGGCGGCCCGGAGCGCTTGCAGCGGTTGTTGCGGCGGGGGCCAGCCGTGCGGGCGCGGGTCGAAGCCGGGGACGAGGACGGTGTCGGCCTCGGCGAGCGCGTCGAGCCCGCGGTGGGCAACGAGGGGGAAGCCGCTGGTGGTCGGGATCTCGCCGGGCTGCGGGGCACACAGCGTCAGCTCGTAGTCGCGTCGCAGGAGCTGGAACGGCGTCGCGAGGTCGAAGGCGACGACGTCGGGCAGTGCGAGGACGGCGACGCGGTGGGCCCCGCTCGCTCCCCGCCCGCGTCGCCGCTCGCCGTTCATGGCCGAAATCATACGCACATTGTCATTCCTGCCACTGGTCCGCGCAGAGGCGGCGCGCGAGCATCGTCAGTCCAGGCATTCGCGACAGGAGCCCGCCATGCAGATCGACATCCTTCTCTTCGACGGCTTCGACGACCTCGACGCGCTCGGCCCGAACGAGCTGCTGCGCCACGCCGCCCGCGCCGGCGCGCCGTTCGAGGTCGCGCTCACGACGCTCGACGGCGCCGGCCGCGTCGTGACCGCGCTCGGCACGACGCTGATCCCGGAGCGCCCGCTCGGCGAGCGGCCCGACCTCGTGCTCGTGCCCGGCGGCGGGCTGCTCGACGGCGCGCCGACCGGCGTGCTTGCCGAGATCGAGCGCGGCGCGATCCCGGCCGCGCTCGGGCGCCTGCACGCGGCCGGCACGGCTGTGGCGTCCGTCTGCACCGGCGCGCTGCTGCTCGGCGCGGCCGGCCTGCTGGCGGGACGGCCGGCGACGACCAACCGGCTCGCTCTGGATCGCCTGAGTGAGACGGGCGCCGAGGTGCTGGACTCGCGTGTGGTGGACGACGGCGACGTGCTGACGGCCCAGGGCGTCACCGCCGGCATGGACCTCGCGCTGTGGCTGGTCGAGCGCGAGCGGGGTCGCGAGTTCGCCGATGCGCTGGCGCGGGGGGTGGAGTACGAGCGGACGGGCGGGGTGTGGCGACGGGACGCGGCCGCCGCGTGACGTTGGTGGCGTTGGTGGCGCTCCGCTCGGGCGTCACCCGCGCTCGCCGCGCCGCCCGTCTGCTGGGGAGGGGGAGGGAGCAGTGCCTCAGGCGTTCGCGCGCTCTTCCGTGACGTTTCGCGTCTCTTCCTACGCACTCACCCGCCCACCGACCGCAGCTCGCCCGCGAAATTCGATGTGTGCCCCTCAGGGTGTCGTATACCGACCCAACGGGGCACACGTAAAACCGGATCGTCACGGTTTCGCGCACTCCGCCTGAGTCCTGACGCAAACCGCGTGTCCTCCGGACGAAGCGCACCGCGAGGCGCCTCACACGGCAGCGCGACCGCACCTGCTCACCCCCCTCCCCAGCCGACCGGCGCACGCGACGAGCCGACGCGGCGCCCGAGCGGAGCGCGAGCAGCGCTCAGTACCTCCCACCCAACTTCGAGTGATCCCACGTCACCGCAGGCTCGACTGCCGCGAACCGCAACGCCACCCGCTTCGGAGCCTGAGCCTCGATCATCGCGCCGACCTCGGGGGCGAGCGGGCTCACGCCGGTGTAGCGCTCGAACAGCTCCACGCCGAACGCTCCAACGGTCTCGACGTCGCGGTGCACGACGACCCGCGCCTTCACCATCACACCCCGCAACTCCTCATAGGAGGTGCCCGCCTCGACCTGCCACGTCACGCGATCGTCGCGCTCCACATTCCGCACCTTCTGCGATCTCGCGTACGTCCACGACCACAGCTCGCCGGCGCGGACGGTGTACCAGAGCGGCATCAGGTGCGGCCAGCCGTCGCGCCCGTTCGTCGCGACGATCACGGTGCGCTGCTCGTCGAGGAACGCGGCCAGCTCGGCCTCGCTCATGCGGATCCGATCGCGGCGGCTCACCGCGCCCAGGCTACGCGGTCGCGAGGTGCGCGGCGGCGGTCTCGACCGCCGCGCGGGCGTCGTCGGGCTCGAGCACGGCCGCGTCGCCGGCCTCCTTGAGCACCTCGCGCACGAGCCAGGCGACGCCGGCGAAGCTCAGCTCGACGATCAGCGAGCCGTCGCTCAGCTCCTCGACCACCGTGCGCTCCTCGCGCGCCCAGCGCGCGCGCTCGGGGGAGATCCACAGCCTCGCTCGGCGCGAGGCGGGCACCTCGCCGGTGCGCGGCCAGCCATCGACGTCGGCGGCCGGATCGACCTCGGGACGCGGCTCGAAGCGCTCGTCCGTGACCGTGGCCGACTTGATGCGGTCGAGGCGGAAGTGGCGCACCGCATCCTTCTTCGGGTCGAACGAGGCGACGTACCAACCCTCGCGCCCGTTGATCAGCGCGTACGGCTCGACCGTCCGCGAGGAGAACTCGCCCTCGTTCTCCTTGAAGTACTCGATCGCCAGCAGCCGCTGCCCGGCGATCGCGCGCGAGACGATCGCGGCGACCTGCGAGTCGTCGCCCCCCGCGGTCGCGACCTGGAGCCCCTCGCGGATCGGATCCTCGCCGAGCGCGGCGACGACCTTCTCGCGCACCGACGACAGCGACCCCTCGGGGATGTGCTCGCCGATCAGGTCGATCGCCGCCACCAGCGCCTTCGCCTCGACCGGCAGCAGCCGCGCCGGGCGCGCGAACGAGTCGCCGTAGGCCTCGGGGTCGACCTCGATCATCCCGTCCTCCTGCACCTCGGCGTAGAGGACGTAGGAGCCGGCGCCGAAGTTGACGACGTTGAGCACGCCGATGTCCTCCTCCAGCTCCTGCTCGGAGACCTGGAGCGCCTCGCGCACCTGGGCCGCGGGGATGCGGCGCCCTTCGCGGCCCGAGCGGATCAGGATCGAGGCGAGCGTGACGAGCCGCGCAAAGCGCTCCGGGCGGATCGCGGCGCTCTCGGCGCGCCCGCGGCCGTTTCCGTTGGCCTCCGCCGCGGCCGCCTCCCCGTCGCCGCCGGCGCCGACGCCGACCGGCGTCGCCAGCTCCAGCTCGCCGCGGTGGCGCTCGACGAGCAGCGACAGGCGCTTCTCCAGCTCCTCGACCAGCTCCGGCGGACCGACCAGCCGCGCGTGCTCGCCGAGCCCCAGCACCCACGCGACGAGCTGGCGCGGATCGGCGTAGTCGGTCGCGAAGACGCGGTCCCCGCTGCCGTCGTCGGCAGCGCGCATCGACCCGTAGCGGCCGAAGTGGCGCTCGATCTGCCAGGCGATCGTCTCGCCGACCCGCACCTCGGCGGCGCCGACGGCGTCGCCGAACTGCCACTGGATGCGGTTCGCGTAGGTGCGCGGGTCGAACTCCTCCGGGCGCTGGAAGTCGTGCTCCGCCTTCGACGCGTACGCGACCTTGCCGCGGATGCGCGAGAGGCGGAAGACGCGGATCGCGTCGCGCTCGTGCGAGCGGCCGACGAGGTAGAACTGGCCGCCCTGGAACAGCAGCTGGTAGGGATCGACCTTGCGCGAGCCGAGCTCGTCGCGCTGCATCGTGTAGTAGTCGAAGACGATCGTCTTGCGGCGGAAGATCGCCGTCTCGATCTTCGCCAGCCGCTGCGAGAGGTCGTGGCCGCCGGCCGAGGCGGTGATGCCGAGCGCGATCGAGCGCTGCTCGGGTGCTTGCAGGGGGTTGGAGCGGCCCCACGAGATCTGCTGGAGCGCGAGCCGCAGCGGCTCGGCGTACGCGAACTCGCCGTCGAGCAGCGACAGCGCCGTCTGCAGGCCGGCCAGCTCGGCGTCGCTGAACTCGATCGCCGGCAGGTGGAAGTTCTCCGGCGGCAGCGAGTAGTTCTCCTGCTCCGCGAGCCCCTCGACCGGCTTGTCGACGGAGAGCTGGATGCCGAGCGCCTCCAGCTCGGAGCGGTCGGCGTAGAAGCGGCGCGCGAAGGCGTCCTCGTTCATCGCGCTATAGCCCTCGACGTCCCGGCGGATCTCCGGTGCGGTGACGGGGCGCCGCTCGGCCATCAGGTAGCTGATGAGCGAGAGCTGACGGATGAGCTTCTCGGTGTCCTTCGCCATGGGGGAGTCGGGACACCTTAGTGAGCGGGCCTTCGCCGCCCTGCCGCGTGTCCGGAGAGCGCCCGCAATTTGCGGGCTTTGCATGCGGTAGGTTGGACGCCATGACAACCGAGCCCAGCGCCCTCGTCACGGGTGGGACCGGCGGCCTCGGCGCCGCCGTCACGCAGCGGCTGCTGGACGACGGCTGGCGCGTCGTCGTGCCGTGGGTCGCCGAGCGCGAGCTGGAGCACGTCGAGCGGCGCGACGGGCTCGAGCTGGTGCAGGCCGACCTGTTCGAGCAGGAGGCCGTCGCGACGGCCGTGCTCCAGGCTGCCGGCCGTGCGGACGCTCCGCTGCGGGCCGTCGTGAACCTCGTCGGCGGCTTCGCGCAGGGCGCGCGCGTCGCGGACGAGCCGGTCGAGAGCTTCGAGCGCCAGCTCCGGCTCAACCTGCGCCCGACCTACCTCGTCACCCAAGCGGCGCTGCCGCACCTCGTCGCGGCCGGCGGCGGCTCGATCGTGTGCGTCGGCACGCGCGCGTCGCTGCAGCCGTTCCCCGGAGCAGCCGGTTACGTGACCGCGAAGGCGGGCGTGATCGCGTTCGCGCAAGCCGTCGCCGTCGAGTACCGCGACGACGGCGTGCGCTGCAACGCGCTGCTGCCGAGCGTGATCGACACGCCCGCCAACCGCGCCGCGATGCCGAACGCCGACTTCACGAAGTGGGTCGAGCCGGCGCAGATCGCGGCGACGATCGCGTTCCTGTGCTCGGACGACGGCGCCGCCACGAGCGGCGCGGCGATCCCGGTCTACGGCCGCGCCTGACGCGCCCGGGCTACGACTCGGCCTCGGCGCGCGGCGCGCGCAGCGCCCCCGACAGCTCCGCGCGCGACCCGATCCGCAGCTTGAAGTACGCGTTGCGGAGGTGGAACTCGACCGTCTTCGTCGAGATGAAGAGCGCCTGCGCGATCTCGCGGTTCGTCAGGCCCTGCTCGGCCAGCTCCGCGACGCGCCGCTCGCTCGGCGTCAGCGCGTCGGTGCCGCGCACCGCCGGGCGGCGCGGCCGGGCGCCCGCGGCGACGAGCTCGGCGCGCGCGCTCGCGGCAAGCGCAGCCGCGCCCGCGTGGTGGGCGATGTCGAGCCCCATGCGCAGCGTCTCGCGCGCCGCCGTGCGCTGACCGTCGGCGTGCTGCGCGGCGCCGAGATCGACGAGCGCGCGCGCCAGCTCAAGCTGCGCAGGCGAGCGCTCGAGCATCGCGACCGCGTCGCACAGCAGCGCGACGCGGTCGAAGCCGTCCGCGATCAGCCCGGCGGCGCGCAGCGCGACGCCGAGCGCGCGCGCCGAGCCGAACGCGCGCGCCAGCTCCAGCTCCTCCTCGGCCAGCTCGCGCGCCTGCTCGAGGCGCCCCAGCCGGTGCGCCGCGATCGCCGCCTCCGAGCGCCACGACAGCACGCCGGGGTTCGGCGCGGGCACGGCGAGCTGCCGGCGGCCGCACTCGAGCAGATCCTCGAGCGCGCGCTCCGGTGCGTCCCGCGCGAGCGCGAGGCGCCCGCGCGCGAACAGCGACCAGTTGTAGGTGAAGTGCGCGTCCTGTCCCTCCTCCGGCACGCCGACGAGCGCGTGCGCCTGCTCGTGCTCGCCGCGGTCGATGTGCGCGAGCGCCATCCAGCCGTGCGCGAACGGGCGCACGAGCACCATCAGCGGCACGCGCTCGAGCCCGCCTTCGAGGTCGCCGAGCGCGCTCGTCAGATCTCCGCGCAGGTAGCGGGCCGCGCCGCGCACGCTCGACATGACGGCGAAGCCGACCACCGAGCCGCGCCGGCGCGCGTCCTCCAGGCCGGCGGTCGTGGTCGCCTCGACGTCGTCGAGCGCGTCGCAGAACAGCAGCGCGGCGACCGAACCCGCGTACGCGACGCCGTCGGCCGTCGCCTCGCGCAGCAGCTCGCCGCCGGCGTGCGCGTGGCGGATCAGGGCGACGATCTCGTCGTGCGGCGCGTTGCCCTGCATCGCGTGCTCCAGCGCGCGCTGCGCGAGCAGCTCGCGCTGCGCCGGCGTCGAGGCGTCGGTCGAGCCGACGAGCAGCTCGCGGAAGCGCGCCTGCGCCACCTCGCGCGTGCGGAAGTCGAGCCGCGCCGCGCCGAGATAGCCGGCCGTGAGCTGCTCCTCCAGCACCGGGTCGGCGCCGTCGAGCACGCGCAGGCCCTCGTCGAACGCGCTTGCCGCAGCGGCGTTGTCACCCGCCGCGTACAGGGCCTGGCCGAGCTGGGCGAGCGCGCTCGCGCGCGCGGTGGGCTGCTCGAGCAGCGCGACCGCGGTGCGCAGCCGCTCGATCGCGCTCGGCAGCCCGGCGAGCGCCTCGGCGCGCCCGAGGTCGACGAGCAGCTCGGCGCGCACGGCCTGCGGCGGCGACTCCTCGAGCGCCCGCAGCAGGTAGCTGGCGGCGGTGTCGGGCGCCCCGCCGGCGAGCGCGCGTCTGGCCGCCGCGTGCAGACAGGCGACGACCCAGGGCGCGCCGACCGGCAGCGTCTGCACGAGGTGCGCCGCGGCGCGCTCCTCGGCGTCGGCGCCTCCGCCCGCGCGCAGCCGGTCGGCCGCGGCCAGGTGCAGCCGGCCTCGCTCGGCGGCCGGGACCTCCAGATACACGGCCTGGCGCACGATCGGGTGGACGAAGCCCAGCTCCGGAGCGGGATGCAGCACGTCAGCCCCCGCCAGCTCGTCGGCGGCGGTGGCGGCGTCAATCAGATGGAGGCCGGCGATCGCGGCCGCCTGGGCGAGCGGTACGCCGTCGCCGAGCACCGCGACCGCATGTGCGAGCACGGGCGCCCCCGGCGAGAGGCGGCGGATGCGCGCGTCGACGGCGCGCGCGATCGTGAGCGGACCGAGCGCCTCGACGTCCGGCCGGCTGCCGCCGTCCACGCCGACGAGCGCGTCGTGCCCTGCCGCATCCAGGTCCGACAGCAGCTCGCGCAGGAAGAACGGGTTGCCGTTCGTGACGCGCGCGCAGGCGGTGCAGAAGGCGTCGTCGGCGTCCGGCAGGCGGCGGCGCACGATCGTCGCGATCGCCTGCTCGCTGAGCGGCAGCAGCTCGAAGCGCCGCGCGAGCGGGTGCGTCGCGAGCGCGCTCAGCGCGTCGCCGCTGCCGGCGCTCGCCGCAGGCCGCGGCCGCGCCGTCAGCACGAGCGCCAGCGGCAGGTCCTCGATCCGCTGGGCGAGGAACAGCAGCGCCCGCAGCGAGGCGTCGTCGGCGTGGTGCGCGTCGTCGACCGCGATCAGCAGCGGCTGGCGCTCGGCGATGTTGGCGGCGACCCAGTGCAGGCCGTGCAGCAAGGGGAACTCGAGCGCGCCGCTCTCGCGACCGGCGACGTCGCCGCTCAACAGCGGCGCGGCGTGCGCGGCGGCACCCGCGAGCACGCGCTTGCGCTCGCGCGGCGAGGCCGACGAGACGTACGGTTCGAACAGTTGCAGCGCGACGCCGAAGGGGAACTGGCGCTCGAGCTCGCCGCCGCGCGCGCGCAACACGATCATCGCGCTCGCTTGCGCGCGCTGCGCCACGTGACCGAGCAGCAGCGTCTTGCCGATCCCGCCGGCGCCTTCGAGCAGCACGACGCCCCCGTCGCCGGCGGCAGCGGCCGCGATCGTCTGCTCGAGCGCCGCGAGCTCGCGCGCGCGCTCGAGCGGCGCATCCGGCGACAGAGGGCCGGCCGCGGCGAGGACCCCGGGCGGCTGATCCCCGGTTTCCGTGCCGGATGGGCCCCCCGGAGGACTCACTCGCGCCAGCCTACCGCTCCGGCGGGCGTCGTGGCGAAGGAGCGGCTCGCGGCGACCGGCGCATGGCGAGACCGGCAGAGCTAGCGTCCTGCGGGCGCTCTCTCGGCGCACGGCAGCGTGGACCTACCTACTACCAGCCGTGCGATCCGTCGCCGGATCGCGCGGCCGGGTCCCCGCGGGCGTCTCCGTTCCACGCCGGCGCCGGGTGAGCGCCTCCTTCGCACGCCCCGTGCGCCGTCCGGGCGCACGTGCTTCACTCGTGGCGATGGCGGACGAGCTGCCGATCCTGCCCTTCGCCTCCGCGGCCGCGTGGGAGGCGTGGCTCGACGCGGAGCACGCGCGCGCCGCGGGCGTGTGGCTGCAGATCGCGAAGAAGGACACCGGTGTCGCGACGGTCACCTACGCGGAGGCGCTCGACGTCGCGCTCTGCTTCGGCTGGATCGATGGCCAGAAGCGCGGCTTCGACGCGACCTGGTTCCTCCAGCGCTTCACGCCGCGCACGGCGCGCAGCAGATGGTCGAAGATCAACACCGAGCACGTCGAGCGGCTGGCCGCCGCAGGTCGCATGCGCCCCGCCGGCCTCGCACAGGTCGAGGCGGCGAGAGCCGACGGCCGCTGGGCCGCCGCGTACGACGGCCAGCGAAGCGCAGCCGTCCCACCGGACCTCCAGGCCGCGCTCGACGCGGACCCTGCCGCCGCCGCCTTCTTCGCCACGCTCAGAGGCGCCAACCGCTACGCGATCCTCTACCGCGTGCAGGACGCGAAGCGGCCGGAGACGCGCGCGAGACGGATCGCGAGATTCACGGCCATGCTCGCGCGCGGCGAGACGTTGCACTGAGTCGCGCGCCTACAGCAGCCCGCGCACGACCTCGGCGACGTGCTCGGGCGTCATCCCGAGCTCGCGCATGACGATCTCCCCGGGCGCGGAGGCGCCGAAGCGCTCGATCGAGACGGACGCGTCGACCCACTGCGCCCAGCCCATCGCGATGCCGGCCTCGACGGACACCTTCGGCTGGCCGGGCGGCAGGACCGCCTCGCGGTAGGCCTGGTCCTGGGCGGCGAACAGCTCCCAGCTCGGCATCGCGACGACGCGCGCCCGCACGCCGTCGCTCGCGAGCAGCTCGCGGGCCGCCAGCGCGAGCGAGACCTCGGAGCCGGTGCCGACGAGCGTCACGGTCGCATCCGCGTCCTCGCTGAGCACGTACGCGCCGCGCGCGAGCGCCTCGGCCGCGCCGGCGCCCTCGCCGCGTGCGAGCACGGGCAGGTTCTGCCGGCTCAGCACGAGCACGCACGGCCCGTCGAGCTCCTCGACCATCACGCGCCACGCGACGGCCGTCTCGTTCGCGTCGCTCGGGCGGATCACCGTCAGGCCCGGGATCGCGCGCAGCGCGGCGAGGTGCTCGACCGGCTGGTGCGTCGGACCGTCCTCGCCGAGCGCAACCGAGTCGTGCGAGTAGATCCACATGACGGGGATGCCCATGAGCGCCGAGAGGCGGATCGCCGGGCGCATGTAGTCGGCGAACTGCAGGAACGTCGCTCCGTAGGGCTTGACGATCCCGCCGTGCAGGCACATGCCGTTCACGGCGGAGCCCATCGCGTGCTCGCGGATCCCCCAGAAGACGTTGCGCGCCGCGCGCGCGCGGCTGTAGGCGTCGTCCGCCTTGATGCCGGTCTTGACCGACTCGTTCAGGTCGGCCGAGCCGCCCACCATCGTCGGCAGGTACGGCGCGATCGCCTGCAGCACGGCGCCGCTCGCCGCACGTGTGGCGAGCTGCTCGCCCGGCTCCCAGCTCGGCAGCGCCGCGCCGAGGCCGGGCAGCGGGCGACCCGCCCACGCGGCGTCCCACTCCTTCGCGAGCTGCGGCTGCGCGTCCTGCCAGGCGCGGAAGCGGTGCTCCCACTCGCGCTGCGCCTCGGCCCCGCGCTCGACGCCGCTGAAGTCCTCGTAGACGCCGTCGGGGACATGGAAGTGCTTGTCCGGGTCCCAGCCGAACGCCTCCTTCGTCGCGCGCACCTCGTCCTCGCCGAGCGCCGCGCCGTGGGCGGCGGCCGTGCCGGCCTTTGTCGGCGCCCCGTACGCGATCGTCGAGCGCACGCGGATCAGCGACGGCCGCTCCTCCTCCGCGACCGCGGCGGCGATCGCCGCGCGCAGCGCGGCCAGGTCGTTCGCGTCGTCGACGTGCTGCGTGTGCCAGCCGTAGGCGCGGAAGCGCGCCTCGACGTCCTCGGTGTCGAACGACAGCGCGGTGTCGCCGTCGATCGAGATGTGGTTGTCGTCGTAGAGGAAGACGAGGCGGCCGAGCCCGAGGTGGCCGGCGATCGACGCGGCTTCCGCGCTCACCCCCTCCATCAGGTCGCCGTCGGAGCAGATCCCGAAGATGCGGTGGTCCATCACGCCGGCCCCGAAGCGCTCACGCAGGAAGCGCTCGGCGAGCGCCATCCCGACCGCGTTGCCGAAGCCCTGCCCGAGCGGCCCGGTCGTCGTCTCGACGCCGGGCGTGTGGTGGACCTCCGGATGCCCGGGCGTGCGCGACTCCCACTGGCGGAAGGCCTCGATGTCCTCGAGCGTCACGTCGTAGCCCGACAGGTGAAGGCAGGCGTAGAGCAGCATCGAGCCGTGCCCCGCGCTCAGCACGAAGCGGTCGCGATCCTGCCAGTGCGGATCGCGCGGGTTGTGCCGCATGAACTCCGTAAAGAGCAGGTACGCGACCGGCGCCATCCCCATCGGCATGCCGGGGTGGCCGCTGTTGGCCTGCTGCACCGCGTCCATCGCGAGGGTGCGGATCGTGTCGATCGCGAGCCGCTCGCGGTCGACCTGCGTACCGATCTGGGACTCTGTCGTTGCCATGGCGCTCGCTGGTCGCGGGACTGGGAGGACGGAGGTTATCCGGGCAAGCTGTCCCACACGCGGCGCAAGGATGGGAGCATGCCCGGAACGGCGCGTCCGAAACGCCTGACTGGCGCGCCAGCCAGTCTGCCGTTACAGTCGCCGTACAGCGTCACGAGAGGGGCTGAAGAATGACGGACGCGCTGCGAGCGCCCGAGGACCGCTTCGCGAACCTGCCGGATTTCCCATACGCGCCGCACTACCGCGAGGTCGACGGCCTGCGGCTCGCGCACGTCGACGAGGGCGACGGCGCGCCGGTACTGCTCGTGCACGGCGAGCCGACCTGGTCGTACCTGTGGCGTCACGTCATCCCGCCGCTGCGCGACGCGGGCTTCCGCTGCATCGCACCCGACCACGCGGGCTTCGGCCGCTCCGACAAGCCGGCCGACCTCGCCTGGTACTCCTACGACCGCCACACGGAGCTGCTCAACGACCTCGTCGAGCGGCTCGACCTGCGCGGCGCGACGATCGTCGTGCACGACTGGGGCGGGCCGATCGGGCTGCGCGTCGCGGTCGAGCAGCCCGAGCGGATCGACCGCATCGTCGTGATGGACACCGGGCTCTTCACCGGTCGTCAGAGCATGAGCGACGCGTGGAACATGTTCCGCGACTTCGTCGAGCGCACCGAGGACCTGCCGATCGGGATGCTCGTGCGCGGCGGCTGCCACAGAGACCCCGGCGACGAGGTGATCGCCGCCTACGAGGCGCCGTTCGCCGACGGCTCCGCCAAGGCGGGGGCGCGCGCGTTCCCGCTGATGATCCCCTTGACGCCCGACGCCCCCGGCGCCGCCGCAGGCCAGCGCGTGCTCGACGCGCTCGCGGCCGACGCGCGCCCGAAGCTCGTGCTGTGGGCCGATCAGGACCCGATCATCCCGCTGAGAACCGGCGAGCGGTTCGCCGCGGCGATCGGGACCGAGGTGGCGCACGCGATCCCGGACGCCGGCCACTTCCTGCAGGAGGACCAGGGTCCGTTGATCGGACGGTTGATCGCGGAGTGGCTCGCGTGAGCACGCGGATCGCGACCGACCCCGGCTTCGCGCTGCGCTTCTTCGACGCCGGCAACAAGCTGCCGGGCGTCCGCGCGGTCAAGCCGGTGATGCTCGACCAGATGAGCCTGCACCGCGGGCAGCGCGTGCTCGAGGCCGGCTGCGGTACCGGCGACGACGTCCGCACGATCGCGCGGCGCGTCGGTCCGCACGGCCACGTGCTGGGGATCGACAGCTCGCCGCTCGTCATCGCCGAGGCGACGCGGCGCTCGGAGGGACGCAACCTGCCGGTCGAGTTCCGCGTCGGCGACGTGCTGGGGATCGACCTGCCGGACGCGGCGGTCGACCGCTGCCGCGCCGAGCGGCTGCTGATGCACGTCGCGGGCGAGCCGGCGACGATGATCGGCGAGCTGACGCGCGTGCTGCGGCCGGGCGGCCGGCTCGTCACGTTCGAGCTCGACTGGGACACGCTCGCGATCGACGGCGCCGACCGGCGGCTGACGCGGCGGATCGTGCGCAGCTACAGCGACGGCGTGGCGAACGGCTGCGTCGGTCGCACGCTGCCGCGCCTGCTGCGCGACGCCGGCCTCGTCGACGTGACGACGATCCCGCATGCGATCGAGATCCCGTTCGACTTCTTCGGCTGGGTGCTCTCCGGCCACCTCGACGCGGCGATCGCCGCCGGCTCGTTCACGCCCGAGGAGCTGATCGGCTGGTGGGATGCGATCGACGCCGCGCACGCGCGCGGGCGCTTCTTCGCGGCGATCCTCGGCTTCGTCGTCGCCGGGACGAAGCCCGTCTCCTGAATCTGGCCCGAGCGCCCGGCGAGCGAGCGGGCGCCGGACAGTACCCTCGGACGATGGCGTCCTTCACGCACGACGGTCAGCGGATCGCGTACTCGGTCTACGGCGAGGGGCCGCGCGTAACGGTGCTGCTGCCCGGGCTGCTGCTGTCGCAGCGGATGCAGGAGCCGCTCGCGGAGGCACTTGCCGCGCGCGGGCAGAGAGTGATCGTGATGGAGCCGCTCGGGCACGGCAGATCCGATCGCCCGCGCGACATGTGGCGCTACTCGATGAGCACGTTCGCGCGCGAGGTGGTCGCGCTGCTCGACGAGCTCGGGATCGAGCAGGCCGTGATCGGCGGCACGTCGCTCGGCGCGAACGTGACGCTCGAGGTGGCGGCCGCCGCGCCCGAGCGCGTGCGCGGGATGGTGCTGGAGATGCCGGTGCTCGACAACGGGCTGCTCGGCAGCGCGCTGTCGTTCACGCCGCTGCTCGCAGCACTGACGTTCGGCGAGCCGGTCATGAAGCTGATCCAGCGGGTCGCGCGGCGCGTGCCGCGCCGGCCGCTGCCGCTCGTCGCGGAGATCATGGTCGATTGGGTCTCGCAGGACCCCGGCCCCAGCGCCGCCGTGATTCAGGGCCTCTACTTCGGCGAGATCGCGCCGCACCGCAGCGAGCGGCGCACGTTCGAGGCGCCGGCGCTCGTGATCGGCCACCCGCGCGACCCGATCCACCCCTTCTCCGACGCCGACATGCTGGCCGCCGAGCTGCCGAACGGCCGCCTGCTGAATGCCGACTCGATCGTCGAGCTGCGCACCCGGCCGGAGCGGCTCACCGGCGAGATCGCCGCGTTCGTCGACGGGTGCTGGAAGCAGCGCGCGATGCGCAGAAGCGCGCCGCGAAGACGCGCCGGCCGCGCGCGCACGCGTCCGGCCACCGCGTAATCGGACCGCGTACCGTGTTCGGGTGCGCATGGGGCGCATCCTCGTCATCGCGCTCGCCGTGGTCGCGGCGCTGGCACCCGCGGCGCGCGCGTCCGCCGGGCCGCGCGCGTTCGGGCGCGCGCTGCCGGCGTCGATGAGCGCTGGCGCGCGCTGGCGGACGCCGCCGCTGCGCGCCGGGCGCCGCTTCCAGCTGGTGGGCGCGTCATGGCGGGGCGCGCGCGGGAGCGTCGAGCTGCGCGCGCGGCTCGCCAGCGGTCGCTGGACGCGCTGGGCGTCGACCGACGCCGGCGATCCGGTCTGGAGCGGCCCGGCGGACGCCGTGCAGCTGCGCGGCGCGCGCCCGCTGACCGGCGGGCTGCGGCTGCGGTTCGTGTCGGTCGGCGACGCGGCGCCTGCGGGCAGGCCGCTCGCAGTGGCGGCGGCCGGCGGTGCCCCGCCGATCGTGCCACGCAGCGCCTGGGATCCGCACGACACGTGTCACCCGCGTGCGCCGGCACGCTACGGCCGCGTGGACTTCGCGATCGTCCACCACACCGAGTCGCTGTCGTTCTACACGCCGTCGGAGTCGGCCGCGATCGTGCTCGGCATCTGCCTCTTCCACCGCGACGGCAACCGCTGGAACGACCTCGGCTACGACCTGCTCGTCGACCGCTACGGAACGATCTTCGACGGTCGCGCGGGCGGCGCCGGCCAGCCGGTCACCGGCGCGCAGGCGGGCGGCTGGAACGCGGTCTCGACGGGCGTGGCGATGATCGGCAGCTTCGGCGTCTCCCCACCGCCGCCTGCCGCCGTGCGCTCGCTCGAGCGCGCGCTCGCGTGGAAGCTGTCGCTCGCGGGCGTGCCGGCGCTCGGCGCGGTGACGGAGCGCTCGACCGGCTCCGACCCGGCCGACAACCGCTGGCGGCGCGGCGCGCTCGTGCGCTTCCAGCGGATCGCCGGCCACCGCGACGCCGACCTCACCGACTGCCCCGGCAACGCGCTTTATGCGCTGCTGCCGCAGGTCCGCCACGCGGTCGCGGCGCTGATGCCGGCGCCCCGCGACCAGTTGACGCTCTCGCCGCTCGGCGCCGCGCCCGTCGAGCAGGCGCCGCTGCCGCTCACCGGCCGGCTGTCGCTGGCGGACGGCCGGCGGCCGGCGGGGGTGCTCGTGACGCTGCAGCAGCGGGGAACGGACGGGAGCTGGCGCCCGGTCGCGACCACGCGCACCGGCGCCGACGGCGTCTGGAACGCGGCGCCGGCGCTGCTGACGAACGGCGAGCTGCGGGCGGTGGCGAACGACTCGATCGTCTCGCCGGCAGTGCGGGCGCTCGTGCAGGCGGGCGTGCGCCTGCGTGTCGCGGCGAAGCACCTTCGCGCCGGCGCGACCCTGACGCTCACCGGCACGACGGCGCCGGCGAAGGCACAGGTGGTCGTGCTCGTCGCACGACGCGGCGCCGGCGGCGCGTACGGACGCCCACGGCGGATCGCCGCGACCACGCGCGGCGGCGGCTTCTCGGCCGCGGTGCGCCTCCCCCGTCCCGGCCGCTACCGCCTGCTCGCCGTCACTCCCGCCGACGCGCTCAACGCCGCTGGCAGATCGCCGGCTGTGCTCGTACGCGTGCTGAGACGCTAGTCAGGAGCGCCGGCGGCGGCGGTAGTCCGCGAGACCGGCGTGCGGCGCCGTGCGCTGGCGGACGAGCGCGAAGAGGTCGTCGGGCGGATGCCCGACGGCGAGCTGTCTCGCCGGCACGAACGCAGCGAGCCGGCGATCCTCGTCGCAGTTCCACTCGACGGCGAGGCGCGCACCGAACAGCGTCAGGTTGACCGCCCCGGGCAGCGCGGCGGACGGCGCCAGCACGCCGCGAAAACCGCGCGCGCGCAGCCGCGTTCCCTCCGCGCGGCAGCGCTCGTGGTCCTCGTCGACCAGCGCCTCAGGCGGGAAGCCAGCGGCCTCCGCCTTCTCGAACGTCGCATAGTCGGCGACGCGCGTCTCACGCACCTGGAGCGCCCACAGCGGCATGCTCACGAGCCGCACCGCGACGACGGACGTCAGGTCCTCCGTGCGGATCAGCTCCGCCCATGCTCCCTCGGGGGTGAGGCTGAGGTACTGCGTCGGCGCCTCGCGCGTGCGGTTCCAGCGCTGGGCGCTCGAATTCGGGCGCGCCCACAGCGGCGTGTCGTACTCCGACCAACGGTAGGCGACCTCGTCGACCGCGACGGCGCGCGGCCTCGCCGCGCTACGAGCCATGCTGGGCGCGACCGGCGCGTGCGAGCGCGAGCACGTCCTGCTCGCGCACCGGGTCGTCGATCGCGTCGAGCGCGCTCGCGCCGTCGAGCGCCGGGCGCGGACGCTCGAGCCAGGCCACGACGCCCTCGGGCGTCCAGCCGCGGCGCAGCAGCTCGACGAGCCGCGCGACGAGCAGCAGCCGGCGCGCAGGCTCGACCGGCGCTCTGCTCGCGAGGATCCGCTGGAGCGAGCGCTCGGAGGTGCCGAGCAGCCGCGCCAGCTCTCTGCGGCCCACGCGCGGCAGCGCCTCCTCCAGTCCTGCGATCAGCGCGCGCGCGTCGTGCTCGCCCGGCAGGTGCACGTCGAGCGCGTCGCGGATCACGTGGCGGATCGCCTCCAGCCGCAGCAGCGCCTGTTCGTAGGAGTCGAGCGGCCGCTTCGCGTCGTGCGCGAGCACGCTCTGCGTGATCGCGAGCAGGTCGCCGCGGATCTCGGCGACGTCCTCCGGGTCGAGGCTCGGCGGGACGGCTTGGTCAATCGCCTCCGAGAGCTGGCCGACGGTCTGCGCCCAGCGGTCCCACACGTCGCCGTCGGCGACGGGCGCCTCCGCGAGCGCGCGGCTGACGCGCTCCTGCCAGCGGTCGACGACCTCGTTGAACTGCTCCAGCTCGCTGCGCTCCGCGACCGCCGCCATTGCGCGCTCGCCTTTCCTGTCGGGTTCTTGTCGCTTGCACCCGACAGGATAGCGACAGACGTCGGAGAGCGCTACGCCCGCGGCGGGGGCGGGGTGGGTGGGATGGGTACAACGATGTCGCGGCCGGTCGGGCGCATCTGCTCGTCCAGCTCGAGCTGCCAGTAGTAGCGCGTGAAGTGGCGACCGGCTTGGAACTCGCCGACATGCGGCTCGACCCGCTCGCCGTTCGCCATCCGCACGATCAGCTCCGGATACGTGCGGCCGGGCAGCGCGGCGTACATCGGCGCTGGGAACGCACCGCCGAAGCGCGTGTTGACGTCGGTGATGCCGAGCCCGATCTCGCGGTCGCGGAAAGCCTGCACGGTGCACGGCCCGCGCACGCCGAGCGACTCGACGACGCGCCGGCCCAGCTCGACCAGCTCGGCGTCGGCGAGCGGCGCGCCCTTGATCGACTCGCCGCCGCGCGACTCCAGCATCGTCCGGGGGATCGCGTTGAGGCAGCGGCCGTCGAGGTCGGAGAGCGTGTCGATGCTGAGCTCCGGCCCGTCCATCGCGCGCTGCACCATCGTCGGCTCGCGCACGTACCGCACGAAGAAGGCCGCCTCCTCGGCGTCGTGCGCGAGGTGGATCGAGCGCGCGCCCGAGCCCCGCCGCGGCTTGACCATCACCGGGTAGGAGTCCGGTTGCTCGCCCGGCAGCACCGTCGGCGGCGACGGCAGGCCGTGGCGCAGCAGCAGGTGGTGCGTCTCGTACTTGTCGTACGTCGCGCGCGCGATCTCCGGGTCGGGCGTGAACGCGGGCAGGAGCCCGTCCGCGCGCGCCTGCGCGAGCACCTCGATGTCGAGGTCGGTGAGCGGCACGACCGCGCCGACGTCGTGCCGCGCACACACGTCGGCGAGGAACGGCACGTAGCCCGGGTCGTCGATCCGCGGCGGCGCGACCCGCACGTGCGCCGCATACTGCGCCGGCGCCAACGGACTCGGGTCCGCTGCGACCACGGTCGTGTACTGCGCGAACGCCGAGACGATGTCATAGCGCTTCCCGACGCCGGTGAGCAGGACGGATCTCATCGTCCCCACCCTCCCGTCTCGCCCTTGTAGAGGCCCTCGCCGCGCAGCACCATCGTGACCGTCCGCGCGAGGATCTTCAGGTCGAGCCGCACCGTGCGGTGCTCGACGTACCACAGGTCCAGCTCGATCCGCTCGGACCAGGGCAGCGACGCGCGGCCGTTGATCTGCGCCCAGCCGGTGATCCCGGGCTTGACCGTCAGGCGACCGCGCTGGCGATCGGTGTACTGGTCGACCTGCACCTGCACCGTCGGGCGTGGGCCGACGACGGACATCTCGCCGCGCACGACGTTCCACAGATTCGGCAGCTCGTCGAGCGAGACGCGGCGCAGCAACCCCCCGACGCGCGTGATGCGGTCGTCGCCTTCCTGGATCGCCAGGCCGGCGCCGGTGAACTCGGCGCCCTTCACCATCGTGCGCAGCTTGTAGATCTCGAACGGGCGGCCATCCTTGCCGACGCGCGCTTGGCGGTAGATCGGATGCCCCGGTGACTCGAGCCGGATCGCGAGCGCGGCGAGCGCCACGAGCGGCGCGCTCAGCAGCGCGCCGAGGCCGCCGACGAGCACGTCGAGCGCGCGCGTCGCGAGCGCGCTCACCGCGTCCCCTCCGGCGGCGCCCAGCCGGCCTCGGTGCCGTGGCGCAGCCAGTCCAACAGGCCGGCGGCGAGCGCGGCCTGCGTCAGCACGTAGTAGCGC
Source organism: Conexibacter sp. (assembly GCA_035572475.1). GTDB lineage: Bacteria > Actinomycetota > Thermoleophilia > Solirubrobacterales > Solirubrobacteraceae > Conexibacter. The sequence continues at coordinate 70,020 of DATNAP010000036.1, read as the reverse complement.
GCGACGAGCAGCGGGCGGGCGGGGATCCGCTCGGCGGCCAGCGCGCCGAGCAGCAGCGCGAGCTGGAGCGCGAGCGCGACGACGTAGACCCAGCCCTCGGCATCGATCGCGAGCAGCGCGCTCGCAAGCAGCGCGAGCAGGTGCAGGAACGGCATCGCGTAACGCAGCGCGCGATGCGAGAGGATCATCAGTGCGTAGAGCGGGCTGTAGCCCTTCGGCGACAGCAGGCCGCCCTTGAGGACGATCGGCCAGCCGTGGCTCATCATCCGCCGCTTGCGCGCGAACTCGCCCTCGATCGACGGGACCATTTTCTCGCTCGCGCGGGCGTCGGGCGCGTAGAGCGCGCGCCAGCCGCGCTTGACCATGTTGAACGGAAACGACAGGTCGTGGCCCATGATCGGGTCGACCTCGATGTACGACGCTCTGCGCGTCGCGTAGATCGCGCCGTTGCCGCCCGTGACCGAGGCGAGCCGCGACTCCAGCGCACGCAGCGCCATCTCGTAGCGCCAGTAGAGGCCCTCCTGGTTCGTGCCGCCCTCGTCGTTCACGAACCCGACCTGGCCGCAGACGTAGCCGACCCGCCGATCGGCTTGGAACGGCGCGACGAGCCGCCTGAGCGCGTCGGGCGCCCAGAACGCGTTCGCGTCGGAGAAGGCGACGAGCGCGCCGCGCGCCTGGCGAACTGCCGCGTCCTGCGCGCGGATCTTGCCGCCGCGCGGCAGCTCCAGCACGACGTCGGCGCCGGCCGCGCGTGCGCGCCGCGGGGTCGCGTCGGGCGAGCCGTCGCAGGCGACGATCAGCTCGACGCGGTCGGCCGGGTAGTCGAGCGCGCGCACGTTGGCGACCTTCTCCGCGATCACCGCTTCCTCCTTGTAGGCCGCGACGACGAACGAGACCGACGGCAGCTCCCCGCCGGCGTCCGACGCCGCCGGGCGCGCGGGCCGGGTGCGCGCCAGCACGCCCAGCAGCACGCCGTAGCCGACCTGGCCGTAGACGATCAGCGTGGCGCAGGCCCAGAAGACGATCGCGACGACGAGCACCGCGGGGATTGTGGCGGACCGCCGGGCGGGTCGTGTCGCCGCGGCCGGCGCGTGAGGCTCGACGGCTTCCGGGACGATTGAGCGCGGCGCGCCGGAGCGGCGGCGCCGCGCTCTCGCCTGTCGTCAGAGCGCCGCGAGCAGTCTGGTGCCCTTCGGCGAGCCCCAGCCGGTGCAGCAGTCCCAGCCGGCGTGGGCTCTGTAGGCGTCAGGGCGGCTCGCGAGCGTCGCGTTGCTGCCGCTCGTGATGTCGTGGAACGCGTCGGACGCGCCCAGGCCGCCGTACAGCAGCGGGGTGAGGTAGCCGACGCGTCTGCCGCCGGCCGCCAGCTGCTGGTTGCAGCGCGCGACGAGCGCCGCGTAGAGCGGCGCGACGGCGCTCGTGCCGCCGTCGGTGAACCACTGCCCGTCCATGTACTGCGCGTAGCCGGTCTGCGCGTCGGCGACCGCTGCCACGTCGCACACGCCGCGGCCGACGAGTCCGGTGATCCCCGATCTCTGCCTCTGCACCGCCGCCTGCCACGCCGGCACGGGGAAGAAGTCGGAGATGCCGCCGCCGGTCGAGCCGCCGCCATCCCTGCGGGTGCCGTCGCCCCACACAACCTCGCTTCTGCGCCTGCCGTTGTGCGCGTGCAGCGTCGTGCCGCCGCAGGCGGTCACGTACGGGCTCGACGCCGGGTAGTCGACGTGCAGATGGCCGTCTTCGAGGCCGTCGGTCGAGCCGTCGTCGCCGGCGGCGACGAGCACAGTGATCCCGAGGTTGGCCGCCTCCTTGAGCACCGTGTTGACCTCTTCGAGCACCTGTCTCGTCCAGGCGACCTGGCCGGCTGTCTCGAACTCCGACCAGCCCCAGCTGATCGAGAGCACCGACGGGCGGTGTCTTCTGTCGTGGATCGCCTTCGTGAGCGCCTCGAGCCAGCCGGCGTCGGTCCACTGCGCGAAGTAGACGACGATCGCCGCGCCCGGCGCGGCGCCGCCGGAGACCTCGATGTCGAGCACGACCTCGCCGTCGACCTCGCTGCCGGGCGCATTCGGCGTGCCGTCGACCGAGACCGCCGTCACGGACGGGCGCGGCAGTCTCATCTGCTCGAAGAACACGTCGAGGTCCGCATTCCGGAAGCCGCCGCCGAACTCGACCAGGCCGATCGTCTGCCCGCTGCCGTCGAGCTGCGCCGGGAAGTCGTAGATCTGCGCAAGGTCGCTCGGCGTGTACGTCACCTGGTGCGCCGTGCGCTCCATCATCGGGCGCGGCCGCACCTGACGCCGGTCGTCGAGGCCTGTCAGCGCGGTGACGATCGGCTCCAGGTGCTCAGGAACGTGAACGTGCCCGACGCGGCCGCGGTAGGGGTGGTGGTGGACCTCCGGGTCCTCCGGCTCGTAGTGCTCGAGCGTCGTGTGGAACGCCCCGCTCATCGCCCCGACCGTGCCGGTGAGGACGATCAGGCGGGAGGCCGCGTCGGCCTCCTCGACGTCGAGCCCGTGCTCGCGCGCGAACGCGACGACCGCGTCCATGTCGGCCTGTGCGGCGCCGTGCGCCGCCGCATGCTCGTCGTGGGTCGCCGGCGCCGGCCGCTCGGACGGCCGCACGGCGGCCAGCTCGTCCGGATCGGGCGGCGGCGCCTGCGGCCGCACCTTCACGACGACCCGCACCTGCTCGTCGTCCGGCGCCGGGCCGACTGCCCGATAGCCGACGCGCGGCATGCGCTCGCTTCCCGTCAGCCGGACGAATCCGGCCGGCGGCGTCCCCGGTCCCGTTGTTGCGCTCAAGACGCCCTCCCGCGTCGCGATGTGTTCGGTAGCCCCGACTCTAGGCCAGCACACCTAATACATGTGTGATCAAGGCGTCAATTGGCGCAGAATTGCTGCGACGATGTCGCGAAGCGCGCGAGCTAGTGCGCGGTCAGCGTCTCGTACAGCGCGAGGTGCTGCGCCGCGATCGCGTCCCACGAGTACGGCCCGGCGGCCGCCGCCCTCGCCGCGGCGGCGAGGCGCGCGCGCGCGGCCGGGTCGGCCAGCAGCCGCGCGAGCGCGTCGTGGAGCGCGGCGGCGTCGCCGGGCGGGACCAGGTCCGCCGCGCCCGTCGCCGCGACCTCGGGGAAGCCGCCGACCGCGCTCAGCAGCAGCGGCTTGCCGAACGCGAGCGCGGTGAACAGCACGCCCGACTGGTCGATCTCGCGATAGGGCAGCACGACGAGGTCGGCACGGCGGAAGAAGGCGGGCAGCTCGGCGTCCGCGACGAAGCGCGGGACGAAGCGCACGCCGGGCGGCGCCGCCGCGCGCAGCGGCGCGAGGTCCAGCTTCGGCAGGCCGACGATCCACAGCTCGGCGCCCTCGATCCCGCGCCATGCCTCCAGCAGCACGTCGATCCCCTTGTACGGGCGGATCAGGCCGAAGCAGAGCACGACCGGCTTGTCGGTCGCGGCCAGCTCAGGCGGCAGGGCGGCGGCCGGCGCCGTCTCCGCGAAGTGCATGAATGCGCCGTGCGGGATCGCGTGCACGCGCGCAGGGTCGATTCCCAGCTCGTCGCGCAGCCGCGCCGCACCGTGCTCGGAGTGCACGACGACCGCGTCGACGCGCTCGTAGAGGCGGCGCTGGGCGTCGAGCTGGCCCGGCCGCGGCTCGCGCGGAAGCACGTCGTGCGCGGTCAGCACGAGCGGCGGCCGGCCGATCCGGCGCCGCCGGCCCAGCGCAATCGGCGGCAGGTGCACGTCGAGCGGCTGCACCGTCAGCCACTGGAGGTGGACGACGTCGGCGCGGCGAGCGGCGCGCGTCGCCTGCCAGCGCAGCATGTCCGGCACGTGCTGGATCAGCTTCGCCACGCGACGGACCCGCGAGCCCGGCGCACCCGGCGCCCAGCGGTAGAAGCGCTCGTCGACCGCGTAGCCCTCCGCGCGCGGCACCTCGCCGTAGCCGAAGCGGCTCGTGATCAGCTCGACGCGCACGCCCGCGCGCGCGAGCGCCCCCGCCAGCGCGCGGTCGTACGGCGGCGTGAACGCGGACGGGTCGACGAGCTGCACGCTCAGCGATGAGGCCGGCATCTGCGGCATGATCCCCGACCCACCCGTCATGAGCGTCGAGATCTCCTACTGCATCGTCAACACCGAGCAGCGCACGCTGCTCGAGCGCTGCCTCGACGCGATCGCGCGCGAGCAGGCGGCGCTGCCGTTCGAGACCGAGGTGCTGGTGCTCGACAACGCCTCGCGTGACGGCTCGGTCGGGATGGCGAGAGCGCACCCCGTCGTCACCGAGCTGATCCGCCGCGAGCAGCGGCGCGGCAAGGCGGAGAACGACAGCGCGCTGATGCAGCGCGCGCGCGGCCGCTACTGCCTGCTGCTGAACGAGGACTCCGAGCTGCTGCCGGGCGCGACCGCCGCGCTGCACGGCGCGCTCGCGGAGTGCCTCGACGCCGGTGCTGCGGGCGCGAGGCTGCTGCGCCCCGACGGCCGCCCGCAGCCGTCAGCGTGGCGCTTTCCGACGCCGTCGACCGCGCTCGCAGGCGCGCTCTTCCTGCACCGCTGGCTGACGGTCGAGAGCAAGGGCCGCGAGCTGCGCGCGGTCGACTGGGCGCAGTCGGCGGCGCTGCTCGTGCGCCGCGAGGCAGCCCAGCGGATCGGCTGGATGGACCCTGCCTTCTTCGTGTACTCCGACGAGGTCGACTTCTGCAAGCGCCTGCACGACGCCGGCTGGGCGACGCTGTACGTGCCCGCGGCGGAGGCGATCCACCATGAGCAGCTCTCGACCGGGAACGTGCCGCGACGGCGGATCGTCGAGCTGTCGCGCAACCGCGACCGCTACATGCGCAAGCACCACTCGGCGCTGTCCGCGCTGATCGTGCGCTGGCTGACGGCATGGGCCTACGCCGTCCGCGCGCTGGCCGCCGGCGCCCTGCCCGGGCATGACCCGGCGCGCTACTGGCAGCACGTGCGCGCGACGCTGCGCCCCGATCGCGGCGAGGGCCTGCGCGAGGCGGCGGCGGATTGGAACCGCGGGGGAACGCGGCTTTAGGAGCTATCGCGCCCGGACGCGCGCGACGAGCGTGCGCCCGAGCGCGCGCTCTTCCGAGCGGTAGAAGCCGGTGAGGCCGAGCACGAGCGGCAGCGCGAGCGCCACCAGCGCACGCGTGACGAAGCCGACCGCGCCGGAGGTCGGCAGCAGCAGCTCGCCGGCGCCCGCGAGGCCGCCGAGCACGAGCGCGAGCTGCACGATCCGACGCCACTCGAACGCGACGTGGAAGAGGCGGCGGGTCAGCAGACGCATCACGATCAGCATCCCGACGTACGCCCCCGCGAGCGCAAGGCCGGCGCCGGCGATCCCCAGCGACGGCGTCAGGGCGACCAGCAGCAGCACGTTGAACGCGAGGCCGGCGGCCGCGGCCGGGAAGTTGCGCGTCGTGACCTCCGTGCGACCGGCGATCACGACGAAGATCACGAACAGCCCGTAGAGCGCCCAGCCGAGTGCGAGCCAGGGCAGGGCGGTGTAGGCGTGGAAGTAGGCCGGCGCCGCGAGCAGTCGCGTGAACCAGCGCCCGAGCAGCAGCAGCCCGGCGACGAGCCAGCCGGTCACGGCCAGGTAGTACGTCGCGACGAGCGCGTAGAAGCGGGACGCCTCCGCGTCGTCCTCGATCGAGTAGGCCAGCGGCGGCCAGCTGTACTGGAACGCGCGCGCGACGAAGCCCGTCACGGCGGCGAGCTTGACGGCGATCGAGTAGACGCCGGCGGTCGCCGCGCCGTAGACGTGGAAGAGGTAGTACCGGTCGACGAGGTTGAGCGCGTAGACGGACGCGTCGGCGGGGACGGTCGGCAGGCCGAAGCGCAGCAGGTGGCCGAGGCCGTGCAGTCTCGGGTGCGCGGCGCCGCCGCGGCGCGGCATCAGACGGGGGGCCATCGACAGCCACAGGCCCAGCAGGACGACGGTCGAGGCGCCGTAGTTGCCGAGCAGCAGGCCGCGCGCCTGCTGGTGCTTCACGACCACCAACACGATCGTCAGCGCGATCGTGAGGAAGACGTTCGCGAGCGTCGTGATCATGTACGCGCGCACGCGCTCGTCGACGCGCAGCAGCGACATCGCCAGCTCGAGGTTCGTGAAGGTCCACAGGCCGAGCACGGCGATGCGGAAGACGGCCGGGTCGCGCTGGTCGATCACGACCTGCGAGAGCGGCGCGGCGAACACCACGAGCGGGATCGCGGCGAGCGTCGTGGCGACGAGCAGGAAGCCGGTCGCGCGGCGCGCGAGCGCGTCGCGGCGCGCCTGGTCCTCGTCGGCGTAGTGGTAGCGCACGAACGCCTCGCCGACGCCGAAGCGGATCAGGATGCTGACGAGCACGATCGCGGTCATCAGCAGCTCGGCGACGCCGTACTGGCCGGGCACGACGTGCCGCGTGTAGATCGGCAGCAGCACGACGGCGAACAGCTTCGAGACGACGTCGCCGACCTGGTAGGCCGCGGTCGTCTTCAGCAGGCGCTGGAGGAGGCCTTGCATGCCGGCGGGACGGTAGATCAAATGCATGCTGTGTAGACGCGCCGCCAGACGACCGGGACCATTGCTGAGCCGCTCAACTGGTCGCACGAAAGGAGATACACATGGCGGTGTATGCTGGTGTAGAGATGAGCCGGACGAACATCGAGATCGACGATCGCCTGATCGCCAAGGCGATGCAGATGTTCGGCCTCAAGACGAAGCGGGAGGCGGTCGACCTCGCGCTGCGCGAGCTGCTCGGCGGTCCGCCGATGACGCTGGAGGAGACGCTCGCGATGCGAGGGACAGGTTGGGGTGGGAACCTCGACGAGATGCACGCCCCGTACGACCCATGGGCCGGCTGATCCTGGCCGACTCGTCCGCGTGGATCGAATATCTGCGCGCGACCGAGAGCGAGACCGACAAGCGACTCGACAATCTGCTCCGTGACAGAGCACGCGTCGCGACAACCGATCTCGTGCTCCTGGAGATCTTTGGCGGCGCCCGCGACAAGGCGCACCACCAGGAGCTTCAGCGTCTGCTGTATGGGCGCGAGTACCTGCGCACATACGGTCCGTCCGACTTCGAAGCGGGCGCGCGGATCTATCGCATCTGCCGCAAGGGCGGCAACACGATCCGCAAGCTGAGCGACTGCGTGATCGCCGCCGTGGCGATGCGCTGCGGAGCCGCGGTCCTGGCACGCGACGGCGACTTCACCGCCATCGCTCGCCACGTCGAGCTGGAGCTGGCCTGAGACGCCAGCTCCGCCGTGCCGGCCGGCGGGGCGCTGGCACAATGAGGATGTGGAGTCGCTCAAGGGCAAGCTGCTGCTCGCGTCCCCGACGTTGGAGGATCCGAACTTCGCGCGGACGGTCGTGCTCGTCGCCGAGCACAGCGACGAGGGCGCGATGGGCTTGGTGCTCAACCGCCCCGCTGAGCTGACGGTCGGCGAGAGCGCGCCCGAGCTTGGCGAGCTGCTCGACGGCGACGAGCCGATCTTCGTCGGCGGCCCGGTCCAGCCGAACGCCGTGATCGTGCTCGCCGCCTTCACCGATCCGGGCGCGGCCGGACTGCTGATCAGCGACGACGTCGGCTTCCTGTCGGCGCAGCTCGACCTCGCCGATTCGGCCGCGGCGACGCATCGCACGCGCGTGTTCGCCGGCCACGCCGGCTGGAGTCCCGGCCAACTCGACGAGGAGATGGAGCGGGAAGACTGGATCGTCGAGTCGCCCCGGCCTGACGAGCTGTTCGCGACCGAGCCGGAGGGTCTCTGGAGCCGAGTGCTCACGCGCAAGGGCGGCACATTCGCGCTCGTCGCGCGCATGCCGCTCGATCCGTCGCTGAACTGACGGCATCCCGCCAGTCGTTCAGCGACCCAGAAGGGTCCAGATCTGGCGCACGAGGGCGGCCGCGTCCGCGTCGCCGGCCTGCGCGCGTGCGGCGAGCTGCGGCAGGCCGGTGTGGATCGCGAAGCCTCTGCCGAGCGTCCAGAGCGCGATGACGGGAACGTCGTCGGCCGGGCCGGCGGCGGCGTCGCGCGTCGCGCCGGGCGCGACCCCGGCGAGCGTCTCGTAGCTGTCGTAGCCGCCGAACGCGCCGCCTGTGCCGACGAACAGGCCGAGTCTGCCTTCCTCGTAGGCCGTCATCGTCGCCGGGGCGCCAGCTCTCGCGCGTGCGAGCGGCTGCTGTGGGCGCGCGCCGAGCGCGTCGGTCGCCTGCGGCGGCGAGGGGGCGCGCAGGACGCCGCTGGCGAGCTCAACGGTGCGGCGCAGCGAGTCCGTGCCCAGCGACCAGACACGACCGCCGTCGCGCACGTACGCGCCGAGCGCGGCCCGCAGCGCCGGCGTGATCCAGCGCATGTCGCCGGCGAGGACGACACCGCGGTAGCCGGAGAGCGCCGGGCCGGAGCTGGTACCGCTCGCGAGCGCGACGTCGGTCGTGAGGTCGTAGCGCAGCAGCCCGCTGTCGAGGAACCGCAACAGCCGCCCCTCCTGCCGCACCACGTCGCCGGGCATGCCGTCGGCGAGCGGGCGGGTCAACAGCGCGCTGGCTCCAGGGCCGCCGGTGTCGAGCGTGTCGGGGACGCCGTCGCCGTCGTCGTCGACCGGGTTCTCGCCCTGCCACGTGAGCGCCGGGAGCACGACGAGCACGGATCGGGATGTCGTCACCCGCGCCACCAGCGGCACCGTCGTGCGGTACTGCGCGCCGGCCGGCGCCGCGGGCCGGCGGGCGCGGCCGTGGCCGCGACGCCCCGCGCCGCCTTCCGGCGGCGTCGCCAGCGTGAGCGCGTAGAGGCCCGACCGCCCGTGCGGCACCCGCACGCGCAGGCGCGCGCCGCGCTGCTCGCCGTGTGCGAGCACCTTTCCGTCGCCGAGCCTGCGCAGCGCCCACGCGTACGCCGACCCACGCGCGTCGACCAGCACGACCGCGACGCCGCCGGCGACGACCGGCGTCAGCGGCGGTGCGGCCGCGAGGCGGCGGACCGTCACGCCGGCGTGACCGGGCAACGGACCGAGCGGTGAGCCGCCAGGCAGCGGCGACGGGAACGTCCCGACGTTGCCGGACCGGTCGGCGACGAGCAGGCCCATCAGGTACGTGCCGGGCGGCGCCGGCCTGCCGCCGAGCGTCCCGTCCCACGTCGCGGTGCTGCCGCCGAACGGGATCGACAGCTCGCCGACCCGCCGCGGCGGCGTGAGGTCCGTGCGGTAGATCAGCACCGTCGCGCTGCGCCCCTCGAGCCCCCGCGCGTGGATCGTGACCGCCGCGACGCCGTGCTGCGGCAGGAACGCGGGGCCGTCGCCGGCGTGCGGCGTGACGTCGGTCGCGAGTGGCCGCGGCGGACGCGTGTCGAGCTGGATCGCCTGTCCGAGGTCGATCGTGCGGCCCTGGCCGAGCAGCGCGACCCGCACCTTGTAGCGGCCGTCGGGCGCGAGGGCGCCGTCGTCCTCGCGGCCGTTCCATGACAAGTTCAGGCGCTTGCGCGCGGCCAGGTGGCGCCCGTCCGCGAGGCGCCGGACGATCTGGCCGTCGGCGTCGACGATCGAGACGCTGACGTCGTCCGAATGGACGATCCAGAACGAGATGCGCGCACGCCTGACGCGCGCATGCGGAGCCGGGGAGAAGACCTGCGAGAGGTGTGGGCGCACGACGAGCGGCGGCGCGCTCTTGAGCTTCTGCGTGACGACGAACGCGGCGAGCGTCGCGAGCACCAGCACGCCGAATGCGATGCGGGCGAGCCGCGTCATCGCAGCACCGCCTGCTCGACCGGCACGAGCGCGACGTTCGGGACCGTGAAGGTGTGAAAGGCGGCGAGCCCGCGCGGATCGCGCGCGCACAGGACCGTGCGGATCGAGCCGCCGTGGCAGACGACGAGCGCGACGTCGCCCGAAGACGGGCGGCCGCCGTCTCCCGCGATGTCGGCGAGCGATGCGAGCACGCGCGCCTGCTGCTCGCGGAGCGACTCCCCGCCCGGGAAGCGGAAGCCCTCAGCGCCGTCCGGGTTGCGCCAGGCGGCGTAGCGCTCGGGGTCGCGCTCGGCGATCTCCTCGAACAGGAAGCCCTCCCACTCCCCGCGCCAGCCCTCGCGCAGGCGGGCGTCCGCGCGCGGCTCCAGCCCGATGCGCGCGCCGACGATCTCCGCCGTCTCGCGCGCGCGGGAGAGATCGCTGCACCACAGCGATGCGATCGGCGGGTCGAGCGCCGCGACCCGCTCCGCCAGCTCGCGCGCCTGCGCACGACCGCACTCGTTGAGCGGGGTGTCGCGCTGGCCCTGGAAGCGGTAGGGCGGGACGTTGTCGTCGGTCTCGCCGTGACGGGCGAGCAGGATCATGTGGCGGCTGGAGGCGGGTGAGCGGGGACGGTGTCCGATCGCAGTCCGAGCCGCAGCGTCTCGAGCGAGAGCACGTCGCGCGGCGCGATGTTGCCGAGGTTCACCTCGTGGCCGAAGCGCTGCAGGAACCACACCTGCTGTTCCTTGCGCGGCGCCTCGAACAGCAGCCGCTCGACCGGCACTTGGTGCGCGATCTCGTCGATCAAGCCGGTGCGCACCTCGCCGTCGGCGCGGTAGATGCCGGCGGTTCCGCTCTCGCGCGCCTCGGCGATCACCTTCCACGCGCCGGCGTCCAGCTCGGAGCGGATCTGCTCGACCCAGACGTACGGCGCCATAATGAAGGCGGCGTCCTTCGAGCCGACCTCGGACAGGACCGTGAAGCCCTCGCCGGCGAGCTGCGCGATCAGCTCCAGCTTGCGCTCGTGCGGCAGCTCGATCGCGCCATCGGAGATCTCGACGTGGCAGAGCCCGAGCTCGCGCAGCCACGCGATGAGCTGGTCGACTCTGCCCTGCGCGATCGCCAGCTCCGTGAGCGTGCCGCCGAGCACGACGGGGATCTCGCAGGCGCGATAGCAGGCGAGCTTCTGAGGAAGGTTCTCCGTCACCAGCGCCGTTCCCCAACCGAGCTTGACAAGGTCGACGGCCGCGCCCGCGACCTCGATCAGGCCCTCGACCTCGGCGACCGACAGGCCGCTGTCGAGCACGTGCGTTATCCCGCGCTTGCGCGGCTTGGCGCTGCGCTGCGGGAGGTCGAGGAACGGCGGCATCACGTGCGGCGACCGGACGGGCGGATCGCTATCCCCGGTCGGCGCCGACCGTCACGACGACCGGCACCGCGCAGGCGCCCGTGCTGCGCCCGCAGGCCGCCTCGGTGTCGGCGTCGATCGGCTGGACCGCGTCGGCCGGCACGTTGAGCGTCTTGGCGACCTCCTGTGCGTCCGCCTCGTGGCCGCCGAAGTACGACACGACGGTGACGGAGCGCTGCTGGTCGGAGGCGTTGCCGATCGGGCCCTCGACGAAGCCGGCGTTTCTGAGCGTCGTCGCAAGCGTGTTCGCGAGGCCCGCCGTGGCCGTGCCGTTCAGCACCGCGACCGTGACTCTGTCGCGCGCAGGAGCGGCGGCGGCCGGCGAAGCGGTGCTGTGCGTCGCCCCGCGCGGCGTGGCGCCGGTCGAGGACGCGGACTGCGTCCCGGCCGGGCTTCCACCGCCGCCCGACAGCAGGACGGCCGCGACGACGGCGAGCGCGCCGAGGACCGCGAGTCCGGCGAGCAGCGGGAGCACGCGGCGCGGCGCGCCCGCAGCCTGGGCGCCGCCCGCAGCGGCGCCTCGCGGGGTGGCGCTCGGGACGCCGCGCGCGCGCAGCGGCGCGGCCGCGGCCGGCCTCGCACCAGGGCGCGAAGCCGGAGCGCCGGCGCGACCACGGACGGGCGGCCGTCCGCCGGCGGCTGCACGGGCGGCCGGTGGCGCAGCACGCCGCACCGGTGGGACGGGCGGGAACGTGTCGCTGTGGCCGTTCGTCGCGCTCGGCGGGGCGGCTGGCGGCGGGGGGGCAGGCGTCGGCGCAGTCGATGCGCCCTTGGCCGCGGCCGCGGTCGCCGGGGCGGGCGCCGATGTGGGCTGGGCGGGCGCGGATGGGGCGGTGGCCTCCGCGGCCAGCGACGGTGCCGCGACGGTCGGCTGCGCGACCTCGGGTCGGCGCGTGGCCGCGGCCACGGCCGCCCCCGTCGCCGGCTCGGGCGAGGCGCCGGGGGGTTGCTTGGGCAGCGGGATCAGCACCGTCGCGGACCCGAGCGCAGCGCCGGCGACGCCCGCCGGCGACGCGGGCAGCAGCGGCAGGCGCGTCGGCGAGCTCGTACGGGCGGGGACGGGGCCGCGAGCTGCGGGACGAGTCCCCGCGGGCCGGTCCGCGGCGCCGACGTCCGGGCGGGCGGGGCTTCCGGCAGCGCGTGCCCCGGGCGCCATCGTGCGCTGCGAGGCGCCCGCGCGGCGGGCGAGCTCAAGCGCCGCCGCAAGCCGTCTCTCCAGCTCGCCGATGCGGTCGTGCGCGTGCGCGCCCCACTCGCGCAGGTGACGCAGCTCCCGCGCCTGCGCGAACAGCAGGAGCGCCAGCAGCGCGAGCCCGATCACCGCGGCGAAGCCCGCGTAGGAGCCGACTCTGGTGACGAAGCTGTGGATCGAGAGAGCGAAGATCACGGCGCAGTGGGAAGCCGGGTGGACGCGCGACGCGCGATCACGCGTCGGATGAGGGTACCCCGACGGGCGGACTTCCGGTGCCGCTGGGGGTCGGTACGGCAGTGCGCACCGCCGACAGCTCGCCGACCTTCGCCGCCAGCGCGGCGGCGTCGCCCTCAAGCACGAACAGGTTGATCTCGCCGAACGTGCGCTCGACCCACGCGGGATCCAGGCGCGGGCGCTCCGCGCGCAGGATCTTCTCGGCGGGCGTGGGCATCGGGCGCTCGTAGGGGTTGAAGAGCTCCTCGTGGAGCTTTTCGCCGGGACGCGCGCCGACCACCTCGATCGCGATGTCCTTGTCGGGCTCGAGGCCGGAGAGGCGGATCATCGCCTTCGCGAGGTCGACGATCGGAACCGGCTCGCCCATCTCCAGCACGAACACCTCGCCCGAGCGCTCCGACAGCGAGCCGGAGCGGATGATCAACTGGACCGCCTCGGGGATCGTCATGAAGTACCGCTGCATGCGCGGATCCGTCACCGTGACCGGTCCGCCCGTCGCGATCTGCCTGCGGAAGATCGGCACGACCGAGCCGGAGGAGCCCAGCACGTTGCCGAAGCGGACGGTCGCGAAGCGCGTGCCTGGATGGCGTTCGGCGGCCGCTTCGACCGCCCACTCCGCGAGCGCCTTCGAGGCGCCCATCACGGTCGCCGGGTTGACGGCCTTGTCGGTCGAGACGAGCACGAACGTCTTGACGCCCTGCTCGCCCGCGATGCGCGCGACCAGCCGCGTCGCGAGCGCGTTGTTGCGCACCGCCTCGACGGGGTTCAGCTCCATCATCCCGACGTGCTTGTAGGCGGCGGCGTGGAAGACGACCGCCGGACGGTGCTCGGAGAGCACCTCCCGCATGCGCTCCTCCTCCTTGCAGTCGGCGAGCACCGGGACCGCGGTGCGGACGTGGCGCTCCTCCTCCAACTCGCGCACGATCTCGAACAGGTTGTCCTCGGCGTGGTCGACGAGCACGAGCTTGCGCGGCCCGACGCGCGCGATCTGGCGGCACAGCTCGCCGCCGATCGAGCCGCCGGCGCCGGTGACGAGCACGACCTGGCCGGTGAGGTAGGCGCCGACGCGGTCCAGCTCCATGCGGACCGGCTCGCGGCCGAGCACGTCCTCCACCTGCAGCTCGCGGAGCTGGCGCATCACTCTGATGCCGCCGTTGCCGGTCGTGCCGTCCTGCAGCAGCTCGAAGACGGTCGGCAGCGTGCGGACGGGGATGCCGCGCGGGCGACAGGCGGCGACGACGCGCCCCCGCAGCGTGCCGGGTGCCGACGGGATCGCGATGATCGCCTCGTCCGGAGCGAACTTGTCGAGCACGCGCGCGAGGTCCTCGTCGGAGGTCGTGCCGAGCACTCTGAGGTGGTGCTCGTCCTTCATGCCGCGCTTGCGCGGGTCGTCGTCGAGGAAGCCGATCGGGCTCAGGCCGAGGTCGGGGTTGCGCACAAGCTCGCGCGCGACCAGCCTGCCGCCGTCGCCGCCGCCGACGATCAGGACGGTGCGCGCGCCTTTCCGCATGCGCGGGCCGCGGCCGACGCGTCCCTCGAAGATCAGGTGCGCGAGGAAGCGCGCGCCCGCTGTGAGGAACAGCGTCAGCAGGACCCACATGGCGGCGACCCCGACCGGCATCCCAACGGAGAGCTGAACCCCGCCGTGCGCCTTCACCTCGACCGGGTGCCCGAGCGCGATCCCGCCGACGACGAGGACCGCGGCGACGACGACCGCGCGCAGCAGCGCCTCGTAGTCGCGCTGGCCGACGTAGGTCCACAGCCGCTGGTACAGGCCGAAGGCGACGAAGACGCCGATGCAGAGCGGGACCACCCACAGCATCGTGTGGTCGCGCAGCAGGTCGTACCGGCGTGGGATGCCGTTGTCGAAGCGCAGCTCGAACGCGAGCCAGTACGCGAGGGCGACGAGCCCACCGTCCACGAGCAGCTGCACGAGGGAGTGGCGGTGAACCGGAATCGCCCCGGAGCGATACCACCGGCGCATTGCGCAGAGTCTACGGGGCGGCCGCGGTTTCGCCGAGCGGGGCGCACAGCAGGCGCGTGAAGTCGCGGGGGTTGCGGCGGGTGCGCTGCGATTCGCGGGGGTCGTCGGCGGGGCGCTTGGCGACGACGACGTCGGCCGGGTCGCGCAGGAGCTTGAGGCGGCCTTCGGCGATCAGCCGCTCGTCGACCGCTCCGAGTCTGCCCTCGAAGGACGAGAAGACCGGCGTGCCGAGCGCGACGGCCTCGCGGTTCATCGTGCCGCCGGCGCTGATCACGAGGTCGGCGTAGGCGATCAGGGACTGCGCGTCGATCGCGCGCTCCGGGATGACGAAGCCACCCGCCGCGCTCAGCTCGTCGCGCTGCTCGGGCGTCCGCGGCAGCACGACCGCCTGCGCGCCCTCGTCGCGAAGCCGGGTCAGCACCGCGCCGAACGTGTCGTGCTCGAAGCGGTGGTACAGCGACACCGCCGGCGGCGTGCGCACAACGACGATCGGCTGCGCGGGATCGAGCGCCAGCTCGTCCAGGACCGCAGGGTCGGGCTCGAAGTCGGAGAGGTAGTACTCCTCCTTCAGCCCCGGGTAGCGGTGGAGCTTGCGCCGGGCGCCGTAGAAGTCGAGCCGCTCGGGCGGGATCGCCTCCGGGACGACGACCGCCTGCGCGAGCCGGCAGTTGACCGTGTGCTGGACAGTCGCCCACTCGTAGTCGAACGTCGTCGAGCACGGGATCCGCAGCAGCGCCGCGGCGACGCTGACGTCGTTCGAGCCGTGGCCGAGCGCCAGGTCGAACGAGCCGTGCCGGCGCGCCCAGCGCACGAGCGCGCCCGAGCGCTGCACAAGGCCCAGGCCCTTCGCGGCGAGCTTCCCGCCGCGGTGACGGCCGATCGCCGTGCACTCGATCCCGAAGCGCTCGCAAAGCGCGAGCGTCTGCGCGAAGTCGCGCGCGGTCACGTGCACCTCGTGGCCGTCCGCGCGCAGCACGTCGACCACGGGCCGCATCACGAGCACGTGCGGGGAGTTCGTGAGGTCGATCCAGACGCGCATGGCGGCGGGTGCGGGCGGCTTCAGGCGAGCGCGTCGCGGACTGCGGCCGTCACCGCGTCGGCGGCGGCGCGGTCGAGCAGCGGGCTCATCGGGATCGCGAGGTGCGTGCGCGCGAGCGCGTCGGTGACGGGGAGCGACAGGTCGCCGGGGACCCACTGCGCGAGCGAGCGCTGGCGGTGGAGCGGGACGTCGTAGTAGGCGCGGGCGCCGATGCCGGCGGCGGTCAGCGCGGCGGCGAGCTGGTGCGCGCGCTCGTGACGCACGACGAACAGGTGCCAGGCGGGGACGGCGCCTTCGGTCGCGGTCGGCAGCGCGACCAGCTCGCCGAGGCCGGCGTCGGCGTAGCGCGCGGCCGCCGCGCGGCGACCCTCCACCCAGCCGTCGAGCGCGGGCAGCAGCACGCGCAGGATCGCCGCCTGGAGCTCGTCGAGCCGCGAGTTCCAGCCGATCCGCTCATACGAGACCTTGTCGCGCGAGCCGTGGAAGCGCAGCACGCGCGCGGCGTCGGCGAGCGCCGCGTCGTCGGTCGCGATCGCGCCGCCGTCGCCGAAGCAGCCGAGGTTCTTCGACGGGAAGAACGAGAAGGTCGCGATCGTCCCGAGCGAGCCGGCGGCACGCGGCGGATCGGGGGCGGACGCGTGGAGTGGTCCCGGGCCGGGCGAGCCTATTGGTCCGGGGGCATTCGGCCGGGCATGGAGCCACGCTCCCGCTGCCTGCGCCGCATCCTCCACGACCGGCACGCCGAGCGCCGCGATCTCGGGGATCGGCGCCGGGTTCCCGAACAGGTCGACGGCGATCACCGCTCTCGTGCGCGGCGTCAGCGCGGCGCGCACCGTCTCCGCCGTGGCGCACATCGTCTCCGGGTCGACGTCGCAGAAGACGGGCGTAGCCCCGGTCGGCGGGATCGCCTCGGCGCTCGCGTAGAACGTAAACGACGGCACGACGACCTCATCGCCGGGACCCACCCCCAACGCCTGCAGCGCGATCGTGATCGCATCCGTCCCGTTCGCGACGCCGACGACGTGCGCGACCCCCAGGTAGTCCGCCAGCTCGCGCTCGAACGCCTCGACCTCCGGACCGAGGATGTAGACGCCGCGGTCGAGCACGCGCGCGATCGCCGCGTCCAGCTCCGCCCGCAGCGGCGCAACCGGGGAGACGGTGTCGAACAGGGGGACGCGCACGACGCGCCGAACCCTAGCGACGGGCGCGCACGGCGAGCGGGAGCGCAGCGAGGCGGCGCGGGCGCGCGGCGAGAGGGCGCCGGCGCGCGACGGCAGCACTCACCGGCGGCTGGGCGAGGCGGCGGGCGCGGCGCTCGGGATGGGATCCTGCGGGATGAGCCGCGTGCCCGTCCAGCGGTACGTCACCGCGGCGGTGCCGCCGGTCGGCGCGTCGATCGAGTCGGACGGTCGGTAGAGGCCGTAGCTCAGCGTCGCGCCGCCGCCGTCCTGCGCGAGGACCGCGATCTGCCCGCTCGGATCCTTCGTGTCGGTCCCGATGAACGTCGCGCCGACGAAGAAGAACGCCAGCTCGCGCCGCACGCCGGCCGGGGAGCGGAGCCCGACGCCGATCAGCACCTTCAGCGGCTGGTCCGGGCGCCAGTCTCTCTCCGACAGCGTCGCGTACCCGCGCGCGGTCAGCGCCTGCTCGGCCGCGTGGAGCGAGAGCGTGGCGTTCGGGTTCGGCGGGGCGGCGGGCGCGGTGCTCGTCGCCGTCGCGGAAGTGGTCGCCTGCGTGGTCGCGTTGGGCGTCGTCACGGTGCGCGTGACCGTACGGGTAGCGACATGTGCGGCCGTGCGCGCGCCGCCGCCGCATCCCGCCAGCGCGAGCAGCGCGAGGGCAGCGGGCGCGAGCGCGGACAGGGTGCGGCGGCGGGACGGCACGACTCGGGCGTTCGCCGCGGCGCGCGGTTCCCCTGCCCGCTCGCGCGCTGCTGAGAGCGCCGACGTGCCACAGGCACGGCCGGCAATCGGCCCCGTTACGCTTCGGCGGTGCTCGTCCTCGCCTCGGTCACCGGCGCGCTCGCCGACTTCGCCACGAACGTCGTCGGCGACCTCGGCCTCGCCGGCGTGTTCGTGCTCTCGCTGCTCGGCAGCGCGTGCATCCCGATCCCGTCCGAGGTCGTGCTGCTGTTCGGCGGCTTCAACGTCGCGAAAGGGGAGTACAGCCTCCTCGCCGCGACGCTCGCGGGCGTCGCGGGCAACGTCGTCGGCTCGTGGATCGCCTACGCGGTCGGCTACTACGGCCGGATGGAGCTGGTCGAGCGCCACGGCGACAAGTTGCACGTCTCGCCGTCGAGACTCGCGCTCGCCGAGCGCTGGTTCCAGCGCTGGGGGCCGATAGCCGTGCTGCTCGGACGCCTGCTGCCGATCGTGCGCGCGTTCATCTCGGTGCCCGCCGGGGTCGCGCGGATGGCCTTCTGGCGCTTCACGCTCTACACCGCGATCGGCTCGATCCCGTGGTGCCTGGGGCTCGTGTACGCCGGCCAGCAGACGCGCCACAACTGGACGAGATGGAAGGACGCGCTCCACTACGTGGACTACGTCGTGCTCGTGCTGCTCGTCGCCGGGATCGTCGTGTGGATCGTGCGGCGGCGGCGCGGCGGAGCGACGCCGCCCTCGGAGCCGCCCGCGGGCGAGCGTGAGCCCGCTGCCGATCTGACGGCGTGAGCGAGAACCTGCCGCTGCGCGAGGCGCTCGCGCTCGGCGTGCTGCACGGCCCCGCCGAGCTGCTGCCGGTGTCGTCCTCCGGCCACGTCGCGCTCGTGCCGTGGCTCGGCGGCTGGCGCTACTGCGAGCTGGACGCCGAGCTGCGCAAGGCGTTCGAGGTGGCGCTGCACGCCGGCACTGCGGCGGCGCTGCTGATCGGGCTGCGCGGCGAGGTCGGCGAGACGGCGCGCGGGCTCGACTGCCGGCGCCTCACGCTGATCGCGCTGTCGTTCGCGCCGGCGGGCGCGCTCGCATTCCTGTTCGAGCGGCCGATCGAGCGCCACCTCGGCACGCCTGCGACGACCGCTGTCGGCCTCGTGCTCGGCGCGTTCGCGATGGCGGCCGCCGACCGCGCGCCGCAGGAGCGCACGCGCGAGTCGGCGGGCCGGGCCGACGGACTCGCGCTCGGGATCGGCCAGGCGTGCGCGCTCGTGCCGGGCGTCTCGCGCAACGGCGCGACGCTCGCGGCCGCGCGCTGGCGGCGGTTCACGCGCGAGGACGCCAACGTGCTCTCGCGCCACGCCGCGCTGCCGCTGATCCTCGCCGCAACGGGGCTGAAGGGCGTGCGGCTGTGGAAGCGCGGGTTGCCGCGCGACGTGCACGCGGCGTTCGCAGCCGGGACGGCGGCGTCGTTCGCGTCGACGCTCGCCTCGATGTGGCTGATCAAGCAGGTCGAGCGGGATCGCTCGCTGTTGCCGTATGCGGTGTATCGGGTGGGTCTGGCTGGGGTGGTGGCGGCTCGGCTTGGGCGCCGGCGCTTGGGGTACGCCGGGGGGCGGCTGACTCAAAGTCCGCGCGCTATCGGCCGATCACCTGGGTGATCGTCATGGCTGCTCGGTCCGACAGCGCTGGTGCTTCGCTCGTCCTGCGTGGCGAGCATGGCGGCGTGCACTCGCTCGCGCATGTCAACGACGGGCTGGGGGCGGCGCTGGAGCGGCGGGGGGTTGAGATCGTGCGCAGCGCGCCGCGCAGCGGGCAGCTGCCGCTTGCGTGCCCGACGATCTCGCATTCGTGGCCGCCGGACTTCGCGCCGGGCAGCGAGGGGCCGACGATTCTGATCCTGCCGTGGGAGGTGGGATCGCCGCCGCGTGCGTGGGTCCAAGCGGTCCGCGACCGCGTCGACCGCGTGTGGGTGCCGAGCGCGTACGTGCGCGACGGCTTCGTCACCGGCGGGATGCCGCCGGGGATCGTGGACGTGACCCCCAACGGCGTCGACCTCGAGCGCTTCGCGCCCGACGGGCCGGTGCATCCGCTGCTTGCGAGCACTGAGGAGCCGCGCGCCGGCTGCACGTTCCTGTTCGTCGGCGGGACGATCTGGCGCAAGGGGATCGACGTGCTGCTCGCGGCGTGGGCGCGCGCGTTCGGCCCCGACGACGACGTGCGCCTCGTCGTCAAGGACTTCGGCGTCGACAGCTCGTACAAGGGCCAGACTGCCGGCGACGAGGTGCGGACCCTCGCCGCCCGCACCGACGTTGCGCCGATCACCTACCTGACGCAGGACCTCGCAGCCGCCGAGCTGCCCGCGCTCTATCGCGCCGCCGACGTCGTCGTCCTGCCCTACCGCGCCGAGGGCTTCTGCCTGCCGGCGCTCGAAGCGATGGCGTGCGGCGTGCCAGTGATCCACACCGCCGCCGGGCCGACCGGCGAGTTCTGCCCGCCCGACGCCGGCTGGCCGCTGCACGCGCGCCGGACCGAGTTCCAGGCGCAGACGTATGCGGGACCGACCGCCGGACCGGCGTGCGCGCTGGAGGTGGATCCCGACGAGCTGGCGCACGCGCTGCGGCTGGCCGCGGCCGCGGAGCCGCACGCGCGCGCAGAGCGGGGGCTTCACGCCCGTCGCGCCGCCGAGCGGATGAGCTGGGACGCGGCTGCCGCGATCGCCGTGGAGCGGCTGGAGGAGCTGACACAGCGCCGGCCGCCGCGCTGGGCGCGCGCGATCGTGCCGCCGCCGCTCGACGCGCGCGGAACCGCCGTCCTCTACGCCCCCGCATGGGACCGGCCGCAGACGTGGGAGCCGGTGCTGCGCACGTGGGCCGCGACGCTCGCCGACGACGACGACGTCACGCTCGTGCTCGTGGCGCCTGAAGGCGGGCGCGAGGCGCTCGCGCCCGCGGCGCTCGCAGCGCTGGAGGCGAGCGGGCGACCGGCCGACGCGCTGCCCGACGTGCTGCTCGACGACCCGGCGGCCGACCGGATCGACGGGCTCGTCGCGCGCTGCCAGGCCGTGCTGCTCGACGGCGCGCCGCCGACGGGCGGTGCTGCGGCGCGTGAGGCGCTCACCCGCCGGGCGTTGCGTACGCTGTCGGCGGATCCGCCGGCGCTCGCCGCGTTCGCCGCACATCTGCGCGACGCCGTCGTCCCGACGGGGCGCGCGGGATCGCTCGCCGCCTGACGCGAGATAATCCAACTCAAATGGTGGGGATTTCCACCATGATCGTGGCTGGTATCGCGACGATCGGTTGGGCAGGGTCCTGGGCCCATGCCGGATCCTGACCCCCGCCTCGTCGCGTTGGGCCGCGCGCTGCGCAAGGCGCGGCGCAGCCGCGACCTGTCGCAGGAAGCCGTCGGCCAGCGTGCCGGCATGCATCCGAACCACGTCGGCACGATCGAACGCGGCACGAAGGATCTGCGCGCGACGACGCTGCTGCGCCTGATCGAGGCGCTCGAGATGTCCCCGGCGGCGCTGTTCTCCGACTACGCGCTGCCGGAAGACGACGACGCGCCCCCTGCGCCGGAGCATCCGCGACAATCCCGCGGGTGACCGACTCCTACGCAGCCGCCGGCGTCGACATCGCAGAGGCGGACGCGGGCGTGCGCGCGCTCGTCGAGGTGCTGCGCACGATCGACCCCGGACGGCCGTCGGCGTCCGTGCTCGGCTCGGGGCACTACGCGAACGTGCTGCGCGTCGCGCCCAACCTCGGGATCGCGGTGTGCGCCGACGGCGTCGGCTCGAAGGTGATCGTGGCCGAGCAGACCGGCCGCTACGACACGGTCGGGATCGACTGCATCGCGATGAACGTCAACGACGTCATCTGCGTCGGCGCCGAGCCGCTCGCGGTGCTCGACTACCTCGCCGTCGAGCAGGCCGATCCCGGCGTCCTGCGCGACATCGCGCGGGGTCTGAAGGCCGGCGCGGAGGACGCCGGCGTCGAGATTCCGGGGGGCGAGCTGGCGCAGCTCCCGGAGCTGATCAAGGGCCATCCGTCGCCGCACGGGTTCGACCTGACCGGCGCCTGCTTCGGCACGGTCGCGCTCGACGCGATCGTGACCGGCGAGGCGATCGCTCCGGGCGACGCGCTGATCGGCCTGCCGTCGAGCGGCGTGCATTCGAACGGCCTGACGCTCGCGCGGCGCGCGCTGCTGCAGGACGGCGGGCTCGCGTACGACCACCGTCCCGCGGAGCTGGGCGGCGCGTCCGTCGCAGACGTGCTGCTGGAGCCGACCGTCCTGTACGTGCGCGCGGTGCTGGAGCTGCTGCGCAGCGACGTGCCGCTCCACGGGCTCGCGCACATCACCGGCGGCGGCGTGCTGAACCTGCTGCGGTTGGGAACCGGGGTGGGCTACGAGATCTCCGATCCGCTGCCGGTGCCGCCGGTGTTCGAGCTGATCGCGCGCTGCGGCTCGGTCGGCGCAGCGGAGATGCAGAAGGTCTTCAACATGGGCTGCGGCTTCGTCGCGATCGTCCCGGCGGCCGCCGCCGACGCGGCGATCGCGCTGCTCGGCGCCCGCCATCCCGGGACGGCGCGGATCGGCGCCGTCACCGCCGACGCCGGCCGCGTCGCGCTGCCCTCGCTCGGGCTCGACGGCGACGAGCACGGCCTCGCGCGCGCGTAGTCGCGCAGGAGAGTCCGCGCGCTCGTCGTACCTGACGTGGAGGAGCACGCGCGCTGGGCGTGCCCGTCACCGTCTTCGAGGAGGCAGCATGAGCAGCGTCGGCGTTGTCGTGATAGAGGAGCCGGAGCCGCGCGGGATGCCGGCGTTCGTCGCCGAGACGATCGGCACGTTCCTGCTCGTCTTCTTCATCTGCGGCTTCATCTCGGTCTCGCACGCGGGCGGCTTCGACCTCGCGGGCCTGGCGCTCGCGCACGCGTTCGTGCTCGCGGTGCTGGTCTACGCGCTCGGCGGCGCGTCGGGCGCGCACTTCAACCCGGCCGTCACGTTCGCGCTGTGGTCGATCAGAAAGATCTCGACGCCCAACGCGGTCGTCTACTGGATCTGCCAGTGCGTCGGCGGGATCCTCGGCGCGCTCGTCGTGCTGCTGCTGTTCAAGGACGTCGGCGATCCGGTCAACTACGGCGCGACCGCGATCAACAGCCAGGTGCTCCACAACGGCTCGGTATGGCTCGCGCTGATCGCGGAGGCGCTCGGCACGTTCATGCTGATGTGGGCGATCATGGGGCTCGCGGTCAACCCGCGCGGCGAGGCGGCGATGGCCGGCATCGGGATCGGCGCGGCGCTCGGCGTCGCGGTGATGATCTTCGGCCCCGCGACCGGCGCCGGCCTCAACCCGGCCCGCTGGCTCGGTCCGGCGGTCGCCTCCGGCAGATTCGACGACTTCTGGCTGTACATCGTCGGCCCGCTCGCCGGCGCGCTGCTCGCCGCGCTGATCTACCGCACCTTCGTGCTGGAGGACCGCGGGCTCGCCCCGCAGCGACCGAAGGACGAGCTGGCCGGGTAGCGGCCGGCCGCGGACGTCGGCGGCGCCCGTTCCGGCGCCGCCGACGCGCGTCGCGCGCTCAGGCGCGACTCATATTAGGGTCACGGTGATCTGCGCCGTGCTGCCCGACTGCCGGATCGTGGCGGCGCCGGACGGCGTCCCTTCGCGGCACGCTATCCCTTCGCCGCTGAAGACCGGGACCGCGCCTTCGACCGCCACGCTCGTGAGCCCGCCACTGCCGGTTTCCCGTTCGGTTCGCACGTGTAGCGGCCTCGCCGCGGTCGATCTCCATAGGCAGTGCGGGTGCAGCGTGCCCACTTCGATGGCTCTGAAGGCGAAGCCGATGAGCTGCCAGCGCAGCGAGGTTATTCTCGGTAGCGTCCCGGTGAAGGCTTCGTAGTTGACCTGCCATTCGGCTTCGGGCTGGAACGCGAGCGATTCGAACCAGCTGTGTTCTAGGTTGCAGGCGCCGAGCGTCTCTCTGGTGATCTGCGCCTTCTGCGCGCCGACGACCTTCCCCATCGTCGCGGAGCTGAAGCTCCCTTCGAGCGTCACCGGGCAATGGAACAGGTCGTCGATGCCGAACATTTCCGCCGTTTTCCTGATGACCAGCGGTTCCGTTTCGGTCCAGACGATCCTGAACCCCTGACTGCTGAACGACAGATTTCTGGCTGAGGAGCCGGCCGCGACTGCGAACAGCGCGGCAGCGACGGTCAGCGTCAGCGCAAGCCGGCGCACGATTTCCCCCTTCGTCGTTGTCCCTCCGCCGATGATACGTCAAGCGGTGCGCTGAATGTGCTTAATTCAAAGCTCGATCGCCGCCTCGCGGATCGCGATCGCGACCGCGTGCGCGCGGCTGGAGGCCTCAAGCTTGCGCATCACGTTGCGCATGTGGGTGCGCACCGTGTGCGGGCTGAGCGACAGCGCCGCCGCCGTCGCCTCCGTCGACCCGCCCTCGGCGACGAGCGCGAGCACGCGCAGCTCTGCGCTCGACAGCGTCGAGGTGCGGCGCTGGCCGTGCGGCAGCGGCAGCGGCCGGGCTGGCGCCGGGGCGGGCGCGAGCTCGTCGTCGTCGCGCTCCTCGAACCACAGCCCGCCCGTCGCGACGAGGCGCAGCGCCTCGGCCAGCTCGGCGATCGAGCGGCGCTTCGCGATCAAGCCGGCGGCGCCGGCGTGCACGGCGGCGGCCGAGTCCTCGCAGTCGGCGTCCTGGGCGTAGAGCACGACGGCGCTGCGCAGCCCGCGGCGCACGAGCCGGCGCACGAGCGCGATCCCGTCGACGTCCGGCAGGTCGGCGGCGACGAGCGCGATGTCCGGCTCGTAGCGGGCGATCAGCGCCTCGCCGCCCGCGCCGGTCGAGGCGCCGCCGAGCACGGTGACGCCCTCGGCCGGCAGCAGCAGCGACAGGCCCTCGCGCATCGGCGGATGCGGGTCGACGATCACGAGGCTGGTCGTCGAGATGGGCACGGATGTAGCCCCGACGACGTCGGCGCGATCGGCGAGCAATTGCACGGGGGTGGTCATTCGACGCCCCTCGGTCAACTCATTCGTACGTAACCGAGTGCATCGGAAAAATCATGCACGTTGCGGGAAACTCTGTCCGAATAGTTGCCTTCGATCGTCTCGATCTTCCCATCGGGGAGGACCTGGTCGACGATCCCGACGTGCTCGTGGAAGACGACGAGGTCGCCCGGGCGCGGCACGACGCCGGGCCCGTTCGGGACGGCGCGGCCGGTGCGCTGCGCCCACGCGTAGAGCTGGTCGACGGAGCCGAAGCCCTCGCCGTTGTCGCCCAGCGGCTCGCCCGCCTGACGCGCGGCCCATGAGACGAAGTACGCGCACCACGGACCGACGCCGCTGCCGGCGGTGGCCGTGCGGTACTGCGCGATGCGCGGCGAGTCGTTCGAGCCGGGCGGCTGCTCGGCGACGCCGACCTCGTTCCCGGCGATCGCGCAGATCGCGTTCGCCGGCGAGCCGCCGACTGCGACCGCGCTGGTCGGCAGCGCACCCTGGAGCAGGTTCGCGAACGACGACGCCGCGGTGGACCCGCCGAGACCGAGGCCGGAACCTGCGCTCGCCGCGACGGCCGCCGGACCGCTCGGCGCAGCCGCGCCCCCGACGATCGCCGACAGCGCCGCGACGTCCGGCGGCACGAGCGCCCGCTCGATCTGGTCGATGCGGGCGATGGCGGCGGCAATCGACACGTCCTAGGTCATCGGACGCGCGCGCCGCATCTTTACCCCGGCCACCGGTACGCGGACACAGTGGCGGGGCGGGCGGCCGAAGCCACCCGCCCCCCACCGTGTGCGTCACCCCCCGGTGACCCGCTCGCGGCCCTTAGTGGAGCAGCGAGAGAACTGCCTGCGGGGCCTGGTTCGCCTGCGACAGCATCGCCGTGCCGGCCTGAACCAGGATCTGGTTCTTGGTGAGGTTCGTCATCTCCGAAGCCATGTCGACGTCGGTGATGCGGCTCTGCGAGGCGGTGAGGTTCTCCTCGTAGGTCTGCAGGTTGCTGTACGTGTGCGAGAGGCGATCCTCGACCGCGCCGAACGTCGCGCGCTGGCCGGAGACGGCGTCGATCGCTCTGTCGACGTCGGCGAGGACCGTCGAGGAGGTCAGGTCGATCGTGCCGACCGCCGAGCCGAGGCTCACGGTCGCGACGGAGATGACCTCGCCGTCGTTGGCGCCGACCTGGAACGTGATCGTCTGCGCCGTGTCCAGCAGGTGGATGTTGTTGAACTGGGCGGTGCTCCCGATCCGCTGGATCTCGCTCGTGAGCTGCGAGACCTCGGAGCCGATCGCCGATCTGTCGCTCGTCGAGAGCGTGCCGTTCTGGTACTGCACGGCCAGCTCGCGGACGCGCTGCAGCATCGAGTGGACCTCGGTCAGCGAACCCTCAGCCGTCTGGACGAGCGAGATGCCGTCCTGGACGTTGCGCCCGGCCTGGTCGAGGCCGCCGATCTGGCCCTTCAGCTTCTCGCTGATCGCGAGGCCGGCGGCGTCGTCGGCCGCACGGTTGATGCGAAGGCCGGAGCTCAGGCGCTCCATCGACGTGGCGACAGCGGTGCTCGTCGCCTCGAGGTTGCGGTGCGCGTCGAACGCCTCGACGTTCGTGTTGATGCGAAGGGACATGTAGGCATCTCCTTGATGTCGTCCCAGGGCGACTCCATGTCACCCATTTGACCCCGTCATCGGCATCCGGGCGGGAAGCTTTAGCGCTCGGCGCGCTGCGCCGCGGCGGCGCGGCGAGCCGCCTGGGCGGCGCGATGGCTGCGCACGGCCCGCAGCTCGGCGACGACCAGATGGCGCCAGACGAAGACCGCGGCGGTCCAGATGGCGACGTAGCCGACGACGCCGCCGGCCAGCGCGCGCAACAGCGCGGCGTCGACCGGCGCGCCCGCGCGCAACGACAGCACGGCCACGAGCAGGAAGCCCCCGAGGCCGCCCCACGCCTTCGCGCGCGCGACATGCACACCGGCACGCGGGTGGTCGGCGACGCTCGGCAGCTTCGGGTCGCCGGCGGCGGGCTTGCCGGCGGCCGCCTTCTTCTTCGCGTCCTTCGCCATGTCGTCCTCCTAGAGCTCCCCGTCGCGCGTGCGCTGACGCGCGATCCGCTCCTGCTCGAAGACGAAGCGCACGAGCTGACGGCGCGCCTCGCGCTCGATCTGCTCGATCGCGATGCCGCGCTGGCCGTCGTCTCCGACGCGCACGACGCGGCCGCGGCCGGCGATCTGCGGCTCGTCCTCGATCAGCCGCAGGCGGAAGTCGACGAGCGCGCCGATGTCGAGCGGCTCCGAATCGGCCCAGCCCGCCGCGAGCAGCCCGTTGCCGCTGACGTTCACGGTCAGCGTGGCCTTCCACTCGCCGGGCTGCCCGTCGGCGCCGACGCGCGCCAGCTCCAGCGGCCGCACGGCGCTCACGCGCACGAACTCGCGCCGCTGGACGACGTCGATCGCGCCCTCGTGATGGAAGTGGACGAGGTCGTGCGCGACGACGGTCCCGTTCCCCTCCAGCCGCACGAGCCCGCGCGCGGCGGGGTACTCGATCCACATCGGCGAGGCGTCGCCGAGCGCGAGCGTCCTGCGCGCGTCGAGCATCAGGACGACGGCGATCTCCGTTTCCGTGACGCGCGAGACGCGGCCACCGTACTGCGCGAGGTCGGGCAGCGTGATCACGACGTCCTGCCGCAGCTTGGGCAGCGGCGGCTTGCCGGTCCCGGTCGCGGCGGGGGTGGGCGCGGCGCTCATGGCAGCAGCCGCTCCGCGAGCGTCGCGGGATCGGCGGGCGCGATGCCGGCGAGCGCGTCGTGCGCATAGGCGAGCGGCATGCGGGTCGTGCAGGCCAGCTCGAGCGCGGCGCCGAGACAGTCGTCCTGCTCGCAGGCGAGCGCGATGCCGGTCGGCGCCAGCGGCGCGAGCCGGTCGTGCAGCGCGCGGGCGGAAGGCAGATCGAGGTCGGTCGGAAGGACCAGCAGCAGCTCGTCGAGGTGGAGCTGGCGGACGCGCTCGGCGAGCGCCGCGACCTCGGCGCGCTCGGCGGCGATCGGCGGCAGGTCGAGCGCGAGCACCTGCTCCGGCGCGCCGCGATCGAGCCGCGCGCGCGCCTGGTCGAGCGTCGCGAGCACGCGCGCGTCGCGACCGGCGCGCTTGTACGCGCTCGCGAGCGCGTCGGCGCAGGCGGTCGAGCCCCGGCCGGCGAACGCGACGGCGAGCCCGCCGGCGCGGTGGGGAAGGGACGTCGGGATGCGGCGCGCGAGCGCTCTGCGGACCGCTTCGCGCAGGTCGCGGGCGAACGGCAGCTCGTGCGCCTCCGCGTCGGCGACGAGGCGCTCGGCGAAGGCATGGCTCATGCCGGTGGCGGTCAGCTCGCGCGTGAGCGCGGGCGCCGGCGTGGGCGGTTGGGCATCGAGGGGGGCGGGCTCAGGCGCTGCCGCTTCGACCGGCGCCGCCGGCAGCGCGGGTGCGGCCGGGTTTTCGGAGGAGCGCGAATCCGACTGTCTGTCAGACGGGTAGATTCGCGGTCCTCCCGCGTCGGCGTCGCCGTCGGCCTCGGCGGCGGCGAGGAGCGCGGCGAACGGCTCGGGCTCTTCGTCGTAGACGTCGATGCGCGGGTGGCCGGGCTTCGCGTCGACCTCGACGAAGCGCTGCTGGAAGAAGCCGCCGACGCCGCCCATCAGGCCGTCGCGCTGGCGGACGACGATCGCGTCCGGGCCGAGCTGGTCGCGGATCTGCGGCAGCAGCTCCTCCAGCGTTCTGCCGCGGAAGGTCGTGACGTCGGGGTCGGCGAGCGCGGCGGGCGGGGCCGCGGGCGCGGCGACGGTCTCTTCGATGGTCGTCATGCTCATCCGTCGATCACTCCAATCGTCTCCACGCTGATGCCGGGCGCGATCTCGTTGTAGGAGCAGACCGCGAGCTGCGGGATCGCCTGCTCCACGAGCCGCCGCAGATGGCGGCGCACGCGCGCGGAGCACAGCAGCACCGGTCGGGTTCCACGAGCGACGCCATGCTCCACTTGAGTTCGCAGTGCAGCGACCAAAGCCTGCGCGCGGCTCGGCTCCATCGCGAGGTATTCGCCGTCGGAGGTCTGCGCGATCGCGGCCGCGACCTCCTGCTCGACGGCCGGATCGAGCGTGATCGCGCGCAGCCGCTGCTCGCCGTCCACGTGCGGCGCGGTGATCGTGCGGCCGAGCGCCTGGCGCGCGTACTCGGCCAGCAGCGAAGGATCTCGGGTGACGCGCGCCTTGTCGCCGACCGCCTCGACGATCGCGCCGAGGTCGCGGATCGAGACGCCCTCCGCGAGCAGCGCCTGCAGCACGCGCTGGATCTCGCCGAGCGTCAGCACGTCCGGCACGACCTCCTCGACCACGGCCGCGTTCGACTCCTTGAGCTGCTCCAGAAGCTGTCTGACGTCCTGGCGCGAGAGCAGATCGGCGGCGTGCGCGCGGATCGTCTCGGTCAGGTGCGTGACGATCACCGACTCGCCGTCGACCACCGTGTAGCCGAGCGCCTCGGCCTCCGCGCGCTGGGAGTCGGCGACCCACGTGGCGGGCAGGCCGAACGCGGGCTCGGTCGTCGGCACGCCGCCGGGGAGCGTGCCGAGCGCGTCGCCCGGGTCCATCGCAAGCTGGTGGCCGGGCATCAGCCGGCCGCGCGCGACCTCGCTGCCGCGCACCTTCAGCACGTACTCGTGCGAGTCGAGCCCCAGCTCGTCGTGGATCCGCACCGGCGGGATCACCATGCCGAGGTCGCCGGCGATCTGGCGGCGGATCACGGACACGCGCGAGAGCAGCGTGCCGCCGCTGCTCGTGTCGACGAGCCCCACGAGCCCGAAGCCGATCGACAGCTCGAGCGGATCGAGCGAGAGCGCCTCCAGCGCGGCGTCGCGCGGCGCGGCCACCGCGGTGCCTTCGGCGTCGGCCAGCCCGCCACCGGCCGACGCGGGATCCTCAGCCGCGAGCGGCCCGCCGTCGCGCATCGCCCATCCGAGCGCGAGGAAGCCCGCGCCGATGAACAGGAACGGCAGCTTCGGCAGCCCCGGCACGAGCGCGAAGCAGCAGATCACGCCGCCGGCGACCATCGGCGCCTTGCGCTGGCCGATGATCTGGCCTGCGATGTCGGAGCCGAGGTCGGTGTCGGAGGCGGCGCGCGTGACGATGATGCCGGTCGCGACCGAGATCAGCAGCGCCGGGATCTGCGCGGCGAGGCCGTCGCCGACCGTCAGCAGGCTGAAGTGCTGGATCGCCTGGGAGAACGGCAGGTGCTGCTGCATGACACCCACCACGATGCCCCCGACGAGGTTGATCATCGTGATCAGGACGGCCGCCATCGCATCGCCCTTGACGAACTTCGACGCACCGTCCATCGCACCGTAGAAATCCGCCTCGCGCGCGATCTCGGCGCGCCGTCTGCGGGCGTCCTCGTCCGTGATCAGGCCGGCGTTCAAGTCGGCGTCGATCGCCATCTGCTTGCCCGGCATCGCGTCGAGCGTGAAGCGCGCGCCGACCTCGGCGACGCGGCCGGCGCCGTTCGTCACGACGACGAACTGGATCACGATCAGGATCAGGAAGATGACGAGGCCGACCACGACGTTGCCGCCGACGACGAAGTGGCCGAACGCGGAGACGACGGAGCCGGCGTCGCCCTTCGTGAGGATCAGGCGCGTGACCGAGACGTTGATCGCGAGGCGGAACATCGTCGTCAGCAGCAGCAGCGACGGGAACGAGGCGAAGTCGAGCGCGCGGTTGAGGTAGAGCGTCGCGACGACGATCGCGAGTCCGCAGCTGATGTTGAGCGTGATGAAGAGATCCAGCAGCGCCGACGGCAGCGGGATCACGAGCATCGTCACGATCAGGACGACGCCGACCGCGGCGAGCAGGTCGGTGTGCTGGAGGACCTTGCGCAGCATGCCCGTAGTGGAGCCTCTCGGCGAGGTGACGGCGATCGCGCTCACTTACACAGCCCTCCGCTTGGCGACTCGATAGACGTAGGCGAGCACCTGCGCGACCGCCTGATACAGCTCCTCCGGCACGAGCTGACCGATCTCGATCGCGGCGTGCAGCGAGCGCGCGAGCGGTCTGTCCTCGATCACCGGCACGCCGTGCTCCTCCGCGAGTCTGCGGATCTGCAGGGCGATCAGGTCCTGCCCCTTCGCGACGCACTCGGGCGCCGGACGGGTGCCGTCGTACTTGAGCGCGACGGCGAAGTGGGTCGGGTTGACGACGACGACGTCCGCCTGCGGGACGGCCGCCATCATGCGCGCGCGGGCGGCCTGAAGCTGGCGACGGCGCAGCGCGCCCTTGACCTCGGCTGGGAGCGAGTGCTGCTTCATCTCCTCTCTCAGCTCCTGCTT
The DNA here is from genome assembly GCA_035572475.1 of Conexibacter sp. GTDB lineage: Bacteria > Actinomycetota > Thermoleophilia > Solirubrobacterales > Solirubrobacteraceae > Conexibacter. Next base: position 39,232 of record DATNAP010000036.1, on the reverse strand, counting down.
CGTCATCCGCAGGCCCTTCTCGTGGCGCCAGCGCTGCCAGCCGTAGTCGATCAGGCCGATCACCAGGTAGGCGGCCGCCGCGCGCTGGGCGATCGCGAGCACCATCGAGGCGAGCATCGCGCCGAGCGCGCCGGGGTCGGTGCCGACGGTCGCGCTGAGCTGCGTGAGGCGCGGGACCAGCGCGGAGGCGACGATCGCGCCGACGACGCCGACCTTCGCGAGGTTCTTGGCCGCCTCGAAGGCGAGTCTCGGGCCGAACAGGTTCTTCGCTCCGGTGACCGGGCTGAGCCGCTTGGGGTCGGGCGTCAGCGCGGCCGGCGAGATCCGCCCGCGCGTCTGCGCGACGTTCGCGAGCACGCCCGTCACGAGGCAGACGGCGGCGATCGGGCCGACGCCGAGCGCGAAGCTCTTGGCGGTCGCGCTGAACAGTCCGCGCAGGCCGGCGGCGGACATCATCTGCTGCGGGTCGGCGACGTTCGCAAAGCCCTGCCGCAGCGCGTCCTGGGCGACGTGCATCGTGACCGGCGCGAGCAGCGAGAGCGACAGCAGCCCGGCGAGCAGCACGAGCGCGCCGTTGAGGTCCGTGCTCTTGGCGATCTGGCCTCTCTTGCGCGCCTCCTCGCGGCGCTTGGGTGTCGCCTTCTCGGTCTTGTCGCTCGCCATGACTAGCCGAGCTTCACGGTCTGGAGCGCCTGCGCGACGCTCACTTGCAGTTGATCCGCAACCCACCCGGACACGAAGGGAAGGGACGCGGCGACGACGAGCAGGCCGACGACGACCTTCACGGGGAAGCCGACGGCGAACACGTTGAGCTGGGGCACGACGCGCGTCACGACGCCGAACGCGACGTCGGTGATGACGACCGCGAGCAAGACAGGCGCGGCGACCTCGAGCGCGGAGGCGAAGATCGTCGTGAACGTCTGCAGGACGCCGCCGGCGAGCGCTCTCACGTCGGGCGCGGCGGTCAGCGGCACGAGGTCGTACGTGCGCGCGAGGCCGGCGACGATCCAGCTCACGCCGTCGATCGCGATGAAGACGGCGAGCGCCACCAGCCCATAGAGCTGCGTGAGGACGGCGGACTGGTTGCCGGTCAGCGGGTCGACGATCGAGCCGAAGCTGAAGCCGACGAGCATATCGAGGAAGGCGCCCGCCGTGCTGACGGCGGCGAACATCAGCCCGAGCGAGAGCGCGAACGCGAGCCCGACGAGCAGCTCCTTCATCACGAGCGCGCCGATCGCGAGCGCGTCGTTCGGGACGTGCTGGCCGTGCAGCGCGACGGGCGCGAGCCCGAGCGCCAGCGCGCACGCGACGATCGTGCGCACGCGCGCCGGGATCTGTCTGGAGCTGAACAGCGGCGCGACGACGAACAGCGGCGTCACGCGCGCGAGCACGAGGATGAAGCCGGCCGCCTGCGGGCCGCCGAGCTGCGCGAGCACCTGGCCGAGCGACACCGGAGCCATCTAGTTCCCCACCAGCGTCGGGATCGAGCGAAACAGCTCCTCGGTGTAGCCCAGGAGCTGACCGAGCATCCACGGCCCTGCGATCACGACCACCGCCGCGATCCCGACGATCTTCGGGATGAACGACAGCGACTGCTCCTGGATCTGCGTGACCGCCTGGAAGACGGAGACGATCAGCCCGATCGCGAGGCCGACGAGCAGCAGCGGCCCGCCGACCTTCATCGCGAGCTCCATCGCCTGCTGGGCGAGGTGGACGACGGTGTCCTGGTTCATGGTGGCTGGGGGCGGGTGGGTGGGCCCGCTAGTGGAAGCTCCTGACGAGGGACTCGGTGATGAGCCCCCAGCCGTCGACCAGGACGAACAGCAAGATCTTGAACGGCAGCGAGATGAAGACGGGCGGCAGCATGATCATGCCCATCGACATGAGCGTGCTGGAGACGATCAGGTCGATCACGAGGAACGGCAGGAAGATCAGGAAGCCGATCTGGAACGCCGTCTTCAGCTCGCTGATGATGAAGGCGGGGATCAGGACGGACGTGCGGATGTCGCCGTGCGTTCTCGGCTGATCTCTCGTTCTGGAGAGGCGCACGAACAGCGCGAGGTCGCTCTCGCGCGTCTGCCTGAACATGAACTGGCGCAGCGGCTCCTCGGCCGCTCTGATCGCCTGCTGCGTGTTGATTCTGTTGGCCTGCAGCGGGTCCCAGGCGTTGTCCTTGATGGCCGAGACCGTTGGGCCCATCACGAACAGCGTCAGGAACAGCGCGATGCCGACGAGCACCTGGTTCGGCGGAGCGGTCGGCGTGCCGATCGCGGTGCGGATGAAGCCGAGGACGATCAGGATGCGCGTGAAGCCGGTGACGCAGAACAGCAGCGCCGGGATCAGCGTCAGCCCGCCGATCAGCAGCAGGATCTGAACCGCGCTGCTGCCGTCCGCTCCTCTGATCATCCGCGGACCGTCCAGGAGCGCAGCTGGTCGAGCGCGTTTCTCGGGGCGGGAAGCTGGAGGTGCGGGCGCGGCGTCGCCGAGCGGGCGGCGGGGGCCGGCAGGCCGGCGCGGGCCGCCTCGCGCGCGGCGCGCAGGCTCGACGGCAGCGCGAGCTGGGGCAGCTTCGGGAGCTGCGGGCGGCGGGGCGCGGCGCCCGTGCGGTCGACCGTGTCGTCGTCGGCGTCGGGCAGCAGCAGCATCCCGTCCTCGTCGACGAGGTTGGCGGCGCGCGCCTCCTCCTGCGTGTAGCTGCGAATCGGGACCACGCCCTGCTCCGCGACGCCGAGCAGCACGAGGTCGGAGCCGGCGCGCACGAGGTGGACGCTGCGGCCGGAGCCGAGCGGGACGCTGGCGAGCGCGGCGAGGCCGGCGCCGGTGGCGCGCGGCTGCCGGCCGGCCTTGACCTGTCTGAAGACCCACGCGACGCCGTAGATGACGCCGATCACGATCGCCAGACCGACGATCGTGCGCACGATGGAACCGCCGCCTCCGATGTGCGCTCCGCCGTTGCTCGCGCCCGTGAGGTCCACCGGTGTGGACTCGCCGGGGCCGCGGTGCGCGCCCGTCTTCGCGGCAGCGCGCGCGGAGGCGGGTGCGATGAGCGGCAGCGCGACGGCAGCGACCGTCGCGGCCACCCGTGTGAGCAGGGAAGCCTTGATCATCGAGGGACGACTCCGAGGGATGAGTCGTCCCGGGTAGTCGGCAGGTCCGTCGCGGGCTTTAGCGCTCTATGCTCGACGCCGCATGAGCTACACGAGCGACGAAGGGCGCAGAGAGCTGCTGGAGGCGACGGCGGAGGCCGCCGACTCGATCGGCGTCGCGCTCTCAGCGCTCACGGCGGCGTACGAGCTGGTCGACGACGACACGGCCGAGCGGCTGGAGAGCGAGCTGTTCGGGCCGGTGCAGGCGGCGTACGGACGCGCGAAGCGAGGCCACGCGGAGTTCGCGGCGCGCTGTGGACTGGCCGCGCATGCGTTCGGCGTCGCCGAGCCCGGCGCTCCGTCGGCGGGCGCCGCCGGCTACGTCGAGCAGGCGACCGAGGCCGCCGAGCACGCCGACGACATCCTCTCCGAGCTGCAGGACTCGCTGCTGCCGGTCGAGGTCGGCGATCCCGAGCTGCGCGCCGCGATCGCCGACGTCCGCACCCGCCTCGGCGAGGTTCCGCCGAGAGCGCACGAGCTGCTGCGGACGCTCGGGCGCTGAAGTCACAGGTCTGTGCTGTAGACAGCCGGCGGGGGGGTCGTGGACCCTACGGTGCATGGTCACCGTCTTCAACGATCGCGCCTTCGCTCGAGGCTTTCGCGACGGCCTGCGAAGCATCGTCACCGGGCGATGCGAGATGCCGCACCACGTCGTACGGCGCGAGGTCGGCTCGGCGGCTACCGACCGTGTCGCCCGCCACCGTGACATGGAGCGGTTCGGCGCTGACGTGGCATTGCAGCGGTCATTTGGGCGATTCGGCGCGAGCCCTCTGCGACCGGATCGGACGCCTGATCGCGCCGGTCACGACCTGTTCTCAGCCCCGTAACCCCGCCGACGCGCGAAGCGGGCGAGCGGTGGGATGAGGAGGCGCTGGATCGGCGGGGGTGGGAGCGGGGGGAAGCCCATCACGACCATGTCGCTGTACTGGTCGACCATCACCACGCCTTGGAGCCAGCCGGCGATCCCCTTGGGGATCCCGTATTTGTTGATGTGACCCGCGCGGGCCATCTCGGCGGCTTGGGTGAGGAAGCCGGCGAGGCCCGGGTCGGGCGGCGTCGCGATGCAGTGCACGTGCGCGACGACGTCGCCGCGGTTGCGGTACGCATGACGCGTGCCGGGCGGGACGACGACCGTCTCGCCGGGCTCGGCGCCGACCCATCTGCGGCCGGCGAGGAACTCGGCGCGGCCCTCCAGCACGGTGAAGCGCTCCTCCATGCGCGGATGGACGTGCGGCGGGACGCCGCCACCCGGGTCGACCCACATCTCGCACAGGACCGCCGGTGCGCCGTGCTCGTCGGTCGTCTCCTCGAACCGCAGCCGGTGCTTGAGGACCGGGTCGTGGACGATCGTGGCGTCTGCGTTCGCGCTCATGCGGGACCCCTCGTGATCTCGTAACCTAGGCGAGGTTAGGTAGATTACCTAGGGAGCGTTAGGTTTGTCGAGAGGGACGGTCCAAGCGCGCAGACGCATGCCCGCCGCCGCGCGGCGCGAGCTGATCGAGCGGGAGGCGACGAAGGTGTTCGCCAAGCACGGCTACGCGGGCGCGTCGATCGACGCGATCGCGCGGCGCGCGGGCGTCTCGGCGCCGGTCGTGTACGACCATTTCGCCTCGAAGCTCGCGCTGTTCGTCCGCCTGCTCGAGCGCACGCGCGACGAGCTGCTGGCGATGTGGGTGCAAACGCTCGCCGGGGAGAGAGGGCTTTCGCCCTCCGGTCACCGCGAGCGGCGACCTGCGGGCGACGAATCCATCCGCATGGGCCGCGCGATCGACGCGTGGTCGCGCTACGTCGAGTCCAACCGCTTCGCGGCGCGCATGTACTTCCTCGAGGCGACCGGCGATCCGCAGGCGCGCGCCGCGCACCGCGAGATCCAGGCGCAGGCGCGCGCGGCGCTGAGCGCGATCCTGGGGCAGCAGCCAGCCGCGCGCGAGATCACGCGCGATGCCGACGGCCTGGAGATGGCGGCCGAGACGATGCGCGCCGGGCTCGCTGGGCTCGCGATCTGGTGGGACGAGCATCCGCACATCCCGCGCGAGCGGATCGTCGAGACCGCGATGAACGTCCTGTGGGTCGGCTTCGAGCGGCTGCAGGGCGAAGCCAGGCGGACGCGACCTGAGCGGCCGCGCCCGCCTCAGGCCGCCGGAGCCGCCGACGGCTGAGCCAGCGCCTTGTCGACCGCGGAGAGCAGCCGGTCGCGCTCGAACGGCTTGACGACGAAGTCCTTCGCTCCGGACTTGATCGCGTCGAGCACCTTCGTCTCCTGTCCGAGCGCAGAGCAGACCACCACGAGGGCGGCCGGGTCGAATTCGATCAGCTCCCGCAGCGCGGCGAGGCCGTCCTTGTTCGGCATCGTGATGTCGAGCGTCACGAGGTCCGGCCGCAGCTCGCGGTACGCGGCGAGCGCCGCGTTGCCGTCGCCCGCCTCGCCGACCACCTCGTGGCCGCCGGCGGCGAGCGCGTCGGTCAGAACCTTGCGCATGAACGCTGCGTCGTCGACGACGAGCACGCGTGCCATCTAGATCACTCCCTCGTTCGTGGTCACGGCGGCCGCGGACACCGTCCGCCCCGCCACTTCATCCAAGCGCAGCGCCCACTCGCCCTCGTCGGTGAGGACGAGCCGGCCGCTCGCGAAGCGCAGGCCGTTCACGTACAGATCGACGGGGTCGTCGGCCTTGCGGTCCAGCTCCAGCACGGCACCGGGGGGCAGCTGCGGCGCCTCGCCGAGCGAGACGCGCGTGCGGCCGAGCTCGGCCCATACGCGCACGCGGATGTCGCGCAGCGCGTCGTCCAGGGCACGCTCCTCGCCGGGCTCCGTGCGCCGGGCGATGCCCAGCGCCGACAGGCCGGCGCCGCCGCTCAGCTGCTCCGTGCCCTGCTCGTCGAGCGCGCGCGTCATGCGCACCACGAACGCGTTCGGCACGAGCTGCACGAGCCGGCACGGCTCGCCGCACACGTGGAACGTCGCGCTCACGGCGTGCGGCGTCGCGTCGAACGCCTCGCGCGCGGCGGCCACGTCGTACAGCACGTGCGTGTCCGGCGGCGCGATCTCGACCTCCTGGCTCAAGACGACGCCGGTCGCGCTCGCGGCGGCCGCGAACATCTGGTTGGCGGCCTCGGCGACGGCGGACAGCTCCAGCTCGGTCGGCGGATCGGCGGCGGCGCCATCCTCGTCGCCGCTCGTCGCGGGCGCATCCGAGCCGCCCATCGCGATCGCGATCGCGCGCGCCGCGCGCACGCTCATCAGCAGCACGTTCCCGCCCGTGACGCCGTCGACGTAGTGGACGCTGACGGCGACGGCCGGGCCGTCCACGAACGCGAAGCCGTTGAAGGGGCTCTCGTCGGCCGGCACGACGCTGACGTCGCCGCGCTCGACCGGAGCCGAGCAGATCGCGTCGAGCGCCTTCGCGACAGCCTCGGCGGTCGAGGCGCCAAGGCGCATCAGCGCCTCGGGCACGCCCGCGGCCTCGGGCGGCGTCATGCGACCCCACCCCCCGGTGCGAGCACCTGCACCGCGCGGCGCGTGCCGCTGCGGCCCGGCTGGGCGCGGTGGATCGGCACGTCCTCGGCGTAGATGCCGACGCCCGCCTCGGCGGGCGCGCCGAGGCGCACGAGGTCGCCGGGCCCGAGCGCGAGCACGTCGTCGATCGCCAGCTCGACGTGCGCGACCTCCGCCCGCAGCACGACCTCCGCCCCGGAGACCGCGCGGCGCACGGCGGCAGCGATGGCGGGATCGGCGGCTTCCGCACGCGTCTCGCGACCGGCCAGCTCGTCGGCGACCACCTCGATCGACGACCACGGGACCAGCAATGCGAGCGTCGAGCTGTGCCGGTCGACGCGCGCTTCGAACGTGAGCGTGAGCGTCGGGTCGGAGACGGCCGTGACCTGCAGCCCCTCCATGTGCGTGTCGACGTCGCGCGCCTCGAGCGTGAGCCCGGCGACGTCCTGCCAGACGAGCGAAAGATGGTGCGTGAGCATCTCGAACAGGCGCCTCGTCAGCGCCCAGTCGATCTCGCTCAGCTTGCGCGCCTTCGGCGGGCGCTCGGGGGCGCCGCCGAGGAGGTGCTCGATCGTCAGCAGCACAAGCGGCAGCTCCGCCGTCAGCAGCATGCGCGTCCCGACCGGCGAGACGGCAAGCGCCGCCCCGACCGAGTCGGCCGGCAGCGCCGACTGCGCGCTCGACCACGGAAGCTGCGTCGTGTCGATCACCTCGAGCTCGAGCGGCACGCGCAGCTCGGCCGACAGGCGCGTCGCCGCCGTCGTGCAGAAGGCGTCGAGGGCACGCACGATGCGGCGCTCGTGCTCGCTCGTGAACTTCGTCGGGCGCGCGAAGTCGACGCTGCGCAGGCGCCGGCCGCGGCGCGCGGGCGTGTGGGATCTGTGTCCGCCGCTCTGCTCGTCGGACAGCTCGCCCTGCTGCGCCGCCTCGACAAGCGCGGCGACCTGGTCGTTGGTGAGGAGCTCGCTCATGAGACTTCCACCAAGTCATCGGCAGGAGCCTCCGGACGCCACAGCGGAAGCTCGACACCGCCGGCCTCCTTGACGCTCACATGGGCGTCGCCGACGCGCACGCGCACGGTGCGGCCACGGCCGCCGCCGGTCGCGGCTGCGCGCACCGGGATGCCGGCATCGGCGAGCGCGTCGCGCACGGCGGCCTCGTTGCGGACGCCGAGGTCGAGTCCGGGCGCGCCGGAGCCGGCGGCGAACATCTGCGCGCCGCCCGCGAGCACGGCGACCATCGCGTCGCGTCGCGCGCCGAGCCGCTCGACGCACGCGAGCAGCGCCGGGACGGCGCGATCGGCGAACTTCGCCGGCGCGCTGTAGGCCGCGTTCGCGACCGGCAGCATGACGTGCGCGAGCCCGGCGATCGCGCGCTCGCGGTCGAGCAGCGCGACGCCGACGCAGGAGCCGAGTCCCATCGACACGAGCTCCTCGTCCGGCTCCGCCGAGAAGGCGAGCTCTCCCATCCGCACGACCTTCACCGTCCCCTCACTCCTCCGGTCCGAGTCCGAGCCGGCCGAGCAGCTCGGCGGTGCTCGACGCCGTCGGCAGCATCAGGAACGACAGCCCGCAGGCGGCCTCCTCGACCGTCAGGTTCGCGTCGAGCACGAGCGCGACGTCGAGCTCGCCGACGGTCGAGGCGAGCACGGAGGCGACGACCGCGCCGAGCATGTCGTAGAGCACGTGCGGCGGCACCGGCTCGAGCGCGAGCCCGGTCATCTGCGCGAGCGCGCCGACGGCGGAGGCGCCCAGCACGTTGCCGATCTCGCCGAGCGCGGAGTCGCCCAGCTCGCTGCGTGGCTCGACGCCGAGCATCTCGCACAGGTGCGCGGCGCAGTTGTATGAGAACAGCAGCAGCACCACGATCTCGGCGTCGCCGGCGACCGGCAGGACGACGCTCGCGACCATCGCGTCGGGCTCGCCGACGGCGTCGAGCGCGTCCGCCAGCGGCAGCGCCAGCGCGCGCGGGACGGCCAGCTCGACCGGACGCCCGAGCATCTGCGCGAGCGCGGTGGCGGCGGTGCCGGATCCGATCGAGGCGAGCTCGCGCAGGGCGTCGAGCTGCTGCTCGTCATAGCGGACGTTCATGGTTGGACTCCTTCGGGTTGGCCGGGAGAGAGGGCATCGCAGTCGACGACGAGCGCGATCTGCCCATCGGGAAGGACGGCGCCGCCGGTGGCGGCGGCATGCGGACTGACGTCGCTGGGAAGACGGCGGGTGACCAGCTCGCGCTGACCGACGAGCCCGCTGACCGCCAGCGCGACGCGGCGGCCGGCGGCGGTGAGGACGACGGCATACGGGCGTTCAGCGAGTTGAGGCGGCCCGCCGTCGACCTCGCAGAAGGCAAGCAACTCTCCGCCGAGCGGCAGCAGCGGCGCGCCGCGGACCGTGCGGACCTCGACCGCGTCGAGCCGCACCGTGCGCACGATGCGATCGAGCGGGATCGCGTAGGGAAGATCGTCGACCGTCACGAGCAGCGCGGTGATCGAGGCGAGCGTCAGCGGCAGGCGGAGCTGGGCAGACGTGCCGCCTTGAGCGCCGGCTTCGATCCCGACCTCGCCGCCGAGCGCGCGCACGCGTTCGCGCACCGCGTCCATGCCGACGCCGCGGCCGGACACGTCGGTCGTCTCGCGCGCGGTCGAGAAGCCGGGCGCGAACAGCAGCTCCGCCGCGCCCGTCGCGTCGAGCGCGGCAGCGTCCTCGGCGCCGAGGAGCCCGCGCTCGACCGCGACGCGGCCGACCGCGGCCGGGTCGATCCCGCGGCCGTCGTCGCGTACCGAGACGATCACGTGGCCGCCGGCGTGGCGCGCCGACAGCTCCACCACGCCGACGGGCGGCTTGCCGGCCGCGGCGCGCTCGTCCGGCGTTTCCAGACCGTGGTCGAGCGCGTTGCGCACGAGGTGCACGAGCGGGTCGCCGAGCGCGTCGACGACGGTGCGGTCCAGCTCGGTGTCGGCGCCCTCGAGGCGCAGCTCGACCTGCTTGCCGAGCCGCGTCGCGAGGTCGCGCACGAGCCGCGGAAAGCGCAGGAAGACCGACTCCACCGGAACCATCCGCACGCGCGTGACCGTCTCCTGGAGCGCCTGCGACGTGCGCGCGAGCCGCTGCACCGCCTGCGTCAGTCCGGGGACGTCGGCATCGGCGGCCAACGCTTCGACGGTCGTGCGGTGCTGGACCAGCTCGCCCATCAGGTGCAGCAGCTCGTCGAGCCGCTCGGCGTCGACGCGCACGGTGGCGGCGCCGGCGCGAACGGCCGGAGCGCTCGTCGCGTCGGCCGGCGCGGATCCGGACGGCAGCGCCTCCGCCTCCTGCACGCGCACCGTCGCCAGCTCCCCGACCGCCCGCGCGGCCTCCTCGATCGTCGAGGCGTCCGCGCGCGTCGCGATCCACGCCTCCAGGCGTCGCCCGTCGAAGCGCTCGACCGCGTCCGGCGCCGGGACGCCGCCCGTCAGCTCGCCGTGCCCGCGCAGCGCCTCGAACACCATGAACGCGCGCACGCCCGGCATCTGGCAGTCCTCGGCCAGCTCGGCGACGACGTGCAGCAGGTGCTCCCCGGGGAGCAGGCTCCCGTCCGCTCGCGTCAGGTCGGGCAGCGCGACGTCGCCCGCGCGCGCCAGCTCCTGCGACGGCGTGCGCTCGCGCGCGAGCTGGCGCAGGCGCTCGACGAGCGGCGCGGCGTTGAGCTGCTCGCCGCCGCCGGCCGCGATCGACTCGACCGCGCCTTCGAGCGCGTCGAGGCACGCCGACAGCACGTCGATCGCCTGCGGCGGCAAGCCGCCGGCGCGCTGACGCAGCAGCTCGAAGACGTCCTCCATCGCGTGCGTGAGCGCGACGATCGCCTCGAAGCCCATCGTCGCGCTCATCCCCTTGAGCGAGTGCGCGACGCGGAAGATTCCTTCGCTGGCGAGGTGGTCGTCGGGCGCGGCCTCGATCCGCAGGATCGCGAGCCCGAGGTCCTGGAGGTGCTCGCGCGCGTCGGCGAGGAAGGCCGGCAGGTAGTCGTGCTGGTCGATCATCGCGCGGCCTCCGCGGCGATCGCCGCCGGCAGCTCGTCGAGCGGCAGCACGACGTCCGCCAGCTGCGCCTGCTCGACGGCGCGCGGCATGCCGTAGACGGTGCAGCTCGACTCGGCCTCGACGAGCACGCGGCCGCCGCAGCGGCGTACCTGCGCGGCGCCTTCGAGCCCGTCGTTGCCCATGCCGGTCAGCACGACCAGCACGGTGCGCCGGCCGAACGCGCGGACCGCGTCGAGGATCGTGATGTCCGCGCGCGGTCGCAGGCCGCCGATCTCGGGTGCGTCGCTCAACGCGGTCATGCCGGCCGCGGTCAGCCGCAGGTGCGCGCCGCCGGGCGCGAGCAGCGCGACGCCCGGGTCGAGCAGGTCGCCGTCGCCGGCCTCGCGCACGCGCAGATGCGCGGCCTTGTCGAGCCGCTGCGCGAGCGAGCCGGTGAAGCCGCTGGGCAGGTGCTGGACGATCACGGTGCCGGCGCCGAGCGGAGCCGGCAGCGCGGGCACGAGCTCGCCGAGCGCGCGCGGTCCTCCGGTCGAGGCGGCGATCAGAACGACGCGACGGGTTGCGGCGACGCCGGGCATCGCATCACTCACCCAGCTCGCAGGCGTCGAGCAGCAGCACGAGGCGCTCGCCGACGCGCGCGATCTCGCCGCTGCCAGAGGGAACCGGCTCGATCTGCTCCGCCGCGACGGTCCGCACTTCGAGCACGTCGTCGACGAGCAGGCCGACCGGCTCGCCGCCCTGCTCGACGATCACGAGCTTCGCGCTCGCGGGCGGCGCGGCCGGCGTCGCCTGATCGCCTGCGATCTGGAGACGCCCGGCGAGGTCGTGGACCGGCACGAGCCGGCCGCGCAGGCCGATCACGCCGAGCATCCACGGCAGCTCGCTGGCGACGGGGCGCGGCTCCGCATAGCGGACGATCTCGCGCACCTGTTCGATCGGCACGCCGTACTCCTCCGCGCCGAGCGCGCAGACGACGAGCTGGCGCGCAGCGGCGGCCGGCGCGGCGGACGCCGGCGTCGGCACAGTGCCGTTGGCGGCGGTTCCGTTGCTGGTGCTGGTCGCAGCGGTCATCTCCGGGCTCCTCAGGCCACCTCGGCCGCGTCAGGCTCGCTCGCGGCCGGGGCAGCCGCGCCCCGCTCGCCCAGCACGTCGGTGACGCGCAGCGCGAACTCCTCATCGATGACGACGACCTCGCCGCGCGCGATCGGCGTGCCGTTCACGAGCAGGTCGACCGGCTCGCCCGCGACGCGGTCGAGCACGACGATCGAGCCGGGGCGCAGCTCCAGCGTCGCGCCGACGGTCATGCGCGTGCGGCCGATCTCGACCGCCAGCTCGACCGGCACGTCCGACAACCGGCCGAGATCGGCCGGGCCGGCGCCGGCAGAGCCGGCCCCGGCAAAATCGGTTCCCGCCCGCCCGCGCTCGAAGGCGGGCAGCTCCATGTCTTTGCTCATCTCGCAGCCTCCTATTGGACGGCGACGTCGGGGAGCAGGATCTCGTTCACTCTCACGTCCGTGCGCGCGCGGATCCCTCTCAGGATCTCCGCCTTGACCTGCTCACGGCCGCTCTCGCTGATCAGCGTGTCGCCGCTCTGGCCGGTCAGCACGTCGGTCACGACGTCGCGCACGGCCGCCTCCTGCGGCAGCGTGCCGAAGCCGTCCGGCGGCGGCGTGCCGCCGCCCTCGCCGGTCGCGGCGCCCGTCGACTGCGACGGGTCGAGCACGAGCGCGACGTCGACCTTCGCGAAGCGGCCGTCGCTGAGGTTCACGAGGAAGTCCTTCGGCAGGACGTAGACCGTGCCGTCGATCTTGTGATGGACCGGCGGCGGCGGCTTCGCGAGCACGAACTTCGCGGCGACGCCCGCGATCGCCACGACGAGCAGCGGGATCAGGATCTTCTTTCTCTTCACGGGACGATGCCTTTCGAGATGGCTGGCGAAGCTTGGTCCTGCGGCGGCAGCGGGTGGATGCGCTGCAGCACGACCTCGACGCGGCGGTTGCGCGCGCGCCCGGCTGCCGTCGCGTTCGAGGCGAGCGGGCGCAGGTCGGCGTAGCCGGCGGCGGAGAAGCGTCTGGCGGGCAGGCCGCGGCCGATCAGCCAGCGCACGACGGCGGACGCGCGCGCGGTCGACAGCTCCCAGTTGGAGGCGAACTGCGAGGTCGCGATCGGCACGTCGTCGGTGTGACCCTCGACGACGATCGGATGGACGCGGTCGACGCCGAGCAGCGTCGCGACCTCGCCGAGCAGCGGAAGGCCCTCTCCCTTGATCTGCGCGAGGCCGGAGTCGAACAGCACGTTGTCCGTCAGCAGCCGCACGACGAGCCCGCGCTGCGTCACGACGGTCTCGACCTGTGCCTTGAAGCCGTGCGCGGCCGCGAACGCGTCGAGCTGCACCTTGAGGCGCTGCAGCTCGTCCTGCTCGCGGCGGGCGGCCAGCGCGGCGCGCGCGGCCGGCGTGCTCGGCGTGCCGATCGAGGGGATGCTCGGCGCGACTCTCGGCGCCGTCTCGAGCGTTCTGACGGGGATGCTGTTGCCCGTCTGCATGATCGTCTGGCCGCCGCTCAGCACGCGGCCGCTGAAGGCGTCTCGCAGCGACTGCTGCAGCAGCTTGACCTTCGAGATGTTCACCGAGCTGATCGCGAACAGCACGACGAACAGCGCGAGCAGCAGCGTGATCATGTCCGCGTACGTGAGCAGCCAGCGCTCCTCGTTCTCGTGGCCGGCGCCGTCGGTGTGACGGCGGCGGCGACCGCGTGCGGGGGCTGCGGCGGACATGGCTCAGGCCGCCTCCGGGACGGGCTCGGCGACGGGGGCGTCGCCCTTCGCGCCGGCGGGCGCCTCGTCCTCGCCGCCGCGCTCGGCGGGCGCGATGAACGAGCGCAGCTTGTCGCCGACGACGCGCGGGTTGTCGCCCGCCTGCACGGCGAGGATTCCTTCGAGCGTGAGGATGCGCAGCTCGGCCTCGGCTGAGGAGAGCTGGCGCAGGCGCGCGCCGACGGGCAGGAAGATCACGTTGGCCGAGCCGACGCCGAGCAGCGTCGCGATGAACGCGGTCGAGATCGCGGGCCCGAGCGAGGCGGGCGAGGAGAGGTTCTGGAGCACGTGCACGAGCCCCATCACCGTGCCGATGATCCCCATCGTCGGCGCGAAGCCGCCGGCCTTCTCGAAGGCGGTGGCGCCGAGCGCGTGGCGCGTCGTCATCCCGTCTATCTCGGCTTCGAGGATCTCGCGCACGAGCTCCGGGTCGGTCCCGTCGACGACGAGCTGAAGGCCCTTGCGCGTGAACTCGTCGTCGATCTCGGAGAGCTGCGCGTCGAGCGCCAGGAGGCCCTCGCGGCGCGCCTGCTCGGCGAGCGAGACGACCAGCTCGACCCGCCCGCGCATGTCCAGCTCCGGCGGGCCGAACGCCAGCTTGTAGAGCTGCGGGATCTTCTTCATCGTGTCCATCCCGACGCTCGACAGCGTCGCCGCGCCGGTGCCGCCGATGACGATGATGAGCGCCGAGATGTTGAAGAACGCCATCGGCTGCGTCCCCTCCATCATGGAGGCGAACAGCAGCGCGAAGACGCCGGCGCCGATGCCGATTGCGGTTGCTGCCTTCATCAACTCGGGTGATCGGCTGGCGGCGGCGAACCTTCAATCGCGCGCAGCGCCGGCCGACGCCCGTTGAGCGCGTCCGCGAGGATCTCGGCGCGCCAGTCGCGGATCTCGTCGATCACGCGGTCGGGGTTCTCGATCACGACGACCTTCGAGCCGCTCGCGAGCGTCACGACGGTGTCGGGCGTCGCCTCGACGGTCAGGATCATGTCGGGATTGAGATGGAAGGGCTCGGCGTCGTGGCCGAGGCGATGCAGGACGATCACGTTGGCTCCTTCGTACGAGGAGCAGGGGATGAGCGGGGCGGGCGGAAGGTCCCTCAACCGCCGCCCGCCCGCTCAGGCCCTGCGGAGATCACTGCTTCAGGTTCACCAGGTCCTGGAGCATCTGGTCCGCAGTCGAGATGACCCGGGAGTTCGCCTGGAACCCGCGCTGCGCAGTGATCATGGTCGTGAACTCGGTGGCGAGGTCGACGTTCGACATCTCCAGCATTCCGGCGTTCGTCTGGCCGAAGCCGTTCGTGTTCGGCGTGCCGACCGTGGCCGCGCCGGAGCTGGCCGACTGCAGCCACAGCGAGCCGCCGGCGCGCTGCAGGCCGCCCTCGTTGGAGAACTTGGCGAGCGCGAGATAGCCGGCCGTGACGCGCTGGCCGAACGTCGCCGATCTGGCGTCCTGGTCGATGTAGGAGACGCCGCCGTCCTGCCCGATCGTGACGTCGGTCGAGCCGGGCGGGATCGTGATGTAGGAGTCCGTCGCGTTGGGGGCGTAGGTGAAGCCGCCGGCGCCGTCGGGCGTGGCGGTCGCGCCGACGCCGACGACGTAGTGGCCGTCGGCCGTCACGAGGCTGCCGGCGGCGTTCACGTTGAGGTTGCCCGCGCGCGTGTACTGGAAGTCGGTCGGGACGGTTCTGCCGTCGCCGAGGCCAACGCGCATCCAGCCGGTGCCCTGGATGTAGACGTCGAGCGGGTTGCCCGAGGTCATCGGCGCGCCACCGCTCATCATGTTGTCGACGGAGCCGAGCTGGACGCCGAGGCCGACCTGCAGGGCGTTGGAGCCGCCGCTGCTCTGGTTGGCGCTGGCCGCCCCGCGCTGGAGCTGCGCGAGCGAGTCCTGGAACGTCGTGCGAGCGGCCTTGTAGCCGACCGTGTTGACGTTCGCGAGGTCGTTCGCGGTCACGTCGAGCATCGTCTGGTTGACCTTCAGTCCGCTGATCGCGGAGAACATGCCTCGCATCATCGGGGCATCAGTCCTTTCGGTTGCGACTTCCTCGGAGAGGTCCGGTCGCTGTTGTCGGTGCCGTGGTGGTTGCCGGTACGCCCCGTCATGCGATGACGGCGCTGTCGATGTTCGTGAACACCTGCTCGCGCATGTGCTCGGGATCCACCGCCGTGAGGACGGTGCGCTTCGGGACGGCGACCACGAACGCGGTGCCGTCGACGAACACGACCGACGCGCGCGAGCCCTTGCCCGCGGCGCGGTCGACGCCGTCGCCGAGCCGCGCGAGGTCCTGCGCGCTCGGTTCGATGCCGCGCCGCTGGAGTCGCTCCAGCGCGTGGCGGGAGAAGACGACCGTCGGCGCGTGCCCGAGCAGCTCGGCGAACGCCGGGCCGTGGATCGCCGGCGCGCCGGCACTGGCCGGAGCGGCCGGCCCGGTGATCCCGGGCGGCAGCAGCGCGGGGTTGACGAGCGGCTGGCTCATCTCACCTCGGTCACGGTGACGGGGGCGATCCCCGTGTCGGATCCGACGGTCAGCGTCGGGCCGTTGCCCGTGAAGGTGACGGAGCCGACGACGCCGGTCGCGTTCGAGCCGTCGGCTCTCACGTAGGTGACGGTTCTGCCGATCAGCGCGACCGCCTCCTGGTCGTACTCGTTGGAGGCCTGCGCCTGCTGCGACTGGCCGAGGTTCGTGATCTGCTCGAGGATCGAGAACTGCGTCATCTCGCCCATCTGCTGCGTCGGATCGCTCGGGTTGAGCGGATCCTGGTTCTGCATCTGGCCGACGAGCAGCTTCAGGAAGTCGTCCTTGCCGAGCACGCCCTGCTGCTGCGACTGCTGCTGGGCTCTCGTCGGGTTGACGGCGTCGATCGGGTTGACGGGCATCGGTTCGTCCTTCCGCTCGCTCAGGCGAGCACGTCGACGAGCGCGCCGTTGGGCAGCGCGAGCGTCGCGGTCGCGGTGGTCTCGGTGGCGCCGTCGAGCGGCGCGGACGGGTCGTCGGGGACTGTGTCGCCGCGGCCTGCGCCACCGCCGTCCGCGAGCGCCTGGCGGCCGGCGGCCTGGCCGCCCTGCTCGCCGGAGGCGCCGATGTCGAGCCGCAGCAGGGTGAGGCCGCTCTGTTCGAGCTGGCGGCGCAGGTCGCCGCCGTTCTGCTGCAGAAGCTGTGCGGCGGCGGGATGCTGCGCGACGACGCGTGCGACGAGCCCGTCCGCCGTCTGGCGCAGGTGCACCTCGATCGATCCGAGCTCGCGCGGGGTGAGGCTGATGCGCGCGTGCGTCACGCCGCCGTCGGCGGCGGCGCGCAGCGCGAGCCGGACCGTCTCGATCGCGTGCTCCAGACCGACGCCCGGGGCGCTCTCCGCGGAGCCGGCCGGGTCGGCCGCCTGCGCCGACGACGTCACCGTCGGCGCGGCGGGAGACGCCAGGGCAGGCGCGACGGACGGCGTCGCGGACTGCGAGGCGGCATGCCCGCTCGCCGGAGCGCTAGGCGCGGCTCTCCCCGCGGTGCTCGGCGCGGTCGCGAGAACGGGTTCCGCGGGCGTCGCCGTCGCGGCGCCAGGGGCGCTGGGCGCGGCGGGCGCATGCAGCGCTCGGGCGACGGCCGTCAGCGCGCTCGGCAGCACGGGCGCAGACGGCGCCGCGTCCTGCTCGACCCCGCTGAGGGCGGTGGTGAGCGTCGGGGCGCTCGGGGAGGTCGGCGCGGCGGCGACGTTCGCGTCCGGCCCGAGCGGCAGCGCGCTGGCGTCGGCCGGAACGGCCGGTCCGGTCGGCATCGCCGCGAGCAGCGGGAGCGACTTCGATTGGGCAGCCGCGGGCAGCGCAGGCGCGTCCGGCGCCTGAGCCACGGGCGTGGCAGGCAGTCTTGCAACCACCGCGATCGCCGCGGTCGCCGCGGCGGGGGGCAACGGGAGTCCACTGAGCAGCGCGGCGAGCGCTCCGGTCGAACGGCCGTCCTGGTTGGCGTCCGACGCGCGCTTGTGGTCGCGATCGTGCCCCGTCGTGTCCTGCGCGCCGCCCTCGGCGACGGGCGGCGGCGGCGTGTCGCCTCTCTGCTGGCCTTCCGCAACGGCGGTCCGGGCCTGATGGTCGTCGAGCACCGCCGCGAACGGGGTGTCCGGCGGCGCCCCGGGCGGCTCCTTGCCGTGCGGCGCGGGCGCCGGTGGCTTGAGCAGGACATTCGGAGTCAGGCTCATGAGGCGCTCCTGCGGTGCTGGGTGGAGGCGATCTCGTCGAGCACCGCGCCTTCGGCGCGGGCGACGGCGCGATCGTGGTCGGCGCGGCGGCGCTCCTTCAGGCGCTCGAGCGCCTGGCGCTGCCGCGCGGCCTCGCGCAGCGCGTCGCGACGTGCCCCGACTTCGGCGTCGTGGCGGTCAAGGTCGTGCTGGCTGGCCTCGCGAACCTGCTGCATCCGTTCGAGGTAGGCCTGGTGGGCGGCGAGGTCGGCGGCGCTCGCCGCCCCTCCGGTCGCGGCCGCGCGCTGCGCGTCGAACGCGCCGGCGACCTGCTCGCCCATCGCACGCAGCCGCTCGGCGCAGCTCTCCTGGCGGTGCAGCGCACCGGCAAGCTCCTGCTTGGCGAGATCCTCGCCGCGCTCGCGCAGCGCCCGCAGGCGCTCGAGGGGGAAGCGGAACGGCGTCACGGCCCGGTAGTCGGCCCGGCCGGCACGAACTGGAGGGGCTAGACGGTTGTTCGAGCGCTCAACCCGCAGCGGCGGCAGCGCGCATCGCGGCGCAGACCGTCGCGAGGTCCGCGTCGTCGATCGCGTACGGCGGCATCGCGTAGACGAGATCGCGGAAGGGGCGCAGCCACACGCCGTGGTCGACGGCAGCGGCGGTCGCGGCAACGACGTCGACCTCGTGCGCGAGCTGGACGACGCCGATCGCGCCCTGCACGCGCACCTCGCGTACGCCCGGCAGCTCCGCCGCCGGCGCAAGCCCACTGCGCAGGCCGCCTTCGATCCGCGCGACGTCCGCGCGCCAGTCGCGCTCGCCCAGCAGCTCGATCGACGCGAGCGCGACCGCACACGTGAGCGGGTTCGCCATGAAGGTGGGGCCGTGCATCAGCACGCCTCCCTCACCGCCGCTGATGCCGCGCGCGACACGCGCACTGCAGAGCGCGGCGGCAAGCGTCATGTAGCCGCCGGTCAGCGCCTTGCCGACGCACATGACGTCAGGCGCGACGCCCGCGTGCGCGGCCGCGAACAGCTCCCCGCCGGTGCGTCCGAAGCCGGTCGCGATCTCGTCGAGGATCAGCAGCACGTCGTGGGCGTCGCACAGCTCGCGCAGCCGCCGTACGTAGACGGGCGCGTAGACGTGCATGCCGCCGGCGCCCTGCACGACCGGCTCGGCGATCGCCGCCGCCAGCTCGCCGGCGTGCACCGCGAACAGCGCCGCGACCTCCGCGTCCCACGCGGGATCCAGCGCCGCCTCGAAGCCGCCCGGCGGGCGCGGCGCGAAGACCTGCTCGGGCAGCGTCCCCTCCCACAGGGAGTGCATGCCGCCGACGGGGTCGCACACCGCCATCGCACCGAACGTGTCGCCGTGATAGCCGCCGCGCAGCGCGAGCAGGCGGCGCTTCTCGGGCCGCCCACGCGAGCGCTGGTACTGCAGCGCCATCTTGAGCGCGACCTCGACGCCGACCGAGCCGGAGTCGGCGAAGAACACATGCTCGAGCCCGTCCGGCGCGAGCGCGACGAGCGCACGGGCGAGCTCGATCGCGGGCGCGTGCGTGAGCCCGCCGAACATCACGTGCGCCATGCGGCTGAGCTGCTCGCGCGCGGCCGCGTCGAGCCGCGCGTTGCGGTA
Source organism: Conexibacter sp. (assembly GCA_035572475.1). GTDB lineage: Bacteria > Actinomycetota > Thermoleophilia > Solirubrobacterales > Solirubrobacteraceae > Conexibacter. The sequence continues at coordinate 19,954 of DATNAP010000036.1, read as the reverse complement.
TCCGTGGATCGCGCACCACCACGACGCCATCGCGTCGATCAGCTCGCGCCCGCCGGCGAGCCGCAGCCGTACCCCGGCGGCCGACTCGACGAGCAGCGGCTCCATCGCCGCCGGCAGCGCGGCGTACGGATGCCAGACGTGCTCGCGGTCGAACGCGAGCAGCGCGTCCGGTCCGGCCAGCGCAGCCGGCGGACGCGACGCGCTCACGCGATCGGGCGCTTGCCCGAGCAGAGCACGCGCAGCCAGCCGATCTGCCCGTCGCGCTCGGTCAGGTACGCCTGCTGCTCCAGCAGGAAGGGCCCGTCGGGACCGCGCCCGCGCAGGCGATAGGCGACGCGCTCGCGGTCGCAGAAGGTCTCGTGCTCGACGTGGACGAGCTGCTCCAGCTCGCACGCGTCGTCGAACCACACGCGCAGCACCTCGGCGACGACCTGCTCGGGAGCATGCGCCTCCCAGGCACGTCTCGGCGTCAGCGCGGCGAAGTCGACCTGCGGGTGCAGCAGCGCCGCCGCGCGCGCGAAGTCCTTCTCCGCGAGTGCCCGGGCGAACTGGGCGCCGAGCGGCGAGGCAGTCGGTGTCGCGTCGCCCGCCATCGCCGCCGAGCTTACTCGTCGCGCGGGGGCGGGCGGAAGACGATCTTCTTGACTTCGGCGACGGTCCCGCCGCTGAGCCGCAGCGCGGTCTGGATCCCCTCGGCGCCGAGCTCGCCGGCGACGAGCGCGCGGCGCAGCTCGTCGAGCGCGGCGCGCGCGTCCTCGTCGGCGTCGTCGCGGCCGGCCTCCAGCAGCACGACGTGCCGCGGCCGGCGCGCGGCGTGCGCCATCCGCACATAGCGCTCGCGCGCCTCGGCGGCGAGCCCGTCGGCGCCGAGCACGACCGTCTCGCCCGCCGCGAGCCGTCTGCCGATCGCCGTGTCCAGCAGCTCGTGCGCGCGCTCCTCGACCTGATCGGCCGGCACGCGGCCGTTCAGCAGCGCCCGCACCTTGTCGAGCGAGAGGTAGGCGTTTCTGTCTTCGAGCACGCGCGCGGCGAAGCGGTCGCGCTCGGCGGCGCTCGGGGCGACGATCAGCAGCAGGCTGCCGGGCGAGTAGCGCAGGCGGTCCGACGGTGCGAGGACGCGGCAGCGCGTCGAGACGTCGACCGGGCGCTGCGCCGCGCCCTCGCGGCGCGGCCGATCGGACGACCACCCGCCTCGCTCGTCGTCGCTGAACTTGACGCTGCGCGTTGGCGGATTGGTTGACATCCCTTCATCTTAAGAGACCGCGTGCGCGGGGGCGGCGCCGCTACGCCCGCAGGTTCAGCGGCGGGATCGCGGTCGAGGCGACGGGCGTCGCGAGACCGTCGACCGGCGCGCCGCCGGGCGGGACGAAGACGGGCACGCGCGGGGACCCGACGACCGGCTCGGCGTCGACCGTCTCGTCGGCGTAAGACGGACCGGCATGCTCGGCGATCGCGGCGGCGATGTCGAGCAGGGCGCGGTCGGCGTCGGCGGCGCTCGTGCGCTCGTCGACGGCCTGGCGCAGGAAGCGCTCGACCGCGGGGCGCAGCACGATCGCCGCGTCCACCAGCGGGTCCGTCCCGCGCTGGTAGGCGCCGATCGCGATCAGGTCCTCCTTCTCGCGGTAGGCGGCGAGGAGCTGGCGGACCGCCTGCCCGGCCGCGCGCACCTCCGGCGAGACGACCTCGCCGACCAACCGGGACACGCTCTGCAGCACGTCGATCGCCGGGTAGTGCGAGGCATGCGCCAGCTCGCGCGTCAGCACGACGTGGCCGTCGAGGATCGAGCGGACCGCGTCGGCGATCGGCTCGTTCATGTCGTCGCCGTCGACGAGCACGGTGTAGAGCGCGGTGATCGAGCCGACCGCAGCCGTTCCCGACCGCTCCAGCAGCCGCGGAAGCTGGGCGAACACCGATGGCGTGTAGCCGCGCGTCGCGGGCGGCTCGCCGATCGCGAGGCCGACCTCGCGCTGCGCCATCGCGAAGCGCGTGACCGAGTCCATCATCAGCATCACGTCGTTTCCCTGGTCGCGGAAGTGCTCGGCGATCGCGGTCGCCGTGAACGCCGCCTTGATGCGCACGAGGGCAGGCTGGTCGGAGGTCGCGACGATCACGACCGAGCGCTCCAGGGCGTCGCCGAGGTCGCGCTCGACGAACTCGCGCACCTCGCGGCCGCGCTCGCCGACGAGGGCGATCACGTTCACGTCCGCGGTCGTGGAGCGGGCGATCATGCCGAGCAGCGAGGACTTGCCGACGCCCGAGCCGGCGAAGATGCCGAGCCGCTGCCCGCGCCCGCAGGGCACCAGAGCATCCAAGGCGCGCACGCCGAGGTCGACGCGCTCCTCGATCCGCGGTCGCGACAGCGCATCCGGGGGCGCAGCCGCGGTGGAGCGGGGACGCCCACCGACGGCGGGGTCCAGCCCGTCGAGCGGACGGCCGAGCCCGTCGATCACGCGGCCGAGCAGGTCGTCGCCGACGCGGATGCGGAACGAGGAGCCGGTCGCGCGCGCGGTCGTGCCGGGGCCGATGCCCTCCATCTCGCCGAGCGGCATCAGCAGCGTGCGCTGGCCGCGGAAGCCGACCACCTCCGCCGGGACCGGATCGTGCCCGCGGTCGCCGTTGACGAGGCAGACCTCGCCGACCTCGGCCTGCAGGCCGGTCGCCTCGATCACCAAGCCGATCAGATCGGACACGCGCCCCGAGCGGCGCGCCAGGTCGCTGCCGCGCAGCAACGCCGACGCGCGCGCGAACTGAGGAGCGCGGATCTGCCCGTCCATGAGGCCGTCGGATTCGCGGTCCTCGGTCATCCGCCGAGCTCCGCCGCCACCAGCTCGCGGGCGCGGGCGAGCTGCGTTTCGATTGAGGCGTCAATCTGGCCCTCGTCCGTCCGCACCACGGCTCCGCCGCGCGACAGGCGCCGCTCGGCCTGGACCTCGCAGTGCTCGATCCCGCCGAGCTCGCCGGCGAAGCCGTCGGCGGCGGCGCGGACGACGTCGAGGTCGTCCGGGTGCACCAGGACGGTCACGCGCCGGCGCTCGCTCAACCGCCGCAGCGCGCCGCGCACGACGTCGAGCACGCGTTCTGGCTCGGCCTCCAGCGTCCCGGCGACGATCTTCTCGGCGAGCTGCACGGCAAGCTCGACGGCGTCGCGCTCGACCGCCTCGGCGGTCGCCGCGCGCAGCGCCACCACCTCCGCATGGGCGGACTCCAGCGCCGCGAGGGCCGCCGCCAGCTGGGCGCGACCCTCCGCCAGCCCGGCGTCGAGACCGTCGGCGTGACCCTCGGCCCGCGCGGCGGCGCGGATCGCGTCGGCCTCGGCCTGCGCCGCCGCCAGCGGCGACTCCAAGTCGCGCAGCGCGATCCCGGGCGCCGCCTCCAGCGGCTCGAACGAGAACTCGTCCATCAGACGACCGCGTCTCCGGCGCCGCGCCCGATCACGAGCGTGCCGGCGTCCTCCAGGCGGCGCACGACGCCGACGATGCGGCCCTGCGCCTCCTCGACGACGCGCTTCTTCTGCGGCGGCTGGTACTCCATCTCCTCGCGCAGCATCTGCGCGCCGCGCTCGGACATGTTGGACAGCAGGCGCTCCTTGACCTCGTCGTCCACGCCGCGCAGCGCCAGCGCGAGGTCTCTCTGGTCGACCTCGCGCAGCACGAGCTGGATCGAGCGATCGTCGAGTCTCGCGATGTCCTCGAAGACGAACAGCAGGCGGCGGACCTCGTCCCCCAGCTCCGAGTCCTGCTCGGCGATCGTGTCGAGCACGTTGCGCTCGGTCGGGCGGTCGGTGTGGTTGAGGATCTCGGCGAGCGACTTGACGCCGCCGGCGGCCGAGTACTCCTGCTGCACGACCGTCTCCAGCTTGCGGCGCATGACGTTCTCGATCTCGCGCACGACGTCGGGCGGCGTCTCGCCCATCCGCGCGATCCGCAGCGCGATGTCGGCCTGCTGCTCCTCCGGCAGGCACGACAGCACTTGCGCGGCCAGCGTCGTGTGCAGGTTCGCGACGACCAAGGCGATCGTCTGCGGCGACTCGCTGCGCAGGAACGTGACGATGTGGTCGGCCGGCGTGCGGCGCAGGAATTCGAACGGCCGGCGCTCGATCACGGTCGAGAGGCGGCCGATGATCTCCGCCGCGCGGTCGCTGCCGATCGACCGTTCGAGCACCTCACGCGCGTAGTCGACGCCGCCGGTCGCGAGCGAGTCGTACGCCTGGACGACGGCGGCCAGCTCCTCGAACACGAACGCGGACGTGTCGGGCGAGATCTGGCCGGATTTCGCCATCTCCAGTGACAGCGTCTCGATCTCTTCCTCGCGCAGGTGCCGGAACACGTCCGCGGCCTTCTCCGGCCCGAGCGCGATCAGCAGCACGGCTGCCTTCTGGCGGCCGGCCATCCGCGGGACCGTTCTCGCCGGAAGCCGCGGGAGCGAGTCGGCAACTGCCGCGCCGCCGGGCGACGCCAGCTCCTCCACGTCGTCGGGTGCCACGTCGATCGCGCCCACTACTTGTCGTCCTCCGCCATCCAGGCGCGCACCTGCTGCGCGACGCGGTCGGGATCGCGCGCGACGAGGTCCTCGACCTGAAGGCGCGCGGGCTGCTCGGGCGTGCGCAGCGGGCGCACCTGCGTCGGGTAGTCGTCGGCTTCGAGCTCGGCGAGCGTGCGCGGCGCCGCGATCTCCGACAGCCACGTCGGCTCGCCCGCGAGCGCCTCCGTCTCGCGGCGCTTGAGCTGGCGCGTCACGAAGAAGAGGAAGCCGAGCGTGGCGAGCCCGACGAAGAGGTACTTGAGGTAGCCGCCGAACGTCGCGACCGGCGACGGGGACGCGGCCGTCGGCGGTCTCGCGAACGCGACCTGGCCGACGCTCAGCACGTCGCCGCGCGTCGTCACGATCCCGGCCGCGCCCGCGATCGCCGCTCTGATCTGCGGGATCGCCGACGCCGGCACGGATCTGTCGAGCAGCACGGAGACCTGCTGCGAGTTGATCGCGCCGGGCGCGACTCTCGTGTGCGTGATCGTCTTGTCGACGCCGAACGTGTCGTCGGACGTCGTGTGTCTGTAGTCGGATCTGCCGGACGAGCCGCTCTGCGCGAAGCTGGGGATGTTCGCGCCCGTGCCGGCCGTGCCGCCGGCGCCGCCGCCGCCTCCTCTCAGCGTCTCCGTGTCGGTCTGCGCCGTGAGCGGCACGCCTCTTCTGCCGTACGTGAGCTGCTCCTGCGTCGCCTGGTTGGCGTCGAGGTCGGCATGGACCTGCACCTGCGCCTTGTCGGGCCCGAGCGTGCGCGTGAGCATCGCCGTCAGGCCGGCGGCCATCTGCGCGTCGTACTGCGACTCGGCCGCCTGCTTGGCGAGCAGGCCGCCGCCGCTGCCGCTGCCGTCCGCGCTCGTCGGCCACAGCATCTGACCGGTGCCGTCGGTGATCGTGACGTGGTCGGTCGACAGGCCCGGCACGCTGTTGGCGACGAGCTGCGCGATCCCGCGCACGGCGCCCGGGTCGAGCGCGGTCGCGCCCGACAGCAGCACGGCCGCGGTCGCGGGGCTCGTGCTGTTTGAGAACAACTGCGCGTCTCTGTCGGGCAGCACGAGCTCGACCTGCGCGCCGGAGACGCCGTCGACCTGCTCGACCGTCTTCGCGATCTCGCCCTCGAGCGCGCGCTGGTAGTCGATCTGCTGCTGGAAGTTCGAGGTGCCGAGCGACTGTCTGTCGAGCAGCTCGTAGCCCGGCTGCGACGTCCCGGGCAGGCCGGCGCCCGCGAGCGCGATGCGCGCCTGCGCCGTCTTGCCGGAGTCGACGGCGAGCGCGGTGCCGTTGTTCTGCAGCTCCCAGCCGATGCCCTTCGTGTCGAGCGCCGCCGTCACCTTGCCGGTCTGCGCCGGGTCGAGCCCCGTCAGCAGCGTGGAGTAGCTCGGCGCCGAGGCCATTCTCATCAGCAGGATCAGCACGACGACCGTGCCGAGCGCGACGGCGCCGAGGACGATCCGGCCGCGCGGCGTGACGTTGGCGAAGAGGGCGCGAAGGGGCATGAGGGAGTGCTCCTGTGGTTTGGTGCGTCGTGGCGTCGGGGGCGGGCGGCGGGGGTTAGATCTGCGTGTGGAAGATGTCGTTGATCGCCTCAGACCCCTTCGTGCGGATCTGACCGGCGAGCTGCATCGCGAGCTGGGCCTTCTCGACCGCGGTCACGACCGAGGAGACGTCGGTGGCGGTGCCGTCGGCAAGCGACTGCGACGCCGTCGTCGCGGCGTCCTGCAAGTTCGAGAGGTTGTCGATCTGCTGCGTGAGCATGCCGCCGAAGCCGCCCCCGGACCCGCTCGTCGCGGCGACGTCGTTCGCCGTCGCCGACGCGTCGATCGGTGCGATGCCGGGGAGCTGCCACTCGGCCCCGAGGGCGGAGACCGGGGGGATCATCTGAGCAGCCCCAGCGTCTGCGAGAACATCGTCTTCGAGGCCTGCATCGCCGTCACGTTCGCCTCGTAGCTGCGCGAGGAGGAGATCAGGTCGACCATCTCGGTGACCGGGTTGACGTTCGGCAGCAGCACGTAGCCCTGCGCGTTCGCAGCCGGGTTGCCGGGGTCGTAGACCTGACGCGGCGGCGAGGGGTCGTCGACGATGCCGGCGACCTGGACGCCGGAGACCGGCGGGCTCGTCGCCGCGCTCGCGAGCATCGAGCCGAAGCTCTGGCCGCCGACCGGCGCCTCCTGCAGCACGACCTCGCGCCGTCTGTAGGGCTGGCCGTCGGCGCCCTGCGTCGTCTCGGCGTTCGCGAGGTTGCCTGCGGTCACGTCCATGCGCAGGCGCTCGGCCGCAAGGCCGCTGCCGGCGACGTCGATCGCGTCGAACAGGCCCATCAGCGCACGCCCATCGCCGTCTGGAGGATCGAGGTGCGCGTCCCATCGACCTGCACGAGCGCTTGGTACTCGAGCGCGTTCTCGGCGAGATCGGCCGACTCCTGGTCGGCGTCGATCCCGCTGCCGTCGGCGCGCACCGTGCGCGAGCTGTCGACCGTCGGCGCGAACGCGACCTGGTCGAGCGGCTGCCCGCTCTCCAGCGCCTGCTGGAGCGTCGCGTGGAAGTCGACGTCGTGGCGCTGATAGCCGGGCGTGTTGACGTTCGCGAGGTTGTCGGTCAGCAGCGTCTGCCGCAGCGACGAGCCCCGCATCGCGGCCTCGATCGAGAGCTGGGTGGTGTCGAACAGGCTCACCGTGCGAGTGGATCGGATGGGGGGACGGGTTCTTTAGGCCGAACGCGTTCTTCAGCCGGTGCGGTCGAGCACCGGCCGCGCCGGTGCGGCCGCCGCGTAACCGCGCGCGGCCTGGCGGCCGCGGTCGACGGCGCCGAGGTCGCGGCCGAGCTGGTCGCACAGCACCTGCAGCGCGGCGGTCGTGCGGAGCTGGCACTCGTGCGCGCGGGACAGCAGCGAGCGGGCGGCAGCCGGGGGCTGCTCGGGCAGCGCGGCGACGAGCGTCGTGCGCGTCTGCTGGAGCGCGACGAGCTCGCCGATGCGCGAGGGCTCGAAGGCGGTCACGAGCGCGAGCTCGCGCTCGGCCAGCGCGGCCAGCCGCTCGTACGGGGCCGTCTCGCTCACGCCGTTCAGCTCGCTTCCGTGGGCCGGATCACGCCGGCGCGGCGACGGCACGACGGCCCGCGGCGGCGCCGCCGGCGGCCAGCTCGGCCCACGCCTCGCGCAGCTCGCCCAGCAGCCCGCCGACCGTCTCGAGCCGCCCGGCGTCCTGGCGCATGCGCGCCTCGCCCATCAGTCTCAGGCAGAAGGCGTAGATCGCCTCGAGCCGCTCGGAGATCTCCCCCTGGCTGAGGTCGAGCGTCGCGTCGAGGTGCTCGACGATCCGCTCGGCGCGGCGCAGGCGCTCGTGGGCGACCGGCACGTCGCCGTCGCGCATCGCGGTCGCCGCCTGGTGGAGGAAGCGCCGCGCGCCGTCGTAGAGCATCACGACGAGCCGCTCGGGCGGGGCGGTCAGCACCGCGCTCTCTCGATATGCCTGCGGCGAGGCCGCGAAGTTCATGCTGCTCATGGCCCTTCCCTGGGGATCGGGGGTGGATCGTCACCCCGGGTGATCGGTCAGGGAGGCGGGAATTTGAGCGCGATCAGCCGTGCGGCAGGCTGGCGATCTGGCTCGTGAGCCACTGGCCCTGCGCCTGGCTCTGCGACAGCGCCGTCTCCATCGCGGTGAACTGCGCCTGCAGCGTTTGCTGCTTCAGCGCGAGGCGCTCGTCCCAGTCCGAGATGTCGGACTGCAGGCGCTTGATCTCGGCGCCCGCGCCGTTGATCGCGACGTCCAGCGTGCCGTCGGTCGTGTCGGCCGCGTGCACGACGGACTCGAACGAGCGCGCCCAGCCGCCGACGTTGTTCTGCCCGGCGAGCAGGTTGCGCACGCCCTGCGGATTGTTCGCGAGCGCGGTGTCGAGCGCGTTCTCGTCGATCGTCAGCTTGCCGTCGAGCGTGTTCTGCGAGACCGTCGAGTTGGGGTCGCCGGTCGAGATGCCGATCTGCGAGAGGCTGTTCATCGTTCTGGGCAGGCCGGGCACCGCCGTGTAGATCGCCTGGCGCATCTGCGTGAGGATGTCCGTCAGCGTCGTGTCGCCGTTGAGCATCCCCGCCTCGCGGTCCGCCTCCGTCTGCGGGTTCTGGACGGTTCTCTCGGTCAGTCTCGCGTTGATCGCGTCGAGCGTCGAGTTGTAGACGGTGACGAACGCCTGCAGCGACTGCTTCACCGCGTCGGTGTTCACGCTCGGCGGCGCGACGGTGACCGTGATCGGCCCGGTCACGGTCGTGACGCCTCTGAGCGTCAGTCTCACCCCGGCGATCGCGTTCGTGACGTCGTTCGTGGAGGACGAGCCGGCGACGCCGTCGACCGTGAAGAGCGCGTCCTTGCCCTGCTTCGCCTTCGCGGTCTGCTCGGTCAGCGAGCCGGTCGCGTCGCTCACCTGGATGAAGCCGGTGCCGGTGTCGCCGGTCGCGCGCGAGGAGAGGACGAGCGTTCCGCTGTCGGTCGCGGCGGCGTAGACGGTCGCGCTCGGATCAGTGTTGATCGCGGAGACGACGTCGTCGATCGAGGCGTTCGCGGCGAGCTGCGTGTCGTGCCCGTCGATCGTGATCGCCCCGGCGGCCGCCGGTCTTGCGAAGGAGTAGGTGCGCTGCGCCGAGCCGGCGAGCTGGCTGACGTCGACCTGGTAACCGCCGATGGCGGCGCCGGCGCCGGCCACGATCGAGGCGGTGATGCGCGCCGTGTCGCTTGTGTTGACCGTCTGCTGCTGCTGCCAGAGCGTGAGCCCGCGCAGGTCCTGCGCGGCCGATTCGACCGAGCGCAGCTGGGTCTGGAATCCCGCCAGCACCGACTGCCGCGCCTGGTCGACCGTCAGTTTGTTCGCGAGCAGGTCGCGCGGCTGTCTCTCGACCGCCATCAGCTGGGAGATGATCGAGTTCGTGTCGAGCCCCGAGGCGAGCCCGCCGACGTTGAGGGTCGGCTGCTGGACGCCGTTGATGGACGTGCTCGAGCTCGACGAGGAGCCCGACGTCAGACTCGCCAGCAGGCTCGCCAGGTCGGTCGACGAGGAGCCGGAGGTCGAGCTCGAGGGGGCGCTGGTCGACATGCGGTCGTCCTAGTCGAGCGGGCTGCCGGTGGCGACGTCGAGCGCCTCGCTCGGCGGGATCGTGCGCAGCACGTTGCCGTCGAGGTCGCGCACCTCGATCCGCATGCGGCCGTCGCCGCTCTCCGCTGCGGGCACGAAGTGCAGCTCGCGCCCCTGTGCGCGCAGCTCGCCCGCCACGCGTCCGGCCGCGTCGATCGCGTCCAGCACGTCGGCCGGCGGGCTCGCGGGGATCTCGGTGGAGGACACGTCGGCCGCGTCCTGCGCCTCACCGGCGCCCGCACGGGCAGCACGCGGCGCGCGCTGGTGCGTCGTCTCGAAGGTGGTCGGTTCGATGCGTGCGACGTCGAGGCCCATGTCGAGCTCCTCGTGGAGTCGATCGGGAGCGTCGATGCGCCCGCTCCGATCGATGGTTTCTCCCGGCTCTATCGGCCGTCCATCGCGGAACTTGAGCGGTGAGCGCAACGCCCACCGCCCCGGGCTACGCCGCCAGCGGCTCGAGCCGCGCGAGCAATCTCGTCGCACGTCGCTCCCCCGGCTCGATCGTCTGCGCCTCGCGGGCGAGCTCGATCGCGTCGTCGGTCATCCCCTGCGCCGCGGCCACCTGCGCCAGCCCAACGAGCCCGCGCACGTCGCGCGGGTCGTCCTGGCAGACGCCGAGCCACTCCTCTGCCGCAGACGCGAGGAACCCGCGCCGCAGGTACATCCCGGCGAGCAGCTCGCGCCGCTCGCGCGCCGCCAGCGGGCTGCGCTCCAGCAGCCCGACGAGCGCCGCGAAGGCATCGACCTCCTGGACGCGCAGCAGTGCCTCCAGGGCGGTCGCGAGCGGGACGACGGCGTCCACGGGCAACGTCATCTCGCCGGCCTCGTGACGGCCGTCGGCGATGTCCACCCAGCTCGCGAACAGCGCCAGCTCCCCACCGGGCATCCCGCCGGACGCGGCGCGCGCAAGCGTGGCGCGAGCGGCGTCCACACCGCCGGCGACGAGCAGCGCGAACAGCTCGCTGCGGCGCGCGACCGGCGCGTGCGGCTCGTCGTCGCCGAGCTGCGCGGCCTCGGCGGCCGCCTCGTCCCAGCGCTTCTGCGACAGCAGCGCCTCGGCGAGCGCGACGCGCGCCATGCCGCTGCCGGGCTGATCCGCCAGCAGCAGGCGGTACTGCGACTCGGCCGCCTCGGTGCGACCGGCCTCGTACAGGGCGGTCCCGAGCATGAAGCGGACAGTCGGCGTGAGCGCCGCGACACGTCCCTCGACGCGCGCCACGACCTCGTCGGGCGCGACGCCGTCGGCCAGCAGCGCGGCCGCGAACGGCAGCACGAGCCCGAAGAAGCCGGGGTGCTCTGCGAGGCAGGCATCGAGGAGCCGCACCGCTTCGGCGGTCTCCCCGCGCGAATGGTGGATCTCGGCGATCGCGATCGTCGGCAGGAACGTGCCCATGCCGACGGTCGACGTGTATCTGCTCGGCGCGTCGCCCATCGACACGCACTGGCGGAAGAGGCGCAGCGCGCCGTCGACGTCGCCGAGCGCGAGCGTCGACGAGGCCTGCTCGAAGACGATGTCGGTGAAGCCGGGGTAGCGCGTGAGCGCTTCGGCGCCGCGCGCGATGCAGTCCTCGTGGCGGCCGCAGATGCGCAGCGCGCGCACGAGTCGCGCGGCGAGCGCCGGCATGAAGCCCCACGTGCGTCTGGCCGGATCGCTCTCGATCAGCTCCCAGGCACGCTCGTATTCCGCGAGCGCGGACTGCGCGTCGCCGATCGCGCCGTACTCGGAGCCGAGGTTGAAGTGCAGGAACGGATGCGGGCCGCTCTGCTCGCGCTGCTCCAGCAGCAGCTCGATGTTGCGGCGCGACTTCTCCTTCGCGTCGCGCACCGCGCCGAGGTAGCCGAAGTGCTCGACGCGGATGTCGGTCGCCTCGATCCGCTCGGGGATGTGCAGCGGCAGCGTCTCGGCGATCTGCTCGTGGAGGCTGCCGCTGAAGCGGTACTCGGGCCGGGCGCGGAAGACGCGCAGGGCGGTGTGGGTCGCGGCGGTGCCGTCGCCCAGCTCGCCGGTCCAGCTGATCTCGGACAGGTAGAAGGCCTCGCGCCAGGTCTTGCCGCGCAGCGCGCGCAAGCGCTCGACGTCGTCCTCGACGAGCACCTCGTCGGCGTCGAGGAACATCAGCCAGTCGCCGGTCGCGGCGTCGAACGAGACGTTGCGCGCCTCCGAGAACGAGCCGGTCCATGCGCGCTCGATCACGGTCGCGCCGAACTCGCGCGCGATCTCGATCGTGCGGTCGGAGGAGCCGGTGTCGACCACGACGATCTCGTCGACCGCCGGCGCGGCGGCGGCGAGGCAGCGCGGCAGCATCTCCTCCTCGTCCTTGACGATCATGCAGAGCGACAGGCGCAGGCCCTCGGCGGGGTGAGCGCGGTCGGCGACGCGGCGGGCGCGCTTGGCCAGCTCGGTCAGCGCGACGGTGACCGCGCGCGGGAGCGCGGGGACGGCGCCCGCCTTGCGGCGACGGGCGAGCGCGGCGAGGTTGGACTCGACGTTCGGCAGCTCGGGGTCGAGCCGGTGCGCGGCCGCGAACAGCCCGGCGGCCGCGTCCAGGCTCCAGAGCTCGTAGAAGAGGACGCCCGCGTAGTTGAGCAGGACCGGCTCGCGCGGCTCCTCCTCCAGCAGCGCGACCGCCGCCCGCACGGCGGCGAGGTAGATCGCCGGGACGCGGGCCCGGTCGACGGCCCGCGCGGCGCGCATCGCCGCCTCCACGAGCGCGACGCGCGCCGCATAGCGCGCGTGCACGTCGGCGAGCCCGGCCGCCTCGGCGAACAGCCCCGCGTAGCCGTCGAGGTCCTGCCGCTCCAAGCACGCGGCCGCCTGCGCCGACGGGTCGGCGGGCGTCGCGGGCGAGGCGGTCGTGGGTGAGCCGGTGAGGCGGAGCGCCATGGGGAAGACCTCCAACGGGGAACGGACAACCGGGGTGATCGGCCGCGGGCGGCGACTCCTGAGCGAGAACGCGCGGCGCCGTCCGGCGCAGTCCCCAGGGGCCCGCAGAACCCTGGGGCTTGTCGCTGAATCCCCTGGAAATGATGGTCCGCATGGCGCAAATCCCTTGATCTATCGGGATCCGATCCATCGGGCGGTCTTATGTCGTCTGGGCCGGATTTCTGGACGTTTGTTCTGCACTGGTTACCCCATAGCGGCGATCCAGGCCGCTCCTCACCCGTGCCGATACCTGCCCCGATCCTGGGGAACACGACGGAGGGAAGGGGCAGAGATGCAGCTCGACACGAAGCGCACAGGAGGCCGCATCACGGCCGACGAGGCGCTCGCGCTGTGGCAGCGCTACCGAGATACAAACGACCGCGCGGTGCGCGACCGGCTCGTGCTGACGTTCGCGCCGATGGTCAAGTACATCGTCTACAAGAAGGTGCGCGAGATCCCGGCGCGCTGCGAGGTCGAGGACTTCATCTCGTGCGGGCTCGAGGCTCTGATCCACTCGATCGATCGCTACGACCCGGAGAAGGGCGCGACGCTCGAGCAGTTCGCCTGGACGCGCATCCACGGCGCCGTGCTCGACGAGCTGCGCCGTCAGGACTGGGCGCCGCGCTCGCTGCGCCGCTGGGAGCGCGACATCAACTCCGCGCGCGAGCACTTCATCGGCGTCCACGGGCGCAAGCCGACGCGTGACGAGCTGGCGCACACGCTCAACTGCACGCCCGACGAGCTGCGCACGCGCGAGGACGAGATCCTCGCCTCCGACGTGACGTCGCTGAACACGCTCGTGCTGAGCGACGACGAGACGGCGATCGAGCGGATCGACACGCTCGTCAGCGACGACCGCTTCGCCGATCCCGAGCACCACACCGCGCGCGACCAGGCGAAGCTGCGCTTCCGCGCCGCCTTCGAGCGGCTGCCGCAGCGCGAGCGTCAGGTGGCGGTGCTGCTCTACGTCAAGAACCTCACGCTGCGCGAGATCGGCGAGATCCTCGGCGTCTCGGAAAGCCGCGTCTGCCAGATCCACGGCCAGCTGAAGAAGCTGCTGCGCAGAGAGCTCGACGCGGACGCCCTGCTGTTCAGCGAGGTCGCGTAACCGGAGGCGCCTCGCCCGCCCCGGCCTCGCGCTCCAGCTCGCGCAGCCACGCGAGCGCAGCGGCGACCGCCGCGCGCAGCGCCGGCGGGATGTCCGGCGGGAGCGAGACGGTGCGGGACCCGCCTCCGGTGGCCACGTGGCCACCTCCGGCACCCGCTGGCTCAGCCATAGACGTCCACCGGCTTCGGGCGCGCGACGATCTCGACCTCCGCGGGCCGCGTCGCGGCAGCCCCCAGCGCGACGCGCAGCGCACCGGCGTGCGCGCGCGCCAGCTCCAGCGGCGGGCCCTCGGCGAGCGCGACGCGTGCGTGCACGAACGCCTCGTCCAGCACGACGCGCAGCTCGACCGCGCCGAGCGCCTCCCCTTCGAAGCGCACGCTCACAGCGTGCGGCCGGCCGTCCTCGCCGCTCTCCCCAGGATCGCGGGCGACGGCGACGACCGGCTCATGGGGCGCGCCCGCCGCGCGCGGCGGCTCCGCGGGCGTTGGCAGCGGCGGCGGTTCGTGCGCGAGCGCGAACAACACCTGCTCGCCTTGCGCCCGCTGCACGACGAGCCGCAGCCGGTCGCCGACCTGGACCTCGTCGGGCAGCTCGGCCGTGAGATAGGCGCCCGCGAGGTTGATGATCCCGTGCCGCCCGTTGCGCTCGACCACGCGCGCGGCGAGCACGCGCCCGACGACGAGCGGCAGGTCGGGCGCCGTCGAGCGCAGCAGCACGAGATCGACCGCGAGCGGTCGCATGCCGCCCAGCGTGTCAGATCTGCCAGACGCCCCCGCGCAGCACCGGCGTGCGCGACCCGTCAGCGGCGACGCCGTCGACCGCGACGTCGTCCCCACCGATCATGAAGTCGATGTGGACCATGCTCGTGTTGATCCGCTCGCGGTCCGGGTCGTCGCCGACGGCGAACGCGAACGCCTGGCCGAGCGCGATGTGGCTGGCGGCGTTCTCGTCCAGCAGCGTGTCGTAGAAGACGGTGTCGAGCGGCCCGATGCGGCCGCTGCCGTCGACCAGCGCGACCTCGCCGAGGCGGGCGGCGCCGTCGTCGTGGGCGCTCATCGCGCGCAGCACGTCGGCGCCCCGCTCGGCGTCGATCTGCACGGCGCGCCCGCCCTCGAAGCGGACCGTCAGGCCCTCGATCGTCGCACCCGCAAGCTGGAGCGGCTTCGTCGCGCGCGCGACGCCGTCCACGCGCGCCGGGTCGGGGGTCGTGAAGACCTCCTCCGAGGGCAGGTTCGGCACGTGGGCGATGCTGTCCGCGGTCTCGAAGCTCGCGCTCAGCCACGTCGAGCTCGGGAGCAGCCCCACGGTCAGGTCGGTGCCCGGTCCCGCGAAGTGGAGCGCGTCGAAGCGCGCGGCGGTGAGGCGCTCGGTGACGGCTCTGAGCGTCGCCATCCGCTCGCGCCAGGCGGCGACCGGGTCGTGCTCGTCCAAGCGGCAGACGTGCACGATCTGCTCCCACAGCCGCGCGAGCGCCTCGTCCGGCGGCAGGTCCGGGTGCACCTGCGCGGCCCAGCCGGGCGTCGGACACGGGCCGATCGTCCAGTTGGTCGTGCGGTCGTTGAGGACCTTGCCGGCCTCGCGCAGCGTCTGCGCTCTGTCGGCGCCGACGCGCGCCGGGTCGAGATCCTCCAGCAGTCTCGGCGCGGTCGGGCCGGTCAGCGCGATGCGCGCGCAGCGCTGGTCGCCGAGCGCGAGGATCCGCTCGCCGATCCACGACGGCACCGTCTCCAGCGCCGCGTCGCTGCCGTGCTCGATGCGCGCCCGGCGGACGAACGGATCGGCATAGGCGACGTCGACGTAGGTCGCACCGTGCGCGTACGCGGCTGTCGCGATCGCGCGCGTCAGCGGCTCCTTGCCGATCTCGGACGAGACGGCGACGATCTGGCCGGGCTGCACGTTCGCCGCGAAGCCGACGAGCAGCTCGGCGAAGCGATCGAGCGTGGCCGCGTCGGCGCCGGCGATCTGCGCCGCCGGTTCGGCGCCTGCGTCGGCGGACGGCCGGCTCGTCATCAGCCGGGGCGCACGTCGCAGCCGGCGGCCTGCGCTTCGGCGCGATCCCGCGCGGTCACCCTCGCGGGCTTCTCGCCCTTCGTCGCCTTCCCCGCCGGCCACTTCTTCGTGTTCGTGCGGAAGTCGGTCGGATAGAGGCCCGGGCACAGCTTCGCGAGGTCGCGGTCGCTGAAGCCTCTGTGCGCGTCGATGAACGTGATCCGCGCGCGCTGCTGCGCGGGCGTGAGCCTCGCGGCGGTGCCGTACGCGCAGCCGCCGAGCGCCAGCACGGCCAGCAGCGCGGCGAGGGATGCGGGTCGGCGGACCATCGGCCCTCGGAACGCTAGCGCGAGCGGCGGGCGGGCGCCGCCGGGCGCGACGCGGGCGCGGGTGACGTACGCTGCCGGGCGTGGAACCGGACGCCGTCGAGATTCGCGTCGTCGGCTGCCTGATCGAGAAGCAGCGCACGACGCCGGATGCCTATCCGCTCTCGCTCAACGCGCTGCGGCTCGCGTGCAACCAGTCGACGAATCGGAATCCGGTCGTCGACTACGACGAGGCCGCGATCAAGGACGCGCTGCAGCACAGCTACCGCCGCGGCTGGACCCGGCTCGCCAGCGGGCATGGCTCGCGCGCGGCGAAGTACCGTCACCTGCTCGACGAAGCGCTCGGCCTCGCGCCGGACGAGCTGGCGCTGCTCGGCGTGCTGATGCTGCGCGGCCCGCAGACGCCGGGCGAGCTGAAGCAGCGCAGCGAGCGGCTGCAGCGCTTCGAGGACCTCGCCGTCGTCGAGGCGGCGCTCCAGTCGCTGATCGCCAGAGGCCACGCCGCCCAGCTCCCGCGCCAGCCCGGCCAGAAGGAAGAGCGCTATGCGCAAATGCTGGGAGGCGACCAGGCTGAGCCCGCCAGCGCCCATGCGGTCGCCGCCCCAGCCCACGCCGATCGGGCGGGTGGCGTGCGCGCCGATCACGCCGAGCCCGAGCTGGCCGGGCGCGTGGAGGCGCTCGAGCACGACCTCGCCGAGCTGCGCGCGGAGCTGAGCGCACTGCGCGACGCGCTCGGCGCCTGACGTTCCGTAGTAAGCCGCACCACGTCGCGCGCCACTCCGGATGGAAGCGCGACGGCCGGCTTAGCGTGCCCAATCGTCAGCTCACCGCGAAGGAGGAGTCGGGTGTCGGCACTGCTGGGAACGGGTCTGCCGCGACGTCGCCGTTCGGCGCCGTCTTCGACCTGAGCGGCAGACCGCACTACGTGCACTGGCACTTCTTCCAGATCTCGGTCACGAATCTGCTCGTGATCGTGCTGATGATCGTCGTCTTCCTCGCCGCGATCCTGCTGCCGTCGGGCGCTTCTTCAACGGGATCCACCTGTGGAGCGTCGAGCTGTTCTTCTTCGCGATGGTCGTGCATCTGTGGGGGAAGTTCTTCATGGGCGCGTGGCGCGGCGGACGCTCGCTCACCTGGGTTGCGGGCGCCGTCACGTTCCTGATCTCGATCGCGGCGGCCTTCACCGGTTACCTCTCGCAGCAGAACTTCGACGCGCAGTGGATCTCCACGCAGGCGAAGGACGGGCTCAACTCGGTCGGGATCGGCGCCTTCTTCAACGTCACGAACTTCGGCCAGATGTACACGTTCCACGTGATCCTGCTGCCGGTCGCGGTGGTGCTGCTGACGGCGTGGCACGTGCTGCTGGTGCGGCGCCACGGGGTCGTGCCGCGTACGTGCGCGCGCTCGCGGCGGAACAGGCGGCCGCGGCGCCGGCGTCCGGCGATCGTCGCCCCGGGGAGCACGCCTGATGGCCTCGCCGCTCGACGCCGCCCCGCCCTGGAGAGGTCCCCTCCGGTCCTACGACATCGTCAAGGAGGTCGCGATCTGCCTCGCGGTCGTGGCCGCGCTCGCAACGTTGCTGACGATCCTCTTCTCGTCGCCCGACGAGCGGCCGTCGACGATCGCGCAGTGGTCGCGCGTGCAGCCGGTCGACTTCCTCACGACGGCGACCGCCGAGCTCGACGGGTCGAGCGACACAGCCGGATACGGGCCGCCCTACAACCACGCGGCGACCGGCCAGGTGATCGGCCCGATTCACCTCCAGAGCTGGCTCGGCGTGAGCCACCCGATCGACACGGCGGTCGACTACGTGCTCGCGCCGCTCGCGACGATCCCGAACGACCCCGCGCTGCGTGCGCGGATCGGGCAGTACGTCGCCGCCCCGCCGCGACTGCAAAGAGCATGGACGGACGCGTACACGAAGGCGCTCGAAAGAGCGAGCGCGCACGGGACGGCGGTGACCGTCTCGCCGGCGGGCGCCGGACCGGTCGCGCCGATGATGGCCTCGCTGCTGTCGCTCGCGCAAGCGGGCGGACTCGACGGCGCGCTGCTGACGAGCCGGCAGTTCTACCAGACCGACTACACCAAGCCGCTGCTGTTCATGGCCGACGGATCGCTGCTGTCGGACCGCGCCGAAGCGCAGCATCTGCTCGGCGACCAGTGGGGGATGATGAACGAGACCGGCAGCTACCCCGGGCAGGTGTGGCTGTGGCTCTACACCTTCTGGTACCAGATCGAACCGTTCAAGAGCTCGGAAAACGCCGACGCGCTCGTGTGGGCGTTGATGATGCTGCTGAGCCTCGCCTTCGTCTGCGTCCCGTTCATCCCCGGCGTCCGCAGCATCCCCCGCTGGATCCCCGTCCACCGCTTGATCTGGCGCGAGCACTACCGCGCGCAGGCGCGCGGCGGCGCGGGCTGACCCGGCCCTCGCCCGCTTTGCGACAGGGCCGCGGCCACTCCGCAAATTAAGCGTGCAAACAGGCCGTCTCCGGCGGTCGTGCCCGCAAGATGCGGCGCATGGCGCAGCATGTCGTCTCCGACCTCATCTTCGATGAGCACAACGAGCGGGAAATGGCGCGGCACGGCGTCGTGCGCTATGAGGTCGATCGGCTCGTCTGGAATCGACACGTCATCTCTGACAACCCCCGCGGCGAACCCGGGAGCGTGGTGCTGACCGGGGAGACCGACGGCGGTCGGCTTCTCTCCGTGCCACTCGCGCCCACCGTCGATCCCACCACGTGGCGGCCCGCAACGGCGTTCGACGCTTCGCGCTATCACCGCGCACTGTTTGACAGGAGGTATCGATGAGCCATCATGGACTCATGCGCATGGAGGATCTGAGTCCAGAGGACTTCGACGACATTGACGAGAGCACGCTCGAGTATCACGAGGCGCGCCCAGTGAGAGGCGACCAAATCACCACGAAGCTGTTGGTGCCGCTCACGCACGACGAGTTCCTCGCCCTGGACGCGATCGCCAGCCGGCGCGAGGACGACTCGATCATCGCCGCGGCGAGAGACGCGATCCGCGCGTACATCGACGCGCGACGCGACGCGACGCGACGCGCGAGCTGACCGTCGCCCGCCTCAAGATCCCGCCGCTCCCGCCGACCACCCGGGGCGAATGGAGCGCGGGCTCTACATCGCGGCGTCCGGGATGGTCGCCGAGCAGATGCGCCAGGATCAGATCGCGAACGACCTCGCGAACGGGTCGACGCCCGGCTACAAGGCCGACCACGTCACGCAGAGAGCGTTCGGCGACCTGCTCCTCAGCAACAGCGTCACCGGCCAGCAGATCGGCGGCCTGAACATGGGCGTCGGGCTCGACAGAATGGTCACCGACCTCACGCCGCAGCCGCTGCGCGACACCGGCGAGCCGCTCGACATGGCGATCGCCGGCGACGGCTTCTTCGCCGTCCAGACAGCGCAGGGCGTGCGCTACACGCGCAACGGCCAGTTCACCGAGTCGGCCGCCGGCACGCTCACCGACCAGCTCGGCAACGCGGTGCTCGGCAGAGACGGACAGCCGGTGAAGGTCGGCGCCAACGGCCAGGTGACCGCGTCCGACGTCGGCGTCTTCGCGCTCACGAAGGTCGCCAAACAGGGCGACAACCTCTTCACCGGGACCTCGGCGGGCCAGGCGACCGGCACCGTCCGCACCGGCGAGCTGGAGGGCTCGGGCGTCGACCCGGCCCGCACGATGGTCGACATGATCGCCTCCTTCCGCGCCTTCGAGGCCGGGCAGAAGGCGATCCAGACGATCGACGACTCGCTGCACAAGACGGCGACGCAGGTCGCCTCGCCGAACGGGGGCGCCTGATGCTCGAAGGCCTCTACTCCGCCGCCGCCGGCATGGCCGCCCAGCAGGAGCGCATCGACGGGATCTCGAACGACCTCGCGAACGCCTCGACGACCGGCTACAAGTCCGTGCGGATCGGCTTCCGCGACCTGCTCTACAGCGCGCAGGGCA